>JBBDNN010000001.1:0-33458 GCA_040877545.1 Balneolaceae bacterium
GTTATGGCTGTCTTCTGAAATAGGTTTAAATTCATCATCTAATGGCTGTCAAATTTGGGTAATAATAACTAAATTCAGGCGCTATTTTTTAATTATCTGTTCATCAAATTTACATGAAATCAGCTGAAGATAATATTCTCATTGGGAGATCCTTTTCCACTGTTGTTTCCGATTATTATCAATTAACAAAACCCGGTATTACCATTGCTGTTTTAGCAAGTATGCTGGTAGGATTTATTCTGGGGAGCGGCGCTGAAATCAACTTTCTGATTATGATTCATGCATTGATCGGGACATGGCTGATTGCGTCTGGAACCGGAGCCCATAATCAATTCATGGAACGTAAACTTGATGGTTTGATGAAACGAACTGCCAAGCGTCCAATTGCCGATCATCGGGTAAGTTCTAAAAACGGAATGATGTTTTCGCTCACACTGATTTTCTCCGGATTATTTTACCTGATACTAATGGTAAATCCGGTAGCAGGCGCTGTTTCCTTTCTAACCACGCTTATTTATTTAGCCGCTTATACCCCCATGAAACAAGTTTCGGCCTTTAATATAGCCATTGGCGCCGTTCCAGGAGCACTTCCCCCTGTTGGCGGGTGGGCAGCAGCAACCGGTAATATTACTGATCCGGGCATGTGGCTTTTATTCGGAATTGTTTTTCTATGGCAGGTTCCTCATGTACTTGCAATCGCCTGGATGTGCAAAGATGATTACTCCAGTGCCGGTTTTAAGATGCTGCCCAAGAATGATAAGGTGGGACATAAAACCTTTTTCTGGGCATTAATTTGTACATTTCTGCTGTTCCCGGTGAGCATCGCCATATACCAAATGGGAATTTCAGGAATTATCTTTCTGGTATTGAGCCTGATTTTTGCAGCCGGATTTCTATTCTATACCATGAAATTTGGACGGGACCGAACTAAACAGAACGCTAAAAAACTCATGTTCGCCTCCATTGCCTATCTTCCCCTTGTATGGGTTGCCGTGTTTGCAGATCGGTTTATTTCTTTTTGATATAAGATTCAAATCTTGGATCTCTCACCCCCATGGATGGCATTATAATCCTTAATCACCGTTTTCAGAAAAACCTCAGCATTCATATCACTGCGGGTTAGCCCAAGCTTATCTTCCACCAGCTTTCGTGTTCGCTGAAGCATTAGAAACCAAGTATCATAATCATAATTTCTTCGGGCATTTAAAACTTCTTTGATAATACCCACATCCTTATCTGAAAGTTCAGCAACCTGTTGAAACACCGGTTCGTATTCCTCCTCAAGATCAGCAAATAAAGTACTCTCCAGCTTTACGTTTTTCCGTTCTTTTATGACACATGTTTTTCCAACAATATCTCCCAAACGCTGTCCTTTTCCATTCATTATGATAGTCACAAAAGCAAGTACACCACTGGTCATGGTGATTTCCACAAGCCGAAATATCCAGCGAATCAGGTAGCCGCTAAGATCTGCACGGGTACCATCTATTTTTACTACACGAATGCCGACGATTTTTTTTCCCAGGCTATAGCCTTTCCATAGTATCTCAATAATCAGATGGTAAAGCATCATCGGCAAAACCAAAATGAGATAGGATATCCAAGTGGAACTCCCTGCTCCTTCCCCAGAACCGATAGAATTTAAATATCCCCAAATCCAGATTACAACCAGGTAATACACACCCATAAAAAATCCATCCAGGATAAAAGCCAGAACCCGCTCACCTACTCCGGCAGGTTCATATTTAAGCTTTACATGTTGGCTGGTTTCAATTTGGTTCACTAAAATCCCATCATTTGCTAATTATATAGTTTTGATAAAATGAAGACCTACTATTTACTATCTTCTGGCTGTAAAATGAGCATGAAGTTATGTCCATGAATGTTAAAACGAAAGCGAATTTCCTGAAATGAGAGAAGTAGCCTTCTTGCGAAAAAATGCAGATAAATGGAAGGAGTTCGAGCAGCTGCTGGAGGACAAAAAAAAGGATGATCCCGATAAACTCGCCGAGTTGTACATCGAATTAAACGCCGATCTTGCTTTCGCCAGGGCTAACTTTGAAGGCAGCAAAACGGAGGAATACTTGAACCAGCTCTCTGTAGCTGTTCATGATGAGATCTATCGCACCAAAAAAGAAGAAACAAACCGGCTCATCACATTCTGGACGCAAGAGCTTCCGGAGTTATTTGCAGATAAGCAAAAGGAGCTGCTTTACAGTTTTCTCGTTTTTATGATCGCCATTGGAATTGGCGTACTCTCTTCTATAAATGACCCTTCTTTTGTGCGGTTTATTATGGGGGATGCTTATGTGAATATGACCATCAGCAATATTGAGCAGAATGATCCACTTGCCGTTTATAAAAAAGCAGACGAAATGGATATGTTTTTCGCCATTACTACAAACAACGTGCGGGTTTCTTTCTATGCTTTTGCAAGTGGACTTCTCACCTCAATAGGTGTGGGATTAGTAATGTTGAATAATGGAATAATGGTAGGTGCTTTTCTTCATTTCTTCGCACAGTATGCTTTGCTTCAGGAAGCTATACTGGTGATATTTATCCATGGTACGCTCGAACTTTCCGCTATAGTAATTGCCGGAGCGGCTGGTTTTGTAGTTGGCAATGGATTTCTTTTTCCCGGCACCTATTCCCGGAAACATTCATTTATAAAAGCCACCAAACAAGGCCTGAAAATGATTGTAGGGCTGGTTCCTGTATTTATTGCAGCGGGTTTTCTGGAATCTTTTGTCACCCGCTACACTACTATGCCCCTATGGTTGAGCTTAATAATAATTTTAAGTTCATTAGCATTCATTCTCTATTACTTTGTATTTCTACCCGCTAAAATTAAATCAAATAAATGAAAGAATTTACTTTACAAAAATACCGCGATCTGGGTGCTATTTTAACCGACTCATTCGTGTATATCAGGATTCACTACAAAACCCTTGGCAAGGGATTGCTCTTTTTTGTGCTGCCTTTTTATCTGGTTTCGGGAGCACTTGTGGGAAATGCTTATTCCTCTATTTTTTCAGCTGCATTCAACGATCCGGAGAATATGGACATGATGATTGGCGGTGATTTCTGGCTCGGTATTTTACTTCTCGCTCTTGCATCAGGCTCCTTGTTCACAGTAACTCTGAAGCACATGCAATTAGCACGAAACTCAGATACAATCGAAACAATGGACCTGCTTGAAGATTTCGGCCGGAATTTCCTCACGCTTCTCGGCCTGTACTTCCTGGTAATTTTTGCCGTTGGTTTTTCTTTTTTGCTGTTGATTATTCCCGGCATTTATGTGGGTATAAAAGTATTTGTTTCTCCAACGGTAGCCATTCTTGAAAAGAGAAATCCATTTGAAGCTATTAGCCGTTCATGGGATTTAGTGGAAGGCCATTGGTGGTTTACCTTTGCTGTGTATTTGGTGATGTATTTCATAACCACGTTTATGTCTTACGTATTGATCATTCCCTTTTCAATTTTTCTGGCTTTTATGAGTGCTTCCGGTGTTGATGCTGCAAGTGGAGGATTGGGCACAAGTATGGGAATTTTCTACGGATTGCTGATTGTGGTGGCATCACTTTTTTCTGTGCTTTTGCTCATCGCCATGAGCCTGCATTATTTCAACCTGGTTGAACGTAAAGAGGGAAAAGGACTTCGTTCACAAATCGAGGAACTGGCGCAGGGAATATGAATAGCGAATCTTTGAATAATGAAAATTGAAGTGGGAAATTTCCTGGCCATAAAGTTACTAATCGGAGCCATTCTACTTTTAGTTAACTTCAATTCTGCCTTTGCTCAAGATTCTTTAGCCACAATCCCCCACGACAGCAGCGAAGTAACACCGCGAACAGCTGACCAACAAACGCTGAAAGAAATAACTGACGAACAGGTATTCGCCTATAATGAAACAGCGCAAAATCCTGAAACCCTATGGTCCAGAATTCAGCGCTGGCTGTTTCAAACCATTATTTCTATCCTTGATAATAAATGGGCTTCATTTTTTATCAAATTTGCCTTTTTTGCTACTTTTGGAATTGTGCTGGTAGCACTCATCAATCAACTTTTGGGAGGGAATTTGCAATCTGCATTCTCTACCAGGCAAAAAACCAATAATATTTCGCTCAAAACAGGTGAAACCAATTTCACTAAAACCGATCTCGATAAATTATTAGGTGAAGCTCTTGCAGAAAACCGATTCTCCGACGCCGTCCGAATTCTCTATCTCCAAACACTGCAGGAATTAAATAATTTAGGTTTGATCAGTTTAAAGCCCGATAAAACCAATCACGATTATCTGCGAGAGCTGGATCAACATGCAACGGCTCCCTTTTTTTTCCGCCTTACATTGTTTTATGAATATGTGGAATACGGAAACTTTAAAATTGAAAAATCCGGTTTTGAGCAGATGAAAGAAATCCATGAGCAGTTTAAAGAGATGGCTAGCTCGCAATGATGAAAAAAGAGCGCACATATTTCATTATTCTTGGAGCGTTAGTCCTTGGATTCATTCTCGTCCAAATATTAAAACCAAAACCCCTGGATTGGAGAGAGAGTTTTTCAGCTGCTGAAAAAATTCCCTACGGCGGATATATCATCCATAATTTATTGGAGCCGGTTTTTCCGGGGCAGGAAATCGCGGTGAATACCAATCCCATCTTTGAACATGCAGATACAGTTAATGCAAAAAAAAACTGGCTATTTCTAAATACTAATTTTAGCCTCGATGAATTTGAAGCTGAAATCCTGCTTAATCAGGTTCAAAACGGAAGCAACGTATTTATAGCTGCGCGAACTTTTGGAGGTGAATTTGGAGATACATTGAACCTGGCTACACGTTATGGTAATCCAGTTCTAGGAGGAGGAAATATTCTGTGGGAGGATACTTCTCATGTCAATTTCACAAACCCTTCTCTCCAGAAAGAAAAAGGCTGGCCTTACGTTCAGAGTACAACCGAAACTCATTTTATAAGTGTTGATTCTTCCAGGACCTCCATTCTTGGAATTAACAGCGATGGGAATCCAAATTTTATAAAGATTAATTCGGGCGATGGGAATATATTTCTGCATGCTAATCCTACTTTATTCACTAATTACTTTGTGCGGGATTCTCTTGGCGCCGATTATGCACTTACCGCTCTCTCCTATCTTCCCGTACAGCAAGTTGTGTGGGATGAATATTATAAAACGGGAAGAGCTTCTGAAGGTGGCGCTGTTCGATACATAGTATCTCAAAGATATTTGAAATGGGCGTGGTTTTTAAGTTTAGCAGGGATAGTTTTGTTTATGATTTTCCGTGCAAAACGATCGCAGCGAATAATTCCTGTGATTGATCCTCCAAAAAATTCCAGTATTGAATTTGCACAAACTATTGGAAATCTCTATCTCGAAAAGGGAGATCACAAGCTAATTGCCGACAAAAAAATTCGTTTTTTTCTTGACTATATTCGAGGCAATCTTGACCTGGATACTTCGCACTTCGATGAGTCTCTGGTAAAAGATATCGCCAGCCGTTCTGGTGTCAATAATAACGAAATCCAGACGCTTTTTGACCTGATAGAAATGACTTCACAAAAAGAAAAAATTACCCAACACGAATTGAAATTTTTAACTCAACGAATCGACCGATTCTATAACAAAAGCCAACGATGAGCACTGAAGAACTTGATCCACAAAATACAGGCGCCGATACAGAGGTTTCGGATTCACAACCTTTCACTAATAGAACAGATCTTTCCGGCGTTGAGAAACTGGTAGAGGATATCCGCAGGGAAATTGGCAAAATCATTGTTGGCCAAAAAAAGATGGTGGATCTGTTGATTGCCGCCTTGCTTGCCGATGGCCATGTTCTGGTTGAAGGTGTTCCCGGTGTGGCAAAAACCCTCACCACCAAACTGCTTGCCCAAACCATCAATTCAGATTTTTCCCGCATACAATTTACGCCGGATTTAATGCCAGCCGATGTGTTGGGAACTTCTGTTTTCAATCCCAAAACAACAGATTTTGAATTTAAGGAAGGCCCGATTTTTTCCAATATCGTACTGATTGATGAAATCAACCGCTCACCGGCAAAAACACAGGCTGCCCTTTTCGAGGTTATGGAAGAGCGCCAGGTCACCATCGATGGAAAAACCTACCTGATGGAAGCACCTTTTATGGTAGTGGCCACACAAAATCCCATTGAGCACGAAGGAACTTACCGATTGCCGGAAGCACAGCTCGACCGGTTTTTGTTCCGGATCGATGTCCCCTATCCATCACTGGATGAAGAAGTGCAGATTTTAGCCGGAAGTTATTCCCGCAAAAATGTACTGGATATCAGCAAGCTCGATAAATTGGTTTCAGCAGAAGAAATTGTAAAGCAAAGGGAAGTCTCCGCTGGCATTCACGTGGAGCCGGAGTTGATGAGATATATTGCGCAAATCATTCAGAATACGCGCAACAGCAGTTCAGTTTCGATTGGAGCTTCACCGCGTGCCTCTGTTTTTGTGATGAAAGCAGCCCAAGCCTGGGCAGCCATGCAGGGGCGGGATTTCATTACCCCGGAAGATGTTAAAGAAGTTATAAATCCTGTACTTCGGCACCGAATCACCCTGACACCCGAGAAGGAAATGGAAGGCGTAACCCCCGATCAGATAATCCAGATTATCTTAGAAAAAGTAGAGGTGCCTAGATAATTTAAGGATTTTGGATTTTTTGTCAGACCTCTTTTTAAGCTAAGCCATGGCGGGCTTAAGCCCATAAACCAGCGGTATATATCGGCCATGCCTAAAGCATTTGGTTTTTGGGTTCTACATATCCACAGGCTAAAGCCTGTGGCAACAAGATCAATCATGCCTACGGCATTTAGCTTATATCACTGTAAAAGGAGACAAGTTGATATATTGGAATTTACTTGAATCCCCAAAAGTGCCAGCGGCACGATCAATTTGTAACACCGGGATTCATCCCGGTGCAAATGAAGCCCCACACCTGAAAGTGCCATAGGTACGGCCGATATTTGCAGTTTTTTTGCAGTTTTCACCGGCAAGTTTTAACCTCCCACAACTCCTAAAAAAAACTAAATCCTATGGCAAATACATACCACCAAGTATATCTGCAAACTATTTTTGCTGTTAAATACCGAAAAGGCATGATTCAAAAGGAATGGAAAAAAGAATTATGTGCGGTAATTGGAAATCTTATAAATGAAACAGGCTGCAAAACTATCATAGTAAATGGTGTAGAAGATCATATCCATTGTTTTTTGGGATTGAAGCCTTCTCTTGCTATTTCAGATGTAATGAAATCGGTGAAAGCTAAATCATCAAAATGGCTAAACGAGAGCGGAAAACTTACTCATCGCTTTTCTTGGCAATCTGGTTTTGGATGTTTTTCCTATAGTCATTCACACATAAATAATGTATATCAATACATCAAAAATCAGGAAAAACATCATGAAAAACTGACTTTCAGGGATGAGTATATCAAATTGTTGCAGAACTTTGAGGTGGATTTCAATGAAGAATATATTTTTACCGAGTTCATTTGAAGATAGATATCGGCCATGCCTAAGGCATTTTGTTTTTGGGTTCTACATATCCACAGGCTAAAGCCTGTGGCAACAAGATTAATCATGCCTACGGCATTTAGCTTATATCACTGTAAAAGGAGACAAGTTGATATACTGGAATTTACTTGAATCCCCAAAAGTGCCAGCGGCACGAATAATTTTATAACACCGGGATTTATCCCGGTACAAATGAACCCCACACCTGAAAGTGCCGTAGGTACGGCTGATTTTTTGTAGATTTCAGCGATTGGTTTTTACCTCCCGACTTTATCTAAATATTATGACAAATATCTATCACCAAATATACCTGAGTAACCTGTTTTTTCAGGTATTGGCGGGAGTGACTATCGTATTTCTGACAGGATATTTTGTGCCTGAGATGGGTGCTATTGCCGAGATACTGTTCCTTATTTTTGTGGTTCTGTTTGTAGTTGATATGCTCCTTCTGTTCAGTAAGAAAGAAGCAGTAAATGGAAAACGAATAGTTCCCCGCCGACTCTCGAATGGAGATGAAAATGTAATTCGGATTCATCTCACCAACCAGTATAATTTTTCGGTGAAGGTGGAGGTTATAGATGAAATCCCGCACCAGTTTCAACTTAGGAATTTCAGCATACAAGCGAATATTGAGGGAAATTCGGAGAAAGAGTACACTTACAAATTACGGCCAACACAGCGCGGGGAGTATGATTTTGGGGATATTAATATTTTTGCCGTATCACGGATTGGATTTATGAGGCGAAAAATCAGGATTAAAGCAGGTACCAGAGTGCCGGTTTATCCGTCCTTCATTCAGATGCGCAAGTTTGAGATGTACGCCATTTCGAACCGGCTTACAGACATTGGCATCAAAAAAATCCGGAGAGTCGGGCACACCATGGAGTTCGATCAGATAAAAGAATATGTAACCGGCGATGATGTCCGGTCGATCAATTGGAAAGCCACAGCTCGTGCAAATTCACTGATGGTGAACCAATACCAGGATGAACGTTCACAAAATGTGATCAATATAATAGATATGGGCCGCGTGATGAAAATGCCTTTTGAAGGGCTGCATCTGCTCGATTATGCCATAAATACCAGTCTCGTTATTTCAAATATTGCTCTTATAAAAGACGATAAAGCAGGTTTAATCACTTTTTCAAACAAAGACTCGGTTGTCGTGAAACCTGAGAAAAGGCGGGTACATATTCAGCGTATTCAGGAAGCCCTTTATGGTTTGGAAACCACCTTTATGGAATCGGATTATGAGCGATTGTTGGTTTCCCTGCGAAAGCATGTAAATCAACGAAGCCTTGTTTTACTGTATACCAATTTTGAGACGCTTTCATCCATGCAGCGGCAACTTCCATACTTACAGCGTATTGCCAAAGACCATTTGCTGGTTACGATATTCTTTAAAAACACGGAGCTTAGTAAATTGCTTCATCAAGAATCAAAAACTATAGGACAGATTTATACCAAAACAATCGCAGAAAAATTCAGCTTTGAAAAAAAACAGATTGTAAAGGCTTTAAATCAGCATGGCATTCAAACAATACTCACTCCTCCCAAAGAACTGTCGGTGAATGCTATTAATAAATACCTGGAGCTGAAGGCGCGGGGGTTGGTTTGATCACAGATTGTGGATTTAGGGATTTCGCAGATGTTTTTAAAGCATTGTTGCAGTAAATGAGTGGAGAAAATAACGAGCCGATCTCCAAACTTAACTCTCTGTTTTTATATACGCAGAAAATTTGGGAGGTAACTTGGAATTAGAATCCCTAAATCCACAATCTGTGATTAATAAATTTTCGGAAATTTATCCGGTTCCGACTCCCTCATGATCTCATAGATCTTTTCAAAGATATCTTCCGCGTTTGGTTTAGTAAAGTAATCCCCATCTGATGCATAAGGAGGCCGGTGTTCTTTTGCAGTTAAACACTCCGGCTCAGAATCGAAATTAAAATAGCCATCCTGCTCTTTTAGCACATTTTGCATTATATAAGCAGAAGCTCCACCAGGCACATCTTCATCAACAATTAACAGCCTGTTGGTTTTCTTCACTGATTTCCCGATCTGGTGATCTAAATCTAACGGCATCAATGTCCGTACATCAATTAACTCTACAGAAATACCCACATCTGCAAGCTCAGGAACTATTCTTTCTATAATATTAAAGGTTGAACCATAAGACACAACAGTAATGTCTGTTCCTTCATGCACTACCTCAACTTTACCAAGCGGTGTGGTAAATTCCCCTAAATTGGAAGGCAGCTCTTCTTTCAAACGATATCCATTCAACGGCTCGACAACAATGGCAGGATCATCTCCCTGAAGCAAGGTATTATAAAATCCGGCGGCTTCGGTGAGATTCCTGGGCACACATAGATGAACGCCGCGTGCTCCGTTTACTATCATTCCCATGGGTGAACCGGAATGCCAGATGCCTTCCAGGCGATGGCCCCGGGTGCGAATTATAAGAGGAGCAGCTTGCCCGCCTTTGGTACGGTAACGCAGGGTTGCCAGATCATCACTTATCCCTTGAAAGCAATATAGTAAATAATCCAGGTACTGAATTTCGGCAATGGGCCGGAGCCCACGCATTGCCATACCCAAACCCTGGCCCAGAATGGTAGCTTCACGGATGCCGGTATCACTTACACGAACTTCACCATAAATATCCTGAAGCCCTTCCAGTCCTTTATTTACATCCCCGAGTTTTCCGGCATCTTCTCCAAAAACAAGTGTATTTGGATATTTGTTGAAGAGCTTATTGAAGTTATCACGCACTACCATTCTGCCGTCAACTTTTTTACTATCGCTGTTATACTCGGGTTTCACCTCTTCTACATTCAACGGAGAGTTGGAGCTTTCGCTGTAAAGATGCGAGTTATATCGTTCGTTATTTACTTCTTTATAACTTTCCACCCAATCCAGTAAATCCTTCCGAACAGAGTTTTCGCTACCGGCAGTAGCAATCAAAGCTTTTCTTGCCCCAGATAAAACATCTTTTCGCGTGGCGTTTGGATAAGATTTTAATTTCCTGGAAAAATCACTCAGTTTCTCATTTCCGGTTTCCTCTTGCAGGTTGGAAATCATCTCAACTACATTCGCCTTTTCTTCTTTGATGGGATCAAGAAAGGCTTTCCATGCGGCTGTTTTTGCTTCATTAACTTCATTCTGTGCCTGATCTTTCAGCGCATCGAGCTCGTTATGCTTCGCTATTTTATTTTCAATAATCCATTTCCAGAAACGCTCCAAACAGCAATATTCTACTTCCCATTTCAAGCGTTCTTCCGATTTATACCGCTCGTGAGAACCAGATGTGGAATGGCCTTGTGGCTGTGTAACTTCCTGAACATGAATTAAAATCGGCACGTGTTCTTTCCGGGCAATTTTGGTTGCTTTGGAATAGGTATTTTCCAGGTCTTCATAATCCCAAGCTTTAACGGTGAGAATTTCGTAACCATTCTCCTTTTTAGTGCGCTGAAAGCCGCTTAATATTTTTGAAATGCTTTCTTTTGTGGTTTGATATTTTTTTGCGACTGAAATACCATAGCCATCATCCCACACAGAAACCACCATCGGCACCTGTAAAACACCACCTGCATTTAAAGTTTCCCAAAAAACACCTTCCGAGGTACTGGCATCCCCAATTGTTCCGAAAGCTATTTCATTTCCTTTGTTGGAAAACTTCTTCCATTCTTTGCCTTTCAATACATCAACATTGCGGTACACTTTTGATGCCTGTGCCAATCCCAGTAAACGAGCCATCTGTCCGGCTGTGGGTGAAATATCGGATGCAGTATTTTTTGTTTTGGTTTGATTAAGCCAGTTTCCTTCATCATCTATATACCGGGTGGCAAAATGGGAATTCATTTGCCGACCTGCCGAATGTGGATCAGCTTTCACATCTGCGTGCGCGTAAAGCTGTGCAAAAAACTGTTGTGGTGTTAAACCGCCTATAGCAAGCATGAAAGTCTGATCGCGGTAATAACCGGAGCGAAAATCCCCATTCTGAAAATGCTTGGCCATTACAATCTGCGGAAGTTCTTTCCCATCACCAAAAATTCCGAATTTAGCCTTTCCAGATAGCACCTCTTTTCTACCCACTAAAGACATGTGCCGGCTTACCCATCCCAATTTAAAGTCGTCGAGGACTTCTTTTTTTTGAGCTGCGGTAAACTTGCTACTTGTCTTTTTATCTTTTACTTCGGCCATTATTGATCGTATTAAATAATTTCTGGAAAAGCGCCCTTCCAAACGGGGCGATAGTATACGGAAAAGCGCTTTTTTATAAAAACTCCTTACCCATATTAAAATTCATTTTCAAAAAAGATGCCGTGGTACATCATGAAGGCATCTTCTGTTCAAGGATTATTTACCAGAGTCAATCGTCATTTATAGCAAACTATTCTGTAAATCCACCTTTGGTCATTTTTATAGGATCTAATGCTTTATCAAGCTCTTTATCTGAAAGATCCGTCATCTCTTTGGCTACATCTTTTAGCGGCCGGCTTTCAGCAAAGGCTTTTTTTGCAATTTTTGCTGCAAGATCATAACCAATAATCGGGTTTAAAGCTGTTACCAGGATTGGATTTCTGCCAACCATATCAGCAATTTCTTCTGTGCGAACGGTTAATTTTGAGATCGAGCGATCAGCAAGATTACGAGCCGCGTTTGCCAATATCTGTATAGATTGCAACAGATTATGCGCTACTACAGGAAGCATTACATTCAGCTCAAAGTTCCCGGCCTGTCCGCCAATTGTTACAGCCGTATCGTTTCCAATAACCTGCGCACACACCATTGTCAGCGACTCTTCTATCACCGGATTCACTTTCCCCGGCATGATGGATGACCCCGGCTGTAATGCCGCAAGCCGGACTTCACCAATTCCGCTATTGGGGCCGGAATTCATCCAGCGGAGATCATTGCCAATCTTCATTAGCCCAACTGCAATGGTTTTTAACTGTCCGCTCAATTCTACCGGGGCATCCACTGTGGCCTGTGCTTCAAAATGATTTTCTGCTTCGCGGAAATTTTCTTTGGTTAATTGTGATATTTTTCCGGCGAATTTCTTACCGAATTCTTTATGCGTATTAATTCCGGTTCCCACTGCGGTGCCGCCTTGTGGTAATTCACTAACTCTTTGCAGGGCAGATTCCACACGTTCAACTCCCAATTCTACCTGACGTGCATATCCGCCAAATTCCTGCTCTATAGTTACCGGCATGGCATCCATTAAATGTGTGCGGCCGGTTTTCACTACCTCGGCATATTCTTTTCCTTTTTTATGGAACGTATTCTGAAGGTGCTTAAGCGCCGGGATCAAATTTCTTTTAGCAGACAAAACTGCTGCCACACGTATTGCGGTGGGTATTACATCATTCGAACTTTGTCCAAAGTTAATATGATCATTGGGATGAATTGTCTCATCAACATTTGTTTTCAATTCATTGGCACGATGAGCGATCACTTCATTGGCATTCATATTTGTGGAAGTACCAGAGCCCGTCTGAAAAATATCGATCACAAATTCTTTATCATGAAATCCTTCAATAACTTCCCCGGAGGCGGCTTCTATTGCCTTTACAACTCCTTCATCAAGCAATCCCAAATCTCCATTTACGCTAGCAGCTGCTTTCTTAATAAGCCCAAGAGCTTCAATAAATTCCCTGCTAAACCTGATACCGCTTATGGGGAAATTGTCATGTGCACGTTGTGTCTGCGCACCATATAAAGCATTTTTTGGAACTTTAATTTCACCCATGGAATCTTTCTCGGTACGAAAATCGCTCATGTTTTAATTATTTATAGTGATAATAAGAATTACTGACTCAGGCAAAAAAGATAAGGAAAATAGAGGTGGATTTTTGGGGAAATGGGAGATAAAAACCTGTCATCCGATGGAGAATCCATCTAATGACTTTCCGTCCGTCTGATGGATTGTTGGATTCAAGAAACATATGTTCCCCCATAAATAAGAAAAAACCTCTGAGGTCTCCCAAGACCTGGAGGTTTGTAAAATAGATCGCCCTCTATTTAATATTTGCGTCGGAGCGGAGCGTGCCAGTTCAATTGAAGTGAATCCTCCAAAAGTTGAGAATCCGTGGAGGTTTTTTCTTTTATTTAAACGCTTTAAAATACATCCGGTAGGTTTTATCCCGGCTTCCTCCAATACGATCTGCCACACGAATCATCTCTTTATTGCTTTCCAGAATCCAGCTTAGCTCCGACTCAATGGTAATACCACCTTCCAGACCATTTTTTATAGATCTTTGATGAAGCAGTGCATCAATTCCCTTACCCTGATATTCCGGTAAAACACCCATTAATGCAGTTCTTAATCCTCTGGTTTTTTTCCTGCCAAGTAGAATTTTCAAAAAGCCAAAGGGCAATAAAGTACCATCCATTTTTTTTAGGATCTCATTGATATTGGGAAATCCAATGGAAAAAGCGATAGGCTCGCCATCAAGTTCCGCAACATGAGCAAAATCTGTATTAATGATCATTTTCATGTCTTTTCCCGCAGCCGCAAATTCTTTTTCTGTTAGAGGAATGAAACCCCAATTCTTTTTCCATGCTTCATTATAAATCTCCCGGATAATTTTGATCTCATCTTTCATTTTCCGAAGGTTTACCGGACGAATTTCCAGGTCGGGCATTCTTCTTTTTACAATATCCAGGGCACGGTTCATGCGGTCAAGGGATACAGTTTCAGAGTCTACGATGTAAGCGTACATATCCATTTCTTTAGAGAAGCCAGCCTTTTGTATCAATTTATCATAATAGGCAAAGTTGTAGGGCATCAGGATGTAGGGATCTTTCTCAAAGCCATCAATTAAAACGCCAATGGTGTCCATCATACTGGGACTTGCCGGACCCATCACATCTTCCATTTTCTTATCGCGGAGCCAGTCAGAAGCAACCCGAAATAGTAAGTCAGCTGTATGTTGATGATCTATGCATTCAAAAAAACCGAAATGACCGGTTTTAGTACCGTGAAATTCATTGTAGCGATGGTCAATGATTGCTGCAATTCGTCCAATATCTTTACCATCCTTTTCAGCCAGAAAAAGGGCTATTTCTGCATTATCGAAGAATGGATTTTTCTTTTCATCGATGAGTTTTTTCTGATCCATTTTCAGAGGAGGAATCCAATGCTCTTCCTCTTTATATAGATGGTAGGGTAACTCAATAAATCGTTTCTTTTCCTCTTTTGAAGAAACGAAGGTGACGCCCGAACTATTCATTTAAGGTGAATTAATTATTGTTCAATAGCCGAGTGGCCATTACGATCAATGATACCATTTTTAATACCCACTTTTCGGAAAGCCTCCAGAATCTGATCAAGATGTTCGTCTGTATGGCTGGCCATATAACTGGTACGCAGCAAAGACTGACCTTTTGGAACAGCAGGAGGCACTACAGCATTTGCGTAAACACCTGCTTCAAAAAGATCTTTCCAGAATTTAAAGCAATCCATCATTTCACCAATTACTACTGGGATAATCGGACTTTGGCTGCTCCAAACATTAAAGCCCAATCCACGAAGTTCTTTTCTCATGTAATTGGCAATTTCTTCCAAGCGGGCTAATCTCCAAGGTTCTTCCTGAAGGATTTCAAGAGCTTTTAAAACAGTAGCAACATTGGCCGGTGGCATTGATGCACTAAAAATATGTGCGGGGGAATGATGCCTGATATATTCTATTATGGCTCTGTCTCCCACTAAAAAACCACCTAACGAAGCAAATGATTTTGAAAATGTACCACTGATTAAATCTACTTCTTCGGTCAATCCAAAAACCGATGCAGAACCCCGGCCTCCATCACCAATAACTCCAATAGCATGAGCATCATCCAAGTATAAACGGGCATCAAATTCTTTAGCAAGCTTAAGAAGCTCAGGCACTTTTGCCAATGTGCCCGACATGGAAAAAACGCCATCCGTAATAATTATTTTTCCGGCATCGGGGTCGGCACGTTCCAGCATCTTTCGAAGCTGATCCATGTCATTATGCTGATAGCGAACTGTTTTCGCATTTGAAACCAAGGTTCCAACTACAATACAGGCATGATTTTCCTTATCGGAAAATATAATATCATTTCGGCCTGCGATAGTTTGAATAGAGCCTTCATTTGTCTGATAGCCGGTACTGAAAAGCACGCAGGATTCTTTACCCATAAAAGCAGCAAGCTTTTCTTCAAGCATTAGATGGCTGTCTAAAGTGCCATTTAAATAACGTGACCCGGTACAACCTGTGCCATATTTTGTTAATGCATCTTGTGCAGCTTTTATGGTACGGGTATCGTTTGTAAGGCCCAGGTAATTGTTAGAACCGGCCATTATTACTTTTCGGCCTTCAATTTCTACAATAGTTCCATCTGTGGCTTCAAGGGGCTTAAAATAAGGGTATAGCCCCATTTTTTTAACTTCTTCTGCCTTAGTGAAATTAAAGGCTTTGGAAAAAATGTCTGATTTTGTGGCGCTTGATTTATTATCGGCCATTCGGTATTCCTTTACAAAGATTCGAAATAAACAGCGAAATATAGCCAGTATTAAATTTCCATCAAATTATGGATAAGAAGGTTTAAACCGACGGCTGCATTGTGATGATTTAGCAAGATAAGAAAATTATCTTTCAGCTACTGAAATCCCCGAAATTTTTATCCACTATTTAGCAGTCGGTTATTTCTATCTAATTAACTTTTTTTTAATTCAATTAATCTTTCATACTCTGAAAACAACAATTCGAAATGCTCTTCTATAGTTCCAATGCTATTATTTGCAGCTTCTTTACAGGCTTCTACAAGTTCATTTCGATCTCTGGATATTAACTTTAAAAGAGCATTTGCAAAGCTTTTTGAGTCTCCGGCTGTATAAGTTTCTGCAAGTTCTGGCTGGGCAATATCGGCGGCACCTCCCAGGTGGGGAACCACCACCGGTAAACCGCTGCAAACGGCCTCAGCTACCACAATTCCATAGGTTTCAGCGGCTGATCCATGCACGAAATAATCGCATGAAGATAAAATATTTGCCAGCTCATCACGGTTTTCAGTGAAGCCCATCAACTTCAAGTTATTAATATTATGGGCTTTATAATCCACATATTTTCTTAAAGGCCCGTCACCAAATACCAGCAATCCCATTTCTTTTTTTTGTGATGCTGCTTCAAAACCATCAATCATAGTTCCCAGCCTTTTTTCGGGGTGATGGCGGCTGATTGCAATTAACAAAGAGGCCGTTTCGGGCAATCCCATACTTTCCAATAATTGTGCGCGAAGTTTGAGGTTACGCCTTTCGGGTGAGAAGAAAGACTTATTGATCCCAAAAGGAACAGGAACAGGATTTTGCACACCATGTTTGCCAATTCTATCCGCAAGCCACTTCCCGCTTACAACAGTGGCATTAAATTTTTTACTCAGTTTTTCCAGGTATTTCCAATAAAAGCCAAAAAGTTGATCTACCCGCTGGGTTCCCAGTGCATTTCCTAAAAATACATGCGGATAAGCTGCAACCGGATCCTGATGAAAAATGAAAGTTTTTACCGCATCCCCCTTCCATCGTCCGGCAAACCAGCCGCCGGTCCATGGCGATGAGCCTTCCACCACATCCGGTTTTTCTTTATCTAAAATCTGATGCACTGCATTTTCCCGCCACAGTATATTGTACCGCCAGTCTACTGGCAGCCTTGGCCCTTTCACCCAAATCACACGTCCGCCATGCCGTTCTTCTTCTCCCCATTCTTGTCCCGGAGCTATGATTACCACTTCATGCCCAAGCCGTGCTCCTGCTTCTAACTTCTGATTTATATACGTTTTTACACCACCACCCTGATCGGTATAAAATTCTGCTACATCAATAATTTTCATAAAAATATTTTTGGCCCATCGGTTCTTTAGTAATTCTTTTCCGGAACAGGCAGTGTTAATGCTTCTTTATAATTTTCCAGTAAACGGCCGTTAATTTCATCCCATTCATAGTGCAATGCTTTTCTTCGTGATGCTGCACTCATCTTTTCTCTGAGCTTATGATCGGAAACAATATCTCCGAGTTTCCGGCTAAAATCGGCTTTATTCTCTGGTATTGCCAAAAGGCCGTTTACACCATCTTCAACTAAAGATTTACTTCCAGTTGCATCTGCCACCAAACATGGAAGACCGCTGCTCATAGCTTCCAGTGTAACATTGCCAAAGGTTTCGGTGTGCGAAGGAAATAGAAAAACATCACTGCTGGCATAGGCTTTGGCTAAAGCTTCGCCTTCCAGAAAACCGGTGAAATGTGCTTCCGGCATCATCTCCTGAAGTTCATTTTTTATAGGGCCGTCACCCACAATCAATGCTTTTACTTTTTTGTTTTTAACGGCTACTTGCTTCACGCTTTGCACAAAAGTTGCAAGTTCCTTCTCCCAAACCAGGCGAGAGACAAAGGTCACCACAATATCGTCTTTCTTAAATCCGGCTTTTTTCCGCCATTCCTCATCTTTTTTTTGTGGTGAAAAAAGCTGGGTATTCACTCCACGTGCCCATATTTTCATGTTTTCTTTAAAATCATGTGTTAACAGCTCATCTATCATTGATTGTGACGGAACATACACATGGGTACAGGTATTATAAAACCAGCTAAAATATCTCCAGGCCAGGAATTCAATTGGTGTCAGCCCATAATATTCAAAATAGCTGGTGAAGTGTGTGTGGTAAGATGATACCACCTGCACACGATTTCGCCTTGCCCATTGCAGAGCTTTATAACCTGATAAATCGGGTGTGGCAATGTGAATTAAAGTAGGGTCAAAATCCTCAAGCTCTTTTTCGGCCTGGCTGGAAAGGCCAATGGGCACCCTGTATTCCCCCCTTCCTGACACCGGCATTCGAATAGATGGCAGAGAAACCATTCTGCCGTTATGCTCTAAAGCAGGTTCTTTTACAGTGGGGCCAAAAATCAATACCGGAATTCCCTGTTGTTCTAAAAAAGCCACCAGCCGGTTTAAAGTAAGTGATACTCCGTCTTTGATATGATTGTAATTTCCCGTAAAAAGGGCTACACGTAATTCTTTCATAAAAATTTAAAAGCAGATGGTAGATTTGTATCTTAATCGCGCTGCGATAATAGATCTCTATTGTCTCTTTTTTAATCGAAATAATCTCTAAATATAGACATTTTAATGGTAGCCTTTGTAACCGGCGGAACAGGTTTTATTGGAAGTCATTTGGTTGAAGCGCTCATCAAATCCAAAGAGTATGACGAGGTAAAATGCCTGGTCAGAAGTAAGGAAAAATGGCTTTCCGGGTTAGAGTACAAAAAAATTCCAGGGGATCTTCAAAATCTTCAAGCGCTATCGAAAGGACTGGAGGGTGTGGATGTTTTATTCCATATTGCGGCCATTGTAAAAGCTCCATCAAAAAAAGAATTTACCTATGCCAATGTGGATGCAACGGAAAACCTGGTGCGAATTGCACAAAAAAAAGGGGTGAAAAATATAGTGGTTTTATCCTCTCTTGCCGCAGCCGGGCCAAGTTCGGGAAATCCAATTACCGAGGATGAAGACATGCATCCTGTGAGCATGTACGGTAAATCTAAAAAACAGATGGAAGATCGGATACGAAAGTTGTCGGGTAGTGATTGCAGTATCAAGATTCTGAGGCCGCCTGCAGTATATGGGCCAAGGGAAGATCAGATATTTTCATTTTTCCAGACATTTTCGAAAGGAATATGTCCAATTGTGGGAGATGGGAACAATCCCCGCCTCTCAATGGTGTATGTGGATGATTTAGTGGACGGAATTTTAAAAGCCGCCAAAAAACAAGATTCAGGTATTCACACCTACTTTATTTCAGGCGAGGGAATTCATTCGTGGAACCAGATACGATCAATTACGGGAAAAGTGATGGGTAAAAATGCTATCCCCATAAAAATAAAACCACAGCTTGTTAAAAAAGCGGCCGGAGTTATTGAAGGTGTGGCATCATTATTTGGCAAGTATCCCGTTATCAACAAGGAAAAAGCGAATGAGATGATTTTAGAGTGGACCTGCTCGAACGATAAAGCAAAAAAAGAACTAGGTTTCGAACCACAAGTTTCATTGGCAGAGGGAATTTCCCGAACCATTCATTGGTACAAAATTCATAACTGGTTATAAAAAATCTATGAACTTCACCCATAAATTAATTCTGACTTTTATTGGCCTGCTTTTTTGCGGGATTACAACACAGGCGCAGAATAAGCTTGTGCAAAATTATAGCCAACTGATGGAAATTCCTGAAGTGATTACGATGCAGGCTTCATCATCACACCTTTACCTCCTTTCTGATGAGGAAGGAATGGCTGTTTTTCGTACCTATCCTGATTCCTTACAGTGGCTGTATACATCTACGGGAATGCAACGGCGAGGGGATAAAATTATGGCAGATGTCCGCTTTGCTTATTTATTTGGTGATTCGCGTCGGCTTACGGTGCTTGAACCCACTTCTGTTTTAGGTGTGTACTCAGCCACAGTATTACCGGTAGAGCCACGCGCTGCTGCACGCATTAACGACAATCTGTATATAGCTCTGGGAAATGAAGGGCTGGGATTTGTTTCTCTTGAATCTCCTGAATCTGTTGATTCTACCGTGCAATTTGCAGCCAAAAATGAAATCGGCAGAGCTTCGGTAGTAGATATAAAGTCTTCTGACCTGAGTAAACAACTTTTTGTACTAACTGATAACCCTTCGGTTTTAGTTTTCAATTCTGTAGACGATAATCTCGAACTTTCATCAAGGATCTCCTTAAGAAATCCGCTGGAGAAAATTTTCCTGGATAATGAAAAAGTTTGGGGCAGCACCGCTTCGGGTGATATTTTTGAAATAAATACTTCAGGAATTGGTAAAAAAATTGGATCTATTGAAGAACCGGTTTCTGAAGTAATTTTTTGGAAAAACCAGTTACTGGCCCGAAGCGAGTCTGGCGAAGTATGGGTATCTGATAATTCTGGAAACTTGAGGCAATGGAAAAAAGATGGGACCGCCGGTAATTTTATCACGAACAGCGGTGAACGGTTATGGATCTCAGAAAATAATAAAGTTGCCGAGGTTTTTTTAGGAACTCCTGAAAATATCAATACATCCCAGGCTTCGGGGGCATTCAAAATAAATGACATTCCGAACCAGATTCTTACCTATCCAAACCCGTTGCTGCTCTCTCTGGAAATTGAAGGAAATTATCCCGCTGATGAAGTAGAATTTTCCTATCGCTCCGGTATTAAAAGTGCAAAAATAAGAAAGCAGGGTTTTGTATGGCAGCCGAATGTAAACCAGATCGGGACCCATTGGTTTAATATTATTGCTACTAACTCTGATGGGAAAACCGACAGTACGCGATTTACCGCTGATGTTCGCTCATTTAATTCTCCGCCACGATTTAGCCCGATGAGGACTTCTTCGATTGCAGTTAATGAGCCATATACCATACAATTTAAAGCAACAGATCCAGAAGATCCTTCCAGCCAGTTAATTCGATATATTGGAGTGGATCTCCCAAGGGGAGCCAATATTAAGGAACATACAGGGGTTTTCACCTGGACACCCAGCGAACGGCAAATTGGGGAATCAACCTTCAAGGTGATTGCCACCGATAAAATGGGAGCGGCTTCCTCTATTGATGTGACTATAAAAGTGTTGGATATCTCCAGGGATAGTCAGTAAAAATGGTCAGGTGGTTTGTGTAAATTTTGCACCCACGATTCAAATATTCTGATTAGCACCATCGGTAATTCATTCGAATCTTTATTTATAGCTAGAAAGAGCAAATTTTGAATAACTCCAATTTCTCTGCAAATCTCTTAAACTGGTACAAAGATCATAAACGGGAAATGCCGTGGCGGGGTGAGCTGGATCCTTACAAGATTTGGGTTTCTGAAATCATGCTGCAGCAAACCCGGGTGGATCAGGCCTGGCCGTATTTTCAGAATTTTATTTCTCAATTTCCTACGGTTTTTGATCTTGCCAAAGCAGAACAACAGCAGGTTTTAAAAGCCTGGGAAGGTTTAGGTTATTACAGCCGGGCGCGAAATCTGCATTTTGCTTCCAGGGATGTTGCTGAAAACTATGGCGGTAAATTGCCGCAGAACTATGATGAAATCATCAAATTAAAAGGAATAGGGCCTTATACAGCGGCCGCTATCACAAGCATCGCCTTCAACAAAGCGAATGCGGTGGTTGATGGAAACGTGATTCGCGTTTTAACCCGCTATTTTGGTATTGAAGATGATACGCGCAGCAACAAAACCAGAAACCTGGTACAGGAATTTGCCAGCGAGTTAATTGACACCAAACGTCCCGGCGATTTTAACCAGGCTTTGATGGAATTGGGTTCTGTAGTTTGTACACCAACCAAACCTACCTGTTCAAGCTGCCCGGTACAAGCCAAATGTTCGGCCGCAAAAACTGCCAGAACCAATACTATCCCCTATAAATCACCCGCAAAGAAAAAACCTCACCATCATATCGGTGTTGGCATTATTGAAGATGAAAATGACAAAGTTTTAATCGCCCTTCGCCCTGAAAATGTAATGCTGGGAGGGCTATGGGAATTCCCCGGTGGTAAACAGAAAGAAGGTGAGAAAATCAGGGAAACCGTTGAGCGAGAATTAAAAGAAGAGCTCGGTGTGAGGGTTAAAACATATCAGGAATTCATGGTGTTAAAGCATACTTATTCACATTTCTCCATTACACTTCATGCATATAAATGCAGGCTAACCTCTGGCAATCCCAAACCCAAAGAAAGCCAGGAAGTTCGATGGGTTGAGAAATTGGAACTGGAACAATATCCCTTCCCCAAAGCCAATAAGATGCTGACGGAAAAACTGATCAATAACCAATGATCAACAAGGAATGATCTAACCCTTCATGTTTTTTCGTGCTGTTTCGATACTGGTGAAAATATTGGTATTAAATAGTTGTCATTCAAAATCTTCTTCATTAACCACTCCTCATTCGTTATTGGATTGGCCATTCCTTGTTGATCATTGAATATTCCTATCATCCAAAAACCCCTTCATTCCGCATGCTTACAAAATTATAGCCGGCGATAATTACATGATCATCAATGGGGATGCCGAATAATTTACCGCAATCACGCAAGCGCTTCGTGAGCTGGATATCTGCCGTAGAAGCCCGGTTATTCCCGGAAGGATGATTATGAATTAACACAATAGAATTTGCTTCATTCAGCACGGCTTGGCGCATCACTTCTTGCGGTTCCACGATGGTGGAAGTTTGTCCGCCATTGCTGATCCTATGAAAACCGATCAGTACTTTTTTATTATTTAGAAATGCCACAATGAATGTTTCTTTGGTGAGATGCCGAAGTTTTGGACCGAAATAAGAATTAACGAGTTCCGGATCAGTGATTTGAATTTCTTCTCCCAAACCGGCGACCTGGATTCGCCGTGCCAGTTCAAAAGATGCCTCGAGGGTTATGGCTTTTACTTTGGCGATGCCGGGGATTACCTTTAGCGACTGCCAGTCTTTTCGGACCAGGTTATGTAGTCCATCAAACTGACTGAGCAGCGCTTTCGAGGTATCAATGACATTCAGTTTTTTGGTTCCGGTTCTTAAAAGAATGGCGAGTAATTCTGCATCTGATAAAGCTTCAGCGCCATAACGTATCAGTTTTTCGCGGGGTTGTTCATCAGGCTGCATATCTTTAACAGACCTGCTATGGAAATGTTCAACAGAGAAAGATTCTTGGTGTGGCATTTTAATTTTGTTTTGTTTCTTTTCTTTTGCTTCGTTAGAGCGATTTAAAAGACATTCCTTACAAAATTTTTTTATATAGATGAATTTTTAGCCACAAAAGCATAGAAGAAAGCTAAGGAACACTCCTTTTAGAAAAAATAATCAGGTTTTTGAAAACTCCAGGATGTCGCCGGGCTGGCAGTCAAGAGCTTCGCAAATGGCTTCGAGCGTGGAGAAGCGAATAGCTTTGGCTTTCCCGGTTTTTAAGATGGATAAATTAGACATGGTGATATCCACCCTCTCGGAAAGTTCGGTGAGGCTCATTTTTCGTTTTGCCAGCATTACATCAAGGTTTACTATAATGGCCATGCTATACCGTCAGTTTTTGTTCTTCATGGATACGTGCACCTTCTTTAAACACATAACTCAGAACGACGACCAGAATCCCTCCAATCAGATAAAAATCTCCATGCAAATTCAGATTGGCGATATGATATTCTGATGATTCGCTAAGATTACTCAATAATGGAGCGGGTACTAACATCAATATAATGCTAATAATACTGACAGCGAACATTGTCCAGCCAAGAGCAAAGAGGTAGGTTGCGTTTTTAAAGTGAAATGGATCATTCTCAGCAACTTTTTTGAACACCCGGCTTAGGAAATAGAAGCCAAGAAAAGCTACCAAACCATCCATAAATTTGATGGCATATAATGATAATATTCCAAGGTTATAATTTGCTGAATCTGTTTTTACAGAGACCAGAGCTTTAGATTTCGTTGGAATATTTACTGTTAAACCACCTTCCTCCAAATCATCATATCCCGAAAACTGCTCTGATTGAATGGTAACAGGAACATTTAAAACCATAAAAGTCCCGCTTGAAAAAAAAATTCCCGACATCATTATTGCAGAGATAAATGAGATTCCAATTAACCAATAACTCAGCCAACATATATAATAAATAAAATAAGCAAGCGACCAATCTTTTTTGAGTTTCATATTGCAGCATGATTTTTAATTCTCTAAAAAGAAAGTAATTAATTCCTGAATAGCAATACTTATTTATTGATAAACAATAAATATTCTTTAAAGAATTTTCTGCCTAAAAATTATTTTAAATTCGAAGTTCCTTATTCGACGTTCGAAGTTCCTTATTCGATGTTCCCATCTCACCCCCCATCGCCGCCGCCCATTAAAGGCTCGTTAAAGGCACGAATGCTGGAATTTGGAAGTCCTTCCGGATAATTATCTTTCACCATTTGCAATGCATCAATCACAATTTCCAGGTGCAGCTCTTTAGAGTTTTGATAGAAAGCTTGTGCGGAGGCGGAGAGTTTGGGTTTTCCGTGAAGAGGTTTATCACTCACACATAAAAGTGTGGCGTGGGGAATTCGATAGCGGAAACCATTGGTAGCTACTGTAGAAGATTCCATATCGATGGCTACACTTCTGCTGTGATGTATTTCCTCCACCGTGCGCATCTTGGAAAACTCCCAATTCCGGTTTGCCGTTGTGTACACTGTTCCAATCCGGTGATTCAGGCTATTTACATCCAGCACTTCCTGCAGGTAGCGGTTCAGAATATAATTTGGGGATACCGGGATTCCGATGGGGAACAAATCGTCCAGCACTTTATCGGAACGCATATACCCATTGGCTAATACAAAATCACCAATATCCTGGTGATTACGCAATCCGCCGCAATGTCCTACCATAATCATGGCGTCCGACCGCAGCACGCCCACATGATCGGTTATTGTTTTTGCGTTTGATGGGCCTACTCCGATGTTAATAAGCGTCAGGCCGGTGTTGTTTTCCATTTTGTGATGGTAAGCCGGCATCTGCACTCCAGCTTTTGCCGGTTTTATGCAGTCGGGAAATTTGTTAAGGAACACATCAACATGCATATCATAATTTGTGAAAAGAATGTACCGCTGAAAATCTTCTGCGGGTGTGCCGGTGTAATGATGAAGCCGCTCCAGCGAAATATCTATGCGCTCTGCCCGAAAAAGGAATAATTTTTTTTGTGTGATGTCCCAGTCGTTCTCATCTAAATTTGTAAATAACTCCGGGTCTATCAGCGGGAGCACTTCCCGTGAAGGTTTTACTGTAATGGTAGCCCCATAATTTAAAAGCCGTTCTATTTCTCTTTTTAAATACCAGCGATACGCTTTGGGCTGGGCAAGTTCCCCGTCAATTACAGGATTATGTTTCGACCACGACCGCTCTACGATTAACTTGGGATATTTCCCGTCCGCATAAATTTTCTCCATCAGGTCGCACGCTTTACCAATAGCTTTTTTAAATTCTGCCTCCGTAGAAAATTGATCTTTAACTAATTTGAGCGTATCTGACATAATGAGTAACAAAAAATTTAAGTTTAGTATTGAGCCGTGGGTCACCACGGATGAGCGGTTGGAATATACCACGAAAATCTTCAAACTTTTACGGCGTGATATGAAAATAGAATCCGAAAACCACTCCGCCACATTTTCCATTATTGAAGCCCCTGACTGGATTAATGTAATCCCCCTCACCCCAAAAAATGAGATTATTCTTGTAGAGCAATTTCGTTACGGCATTGAACAGCCTACTTTGGAGCTTCCCGGAGGTATGATTGATGAAGGCGAAGAGCCGCAAGAAACAGCTAAACGGGAACTCCTGGAAGAAACCGGTTTCGCCGGAGGGGACTGGGAAAGCCTGGGGCTGGTAAGTTCCAACCCGGCTTTTCTTACCAACAACACTCATTTTTATTTAACTACAAACTGCCGGAAAGTGAAGGAGCAAGAGCTGGATGGAAACGAGCGGATTAATGTGCATGTAATACCCCTTCCCGATTTCCTGGCCATGGTAGCTGATGGACGGGTACATCATTCTTTAGTAGTTGCTGCAGTGGCCAAATTCCTGTTGAGGCAGGGTATCTAAATATAATAGTAGAGAATCAGTCTGCTTCTGCATCAACATAAAAAACATCAAGTTTTACCAGCACATCTTTTCCATAAGGATGATTGATACGATCTAAATTACTTGTAAGAAGATATATCGCTCCATTATATGGGTTTTGTGCTACGGAACGAGTGCGATGATAAACATGATCTAAAATGCAGGTTAATTCTTCAACTTCAGAACTCTCATTTAACTCTAACAACCACAAACATTGACTACGCAATCCTCCAAAAAGAAAAGAACCGTCCCATGGTCCGGATTGTATAAAGCTCGCACCTGACGGAGCCCAGGTGTAATCATGACTGGGTTCACCTACACCACTGTGCAATAATGGCTTTTGCATTTCAGGTGCTGTCTCATCACCGCGAATTTCCGGCCAGCCATAATTTTTGCCAGCTTCTATTATATTGATCTCATCATGGCAGCACCCTTGATTTGAAGAAGGCCCATGTTCAGTAGCCATCATGATACCTGTTTTTTTATACCAGTCAAATCCCTGAGGATTTCTGTGCCCGTAGGAATATATATAGGAATCGGCAAAAGGATTATCATCCGGTATACTTCCATCGATATTAAGCCTTAGAATACTTCCTGATTCATTTTCCAAATCCTGGGCAAGTTCAGGAACAAACTGATCTCCAACAGACCAGTAGATTTTATTATCCGGCCCAAACTTTATCTGGGCGGCATTATGCAGGGACAAACCTTCAATCTTATCAAGAAGAACTGTGTCTATAATGCCCTTTTTTTGGTTAGGGTCTTCTTTTAGCCTTACAAGTTTGTTCAAATCATAAGGCTGATCTTCAGCTGCGTATGCATATCCTACATATACGTAGCCATTATTCGCGAAATCAGAGTCTAAAGCTATTCCCTGTACACCGGCGCCATTTGCAAAAGCTTCCCCTTGTTGTTCCAGGTAATTGGTAAAATCAAACCAAGGTTCTTCTAAAAGTTGCCCATCCTCAACCACCCGCACATATCCATTTCGTTCAGTAATAAAAATTCTGCCATCAGCGGCAAAATCCATCTGCCATGGAATTTCTAAATCATCTGTAATTATTTCGTGTGTAAATTCCACAGAAAGTTCCGGTTCATTCTGACTGGTACACCCCATCATTGAAACAAGCAGAAAAACAGCAGTAAATATTTGGGCTTTAGAGAACATTTAAAAACATTTAGTTTAAGAGAGCTTGTCAAAAAACCCCACATTTTGTTTGCCATAAAGTATTACTTCTTCTGTAACTCAACAATTTTTTTATGATAAAATTATTTGGAGTATTTCTTCTTTATCTTTCAGAAAAACCAGCAGGAAATTGCCGAAGAAAAAAATCCAAACCCTCACCCAAAAGAAACTCCTGCAACTCAAACCCTACCTGGATGAACTGGCAGCTGAAATTGAAGTTTCGGATTTTATAGATCGTGATCCTATTCAGTTTATGCACGCTTTTGAAGAAAAAAAAGATCAGGAACTGGCTGGATTTTTTGCCGCAATAATGGCTTGGGGACGGCGTGATATTGTGAATGCCAAAATTGAAGACCTGCTTAAGCGAATGAGCTATAAACCCTCGGAATTCATTGGCAACTTTTCGGAAAATAATGCGCAGGTTTTGGAGGGATTCAAGCACCGTACATTTAAACCTGTAGATATGTACTGGCTAATCAAAACCCTTCAAACCATTCTTTTAAAATACCACAGCTTTGAAGCTTTTTGGGCTGATTGTCATGCTCAGGCTCAATCAACCCACAAAGAACTGATAACTGTTTTTCATGAGCAGTTTTTCTCTTTTCATCCCGAGGCTCCACCACGCACAAGAAAGCATATTTCCAATCCTTCCAAGAACAGTTCTGCAAAACGGTTGTACATGTATTTAAGGTGGTGCATTCGAAAAAACAGTCCGGTTGATTTGGGAATAATGCACTTTATCAATCCTGCGGATCTCAAAATTCCGCTCGATGTGCACGTTGCCCGGCAAGCTCGAAAACTGGGATTATTATCACGTCATCAAAACGATTGGAAAGCAGTGCTGGAGCTTAGTGAGAAACTGAAATTGCTGGACCCTGAAGATCCCGCCAGATATGATTTTGCGTTATTTGGAGTTGGCGTATTGGGTTCTGAAATACCGAAGGAGTTGGTGGTTAATTCCAACATCTGAGTGGAACGGGATGGAGCGGATATTACGGGATAATCGCTGATTTAATTCTGGGAGAATCTATATAAAAAACCTTCGATAGATAATTTTCATTGGAGTGGATTTTTCGATCTAAAATCATTTTTGAATTAGGCTTAGAATTCTACAAAGCTATTCTTATATTAAAGGCTCCCAATAATGGGAAAATAAATTTAACGAAAGGAAGTGATACTTCATGTTAGGAGTTGAAGTAAAAGACAACGAAAGTGTAGACCGCGCAATAAACCGTTTTAAAAAACTAATTACGCGTTCACGTGTTCTTAATGAATACAAGGAGCGTCAACAGTTTACAAAACCATCATTAGAGCGACGAGAAGCTTTGAAAAAAGCGAAACGCGAACAGCGTCGACGTCAGCGCGAAAACTACTAAATCGTATTTAACACAACGATTTTGCCAAGCCCTCCGGTTTTACCCGAGGGCTCTTTTTATGGCCATACTAATATGACTGACCCCCTCCCTGTTTTTACCCGCTGGTAATACTACCTTCTTGTAACCCAGTTTTTTCGCTTCATTTTGCCGTTGCTCGAGATGCGGAACCGTCCGAATCTCCCCTCCTAAACCCACCTCCCCAATAAAAGCCATATTCGGCACGATTGACTTATCAAGCAGGTTTGAAACCAGTGCACAGATTACTCCCAAATCTCCGGCGGGATCGTTGAGCCTGAATCCACCGGCAATGTTCAGGTATACATCATGATTAGAAAAATTGTGGCCGGCTCGTTTTTCCAGGACGGCAAGCAGCAAGGTAAGGCGGTTACGGTCGAAGCCGTTGGCTGTGCGTTGCGGTGAGCCGTACGATGTTGGAGTAACGAGCGCCTGAACTTCAATCAATAAAGGCCGGGTTCCTTCCATCGTGCATACTACAGCGTTCCCGCTTACTCCTGATGTTTTATCAGATATAAACAGCTCTGAAGGATTGGATACTTCAAAAAGTCCATCCGATTTCATTTCAAAAACCCCCACTTCCTGGGCGGCTCCAAAACGGTTTTTCAGGCTTCTCAGCAATCGATAGGTGTATTGTTTATCTCCTTCGAATTGCAACACGGTATCCACCATGTGTTCCAAAACCCGGGGGCCGGCGATATCCCCTTCCTTGGTAACATGACCAATTATGAGCGTGGTTATATTTTTCTTTTTAGCCAATTGCTGAAGCAGCGCTGAGCATTCTTTCACCTGCTGAATACTTCCCGGCATACTGCTTAATTCGGTACGGTAAACGGTTTGGATGGAGTCTACAATCAACAAATCCGGCACTTCTGCCTGTGCCTGCTCAATGATCATATCGATCTGCGTCTCGTTGTATACCAGCAGATTATCTGATTTCACCCCCAGCCGAAGAGCCCGCTGTTTTATCTGTCCTGCGGATTCTTCCCCGGCACAATACAGGATCTTTAAACCGGGATTAGATTTTGCGATCTGAAGTGTAAGGGTACTTTTCCCCACTCCCGGTTCGCCCCCGATCAGTACGTAAGAACCGGGTAAAAATCCTCCGCCCAAAACCCGGTCAAATTCAGAGATATTACTTTTAAACCTGCTTTTCTCTGATGTTTCTACAGCAGATAATTTTCGTGGCTTTCCAGAAGCTTCAAGTCCTTTAACTTTTGCTTTATGGTTTGATGAAGCCGGCTGAATAGTCTTCTCGGAAAAGGTATTCCATTTTTCACAGGAAGGACAGCTGCCATTCCATTTGGGTGAAAGGTACCCACAGTTGGAACATTCAAACTGAATTTTTGTTTTAGCCATGATTATTCGGTTATCTGGGTTTCAACCACTTCCTGATTTACATACCATGTAGTTGCCATCATCCCCAGGCCGATTGTTATGTAGTAACTGATAATGCGCCACAAGAAAACCGCTAAACCAATAAAACCTTCACGGGCAATCAGCGGCCCCTGGAATACCACAAACAATCCTTCAACCCCCCCGCTGCCACCCGGAGTCGGAACTACTAAAAATGCCAGGTTCATGGCGAGGCTTCTGAGAATAGATAATATTTCTGGTGCCGGAAGTAAACTTAATACAACGATAGTGGCAAGGGCAATTCTAAGCAACCAGGACATGGTGGAAAGAAAAAATGCTTTAAATAAAAAACTCAGCGGTTTCTTTCTTAACTGATGTGCATACTGTTCCAGGTTTTCGGCTTCTACTTCAATCTTTTTACTATGTTTTCTGAGAATAGGAAGCTTGAAAACAATTTTTACCACCTTCTTTATTGCAGCTGGATTTACCAGAACTCCGTAAGCCAGCAATCCTGCATAAGATAACAAACCCAGGTACAGGAGAGCCATAGACAAATCCCCAACCAAGCCTATTTCGGGCGGCACCACTTCATAAAAAATACCGAAGATCAAAAGGATGGGAATAGCGATTGCAAACCAGATTTGATCGAGTAACACTCCATACAGAACGATAGCGCCAGCATCCCCGAGCTTCAGTCCTTCTTTATTCATAGCGTAGGTTGCCAGTGGTGCTCCCCCGATAGCTGAAGGTGTGACAGCTGAAGTAAAATCCCAGGCCAATACAATTCGTATGGAAGCCATCCATTCCAACTTCTTTTCTGCAAGAAACCGGATTTTTGCAGCCGAAAACCAGACTCTTAAAAAGGTAACCATAAGAGCTACCGCCAGGCCGGGCAGTCTTTTAGGAGCCAGGTGTTCAAGCACTCCAGGCGTATAGGTATAATAGATAACTGCGCCCATCGTGGCAAGGCTAAGAACTATAGAAATAACCAAATACCTAGTTGAAAAAAAGGAATGGGTAGAATCTATATTTACAGTATCAGTGCTCAAAAATTCATTTTTTAAAGGAAGGCGATATATAAAAAAGCCTTACAGGTTTCCCGGTAAGGCTTTTTAGATTTCATGCAATTAAGCAAGAGTAATTTCGTCGTTGAGGTATATATCCTGAATCATATTCAGGAGTTTTACCCCCTCAGCCAAAGGGCGTTGGAAAGATTTCCTTCCGCTTATAAGGCCCATTCCCCCTGCTCGCTTATTAATAATAGCTGTTTTAACCGCATCGGCAAAATCATTGTCCCCGGAAGCACCGCCGGAATTAATAAGTCCTGCACGGCCCATAAAGCAATTTGCAACCTGGTAACGAGTGAGATCGATGGGATTGTCGCTGGTAAGTTCCGAATAAATTCGCTCATCCAATTTTCCATAGCTTGAATCCCCGGAATTCAATGCCTTATATCCACCATTGTTGGTAGGCTGTTTTTGTTTGATGATATCTGCCCCCATAGTGGTACCAAGGTGATTGGCCTGCCCCGTTAAATCGGCTGAGGAATGATAATCCACACCACCTACTTTAAAAGCGTTGTTGCGGGTATAGCACCATAATATTGTTGCCATTCCCAGTTGATGGGCATAATCAAATGCCTGGGCAACTTCTTTAATCTGCCGGTTTGACTCTTCCGAACCAAAATATATAGTAGCTCCTACCGCGGCCGCTCCCATATCGTAAGCCTGATCAATACTGCCAAACATAATTTGATCATAACTATTTGGGTAAGTCAACAACTCGTTATGGTTGATCTTTACTATGAATGGAATTTTATGAGCGTATTTTCGAGACACAGATGCCAGGGCTCCAAAAGTAGATGCCACTGCATTACAACCGGCTTCAATAGCAAGCTTTACAATATTCTCGGGATCAAAATAATCAGGATTTTTAGCAAAAGAAGCGCCGGCAGAATGCTCAATTCCCTGATCTACCGGTAATATGGAAAGAAAACCTGTGCCTCCTAAACGGCCGTTATTCAATAATCTTTGCAGGTTTTGGAGTACCCTGTTGTTACGGTCGGAGTGATACCACACCTCATCAACATAAGATGGTGATGGTTTGATGAGACGGTCTTTGCTAATGGTTTCACATTTGTGGCTTAGCAAATCGGAGGCTTCATCCCCCAAAAGTTCTTCGATGCTCTTAATTCCAAGTGACATATCTATTTTCCCTTTTTTATTGTTTTTTTTGGGATTTTAAGTAGGTGGAAAATATAAGATTTAGTGAGCGAAATGGCTAAGCTAAGTTTAAGAATAAAAAGAAATTTCACAGCTGCGGTTATTTTTCAACTAAAATCTCTTTTTTGCCAAACAAGTTTATTTAAGAATGCCGCTTTGGTAAAAAAATTATTTTTTGGCTCTGGAAATATTTTTCCCTTACACAGAAATCCCCAAGCTGCATTGCCATCTGCTATTGATGACATTAAAATCTGAACAAATTAAGCTCCTCATTCTGCAATTATTTCTTTCAAATAGATACAAAACCCCTTAACTTTGCAGCCTTTCCAAAGCCAATGTAAAGTAAAGAAAAGAGGGCCCGTAGCTCAGTTGGTTAGAGCAGTCGACTCATAATCGATTGGTCGGGGGTTCAAGTCCCTCCGGGCCCACTCTTCTTCGCTAAAGCTACGAAGAGCGGGCTCTTGGTACTCCTTGCTAAAGCTGCGGAATGTAGGCTCTAGTTCTTCTTTCTGACTATAAGCGGACTCTAAGTTTATTAGTGTAGACTTCTTTTCTTCTTCGCTAAAGCTACGAAGAGCGGGCTCTTGGTACTCCTTGCTAAAGCTGCGGAATGTAGGCTCTAGTTCTTCCTTGACTATAAGTGGATTCTAAGTTTATTAGTGTAAGCTTCTTTTCTGATTTTTTATTATTTAGCCCTTCCTTTTCTAACAAAAATCATTCGTATGTGGTATGTGTATATTTTAAAAAGTAAAGTAAAAGAATGGCGATATGTGGGGTACACCGGGAATTTGAAATCGAGATTAAAACAGCATAATGCCGGTGAAAGTTTGGCTACTAAACCTTACCTGCCTTTTGAGTTAAAAAGTTTTGTAGCTGTAGAGGATGAAGAAACAGCCATAAAACTGGAGAAGTATTTTAAAACTGGTTCTGGAATTGCATGGATGAATAAGCGTCTGCTTTCGTGATTAATCCGCCCCGAAGTCCTCGAAGCTTTAGCGGAGTGGACAAGAAACAGCCATAAAACTGGAGAAGTATTTTAAAACTGGATCTGGAATTGCATGGATGAATAAGCGTCTGCTTTCGTGATTAATCCGCCCCGAAG
>JBBDNN010000001.1:33558-44727 GCA_040877545.1 Balneolaceae bacterium
TCCTCGAAGCTTTAGCGGAGTAGGACAACCTCAGCAAATGCGGCTTTGGTTTAAGCCAATGATCTCCATGGTGTACTATTGTGGGCTTCGGGCAAAAGAAGCTGTAAATCTCACGTGGACTAATGTAGATTTAGATGAGGGATATATTAGAGTAGTTAATTCAGAAGGGGCCAATACCAAATCCGGAAAAGACAGAACCATCCCAATTAGAAAAGAATTACAGCCTGTTTTAAAGCAATGGTATAAAGACCAAAATGAGCCGAAAGATGGATATGCATTTCCAAGCGCTATCGGATTTAGCAATAAACAGAAAATGGATAGCGGTGCTCTTTCACGTTCCTTAATTCATCGCTGATGATTCATTTGATGCATCATTATTTGATAAGTACGAAACGAACTACGAAATGATTTCTGAAATGTTGACTTGACACTAGTCCATTTATGCTCTATACAAAACTTGTTTCAACAGATGCTCTTGCTGCAGTGAGGCATGTTAATAGAACCGCACGAATCCAAGCGGTTTCTTCTGAGACTAACAATCACTTATTTGAATTACTCGTTGCCTTTAAAAAGCGTACCGGTTTTGGCGTCCTATGTAATACCTCTTTGAATTTTAAAGGGAAGGGCTTTGTAAACAATATTTCTGATCTCTCTGCTTATACTCTAGAGCACAAATTGGATGGATTTGTGATTGAAGGACGATGCTATATGTTGAAGTCATCACAAAATAAGTTACCAAAATCATTATAAACTTCATTCAAATGCCCCCTTCACTCAACCAACTACTAGAACTCTTCGTTACCACTTATAATTATCCAAGTAGTAAAGAATTTATGTACCTGAATTAGAGGCTGATAGAAGAAATGAAGAGGAAGTTAATGGCGTAGCTTTATTACAGTTCATTAGAATATAGATTTCTTTATTCTAATAAAACGCATTATCTTAGAATAATAAATTCTGTAATCCAATCTATTAGAATATGGCTGGAATTAAATACCACAAACTTTCTCTACTGCCACCTAAGAAGGATATCCAGCCTCCGTTAAAGTTGATTACGGACGCGTATCATGCTATTGGAGAATTAAAAGGAAGAATGTATAGGGATGTGATTAATCCCAACCTGATAGTAGGACCGCTTTTGAATAAGGAAGCGGTGGCCAGTTCTAAAATTGAAGGAACACAAACCACCGTAGAAGAAGTACTGAGATATGAAGCAGCAGATAGGAAAGTGGAAAACCCTGATATACTGGAAGTCTTAAATTACCGTCAAGCAATTTATGAATCGGTAGAATATCTCAAGAATAAACCTTCCGGCGAAAATTTGATCAAAACACTCCATTTTACTTTACTTTCGTCGGTTAGGGGAAAAGAAAAAGATCCCGGAAATTTTAGAAGAACTACTGTTCATTTGGGTAAACCGGGAAGTAAAGTAGATGAGGCAGCATATGTACCTCCCAAGCCGGATGAAATAACTGAATTGATGAAAAATTGGGTAGAATTTGTTCATGAATCGGATGTTGACCTGTTAATTAAAGTAGCTATTTCTCATTATCAGTTTGAAGCCATTCACCCTTTTATGGATGGAAATGGCAGAGTAGGGAGATTAATGATTCCTATCATTATGTACGAGCAGGAAATAATAAATTATCCTTACTTCTACATTAGTGAATATTTTGAACAGCATCGCTCTGAGTACTATGATGCACTGCGACTGGTGGATCGGGAACAAGATTGGGAATCTTGGATCAGGTTTTTCCTGATTGCGGTAAAGGAGACTGCCGTCCAAATGCAGAATAAAATTAGAAGTATGTATGAGTTATATGGCCGGGTGAAGGAAGATAGTGTAAAAATGAATTCACAATATGCGCAACTGTTTTTGGACCTGTTATTTGAACGCCCAATTATTTCCTCTAAAGATATTTTGCAAAAAATGGATCAGCCGAGTACCCAGACCATGTATAACCTTATTGATAAATTTGCGGCACAAGGTATTATCCGTGAAATTACCGGACATCAACGCAATAAAGTTTATGCTTTTGATGCCCTTCTGGATATTATTAAGTAAATCTTATTCCAGCCTAATTGACTAAGGATTTTCTTATTCTCATGAGTTCTAAAGCGGTTGTCATTTCAATATCATAGCAATAATCGGAGGCCAGGAAATTGTGGCTGACTAAAAGTAGAATAATTTTCGAACTCAGTAGATATTCATCTATCTCATTCTCAAATTCATCCCCCCGCCAATAATTTCCGGTAGTGCAAGATGTTTATTTGTCCTTCTCTTTTAAGTATAGAAAGATGTTTCTCCAGCCCATCTCTGATCTGAAAATCACGATGCTGAACTCAACATCCGTGGACTTGTCGATGTGGGTGCTCCAATACGTGCTAAGTTAATTTTCAGCACCCATAATTCTGTCAATATTCAGGTTTTCGGAGGAGTTTGCATCGGTTATTCAAAATCATCCCCGGTAAACCTCTTCCTGATGCCACTTCACAAACTCCGCCGAAGGACGTTCAATTAATTCCTCAGGCAGGTTTCTTAGTTCCTTGCCGTGATAGGCATAGTACTCTCTACCGTTTTCATACTCTTCACGGATTTTGGAACTGATCTCCATTTTGTGATCATTGGTGAAGGTGATGTAGCCTTTATCAAACAGAATATGCATGTCTGAGCGCAGGAGTAAACCATTATTGATTTTATTAGGACCTGCTTTTGCATACGGTTTGATATGTGCCGCTTCCAGTACCGGCAGCGTTTTCTCATTGGTGATGGCACACCGACGATTATAGGCGGTGGTTACCATTGCCCGAAAAGCTCCCTGACCAATACGAGACCTAATTTCAATCGTCTTTCCATAACGGACATCCGGCTCCTGAATGACAAGCTCTCCTTCCCGTTTTTCCAAATCACCAAGTCGTTCCTGAACCTGTTGCCATACATTAGCTCCAATGAGTTCTTGGGTAGAATAGGATTTACCCTTCACAATATTACTGCTCCAGTTTTCGGGAATGGGAATCCACTCTTCACGGGGAAAGAAAAATGGTTCGGTTAAAATAGTACAGCCAATAGAAGGGTTTACTTCCCCGCTTTCATTGTAATTCATGATGCTTTGGAAGAACTCATCATAGCTCAAGGCTCCGTTCTTGATACCAAAAGCATCCCACGCCAGAGACAGAGGAAGGAAAAGATGCTTTACAAAAAAACCACCACCGACTATATAATTATTGGGGCTATGAAGCTTGAACAGAAATGGAGCGCCTTCTTCTATCACTCTGAAATTCGACTTGTCCCTCGGCCGCCAGAAATTCACCTCATCCGGCTGCTGACCCGCCAGGAAGTGAAACCAGTTATCATCTGTGACTCCGATGTAGAATTTCATTGTTTAACTTCCCTCATAACTCTTCAAAATCAACGGCTCTGCTTTTTCAAGATCCTCTTTATTTCGAATGGTTATCTCCAGATCACCGGTCCCAAAATGGCCAATTTTACGCACGTCTCTGCTAAATCCTTCCTCAAGCTTCATTCCATCCGGATTTAGTTTTAAAAAAACCTGAAGCTTGTTGCTTTGGGCATATATTTCCACGCACGCAAAATTTTTAATACGCTTGTAAGCAAAGTAATATTTAAGGGTTTTCTCCTGCACATCATCGCCAAGATTCAACATATAATCACGGAGGGCATGATAAAGGTCGGTAAGTTCCTGATTAGCAGATTCCAAATGATCAGAAACCGTTTTATACTCTTGTTTAGATTTGATATTGCCTGATGAAAGCTGACTTGAACTACTATTTTTGGCCTCCGCAACATTGACCAACTCCAAAAGCAGAAGATCTTCCCCAAATTTGCGGTACCGAATAAGTTCAATATTCCGATTCATCTGCTTTACAGCATGCTCATCATACTTAGTGAAATCACCGGCAATGCAAAGCAGTCTTGGGTTATTCCAATCGATACTTTCAGAATCTTCTTTACTTAGAGTCTTTAATACCAACAGCTCAAACTCTGCTTTATGATCGAATAACCAATCCAGGTAAAACAAGCCTTGGTTGATTACATTTTCATTCAAAGCCCGCTTGTATTCAATGATAACCGGACTTCCATTTTCATCGATGCCCAAAGTATCAATTCTACCGCCGTGATTAGTTCCTGTTGAATACTCCGTAGCTAAAAACCGTACTCCAAGATAAGTATCCAGATTAGACTCAATTTGAGATTGCAGTGATTTCTCAATCTTAGCTGCCGAGCCGGTTAGCTCAGTAACTTGGTAGCCTTGGATTTGGAATAGTTTGATGTCTGACATGCTTTATATCTTTGGTTTTATCAAGTCCACAAATACTCCATCTAAATGATCAAAATCTCCATCTGTAGAAACTAGCTTGGAGTTTGTTATATGAGCCGTCGCAGCTATCCAAAGATCATTTTTTCCAACTTTTATAGAAGAATAACCTTTAGGATAATTCCTTACCGGATCTTTGTGCTTGCTGTAGGCATCAATCTCTGCATAAACCTCAACTTGTCGCTCGGACTGTACAGGAACTTTTAAAAATTGTCCAAGCAATTTGTCCAGCTGTTTTATTTTCTTTACGCCCCAGCCCCTTTGTATAGCTATAGATTTCATTTCTGCTTCAGTTACAATCGAAATGAGTGCTACATTTTTATTTACTAAAGGGCTGATACTGCTTTTCGAATTCAAATAACTTCTCGGGTTTCGTTATATAGTAAACAAGGATATTTGTATCTAACAGGTAATTCATTCCCGAAATTATTCCTTGAGCATTTCAAGCAGTTCTTCGGGAGATTCTTCCACCTTCAATTCTTTTATGGTTTGCTTGAATTTCCCTTCATCAAATCCCTGCCATTCTTGTTCTTTGGCCAATCGGTTTAAATCAATATCCTCAAAAACAGGAAGAGTCAATTCCTCTACAGATTGCTCTTCAGTGTTTGCACCCTGAATATCCAAAATCTCAAGATATTTTAAATTGCCATCAGTTTTGAAATGAGCCAAGCCCGTAACTTTTACTTTTTCTCCAAAGAAATTCTTCAGATTTTTGATGTTCAGGTTATTACTGGGATACGCGCGTATCCGTTGGCCTCCGGTTGTTACGATTTCCATCTGCTCCTTCTTGTGTCTCATCACATCAAGTGTACCGGTGATGGGTGTTTTTACACTGTAATTAACACTCTCTCAAGTGTTTTTTTCTTGATTGAGACCGACTTTATTTGACTCTGCCCATTTGAAATCAGGCTGATTTCAGAATTATCATTGTCCAGTAGTTTATTGAAAGCCATGATTTTTTGAAGTACATACTTATCTAACATCCCGGAAGATTCTGGCTGACTAATTGCTTTGTCATATACATAACTCGCCAAGCCAAAGGCACTTTCACTTAATAATCTCTCAGCTTCAGGTTCATCAAAAATAGCAAACTGTTTGCCATGGTAAACCTGAGCAATTTCAGGAGCTTCAATTTCCAAAATTGTAGAACCAGAATTTAACCCAGAAATCTGAAAATCTATCACTTCTCGTAACCATGTAGGTTTTTTCCCGCGGCCGGGTTTACTCCTACCCTCTATCAAATTCAAAACCGCACCTTCAGCCAAAGCCGTTAATTTATCTTGCAGCTCCCGGAGCTTGGAAAAGGAAATTTTTCCGTTCTCCAGGTTAAAATTCTTTAGTATGATGCGATGTTTGTGCATAAAGGTGGATCAAATAATTTTGATGCAATTTTATATGAATATATCAAAAAAATTAGTTTGAGGCGGAGCCTCAATTGGGCATCCCGTAGCAGAGCACCGGGACGAGGGTAAATGTCCCGGAATATCCGGTTTTCCATTTCCAGAAGTTGGTTATAAGAACCACTTTTATTATAAAAGAAATCAGATTTGGCTTTTCTTAGCTCTGTAATCTTTCGCTTTATAGCTGTGGAAAGATGAGCATGCCCTTGCACAGGAAATAGTTTGTTGCCAATGCGTTGCACGAGCGAATCACCCTGACGGACTTTAAAATTAAGGCTCGGTAACAACGGAGTGAGTGATTCTTTATATGCATCCGGCATATCAATAAAAAGCGTTAGCCATAGGCGGAGCTGGTTAATCCATACCGCCCATTCTTTCACTTCCACTCCATATAAGGATTGTGCGATAATGGATTTCTTTTGCTCAAAATCATCCCATTCAGGTAACTCCTTAGGAGCATTGGGCCGGTGATATAAATTATCCAACACATCATGAAGTACATGAAGCATCCCCACTTCGAATGCGCCCGAACCGGCGGCAGGATCACAAACGGTGACATTACTAAGCAACTTCACCAGTTCCCGAATTTGAGCGGTAGTGAAATCCCCCTGCTTTTGATGTTCATTTCCACCCAATATCAAATTGCTTTTTCTTGCTCGTTTTGTCGGTTATTTTACCAGTGAGTAAAGAAGATACCACCACAAGACGCCTTCTATCATCAAATGTAATCTCACCAATTTTCCGAACACCCCGGATAAACTCCGGATCGGGTTCAACTTCTTTAGTTAAATCTTCGGCTTCAGGCTTAAAATCAAAACTGGCATTTCTCAAAAACTGTAATAGTTTTTCCTCACTGTAATTCGTGGAAAGCTCTTTGAGAAGTTCTCTTTGTGACATATACCCTTTACTCCAATTTAATTCTAAATTCCCAGAAAGATAATCGTAAAAAAATCAGAGACTTTCATTAAAATTTATATTGCTTTACTCAGAGGTTGAACCTTAGATACTGGCACTTTGAAACATTCTATTCCGTATTTACTTGCTTTACTTTTAACTTCTTCTGAAATATCATGAGCTACTAAAAACATCCTGACTTCTTCCACTTCCCTATCTAATCGATATGATAAAAGAGCTCGATATTTCATGCATTGGAGAGGGCCTGCTTGATGAGTAGAAGGACATTCAGGCTCTACTTCAACAGCAACATATCTACCATACCTATCTTTGAGTAATACATCTATCCTGTCACCGGTATCTTCGAAAGCATATTCTATTTTAACTAAGGAGAGATTTGTTTCACCTAACATTTCAGAAGGATTTGCAGCAATAGCTAGTTTCAGAGCTTTATGAATAGGCCCTTCACCTCCTTTTCTTGTCAAAGGCTTTCTTGAAAGTTTTGTAGAGTCTTTATCTGTGTGATGATTTAAATAAAAATTTAAAATCTCCTCATGCTCCTCAGTTGAGATTTCTTTTAAACCCGATTTGCGTGTACCAAAGCCTCTTAACGAATAATTATCTTTAAAACCTAAGATATTATTAAGCATTAGGCGTGGAACAAAACCTGCAGAATTGACAATTTTTGTTTCTGCATGCCATCGCCACCAAAGTTTACTGCCATCAGTATAAGTTTCAGTTTCAGAATCAAGATCTTCCTCAGCTTCTTCTGTCACTTCAACTAAGGTAACTATTCCTCCCCGACCTCTGTGATGTTTGATAATTTGCTTTTCTTCATTTGCTTTTTCTTTAACAATTGATCGTCCAGTTAAGCTTTCATATATCCACACTATATCCCCTTTACTCATTGGAGCAATTACGTCTCTTTTATCATCGGCCACCCAAATACCATTGTGTGGTTTATCAACATGTGATGTTTTTCTATTTGGCCATTGTGTGGTTATCCAATATTTCATGATATCTGGTTTAGGTTTTATTTATTAGATATACGCCATCATTCGATCTACCAATCTTTAATTGTGTGCCTTCCTTAATCCTAAGTACAGTTTGATACACATCTGAACCCAAATTTAGAATACCACTTCGTTCCTTTCCGTCTTTTGAGCCAATAACATATTTCGCATTATAGTTCTCCCGATTGATTCTGCATATAACAGGATATATGACGCGTTTTCCCGGTTGCTCAGCAGGAAATAGAAATTTGTTATCTCTGGTAATTCTGATCTTATAAGTATCAGTATCAACTGCTGTTATATTATTTACGATAATTGAATTTTTCATTTTAAGCCCCTTTTAGTTTGTCAAGTTAGCGAATGGCAGCCTCTCAAACTGATTTTTATAATCAGCTAACAGTTGTACCTCAACTGTTCTTGGTTCATGTTCCGGTGTAGGTTTCCAGCAGAAAATTAGATCAGCATAATGTGCTAACTGCCAGATTAACCTGCCGCCCCAATGCCCAACCTTCTTAGATTGTCCGAATCTTAAATATTGGCGTAACCTGGATCTTAAAGTTGCCTGTCCTGTTAAACTTCCTGCTTTTCCGATATAAACTACCCGAGAATCTTCAATCCATTTACTCTTTAGGACATCTTCAGTAACATTAGGATCTCTGTTTTTGAAGAAACCACCTACACCGGGAAATAAAAACTCTGGTAGCTTTTCATTTATATCCAGAACCAGATAAACACCTCTCTCAGCAGGTATAACCGTACTATCTAACCAAAGCTCCTGAACAGTCTTGAACCCACTGAAGCCATTATCTTTTAGTGATTGGATATCGTTGTAGTCCATAATCTTGATTTAGCACCTCTGTTAATTTGTGAAATGGTTAATTAAAATGTTTACACCTATTTTAACCCGTTCATATTCCAGAAAAGCACTTTGTACCACTTTATGGTCTTTGAACTGCTTATAAAACTCTGACCCCAGGAACACTTCTTTATTAAATTCCAGTGAGATGACTATAAGCCATTCCAACTCAGAAATCAACTTCTCGTCTAAAGCGTAGGCTTTAAGTTTGGCATAATGCTTCACATAGTCATCCAGGTTCCAGCGATATAACAATTCCAGCCGGTTTCTTTCGGCCATGAATCGTTCAAATTCCTCATCCGGATCTGTGGCCTCTTCTATCGCGCCGAAGATTTCTTTCAGTTCCTCAAAGATGGCTTTTTCATGTTCATTCATATTCTGTCATTTAATATACTATACGCCGGAAGTTTGAAATATTTCAAAAGCGGCATATAGGCCATACTAATATATCATCGGTACTGTCAGAATATGTCACTGTTTTTCGCTGTGCTTTTTTGTTGTTCATAAATTATGCTTGTTCATGATTCGTGAACGGAGGCGAAAAGTGAACAAGCTTTTTTAAGATGAAAATGCCAACTTCAAAAACGTAATTCATCCGCCATAGGCAATGTGCGGAATAATGAACCGGGGTTGGTAGAGCGGGCGGATTTGTTTGGGTAGGGATTGGGAATGTTGAATTATTGCTAAAGGCATCCTTTCGGGAGAATGTTGAATTCCAGATTTTAAGCTGTATATGTCCGGGATAAAGAATCTAAAAAAGTGGGCATTAAGCGTATTTTTCTTTTGAAAGGATTAAACTTTAGAGGTTTAAGAAAGGGTTTAATTAAATTTTTGGGGTTTAAGGGACGTTTCCACTAATAGAGTATCAGGATTAGAGCGGGCGGGTTTGTTTCAGTAAATAGTGAGCAGTATATCAGTTATCAGAAAATCCTGTTTATCCTTTAATCATAAGAATCCAAATTCAGCGTGCCGGAGTAGTTTATAATGTGCAGATAACTGTAAAACCTTCAAGCGTCTAAAAGACCTTGAAACGTTTGGGTTAAGGGCTGAAAATTTTAATAAATAATTTTATGAATGCTTGTCACCTGGTTCTCCTGACTGGAAGCCGGAACTTCTTCCGGGGGGATACCTTTGGTGCCGGACTGCGTTGCCAAGCTGGAGCTTTTGCAACAAGCATCAATTTGATGGTATAAAGATTTTTAAATAGATCCCTCCGGATATAAAGCAGGGAAATAATAGCCCACCACTTTAGCGGGAATATTAAATCGCAAAGAGCTTCTGTGAGATTCGGATACCACTAATTCTTCATCTAATAATTGGCTGGTAAGATCGCGAGCGGTTCGCTCACCTAAACCTGTTAGTCTTTGTGCTTCCCCTCTTGGGACTTCGCCACGCATCATTACTTCGATTAGTATGAATCTTGCTTCCGGGCGCAATACCGGCTCATTAGGAATAGTGTTTTGGGAACGCAAATTTATATACCCATTTATTCGCTCAAGTAGTCCATCTAAGGACAATAATGTTTTCATAAATGTAATTTGATCATGGGCTGTCTCAAAGAAGAAAGAACAAAATTTTGCTAATCCCTCTTCCGATAAGTTTCCTCTACCGTCATAATCTCCCTTTCTGGGACTGTCTGCAATAGCTAACATTTGTTTATAGTCATCAGTTCTGGCTAAGCCTCTGGAGAGAGTCCACAAACCGTGTGATTCTATTCCCACTTTTCTCATATATGCATAGGCAAATAACCTTGTAACTCTGCCATTACCGTCCAGGAAAGGATGAATCCAGGTTAAGCGCTGATGACTTGCCGCAGCCGCTATTAATTTTTTATGGCCGTATAAGTTTTCGGGAGCATAGTACTCTTCAAATTTCTCCAAAAATTCTACCAAGGTATCTGCATTGGGAGCTACATGGTTGCCAACTGCTACATTTCTATTTCGCAGTTCACCGGGTTTCATACTTATAATCTCATCATTATTGGAGATACGAAGGAATGTCTCTGATACTTTATTATAGAACTCTTTGTGAATCCAGCATAAAAAATCAGCTGAACAAACAGCAATATCTTCTCCTTTTTCAAACCGGGAATCTATTTCTTTCTGCACCTCAATATGAGCTACATTTAATTCTTGCAATCTTTTCTTGCTCTCATCAGTACTGTATTCTTTTTTGACCGCCTTTTCAATATCAACTGGTGTAGTATGCTCCCCTTCGATGCGATTAGAATAGTAGCTATTAATATGCCGTAATAATCTTCTTATTTCTTTTTTGGTGATTGGATGCACTATTTCAGAGAGAGATGCAGCCTCTGCGTATACCTTCATAACAAGATCTACAAAAGTTTTGTCCTCTTTTGGAAACATAGGAGTCATATGTGACGGACGATTATACAAAATATTTTGCCGGTTAAATTGCCGGTTAATTACATCGAATTAAAGTACTGTAAATTATCTTATTATGCTATATAAAATTCAATATGAATAGTAATGAATTGCCGGTTAATTATCCAAAAATCTCAGTATAAGCCTCTTCAAGCATCTCAACCTCATCACTGGTAAGATTGGCAAACTCTTTTTTCTTTGCTCTGTTAGAGAGGCTGCCATTATTTTGCCTTAAGAAGCCAATAAGATTTTCCATCGTTTTGTCGGGCATATCAAAATGATACG
>JBBDNN010000002.1:0-8781 GCA_040877545.1 Balneolaceae bacterium
AACCGCCTGATTCGTAGTCAGGTACTCTATCCAGTTGAGCTACGGGTGCATTTTTCAGAGCCTAAAAGATAAGGAGATAAGCACTGCAGGGCAATTTATTTTTAATCCGTCTCTCTTGCAGGAAGAATATTAAAATCTTCTTTGGGTTGTAAAATAACATGGTAATATGTACACGAAAAACTGCTCGTGTATAAAAGGGTAACACTCCAGATTAAATTGAATCTGATTGCCGCTCTTGTCTGATACAATTTCCCTGCTAATATTTATTTTAGAATAGATTTACCTTCTCTTACATTCTGGCTTAATTTTTGTGCTGTATAGTTTTGAAAGGGAGTCTCGTTGATATCGGGCTTTTTAAATAATGCCAACACACACAGAGAGAAATATCACACAATGAAATATATGCAGAAACAACCTGTATTGGTTTGCAGCGAAATTGGTTTGGTTAGATGCCTCGGGGCAGCAGGTATTCCAGTTTTAACTGGAACAGAAGAGTCTGATAACAGCGCACTTTACTCGCGTTACTCTAAAAAGCGATTCAATTTTTCATCCTATGAATCTGAAGAATTCATTCAAGAGCTGATAAATATTGGCAAAGAACTCGATTATAAACCGGTTCTGATGTCCTACGATGATCGTCTCATTATAAATATATCACGGCACCGCGAGGAGTTATTGAAGTACTACAATTTCTTGCTGCCTGAAGAGGAAATGGTTGAGAATCTTTTGGATAAAATGGCATTCATTAAACTGGCAGATGAGTATAACCTTCCGGCGCCCGCTTCTGTTAAAGTATCTGAAGAAAAAGATTTAAACCAGATTGAGGATCAGCTAAAGAAACCTTACCTGATAAAGCCGACCTATCGTCACCATTGGTTTCATAAAGATTTTCCGGAGGTAGTGGGCTCCTATAAAAAAGCATTTGTTTGTAATTCTTTTCAGGAGCTTGAGGATCGGTATAAACGCATTTCGCAAATAAATCCTAATGTGGTTGTGCAGGAGTATATAGAAGGCCCTGATTCCAATATGTATGATGTGAATATGTATATAGATGCTGGCGGAGAAGTTAAAGGTAGTATAGTAAGTCAAAAATTGAGGGTGTTCCCTTCTACAGCCGGTTATGGAAGCTATGTTATTACGGTTGATGATCAAAAAATCCTGAATATGTCTAAGCAGATAGCACGCAAATTGAATCTGCGGGGGCTGATTAATGTTCAATTTAAAAGGGACGAGAAGACCAAAGAGCCTAAACTAATTGAGATACATACACGAACAAGTATCTTTGATGTTTTGGGTATAAAATCTGGAATAAATACCCCTGCCTTATATTATGCGGATATGACCGGAACCACAGTTCCTGTAAACGGAGCGGGTAAATACGGGGTAAAATACATTAACGTGAGTAGAGACCTGCGATTCATAATGGAAAATCACAAAAGTCTGACCGTTTTGAACCTGGCCAAATCTTATATGGGTACCAAGGTGTTTGATGGGCTTTCAATAAAAGATCCCATGCCGGCTGTTATGGCTTTTTGGTGGATGATCCGGCACTCATTCGGTTCCCTGTTGCTAAAGCAGAAGTAAAATAACGGCAATGAAACATTCTTAAATAATCAGGAACTCTATTACCACTGACATGGTGTGGGGCCTTCTATTGGCACTCCTCTGAATACCAGCATTTTTCTTGCCAGCCAGGAAGAGTCCATGTAATCAGTGGGTTGCTGTTGAGGCAAGCGGATTGTTTGCTTGTTAGAGTTTCGGCGGAATGTTACTTCTACATTTTTCGAGCGATTTTCATGCAAAAACCTGCTGAGTTCAAAATAGGTAATACGCTCATTCCAGTCGATATAGTTTTGGAGGTAGGGGTGATTTGTTTCAATCAAAGTAACCGTATCTCCCTGCTTGCCTGATAGCTGGTAAGCCGACGAAATAAAAAGATGATTATTATCTGCTCCCTCAACCTTTAAGTTGGAAAACATTGCAAAATTGGTAGCAGTCTTAAGTCCAATGTATGGATTGATACCGTTGAATATTGTGAGAAGCAAAAGAAGTAAAAGCGGAGACCATGAAAGCCTGAAAAAAGAAGAGGTTTCCGGCGGGAATGATATAAAATGTCCGCGAAATACAGCAATAGCCCCTGCGATTAATGTTATAGACCAAATTATCCAAAAGACCATTATCAGCCCCATTATATCCTCTTTAAGTTGTGAAACAGAAAGAGTTCCTGTCAATAAGATGTTGATACCCAAGTAAAAAACAGATACTGTTAAACCGATTCCGGCAACTCCAGCCAGTAACTTTTCTTTGCTGAATCTATCAGCTATTTGTTTCAGTTCATGTGTGCATTTTGTGATAACATGACCCGGCAGAAAAAGAATATATAGGGCATATACTTCAGCCGAAAAACTCAGAATATACAGGTTTGAATGCAGGGAAAGCATAAAATGAAAAAGCAGGCCTATGAAAACACCGAATACCCGGGTTGCGGGAATTATGAGCAAAATAGGGATGAGCAGTTCAGGCAGCAGGGTCAGAAAAATAATGGCCTTGTCTATCCATAGCTCCTGTGGAAAAAAGGGATACATTCCGGCTATATCATTGTACAATTCTGCAGCACAGCTGACATCAGGATTAAAGAAATCATAGTTAAGCTTGTGAAGTACTACAAAAAAATAAACGATCAGCAATTCTATTCTCAGATAAGGTGCGGTTTTTTTAAACCAGTACGAAATGCGTTCTTTTTGTGTCTCCAGGCTGCCATTCCAATAAAGTAAAACACTTAAAAAAAGGGTAAAATGTATAATTAATGTAAGTATTAGATGGTTAGGCACCCCCGGTAAAGCATCCAGTTTTACCACTGTTAAAAAGAAAATGGATAACCAAAACCAAAGCCATTCCCGGGGACGGAATAGCGAGATTAGGCTGAAAACAATTACCAGAATATTGGCTAATAAGAAATAATTATTAGCTGAATTTAAAAAGGCATTCCCTGTTGTTGCCCAACCCGGACTGCTGATACCCATATGAAACAGAATGAATATCAGCCAAAAGAATTGAAAGGCTCTGAATCTTAAATAAGAAAGATTAATTACTGCATTCATCTCACCAGACAAAGTTTAGCTGCAACTAACTTAATTCTTAATTGCTGAAAATAATTCAACTTTATTAAATTTTTTAGCAGTGGTAAAAGATTTAGCAGGTGTGTGACATTTGATTGCGGCAGATATTAAATTCCTCGATTATATATTGAAACTTTATTCCCTTTTTTGCTTAGAGATGACTTTAGTTACATTGACCATTCATTTAAAAAATAATTGATATGAAAAAAACACTATTACTGTTATGTGGTTTGATCCTTCTGATACCAGAATTTTCGCTGGCACAGAAAGGCAAGAAGAATGCTGAAGATGAGAAGGAGGTTAAATTTGATGAGCTGATCAAAGATGCCGAGAAAATAGAAGGTTTATTTGATCTCTATCATACCGAAGACAAATTGTATATGGCTTTGGATGAAAAAGCACTCGATAAAGATTTTTTGATGAATTTTGAAATTGCCCGCGGTATCGGGGCCTCCGGTTTATATGGCGGCACGATGTTAAATATATTTGAAGGGCTGTTGGTTTCTCTGCAAAAAGAGGAGGGCAAAATATTTCTTATGCAAAAGCCACATCGTTATGTAGCTGAAGAAGGCTCACCGGCATCAAAAGCGGTGAAGCTATCCTATGGTAATTCTGTACTGGAAACAGCTAAAATTGAAGCAACTAATGAGGATAGCATTATGCTCATAGATGTGTACGATTGGTTTGTTGGGGATATTTCCAATATAAGTCAACGGGTGCAATATGCTGTTTCCACCACTCCCGGACAACCGGGAAGAGCTGCTTTTGATAAATCCAGAAGTTATCTGGAGAGGGTGAAATCATTTCCCGAAAATACAAATATTACCGCCAGTCTCACTTTCAAGAATTCTGAAGATCGTGGCCCCAGAACTCTTGCCGACAGCCGGTTTATTCCTCTGTCTATTCATTATACATTAGCCCAATTGCCTGAAGTTCCTATGAAAACAAGAATGGCTGACGACAGAACCGGTTATTTTATGACGGTTCATAAAGACTTCACCAAAGACGAAGATACTTTCTTTAAGAGATATGTTAACCGGTGGAGATTGGAATGTGATGGAGAGCCCGGCGCTGATGGACTTTGTGATCCTGTAAAACCAATTGTATACCACATTGATCATACCGTACCGGAAGAATACCGTGAAGCGATGATGCAGGGGGTGGAAGAGTGGTCAAATGCTTTTGAAGCTGCAGGTTTCCGAAATGCCGTTCAGGCTAAAATGCTGCCGGAAGATGCAGAGGCCGAAGATATTCGCTTTGCTACCTTACGATGGAATGTTTCTGATCAGCCGGGATATGGCGCCATTGGGCCTTCTGTGGTAGATCCCCGAACCGGAGAAATTCTGGATGCTGATATTCTATTCGAAGCCAATATGTTACTGGGTGATAAAGCGGAATACCGGGAAATGATTGAGCCTCGAATGGCTATCGACGAAATTTACAATGTAAGTGCAGAAGAAATTGCCATGATGAGTAAAGGCGAAACAGCCTCTTTCTACAATGAAATGAATATGCAGATTGATATGGTTCGTGGAATTTTGATGGCGAATAATCAATTAAAGCCGGGTTCTCCCGTTCCGAAAGAATTTGTGGATCAGGCTTTACGCTGGGTTACCATGCATGAAGTTGGCCACACTTTAGGTCTGCGCCATAATTTTCGTTCTTCGATAGATACTCCTCTCGATAAGCTTTATGATAAAGAATGGACTTCAAAGAATGGTGTATTTAGTTCTGCAATGGAATATCCCACCGTTAATATTTCACCAAATGGTGCGGCAAACGACGGGAACTATTATAACCTTAGTGTTGGAACGTATGATAATTGGGTTATCAGCTATGGTTATATTTCCGATGATAACAAGGCAAAAGAAATTGCCCGCAATTCTGCCCAACCGGGACATGCTTATGGCACAGATGAAGATGCCCGGGGTGCCGGAGCTATTGACCCGTTAATTAATGTGTATGATCTGGGTGATGACCCTCTGATATGGGGAAAAGAAAGAGCGAATTTGTTGAAAACCATGATTCCCAAAGTTCCTGAAATAATACTGACTGATGATATGCCTTATTATGAAGCTACCGATTTGTTTCAGACCTACTTTTTTCAATATGCAAGAGCTTTGGCTCCGGCCGTAAAATACATAGGCGGGCAATATCAGCATAGGGATCATGTTGGAGATCCGGATGGTAGAATGCCTTTTGTGGCTATTGATAAAGAAAAGCAGGAAGAAGCTTTGAGCATGATTATAGAGTATGCTTTTGATGCAAATGCTGTTGAACTTCCACAGGATGTGTACCAGCAGTTTGGCGCAAACCGGTGGAGTCACTGGGGAAATACCAATACCTATAGCGGCCGGGTTGATTATCCCATCCACCAGTACATGGTTGGAATTCAATCTTCATTGTTAAGCCAGCTGTTGAATGGTACACGACTTGCCAGAATTCGTGATACGGAAATGAAATTCGGTGAAGCAAATACAGTGACTATTCCCGAGTTGATGGGAACAATCACAAATGCGGTTTGGGAGGAAGTATGGAGTGCTCCGGGAACAAACGTCTCCAGTAACCGGCGCGATTTACAACGTGCGTATCTTGATGAGATGATAAAAATTATAACCGATGCACCTTCCAATATGCCTGCAGATGGTCGCTCGGTTGCACGTCATCAATTAACGGATTTAAACCAGCGTATTTCCAGGAGATTAAGTCCGCCTTTTAACTTCGATACGTATACAGAAGCTCATTTAAGAGAAGTAAAAGTGCGAATAGAAAAAGCACTGGATGCCGGGTTAAACCTGGAGAATTAAAACCGATCTATTCAGGATAAAAATATAAAAACCCCGTTGCAGAAATGTAACGGGGCTTTTATGGTTTTTTGCGAGTGTATTTTATATATCTTTCGACTCCCCGCGACGACAACTTTGATTATCCATTGTACTCAACAGAAAGTAAAGTAATATCATCTGCCTGATTTGCTTTACCCATAAATTTTAGCACATCAACAATGAGACTGCGGACCAGTTTATTCAAATTATCTTCGGAATGTTTTGCAAGAAATGCTTCAAGACGTGGCTCTTCATACATATCTTCCTTTTCATTTATAGCTTCGGTAACGCCGTCGGTAAACATCACAATTTTATCGCCGGCGCTAAGCTGAATTTCTTTGGTTTCAAACTCGATGGGTTCAATTTTACCTAATAATAAACCGGATGTATTTTCAACTTCAGTAACTGTACCGTTTGCTCTCAATATATAAGGCAGGTTATGTCCGCCATTGCAATATTGCACAGCGCCGGTTCGGGTATCCATCATCCCGTAAAAAACAGTAACAAATGTGGTGAGATCACTTTCCGGGATTAGCATTGAATTGACTGTTGACAGACATAGCCCCGGATCTTCTATTTGAGAAGCAATAGATTTAATCATAGTTCTGGAAACAGCCATATAGATAGAAGCAGGAACTCCTTTCCCGGAAACGTCGCCAATCACAAAACCAAGGCGGTGTTTATCAAGCATAAAAAAATCATAAAAATCACCACCTACCTCTTTGGCGGTATGCATTTCGGCATAGATATTAAATTCGTCACGATCAGGAAATGGAGGAAATTCCTGCGGGAGCATTTTTTGCTGAATACGGGCCGCTGTATCCAGATCAATTTGAACGGCATCCAGTAGTTTTCTTTGATTCAGAGATTCATGGGCGAGTTTTATTTCCCGGAGTCCTTTTTCGATCGTAATTTCAAGGTCGCTGAAATCGATAGGCTTGGTAATAAAATCAAAAGCACCCCGGTTCATGGCCGTTCTTATATTTTCCATATCTCCATAAGCGGAAACAATAACTGTTTTTTGTGCCGGATTTTCAGCTTCCTGTAATTTTTGTAACAGGGTAAGCCCATCCATTTTTGGCATATTAATATCAGAAAGAATAAGGGATATATCATCCTGTTCTTCCAGCAGATTTATGGCCTCTTCACCGTTCTCGGCAAAACAAAACTCATACGTTTCACTTTGTATCTGCTTTCGGAATTTTTGCAGGATCAGCATTTGCAAATCCGGCTCATCATCTACCACCATAATTTTTTGTTGTCTAATCATACCGTTGTCTATTGTTCAAGTAATTCAAAAACTTCTTTTTTAAGAGAGTTGAAATCGATAGGCTTAGTAAAAAATTCTTTAGCCCCGGACTCAATAGCCCGGTTATAATTTTCCGTATCACCATAGGCAGAGATCATACTTACCTTAATATTGGGGAATTCATTTTTCACTTTTTCAAGCAAATCAAATCCACTCATGCCCGGCATGTTAATATCTGAAAAGATATACACCACATCGGGTGGTTTTGTACTGCTTAGTATTTGAAGAGCTTCATCACCCGAAAAAGCAAAAACAAGTTCAATCAAGTCCTGCTTTATTTCTTTTCTGAATTTCTGCCTGAAAAGCATTTCCACATCTTTTTCGTCGTCAACTACAAGAAATTTCATTTACTATCTCCGTTTTTGGTTATGAGGGGAAGAGTGATTATGAATTCAGTGAATTCACCCGGTGTACTTTCCACCTCTAATGTACCTTTGTGCATTTTTATAATGTCAAAAGTCATGGATAATCCCAGGCCGGTTCCTTCACCGGTTGGCTTTGTGGTAAAGAAAGGTTCGAAAATCTTTGCCCGTATTTTTTCAGGAATTCCACCACCATTATCTCGAATTCTTACTTCAACCTTAGATCCATTTTTTGTGGTTTGTACAGAAACTACCGGTTTCCGCTTATTATGGCGGCGACTGTACTCGCTGGCCGCATACATCGCATTGTTAATGATATTTAAGAATGCCCGGCTCAAATCCTGGGCAACTACATCCATCATTCCAATCGTTGAATCAAAATCCGTCTGAATATCAATATTGAAAGATTTATCCACTGCCCGCATTCCGTGATACGCCAGGTTCACATATTCATCAAGAAGTTTATTCACGTCAGTTGGAATGCTTTCACCACTTTTGCCCCGGCTGTGCAGCAGCATACTTTTCACAATCCCATCAGCCCGCGAACCATGCTCGTGAATCTTGCGGAGGTTAGCTTCAATGTTGTCTAAAATTTCGAGAACTTCTGAATTCTGGATTTCCTCCCGTGCCTCCTCAATCAGTTCAATCGACAGTTCCGAGAAATTATTTACAAAATTCAGCGGATTTTTTATTTCATGGGCAATGCCGGCCGTAAGTTGTCCCAGGGAAGCAAGCTTTTCTTGTTGAATGAGTTGGGATTGGGTAGCTTTTAAATCTTCCATTGATTTTTGGAGTTCAGAATACGCCTCTTCTAACTCCATTGTTCTGGCTTTAACCTCATTTTCCATTGTGCCAAACAGGTAACCATACCGATTGGCTATGTATAGTGTAAGTCCAAACGGGAAGAAAGTATAGATTAAAACCGTGTTTAGATATAGTAGAAAACTAAACTCAAAAAATCCCAGTTCATAAAATGTATAAATCAAAGTAAAGACTAATGCTCCGAGTGCACCCAACGCTACATAAACCACACCTTTTTTTTGCAGGAGATATGCTTTCCGGATACATAATCCCGTCAATAAAAATGAAAGCAAGTATAGAACAGGTACTTAAATGTAAACATCAAACAAACTAATATGATATTTAGCAAGTGCTACCGGGTCAGT
>JBBDNN010000003.1:0-14063 GCA_040877545.1 Balneolaceae bacterium
TGTTCCGGCTGAGCCGAAAGATGGAGCTATAGCCTCAAAATCCATCCTTCCGTTTTCCCTGAAGCTCCGAAGATGTAGTACTGAAAGCCAGAAACGCGGTGATGGATGGTGTCTTTTTGGCAATCCGAGAGTTACGATCATGTAATTCGAAATTCTGGTGAGCTTGGCCAAATAATTTATTACACCCTCCAAAACCCGGTTAAAGCAGGATTTGTTTCGAATTGGCAGGAGTGGCCTTATTCTTATTATAAGCCGGAGTTTTTGGATTCTTTTAGATAAGCAGAAAAGCTGGTATGCAGGCAGAATCTATGTTTTTGCCTAATCCCGTACTACGGAATTTTAAAAACAACTTAGCAAATATAGCTGGCGGCATCCGCTTGCCTTGCCTTCCTAACTTCTTACTAACATTCTATCCAGCGCTTTTACTGCATATTTCGCAACATCCCCTGGAACGGTAATTTGATTTACCACTTCGCCTTGCTCCAGTTTTTCGAGCGACCATAACAGGTGGGGCAAATCAATCCGGTTCATCGTCAGGCACGGACACATAAATGGATTCAGCGATACGATTTCCTTATCAGGATTTTCGGATACCAGGCGATTTACCAGGTTCATCTCCGTGCCGATGGCCCACTTTGTTCCGGCAGCGGCGGCTTCGATTGTTTCGATAATATAGTTGGTAGAACCCCGATAATCCGCGGCCTGAACTACATCATACGTACATTCCGGGTGGACAATCACATTCACATCAGGATCATTTTTGCGGAGATTTTCGATATGCTTGATATTGAATTTTTCGTGAACAGAGCAATGTCCTTTCCAGAGGATCACTTTCACATCCTCAAAATCACCTTCATACTCGAATTTGTTTTCCAGCGGAGCGTAAACCGCCATCTGCTCTAAAGGAATTCCCAGATCAAAGGCGGTATTTCTCCCAAGGTGTTGGTCGGGTAAAAACAGGATGCGCTCTTTTTGAGTAAAAGCCCATTCCAGCATTTTTTTGGCGTTGGAAGAGGTTACCGTAGCTCCGCCATTTTTCCCCACAAAGCCTTTGATGGCAGCGGTTGAATTCACATAAGTAAGCGGCAAAATGCTATCGCCCCAAATTTCCTGCATTTTCATCCAGCCTTTTTCAGTCTGATCGATATCCGCCATATCGGCCATGGAACATCCGGCGCGTAAATCCGGCAGTATCACTTTTTGATGTTCCTGGGCAAGCATATCGGCTGTTTCGGCCATAAAGTGGACGCCGCAAAAAACGAGGTATTCGGCCTCCGGCTGTTGGGCGCAAATCTGGGCAAGTTTGAGGGAGTCACCACGAACATCGGCAAACTGAATGACATCATCTTTCTGATAGTGGTGCCCCGGAATAAAAAGCCGGTCGCCGAATTTGGCTTTAATTTCCCGAATTCGTGCCTCCATTTCCTCCACCGAAAGCTCGTTATACCGCTTTGGCAATGAAACTTCTGATTCAATCTCTAAAATGTCTAAAACATCCATAATATTAATTTTTGCCACTCCTGCCTTCGGCATAAAAAACGAAATCACAAAAAAGTAATTACGCTTTAAAAGTGGCTTTATATGTACTATTTAAACTTAGCTAAATTCTTGTTCAATTCTATTATTACCACAAAATATAAACCCTGTCATTTCGAAGGAAACTGCGACCGGGAAAATCTAAAAATATCCATTTTGCCTTCTCAACATTTCCCTAAAATTCATGCCTCCTGTTTTCGTGGCATTTCAATCCAAATTAAAACTGATATCGAGTGCTTTTACCGAATGAGTCAGCCAGCCAAGGGAAATAACATTTGCCCCGCAGTTTTTATAGGCTGATATATTTTGTGGCGTGATACCCCCAGACACCTCAACAACGATTTGCTTCGGGATTAATTCTACCAAATCTTTCACTTCCTTCGCAGACCGGTTATCGAGCATAATGACATCCGCTTTAGCCTGCACCGCCTCCAACACCTGCTCTTTCGATTCCGTCTCCACTTCAATTTTTATCATGTGGCCCGCCTTATCACGCACCAGCTCAACAGCTTTGGTAATACTTCCGGTCGCTTTAATGTGATTATCTTTTATCATCACCCCATCATCCAAGCGAAAACGATGATTTTTGCCGCCGCCGCATCGAACGGCATACTTTTGGAGCGCTCGCAATCCCGGCAGTGTTTTTCTGGTGTCGGTGATTGTGATGGATGGATCATTCAGCGCATCAATTACATTTTTTGTAGCGGTCGCAATTCCGCTCATATGCTGCAAAAGATTCAGAATTACCCGCTCGCCACTTAACAGCGCACGAACAGAAGCATCCACTTCAGCAATTTTATCTCCTTTCGAAACAATATCGCCGTCTTTTTTCAGGAGTGTAATTTCAGTGGAAGGATCAAGAAGTTTGTAGCCGGTTTCGATGACCTTCAACCCAGCCAATACGCCCTCCGCTTTTGCAGTATATATACCTTTGGCAACTTCATCAGGCGGGAAAATGGAGTCTGTGGTTAAATCACCCATTCCAATATCTTCGGTGAATGCCTGTCGCAGAATTTCTTTCAGTTCAATGCTGTTCATTATAGTGAACGGGCGCTAATATTTGTCTATTTTCAAGGGGTGATAAAGATACAGTTTTTAAACTATAAGAGCGATTATTGATGATTTATCTCGATTACGCCGCAACTACTCCGATCAGCGAAGCTGCTTTAGAAGTTTACACCAAAGTGGCCCGCCAGTATTTTGGGAATGCGAGCAGCCTGCATGATTTGGGCTCTGCATCCCGACAAATTCTGGATGCTTCCTCCAAAACCATCGCCCGTACATTGAATGCCAGAGACAGGGATATTTATTTTACTTCCGGAGCTTCGGAATCCAATTTCCTGGCTATTTATTCTTTGCTTGAGGCGATGGAAAAAAAGGGAGGGCATATTATCACCACACAGATTGAGCATTCTTCTATCAGTAATATTTTTAATAAGCTGGAAATGGATGGCTATGAGATTACGCGACTTGGCGTGGATCAATATGGGCAAATTGACTTTGATGAATTACAAGGTGCGGTTCGCAATGATACCGTTTTAGCTTCCATTCAGCACGTGAATTCGGAAATCGGCACGATTCAGGATCTTTCGGAAATCGGGGCTTTTCTTCACGAACATAAAGTAATTGTTCACAGCGATTGTGTACAGAGTTATGGCAAAATTCCACTGGATGTACAGGAATTAAATATTGATGCTCTTTCTATCTCAGCACATAAAATTTACGGGCCTAAAGGAGTTGGTGCCGTTTGGATCAATCCGAAAGCAGAATGGAAACCGGTTTTTCCGGGGATGTCGTCGGGGAAAGGACTGAAGCCGGGGACCAGCAATATTCCCGCCATTGCAAGTTTTGCAACAGCTGCCAAGGAAATTCACGAGGACAGGGAAGACGAACAACAAAGAATGCAGACGCTTCGGGATGAATTTCTGCCCGCACTTAAAGACACCGGTTTTGAGTTTAAAGTGGAAGCACATCCCCAAAAATATGTGCCAAATATCTTAGGATTGCGCTTTCCGGGGATGGAAGGACAGTTCCTGATGCTGGAATGTAATCAGGCCGGACTGGCAATTTCTACCGGAAGCGCCTGTCAGGTGGGTTCAGACCAGCCAAATACCACAATGACCGCCCTTGGAAAAAATGAGCAAGAAGCACGGGAGTTCATACGTTTATCATTCGGAAAACAAAACAGCCTTGATCAAGTTTCTCTGATAATTGAAAAAATGAGTACTATCTTGACAAGGCATTTTGATAAAGTAAATCACAATCGAATTAAAGAAGAGACCACTCCATGAAAAGAGGATTATTACTACTGACACTCATCGGGTTATTATTTACCGGAACAGCAATCGCCCAAGATTCCGAACCAAAAGTAACCATAGTAAAATACAGCGATTACCAGTGCCCGGCCTGTAAGTATTTTGTATCTATTGAGGAAAAACTGATTGAAGAATTTGGTGAAGATGTTGAAATAGTAACCAAACATTTTCCATTGAATATGCATGAACACGCCCAACTTGCCTCCCGCGCAGCTGAAGCAGCCCGCCAACAGGGAAAATATCACGAAATGCACGCCCTGATTTTCAGCGGGCAGGAACAGTGGTCGCGCGGTAATGCCGAAGGCACCTTTATCGGCTATGCAAAAAGCCTTGATCTGGATATGGAACAGTTTCGCCAGGATCTAAACTCATCTGAAATGCAGAACATCATCATGGATGATAAAAAAGAAGGAATAGACCTGGATGTAAACTCCACCCCTACCTTTTTCATAAATGGCGAAAAACTTGAACGAAATCCCCGCACCTTTGCAGGTTTTAAGAGTATTGTAGAAGGTTATTTGGATTGATTTTGTTGGGCAGACGGCCTTTAATCTACCATCGCCCCTCTTTTCCCTGCTAAACCGCGCGTATTATGGTGTGTCTCTACATCGGTTAAATCAGAACAATCCCAGTTGTTCATCTTGTGTGTCTGACGGCCAGGCGGTGAGTGGCGGGAGGTCCATTAATTCTGACAGCAGCTTGTGGAAATAGGCACATAATTTAGGTTCCTCTGCTTTATTGGGGGCGTGAATGAAAACGTAGGGATGCAGGCCTTCCCGGATCCAGTCCTCCACAACGAGCGCCCATTCCTTTAAATAGGGCTGGTTGTTTAGCACATCATTTGCTCCTACATACCGGACCACCGGCCTCGTGGAAACAGCCTCAAATCGAACAGGGACTTTGGGTTTCTTCTTTTGCGCCTCCATAATGGTGGAGTCTTTCGATTTACTTGAATGCAGCCTGCGCGTATCAAAAATCACCCGGCCGATGTTGTAGCTTTTCAGCAGCGAAATCAGGTTGCGCTCGTGTTTGCCGCGGTCAAAAAAACCGGGGTGACGTACTTCTACCGAATAGCTCATCGTCTGGGGAAGAATGGAAAATACCTGCTCCAGGCGGAATAATTCTTCTGGCGGAAAAGAGGCAGGAAGCTGAATCATAAAGGGGCCGAGTTTATCGCGAATGGGTTCAAATGATTCCACAAACTTTAGCACCTCATCTTCCGCATTATTCAGCTTTTTATCATGCGTGATGGATTTGGGGAATTTGAAACAAAACTTGAAGGTGTTGGAAGTTTTTTCTCCCCATTGCTTAATCAGCTCCGGGTTGGGCATGCGGTAAAAAGTGGTGTTGCCTTCTACAGCGTTAAAAATGGAGGCGTATTCACTCAGGAAATCGGCGGGCTGGGCATCATCACTATAAAAAGTGCCTGTCCATTCCGGTACACTCCAGACACTGCAGCCGAGGTGGTAGGGAAGTTTGACATGTGTTTTTTTAATCACGGGTGATCTCCATTAGCTTCGCCAAATAACTAATCCCTTAGACAAAATCCAAGGAGCTTTTTGAGGCGGATTATGAGAGGGATAAAAAAACAAAGACCTATTTCCACATAGTTTTCTCGCGGAGTTTCGCAGAGTTAGGCGCAGAGTTTCGCTGATTTTTTTTGCGAAAGGTTACTTAATCAACGTCATTTTCTCGATGAAAACCTCTCCATGGACACTGAGGCGGTAGAGATAAACTCCGGATGCCAACGCTGAGCCGTCGAAGGATTCTTCGTAGGTACCCAACCTTCTGCTTTCACTCACCAGGGTCTGAATTTTCCGACCGTTGATATCATACACTTCCAACTCCACAAAAGCTGAATGCGGAAGATCAAAACGAATGGTTGTCACCGGATTAAAGGGATTCGGGAAATTTGGATAAACTGCAATTCTATCCGGCAAGTCAGCATAGTCAGGATCTCTGATGGTAACCGGACTTCCCTTTTTACCGAAATTAAGAATCAAGCTATCCGTGCGCATATTAAGATCCGGGTTAGCCACAACCACACCCAACCGGCTGATATCCTGCCATTTTATATCGGTGGGAATATATACCTGCGCTTTATCCTCACCGGTAGCAATATATTCAACCGTCTCGCCCGAATTGGTATAGAGAAGAAGTCCCAGCCCGACATTGGTACTGTCAAAATCTATAGCTATTTCCACCAGTCCATTATCATCGGCAGAGGGTGTTACCTCAAAGTAATGGGAGGCCATCTTTTCCAGAGAGTTCATTCTCACCTCCTCTGCCGGAACTCCTGTAAAAGCATGCTCTACATTTGCATTAGGATAAAACTCCTTTTCTTCAAAACCGTAATCATCCTCGCCAGAACGGGAGCCGGAAGCAAAATGCCACAGATGGTTTTGTACAAAAGTAGTTTCAAAGGCTATGTCTCTTCCCGGTTCCGGAAGTACCATGACCAGGGCTTCATCAATCCCCATGGAATTATCTGTATCAATTAATTCCCACACATCCCTCCATAATTCATTCCCGAAAGCTTCGGAATAATAAATCATCCAGGTAACAAAATAATAGGCGCCGGGTGCACTTTTTTGAGGTTCGGCGAAAACAGAAAAGGAATTGGGTACAGAAGAATATAAACCCGTTTTGATGTAATTGTAGTAATCATTCACATCATCATAAACCACCTCTTCCATTAAGGTGGCGTCCATTTCTGACCAGGAAGGATTACCGGATGGTGCCAGCCATTTATTATGAATATACTGAATGGCATGCTTCAACTCGTGGGCAACCGTAGCCTTTATGGCGCCTTTTTGATTTCCTTCGGGATCGGTATTCTGTGGAAATCCCACAAAATCATTTTCCACGTTGATGTAGGTTTCAGGCCCCAAAACCGTTCCGGCATAGGATCGTGTTTCTCCATAGAAGCCCATATTCTCCAGGTATATTTCATAGCGGTAGCCAGCCGGAATAGGATCTGTGAACCCAATATTTATCACCTCGTGCCGGTAGGATGAATCCGCAGCTTCTCCCACCCACTCTACATAATCGGGAACACCACTTCCATTTTCATCTTCAAGGGGAACGGCATCCGATCCAGTAATTTCATAGTGAACCTCAAACAAACCGGATTCGGAAATATATATTTCCCGCATCTGATTGCGTTTTTTAGGCTCATCCTCCTGTAAATAAGAATTGATTTCAGTCAGAGCAGCCGGGGAAAGTTCCCCTTCGTGCTTTTTCAAAAACATGTGTGCAGGTGTGGCACATTTTTGTATTTCCTTTTGGGATAGAAGTTTTTCTTCTTTATACAACAATCTGAACTGCTTTAAAGCTGCTGAATCCAGATCTAATTTCCCGCTTTCAAATTCTTGCTGAATCTGGAGAATAGGCTGCTTTGGCACTGATTGTGCATATAAAAAACCATTCCAGCCAAAAACTGACAGGACAACTAAAAGCACAGTTTTGGTGGAAATTCGTCTGTAATTCATTGTTTGGATTTTCCTTAAATTAGAACGGCTCAACAAATGCTACCCCAAAAACCAGGGAAATCCAATAAACTAAAAAATAAATAGCTTTCAGGATTGTTTGCAAAAAGAGCAACAGCAAGTTAATATTTCTTACAATTTAAAAGATAGATGTTTCAAGTAATACTGTATTACAATTTTAATGCGATAGAAGATCCCGGCCTTTTTTGCAAAGAACATAAAGATTTTTGCAGGGAAATTGGACTAAAAGGAAGAATTTATATTTCTGATGAAGGATTAAACGGCACCGCCGGCGGCACCCGGGAGCAGATTGAGCAATACCAGGAGTATGTATGGTCGCTGCCCGGCTTCGAAAATACTGAGTTCAAAACCGAGGAAAGCGACTACATCCCTTTCGCCAAGCTGATCTGTAAAGTGCGGGAAGAAATTGTGGCTCTTCATGTTGATGGTGTTGATCCGCAGGAAGGCGGCCATCATCTTGCGCCTGATGAGTGGCGGCAAGTGATGGAATCGGAAGAGGATTATGTGATGATTGATGTGCGGAATAACTACGAGTCCAAAATCGGGCACTTTAAAGGCGCTTTAACTCCCAACCTCGATAACTTCTACGATTTCCCCCAATGGCTTGATGAAGCCGGCATCTCCAAAGAAAAAAAAGTGCTGATGTATTGCACCGGTGGAATCCGCTGCGAAAAGTTTTCCGTCATTATGAAAGACAAAGGCTGGGATGATGTAAATCAGCTGCACGGCGGAATCCTCAAATATGCCAAAGAAGAAGGCGGTGAACATTTTGAGGGAAAATGTTTTGTGTTTGATGACCGGCTCGTGGTGCCGGTAAACCCCAAAGACCTGGAACCTATTTCCCGCTGTGAAATTACCGGAAAGGCCGCTGACACCTACATCAACTGCGCAAATATGGAGTGCAATAAACTCTTTGTCTGCTCAGAAGAAGGCGCCCGCCAAATGGAAGGCTGTTGTAGCGAAGAATGTCTGCAAAGTGATTTTAAACGTCCATTCGATCCCGAAAATGCTTTTCGTCCTTTCAGAAAATGGTACAACTATTTTGGGGAAAATTTTAAGGAAAGATTTTGAAAACCAAGATAAAGATGTTTTCTGGTTGCTAGTTCTTTGGATTCTCCATAAACCTTTGAAACTTATTCTGCTCCCATCACTTTAGATTACTAACTCCATTTATTGCTCATCACAAAATCTCGAAAATTTTCTCTCGTTATTCCCTGCACTTCAGCTTCATACGTTTTTGTGAATGTTTTGGGGAATCTGATGCTTCTTTTTGGGTTCCATTTAAATTCATATCCAGATATTGTTTTATTCTGTTCCTCAACATAATCGACCTCTTGCTGCTGCTTGGTTCTCCAGAAATACATTTTGGCCGGGGCTTTTGTATACCTGAGTTGTTTCATTCGTTCACCTATCAGGAAATTCTCCCATAAAGCACCTGTATCTGATCTATTGGCTACAGGTTCAAAAGATTGTATTACCGCATTTCTGACACCGTTATCAAAAAAATAAATCTTCGTATTTTTCTTTATTTCATTCCGAAGATTTCTGCTGAAGGTCCCCAGCCGAAATACTACAAAGGCCTGCTCCAGTATATCTATGTAATTGCTTACTGTTTTGGGATCCAAGCCCACTAAATCTCCCAATTCTTTATATACTATTTCCTGGCCAATTTGATATGAAATAGCCTGAACTAATTTTTGAATAACATCCGGCTTCCGAATGCCAGCATAGTTGAGGATATCCTTATATAAGTAGCTATCGATAAGCTCATTTAAAATTTCTTCAGGAGTATCTGGATTATTCAAGACATCTGGATAGAACCCATAAACAAGCCGGTTTTCCAGGCTTTGTTCCGCTTTTAAATACCCCACATGACTTTGCCACTCTTGCCAGCTTATTGGAAAAAGGTTGTAAGTCCATTTTCTGCCAGTCAATGGTTCTTGGATTGAACTATTTAAATCAAATGCAGAAGAACCACTGAGAATGAGTTGTTTATCTTTGAACTGATCGGTTATAATTTTTGCCGTTAAGCCTATATTTGGAATACGCTGTGCTTCATCAATAAAAACTATAGGGGGTTTTCCAAGAAGCTGACGAATCTGCTCTGTATTGGGATTATCCAGTAATCTGCGAACAGTTGGGTCATCACCATCAAAAAATTGGTAAGAGTTTCCCGTGGATTCTAACACCATTTTGATCAAAGTAGTTTTACCTACCTGTCTTGGCCCAATAAGAATAAGGGCTTTACCTTTGAACAGCCTCTTTTCAAAAATTGGTTTCAGTTGTCGATCTACCATAATCAATATTTTCCTTATTTATCTGACAATATATAACTATACAGGAATATAATCCATTTTAGTTATAACTATACGGGAATATAATCCCTTTTAGTTATAACTATACGGGAATAGACTTTTATAAAATAGACTCTCGTCCGCTGGTTTTTTACAGTGGTTACAATCTTAAATCTTTGCTAAAGGCAGCCCTTCGGGAGAATCTTTACCCTTTAATTTCTAAAAAAGCTTCTGCAATCTTGGCAAACTGTTTCGGCTTGTCGAGGAAAGCGTAGTGGCCGGCATCCTCAATCACCACGAGAGCAGCGTTTTTGATTCCCTGCTCCATCCTTTTAGCCTGATAGACGGGAGTGGCGTCATCATTGCGGCCCCATAAAAGAAGGACTTCGTGCGGGATGTTTGGCAGAGTCGGCTCCAGGTATTCAGTCACGGATTTCACAAAGGTTTCTCTCATCACACCCGATAATGAGCTGTATTCACTGGACCCAAGCTTTTTCCATAGATTGGTTCCCCGCAGCCAGTCAAGGGCTTTATCGTGGAGGTTCTCCGGCAAAAGCAGAAAGGGAGCTTTCAGCGTTTTGGCCGTATATTTTTTGAAGTAGAATTTCCAGCTGCGCCTGGGTTTCATTCCCGCCCCACCGGTTATGAGCACTTTACCAATATGAGCTTTTCCAAAATCACGGGTACATAATTTCAGGGTAATCCTTCCGCCAAAAGAATGAACCAGCAAGTCTGCTTTTTCCTCCTCCAGTGATTCGATGAAAGCCTGAATGGCATCTGTATAATCATCAATACTCCAGGAGGTTGTCGGTTCGGGGGAGTCGCCAAAGCCGGGAAGGTCCAGAATATAACAGGTTCTCAGATGCGCGAGATTTTTGGCCACAGGCACCATCACACGCTTGCTGCTCCCCCAGCCGTGGAGAATCACCAGCGGTTTTCCTTCGCCCATTTTTTCATAGGCGATGGGCAGGTTATTGTAACTAAAAGTGTGGGTTGATGACATGCTTTTCAATTTTGCCAAAAATCCAATTTCCAACGGCTGGAAACAAATTTTAATTTTTGGGGATTTGATTTGGTGTAAAATATTCCTCTCCTGGGTAGGGACGAGTAAATCGCCCGCGATTTACTCAGGGAGAGGAGTGGCGGAGGTGTTTTAAGCTTTTGTGATTTAGGCGTTTTAATGGCATCTTTTTATCCTTCTACAAAAATTAGAAACATGGGATTCAACGACTTAAAGAGAAAAAGCTTTTTTTGGCTGGATAAACTTCAGATATCTAAAACGGAACGGGTAACGGTTGCGTTATTGCTGGCGACTCTGGCTGTTATCTTTTCGCTGAGTTTTATTCTTCAGGATACCTTTAATTTCAACCAGGAAAAGTATGATGAAATTACGGCGGAATTTGAACGAAAAAGTGAGCTTATTGAGCGGGAAGAAAAAGAAGCTGCGGAAAAATATAATCCTGAAATAGTAGTTAATGAATCCTCTGCCGGGCAGGAAGTGGAACAATCGTCGCTTGCCGTTGTTGAAAAAATTAGTGTCAATACGGCCAGCAGCGAAGAGCTTCAGACACTAAATGGAATTGGAGAAGCTTACGCGCAACGGATTATAGAATATCGTGAAGCAAACAACGGGTTCGACTCTATCGAAGACCTGGTAAAAGTGAAAGGAATTGGTAAAACAAGACTCGAGAATATTAAAACATTTATAAAACTATAGGTATTCGCCAACAAAACAACAAAGCACATCTTGAATTAACAGAAATAATAAATTTCAGTGCTTCCGTGGCAAATCAGTAGCAACAAAGGAAATTATGGCAAAAATCTTATGGGCAGATGACGAAATAGATCAGCTGCAATCGCACATCATCTTTTTAGAAAAACGAGGATTCAACATCACTCCCGTGGCAAATGGTGAAGACGCCGTTAGTATGATTGCCTCGGAACCTTACGACATCGTGTACCTGGATGAGCAGATGCCCGGCATGGATGGGCTGGAAACCCTGGAAAAAATAAAAGCACTTCAACCCTCCCTTCCCGTGGTGATGATCACCAAAAGCGAGGAAGAATCCATCATGGAAGATGCCATCGGCGGAAAAATATCCGATTACCTGATAAAGCCGGTAAATCCCAACCAAATCCTGCTTACCACCAAACGACTGCTCGAACGCAGCCGCCTTCAAACCGAGAAATCTTCGCAGACGTATTTACGTCAGTTTAATGAGATTTCATCCCGCATGCACAAAGGAACCACCTGGAAAGAATGGATCGACATTTACCGGGAATTGACCGTGTGGCATATTGACCTGGGGGACGGTGATGAAGGTTTGAAGCAAGTGCTGGACGATCAGTTTCAGCATGCTAATATGGAGTTCGGGAAATTTGTGGAAAAAGAATACCTGGGCTGGCTCAAAAACGGAGGCGAACGTCCGGTGCTCTCACCCGATCTCATCAAAAAATATGTATCGCCGCGGCTGGAAAAAGATGAGAAGGTGATGTTCTTTCTAATCGATTGTATGAGATATGATCAGTGGCTGGTTTTTCAGCGGATTCTTACCAATTTCTTTACCATTGAAACGGATTTTTATTATTCCATTCTACCCACAGCCACGCCTTATTCAAGAAACGCGATTTTTGCGGGATTATATCCCTCCGATATTGAGCGGATGTACCCGGAGCTTTGGCAACAAGGTCAGGATGAAACTTCCCTGAATCGCCATGAAGAAGAGCTGCTCAGTAAACAACTCGAACGCGCCGGCATCGACATCAACTTCAGGTACGAAAAAATTCTTAATGCCGATGTGGGAAGAAGAATTGCCGATAAAGTGCAGGGATATTCTCAATCCAAATTAGCTGCTTTTGTATTTAATTTTGTGGATACGCTGGTACACTCGCGCTCCGATTCGGAAGTCATCAAAGAACTGGCGCCGGATGTTTCTGCTTTCCGGTCGATTGCAGAGGCCTGGTTTCAACACTCCTCGCTGCTGCAAATGTTGAAGACGCTTTCGAAAGAAGATGTGACAGTGATAATTACCACCGACCACGGCTCGGTTCGCTCGCTGCGTGATACCAAAGTATTCGGCGATAAAGATACCGCCACCAATCTGCGCTACAAATACGGGCGCAACCTGAAAGCCGAGGAAGAAAATACGGTGCTCTTTATTGATAACCCGCTGGACTATAAACTCCCGCAGGTGGGCAGCATCAACAACTATATGATTGCCCGCGAAGATTATTATTTCGTTTATCCCACCAACTATCACAAATATCAGAACCGGTACAGAGATACGTTCCAGCATGGCGGGGCTTCTATGGAGGAAATGATACTGCCGATAGCCACTCTTAAACCGAAATAACGTGCAGGAAATGCTCAGCACTTCGGTAGAGGAAACCATTCGCCTTGGCTTCGAATTTGGCAGCCGCCTGAATCCGGGCGATGTGGTGTGCCTTGATGGTGACCTGGGTGCCGGAAAAACTCATTTTGTGAAAGGAGTGGCTTCTTTTTTCGGTATTGATCCTGAAAACGTGAGCTCGCCCACTTATACACTGATTCATGAATACGAAGGAAAAATCCCGGTATACCATTTCGACTGCTACCGGCTGAAGTCGGAACAGGAGGCGCTGGAGATAGGAGCAGAAGAATATTTTTATGGAGCCGGCGTTTCGCTCATCGAGTGGCCGGAAAAAATAAGAGAATTGATTCCAAAGGAAGCGATTTGGATAAAAATTTCACATCTTCCAGCCTCAAAAAGAAAAATTGTCATCCAGCAGGTTAAGTGATGCCACTAGCAGAAAACAAAAGACTCCCATATCGACTCGACTTACTCCCGGTTATACTCCCTTATCACCGCCGGGCTAACAATACGCTTCAAGCCGGAGACCTCGTGTATTACGGCCCCAGTCCCGAATATTACGGCATCGGCGAAGTAGTGCAAAAAGTTGAACGCGTATGCCTGGTCGATTTCCGCGGAACCGGGTTACTCAATATTCATAAAGACGAGCTGCTTGCGAGCTACCTCATCCCCATTCATAAACTGAATTTGACAAATGTGCTGAAGAGTAGGTAGTGACCACTGATTTCTCCCATCCTATAATCCTAAAATCGGACGCATCCCAATTCAGTGGTGATGGTTTATTCACAGCCTTTGAATTTGGATGCGTGGGATTTTGGGATTAGCGGGATTTCCCTCACTGCTCTTACCTGTATATTTTACATTGGAGGGTACAATAATCCCCACATCCACTAATCCGGCGAATCCCAATTCAGCGTGATGGATTTATCCAAGCCTTTGATTTGGATTAGTGTGATTTTAAGATTAGCAGATTTAAGCTAAAATAATTTGTAAGGAATTAATTTCTCACTGCTCTTACCTGTATATTTTACATTGGAGGGTACAATAATCCCCACATCC
>JBBDNN010000003.1:14163-23378 GCA_040877545.1 Balneolaceae bacterium
ATTTAAGCTAAAATAATTTGTAAGGAATTAATTTCTCACTGCTCTTACCTGTATAATTTTTAATAAAGCAGGTTGAGCATGAATAATAAAATTCAAGATCAGTTAACCTATAACATAATAGGATGTGCAATGAAAGTTCATTCAATAATGGGAAATGGCTTTCAGGAGGTTGTGTATCAAAGAGCATTGAAGATTGAAATGAAACAACAGTCCTTATCCTTTCAAAGAGAGGTGGAAATGCCATTATACTATAAAAAACAACCTGTAGGCCGTCGCAGAGTGGATTTTTTAGTTGAAGAAGAGGTGTTAGTTGAATTAAAAGCTGTATCTAAATTAGATGATATACATTTAGCTCAAGGATTGAACTATTTGAAAGCATATCAACTTGACAAAGGTTTACTATTGAATTTCGGCACAAGAAGCCTCGAGATTAAGCGATTAAGAATTCCTTTAAAAGATAATCCCCTAATCTACTAATCCGGCGAATCCCAATTCAGCGGTGATGGTTTATTCAAAGTCTTTGAATTTGGATTCATGTGATTTTGGGAGTAGCGGGATTTTACTGAGTAATGCCGTACCTCGTAGTAATCCGTAAATGTTTTTGTGTGAAGGGTGTATATATTCTCAGCGTTTTTGGTTGATTAGGAAGCAGGAGCCTATAATTTCATTTTTCATCGAACCGCTGCCAATGAGTGGAAGCTAAGGTACACGTACTACCTCAAAGGTTTACTATTGAATTTCGGCACAAGAAGCCTCGAGATTAAGCGATTAAGAATTCCTTTAAAAGATAATCCCCTAATCTACTAATCCGGCGAATCCCAATTCAGCGGTGATGGTTTATTCAAAGTCTTTGAATTTGGATTCATGTGATTTTGGGAGTAGCGGGATTTTACTGAGTAATGCCGTACCTCGTAGTAATCCGTAAATGTTTTTGTGTGAAGGGTGTATATATTCTCAGCGTTTTTGGTTGATTAGGAAGCAGGAGCCTATAATTTCATTTTTCATCGAACCGCTGCCAATGAGTGGAAGCTAAGGTACACGTACTACCTCCAAGATAAACTGTCTGGAAATTAGTACTGGTTTTCTTAAATCAAATTCTCAGTCAATTAGAAAAAATGTAGCTCGTAATTATTTTAAAAGATATATTAGATGAGGAGGCATATCATTATGGAAGCCAAAAAAATGAACACCGATCACGAAAGGCCCACTATTCGCCACACGAAACGGGGTAGTTTATACGCGAATCCAAGGGACATACTAACAAGCAAGAATGCCCAAAAACAATTACAGGTTATTCGGGAATCTGATCTGTTAAAGAAAGTTCGGGCTCACCGAAAAGCAAAATGACGTGGAAGTCAATATATTTCTTCTGCCTTTATTAGGCGGGTACATTTTTATAAAAAAATCAACATGGTACCGGTTTAGAACGATTAGATATAATTCACAGGAGCTCCTTCTGAGTTCTGCTGTAGCGGGATTAATCGGGGTAACGGCAGCTTTTTTAATTACGTCTGGAGTTACAGCTTGGTTTCCGGATTTAAGTTCTTGGTGGAGGGGTTATTTCCCATTCGAATATCTTGGTACGGCACTTTTGGCTTTTTCATTTTTGCTTACGATGGGTTACATACCTAACTATTGGATAGATGAAGAAGAAATCATAAAGAATCTAATAGCTGAAGATAATGCCGGCATTGAGACGATACTTTTAAAAGCGCTTGAAGAAGCCAAACTGGTAAGCATTACATTAAAAACCAGAAAAGCATATATCGGGTTCATTTCTCAGAATTTTTTTAACCCCTGGTCAGAAGTTAAATCCATAAAAGTAATCCCAGTTTACAGTGGTTACCGTCATGAAGAGGATTTTCATATTGTATTCACCACATCTTATAATACCGTAATACAATACACAGTTGAAAGCGAAGATATTGAATTGGACATAGAAGACTTTCAAACAGGGATCCCGCTTTCTGAAATTGTAACTGTTAATATTTTTGACCCGCGCGTGTATGAGCAGTTTGCTGCACCTGGTGAGGTTGAGGATTTATAAACTCCTCCTAAGGCACAGGATTCAGGCTTGCCTGCAATCCGGGGAGGAAAAGTGCTGGAGTCATCCACTTAATTTTTGCACCCTCGAATCCTGCAAGTCCTGATTTAATTTCTTCAGCCTACACCCGCAGCACCCTCACCAACTCCGTTCCTCTCCCTGAATTTTTCAAACAAAATTATTCCCTCTCCAGAGAGGGACAGTTTTTTCTTGCCTTTAATTAGCAGGTTTTGGCGCAGAGCGTACTGAAGCGGGAAAGATAAATTAGAAGCAGAGCAACGGAACCAGAGCAACTCCTCGCCGGCATCCCACACCTTTCCTTTTTTAGACCGCCTAAGATGTGATTTTGCTAAAAGAGTTTTATTAACTATCTATTCATGTCAATTTTTTACAAACGAAATTTCCAAAAAGGAGGAATCTTGACTTTTAAAGAATGGATGATACAAAATGATCTCTCTATTGCTTCAGCAAAGAAATATGAAAGTGCTGTTTATGGATCAATTTCCAATTGGGCAATGGAGTTAGGTTTAATTGACTCTAACCTGATTGAGATAGAAGATCAAACTGAATTTGACGCATTTTCAGAGGAAATAAAAAAGCAGGAAATATTTACTGAGAGAAATACTGTTGGTAATAACATGTACAGCAGTGCCTTGAACTGGTATGGAAAATATTTAAAAGCAAAAGAGGGAGAAATCGAAGAAGATCTCGAAGAAATTTTTTCAGATGACACTGTCACTAGTACACAAAAAATTAGCCTGATTACTACCCGCCTGGGACAAGGAGTATTTAGAAAGAATTTGATTACCCATTGGAAAGGTTGTGCTGTAACAGGATATAAAAATCCCAAAATACTACTTGCATCACATATCAAACCTTGGAGAGATTCAAATAACAATGAGCGATTGGATATTTATAACGGCCTTCTTTTATTACCCAATCTTGATAAAGCTTTCGACTCAGGATTTATCTCATTTGATAAGAAAGGAAAAATTCTAATCTCAAATATTTTAGAAGAGCCAAAGATTTTGGGCATTTATAACGAGATGAAAATTAGCATAAACGACACTCATCAAAATTATATGGAATATCATCGAGACATAATTTTTCATAACATCTAGCGAAAGGTGTTGGAAAAAATTAAGCCATTGACTTAATTTTTCTCACCAGCTCATCCAGATTCTTTAAGCGATCGGTTTTATTTGAAATCGCACATCCCCAAACCGTAAATACCTTCCAACCTTTTTCTTCAAGAATCGTTCTATTTCTGACGTCTCTTTTTTTTGTTCCGCTAATTTTGTTTTCCCAAAATTCTCTTCTGGTTTCGGGCAATCTTCCTTTTTTACAGTTATGGCCATGCCAAAAACACCCGTGCACAAGAACTATAGTTTTGTATTTCGGTAGTACAATATCCGGTGTACCGGGATAACGTTTATCGTTTTTTAGATAGCGAAAGCCTTTTGAGAAGAGAAATTTACGAACGATGATTTCCGGCTTGGTTTCTTTGCCGGAAATTTTGGACATGATTTCACTGCGTTTGGATTTTGAAAAAATATCAGCCATTAGGTATCTAATTCAAATTTGACGAATACGCTAAAGAATAGGTAGTTGGGCGTGGTTATAGGTTATGTTCCTTTCAGCTTTGAACATGCTTCTCAGAATATCAGCGAAAAATATTCGGTGATAATTTAACTTATTAAAAGAGCATTCTTACAAAATGGTTATTCCTAATGATTGGAGGTAGTTATAAGTAGGATCATAATATTCAGCTTTTCTTGTATGATCTTCGGAATTTCCTTCCGGTACAACAATTACCATTCCTTGGCGAGCCCGCGTTAATAAAACTCGATATGCATTAATTAAGTGTTGTTTTCTCTCTTCTTTATGAATGTGTTGCCATTTACTACCGACAAAAGAATGAGTTTTCCAACCATTTTCTGAGAATCTAAGATCACCATCCCAGATTACGCATGCCCAATCTAATTCGAGTCCTTGTATGTGAAATTCTGTTGCTACATCTTCAAGATAGTATGAGGAGCGGACATCATCTTTGTCATTCAAAAACCAATGAACTGGATCCATTGGTGATTTAACATCAATCGCATAAGGTTTTAATCTCTGTGCTTGTGATGAGACCACTAATCCATAACGTTCACTACCTCTAGCTTTTTCCTTTAGCCATTTTTTTGCTTTGGAAAGATCTCTGGCTAGTACAATGGGATATTTATCTGATATTTCAGCGAGAGTTCCGATTGCATTTTCAGTATCAATGTCTAGGACTTCCTTTACAAATCGCGATAAGCTTTCAGCTCTGTATGAACGCATAGAAACCGCTAAATGTAGATTTGAGTCTAAATTAACTGAAGTAACATCTTTCAAATCTTTTATAGCATTTTGAGCTGCATATTCTGAATCTGTAAGGTTTGGTGAAATAAAAACTTCCCAAGATGGAAATTCCTTTTTGATAGCATTCAACCATTCAGAAATACCCGCTTCTCCAGTATTGATTTCTTGTCCTCCACCTACTAAACAGACAACAACCGCCCACCTCTCATGTCGGTCAAGACAAGAGATTAGAAATTCTGGTTCAGAGTATTCAAAATTTAGCAGCCCTTTCTTTCTCTTCATAAAGCTGACAGTCTGCTTCTTATTCCAAGCTCGTTGTGCTTCATCAAAAATTGCAATATGATCATATGGGGCATTTTTATCTATTAAATATGCATCTCGATAATGATGAATATTTTGAATAAAGGTTTTGACACTTGCCCTCGCTTTACCTTTGGTAAGTTTAAATCCCCTTTCTTTTTCATTTTTAATCTTATCCCTTGCTAAAGCTTCCTGCAAAATCTTTACTAATGGACCATTTCCCGACAGATATACACTAGTGTTTCCATTCTTCTCCTCTAAGTGAGAAGTCGCTATTTTAAGCCCAACTAAAGTTTTCCCAGCACCAGGCACACCAGTAACAAAGCATATGATTTTTTTACTCTCTGCCTTTGCTTTATTAATTATTTGAGAAATAACCGCGGTTGTAGCCGTTAAGTTTTTTGCCTCGGCATCACTTCTTGTAATGTCATCAACTGTATGATTATGATAGAGAGAAAGTGCAGCTTCAACTATAGTCGGTGTTGGAGAATAGCGGCCCGCTGAGAAAGTTTTTCCATCTATTGACCCATCTTCATTAAAATAGGATAATGCTAAATTGATAGCTTTCTCAAGTCCTTCAGAGTTTACAATAAGCGGCTCTACCAAATTATCATTATGAGACGTAGTTACAATTTCAATCAAAGATTGATCAGCTTCAGTTGCAACCAAAACAGGTACTAACACCGCAGTGTGACTTGGCTTGTGGAAGTTTTTTAAATCAAGCGCATAATCCCACACTTGATCTATATCGCTTCGGTGATATTTAAACTCCCCTACTTTAAATTCTATAACAAATACAATATTATCTATTACAGCTATAACATCTACACGTTTTCCCATTCTTGGAATAGAGAATTCAAAGAATATTTCACCATCAAAGTTATTAAAAACTCTTTTAAGGATAGTAATCTGACTAACCCACGCCTTATTTTGATCACGTGTTGAGTCAAAATGATTGGACATAGTAATCTCACCAATAATTTCTTCTGAACTTTTAGCGAGAAAGGAACTTATATCATCTTCATAGTAGCAATTTAGCATTTGCAATTAATTTTATTAATTATAATCTCCCTTCCCTGAAATCACATTTCTGATTCCGCCCCTGGGATTTTCAACATCTCCTTTATATCGGGGAATAACATGAATGTGCGTGTGCAACACGGTTTGTCCGGCTGCTTCATTCATATTAAAGCCAATGTTAAATCCATCGGGATTGTACTTTTTACTTAAAATATCTTTAACCCGCTCCACCATCATCCAGCAGGCCGTTTTCTCTTTTTCACTCATCTCAAAATACTGGGCTGTTTTCCTTTTTGGAATTACCAATGCGTGTCCATTGCTCACAGGAAATTTATCATAAATACTGTAAACGGTTGCGAGTTCTGAAATTAGTTCTGTTTCCGGTGAAGGGTTTTCAAAAATTCCTTCTTATCGTTATCAGTTTGGTTGAAGTGGCGGTATTCATAAATCTCACAAAATTCATTTTTTAAAATCGACTTAAAGGGAAGTTTCACGTTGCACTGGTATGTCTTCAGTTTGTGAACCCGGTGAGTTCGGTAACCGTAATATTTTAGATCCCGCCGGACGCTGAAATAAGCTTTCCCTTCCGGTTTAAGTAATTCACTCACCGACATTAATACCTCTGCCTGTTCTTCCGGCAGCAAAACATTTAATACATAATTGCAGATGATAGTATCAAACCTTTTAGCGGGATAATCAGGTGCGTAATGTGGGTCATATCCGCTACAGGAAATATTTCTTGATTTCAAAAATTCCACATCTTTTCCAAAACCCGAGCCATAATCCAGAACATCGCCGGAAATTACTCCCATATTATAGAGACGGCGTGTGGGATAGGAAACCTTATCTCTTTCTTTGGCGGTAAGATGTGAATTGGGATTTTTCATAAATCCTTATGATAGCTCTCGAACCGGTCGCTATGATGTTGTAGTGCTTCAACAGCTGGGAAAAAGCGTTTATTTTTTGGAAGCAGGAGGGTATTCCCGTTTATATTTTCGATCCTGAAAAGATGATTTTCAGCCTTCAATAAAACGGGAGAAATTTCGATGTTGAAATTTTTTCTTACGGTGATAAGCAATCTGTCGAACATCCAGTGATGATTTCTGCACAATGCTAAGCCGTTGCGAGGATCATCATTATAACTTTCGCTCCATGGAATAATGTGAGCTCCTTCGGCAAGGCTGGCACCAGCGGGTGTTAAGATTTTCGATTTGCAAATCGCACAGTGATAATCGTAATGCCTTCGCACGTTTAGAGAAAACCCACGATCTCTTTTTTGAATTTCTTTTTCAGTTAAAACCCGCTTACCATCACTTTTTTTAAAAGCTTGAAAAGGTTTTCCAGTTAGCATATCAGCTTTTATAGAATATTCCCACACTTCACCATTTGCTCCGACTATTTCCGAAAGGAGATCAGCCGTATCAGCGGAAAAAAATTCACCTAATATTATCTCCCTGATTTTACTCCGTCCTTTTTCCGATTTCATTTCACTAAAGAATTCTTCGGCTATAATAGCATGGTTATTATCTATTAAATCCCAAAAAGGTTCAGAATTTAAATGTGTAAATGGAGTGGAAATACTAGTGTTTCGCTCGCCACCCATTACCGGGTTCCAGTACGAGAAAAAAGTATCTTTTAAGTCCTGAGATAATTCGATGTTGTTGGTTTTAACCCATCCCTGTTCAACCCCATCTAGAATGCTCAGTAATAAAAATGGCTTATGCGGTGCTCGATTTGTGGTTTTTTCATCCCAATTCTTCGAGTTTCTATTTCTGTTTAGGTTTCTTAGCCACTCCGGTATGTTTCCCAATGAATTCATTCTGCCTGAGTATAATCAACCCTTTCCAAAAAGACGAACGGCTATTTACGATAAATGTCCTGCGAATTCTCAATAAGACAAAATCTGCTTAAGTTCCAGGTTCACGTAATAATGCCTGCCTTTAAGCTGACGCTTTTCCAGCACGTGGATTTCAGCGAGGTCATTCAGGTAATTTCGTGCGGTATTTTCGGCGTAGAGGCCGGCGTCGGTGAGGTGATTCACTTTGCAATAGGGCTGCGAGAAAATGACTTCCGCCAGCTGCTCAGGGCGCCGGATGGAGGTCCTGTCTTGCATTACCCGCAATATCTCTTCTTTCGAAACAATGATGTCATTCACCTTTTGGTACGTCAGCCGCGCCGTAGATTCCACCGCCCGCAGCATAAACAACAGCCAGTTTTCCCAGTCGCCCCGTTGCGAGATACCGGATAATCCCTCGTAATAATCCTTCTTATGTTCGATGATATACCGGCTGAGGTAAAGAATGGGCACATCAAGCAAACCGGCGTATGTGAGCAGGTGAATATTCATGATTCTGCCGGCTCGTCCGTTTCCGTCGCGGAAGGGGTGAATGGCTTCAAACTGAAAATGAGCGATGGCCATTTTAAGCAAAGGCTCGGCCGGGGCTATGGAGTCATCATTCAGGAAATCCACCAGGTTATCCAGTTTTTGCTGCACAATTCCATTTCCCCTCGGCGGCGTATAAACCGGCTTGCCCGCGTTGGGTCCACTTCCTCCCATGCGGATGTAGGTCCGCGCAAAATCCGGGCGGATGCCATCCCCGCTTTCCTTAATCGCCCGGTACAGCTGCACCAGGTAATCGGGGTGAAAGCGCCCGTTCTCTTTCAGGTAATTATAACCCTCCCACAAAGCTTCCCGGTATCGCAGCACTTCCCTGGCCTGATTTGAAATCTCCGTCTCTGTTTTGGAATCGCTAAAAGCCTTATACAACTCATCATCGGTGGTAAAGATATTCTCGATGGCGCTCGAATCCTTTGCTTCCTGAAGAGTGATGGAGTTAATCAACACACCGGGGTTGGGAATGGCGATACTTCGTCCGGCCAGCAGTGCCAGCGCTTCTTTTGCTTTTCCAAGCTGCTCATATACCGGCATCGTCCGGTACAAATTTTCGTGAATGGGCAGTTCCGGAAGATTATTCCACGGCTGTGTTCTGTCTGGATTAACCGGGTAAAGTTGCTGGTTGGGCATTAAATATCAAGTTTTTTAATGTATGATCCTCCTTTCGGCCTCAAATATAGGGAATGTTAATGGCAATACCTTAAAATTTTTAATTATTAAGGTATGATGAGTAATTCAACAGCATTTTAAGGTGGGAATTTGGACATACCTTAAATAGTAGGAATTTTGATGCTTTCTTCAGTTGCTCCAATGCTTTTCTCTACGAGGTCATCCTGAACTCGTTTCAGGATCCGAAAGTGACACGGAGCGCAAAACGGCCTTTGCTATCCAACAACGCCAAACACCACCACCCAGCCCTTAGGAGATGCTGAAATAAATTCAGCATGACGATGTGGGTCGATTTGGTGCTAGCTCTAAGCAGGTCATCCTGAACTCGTTTCAGGATCTGAAAGTGGTACGGAGTGCGAAACGGCCTTTGCTATCCAACAACGCCAAACACCACCACCCAGCCCTTAGGAGATGCTGAAATAAATTCAGCATGACGGCGTG
>JBBDNN010000003.1:23478-43973 GCA_040877545.1 Balneolaceae bacterium
AACACCACCACCCAGCCCTTAGGAGATGCTGAAATAAATTCAGCATGACGGCGTGGGGCGATTTGGTGCTAACTCTATAGCAGGTCATCCTGAACTCGTTTCAGGATCCGAAAATGGCACAAAGCGCGAAACGGCCTTTGCTATCCAACAACGCCGAACACCATCACCCAGCCCTTAGGAGATGCTGAAATACATTCAGCATGACGGCGTGGGTCGATTTGGTGCTAACCCTATAGCAGGTCATCCTGAACTCGTTTCAGGATCCGAAAGTGGCACGGAGTGCGAAACGGCCTTTGCTATCCATCAACGCCGAACACCACCCCAACAAAACCCAAAAATCTACCTATCTTCAACGCTGTGAAAAGAAGTAATCAACAAATAAACCTGTAATGGAATACTTCATCGACGGCATTATTACCGGAATCCTCAACACCTCCGCACTGGAGTGGATTGCCGTGGCCACCGGCCTGATGAGCGTCTGGTTTTCGATGAAGGAAAATATCCTCGTCTACCCCGCCGGCATCATCAGCGTGCTGATTTATGTGTACCTCGCTTTTGTGTATAAACTCTATGCCGATATGGGCGTGAATTCTTATTATTTTGTGATGAGTGTCTACGGCTGGTACTACTGGACCAACACCGATCGCGAGGACCGCAAGCAGGTTCCGGTCACCATCAACACCAAAATCGAAAATTATATCGGGGCGGCTTTATTGGTTGGCTCATTCCTGATACTGTATGCGGTGCTTACTTATCTCACCGACAGTGATGTCGCTTTCTGGGATGCCCTCACTACCTGTTTCGCTATTTTGGGGATGTGGCTTATGGCTCGGAAGAAGCTGGGAAACTGGATCGCGTGGATTATCACTGATTTTATTTCCATCCCGCTCTATTTTTATAAGGGATTGGTGCTTACCAGCTTTCAGTTTCTGTTTTTCACCGCACTGGCTATCGCCGGGTATTTTGCCTGGAGGAAATCGATGGAGGAAGAGCAGGAAGTCCCGCCGCCGGTTGCTGCGGTAGAGTAGTGGGTTTGGGGGTTGGCGTTGTTTGGGGATGTAGGTTTTTTTTAGTTTTCCTGCTATCATGACACCCTCCGACCGTTTGCTGGTATGTATTTTATCTCTATTCGAGCATTAAAGCAGCAAACGCCCACCTCCCTCAAGGGAGGATTTTTTCCTGGTCCAATTTAAAAATTCTCCAACGCCAGGTAAAAATCTCCCCTTGCGGGGGAGACCAAGATTGTCGCCAGAGGATTTTGTGTGGGTTTCAGATGGTGTGGAAGCTCATGGGTATTAAAGATGTCCGGCTGCAAATCGAAAATAATTTGTAAGGAATGTCTTCAGAATCGCTCTTACAGAGAAAAAGCAATGGCACGAAATATAATTATTCCATATAACCCGAGATTAAAATCGTATGCCCGGCACCTGCGTAAAAACAGCACATTGAGTGAAGTTCTTTTATGGAAAGAAATAAGAAAGCGAAAGCTTGGTTTCCAGTTTCACCGGCAATTACCTATTGATCAATTCATTGTGGACTTTTACTGCCATGAACTCATGCTGGCTATAGAAGTGGATGGTAGTTCTCATGATAGTCCGGAGCGTCAACTAAAAGACAAAGAAAGACAGGCCATTCTGGAAGGATTTGGAGTACATTTTATCCGTATTCCGAATAAAGAGGTTAAGCAAAATTTGGATGGAGTAGTGAAATATATCTCATCTATAATCTCAAAAATTCAAAGACTTGAGGAAAGGAAGGGTAATTTGGTGCCACCTGATTCTTGAGGTGTCGTGAAAGATTTTGAGCTTTGATAGTGATTGCTGGTTTTTTTGCTTTTCCTTCCCTTAAAGGCACCCTCCGACCGTTTGCTGGTATGCATTTTATCTTTATTCCGACATTAAAGCAGCAAACGCCCACCTCCCTCGAGGGAGGATTTTCTTGGGCTGGGTTTAGCTCTTCGAGCCTTTTTCAACCAAGGCCCAATTAAATCTCCCCTTGAGGAAAGATCAAAATCCTCGTTCGGAGGATTTTGTGTGGGATGTCAGATGGCGTGGAAGCTTATACTGGCAAATTTACTTATATCCTTGTAAAAAAATTGTTCATGATTCGATATCCGATGTTCGTTGTTCCACCGGGCGCAATTCTATAAAAACCACGAGGTCGCCGGAGGTTACTTCGATGGAGAAGGCAGGCTGTATGTTTTCATTGGAGGTGCCGTCGCGTCGGCCGTTGATCAGGCTTTCATTATTGAGCGGGAATTTCAACCCGGTGGTGGTTATGCCTTCTACCACTCCCGATAGCGGGAACAGGGAAATAATGGTGCCGGCCGGCAGCTGGGATTCAAAATAATCTTGTACTAAAAAGGCTTTTTGGTATTCATCTTTGTACACGAGAGGGTTTAACCTGGAGTTAAATTGCTTCATTACCGACAGGTTTTTCAGCGAATGATCCATGCGTTTTCCAAAAGCGCCAAGTACCGTACACGAGGTGGTATCTTTATTTAAAGCGTAAGTCAAAGCCTTTTCCAGGTCGTTGGATTCCTGATCGGTATCGCGGATAACTTCAAAGTTCACCTTATCTGGCTTTTGAAAACTATCCAGATCGCCGATGACCACATCCGGCTTCACCTTATGATCCAATAATATATTGCCGCCTCCATCCGCCCCGATAATAAGGTCGGCTTGCTGAACTTCCTGTTTCAAAAGTAATCTTGATGGAGGAAAACCATTGCAAATAATAAGGGTGTGCATATGATGATTTATTTTTCTGTTGCTAAAATCCGGCTGGGCTTCACTGCCCGTAATCGCCTTTTAAACCTTTCCCAAAATAAATGTATTTGCACCCAATGTCCGCGGCTATTTTGAAAGATGATTGCCAGTAAATTATTTGCAGGGTATTTTATGTTATATTTTTCTATCAAAGCATTTTTTCTAACGCGTGAGATAAATTTAAACCAATATCTTTTATCATGAAGCTGTTGATCTTTGGCCTCTTCCTGTGTCTTTTGCCTTTTTACTCCGTCAGCCAGCATTTGTCGGTTATGACTTATAATATCCGTTACGACAGCCCGGATGACGGGGATAATGTCTGGGAAATCCGGAAGGATAAAATGATAAATCAGCTGAATTTTTATGAGCCGGATCTTTTTGGAATTCAGGAGGGAATGGCGAATCAGGTGGATTTTCTGGATGAGAATCTGGCTGCCTATTCCTATTTCGGTGTGGGCAGGGATGATGGAAAAAGGCAGGGCGAATTCAGCGCAGTATTTTATAAAAACACCGACTTTAATCTATTGGAAGGCCACACTTTTTGGCTTTCGCCAACCCCTGAAGAGCCCTCCACAGGATGGGACGCTGCCCTGCCAAGAATTTGTACCTATGGGAAATTCGAGCGGAAATCTGACGGTACTATTTTTATGTTCTTCAATACTCATTTTGATCATATAGGAAAGAAAGCCCGGGTAGAATCCATGAAACTTATTCTGGAGCAGATCAAAAAATTAAATCCTGAAAATGTGCCGGTAATTTTTATGGGAGACCTGAATGTTGAACCCCATGAAGCTCCCATCATGGAAATGAAAAAACAACTAAAGGATACGCGGGAAGCTACGGAAATGGTTTTTGGTCCGGATGCCACTTTCAACAATTTTCAATTTGATAAGGGCCCGCAAAAGCGATTGGATTACATTGCAGTAAGTGAAAAAATTGAAGTGCTGAAATATGCCGTGCTTACTGATTCTTATGATCAGAAATATATTTCAGATCATTTTCCCGTTTACAGCACGCTTCGATTAAAAAATTAAAAGGATTTCACTTAAAAAAAGAATTCATCTCAATGTTCCTTATTTTTGCGATATGTTTAAAACATTTATTGAGAAAGTAACGTCACACAAAAAAATTGCAGTTTTTTCACATGTGCGGCCCGATGGCGATTGCCTGGGTGCACAAATAGCCCTTTGCTTATGGCTTCAGAAAAACGGGATCGAAGCCTCCGCTTTTAACGAAGATTCCGCTCCGGTTAATTTAAATTGGCTCACCAATTCCTTTGAAATTTCAAATCCCGCAAATACCAGTCTCAGCAAATTTGACGCTTTTATTGTGGTAGATGGAAATGCCTTGCATCGGTTTGGATCGGTGGGTGAAGACCTACAGAATTTAGGCAAGCCAATTTATATGATCGATCATCATCCCGACCCGGAGAATATTTTTGAGGAGTTTATTTCGGAAACCAGCTATTCATCTACCTGCGAACTGATCTACAATTTATATAGCGAGCATAATCCCGATCAAATAGATTCCAGGGCGGCAAAAGCCATGTATACGGGCATTGTCACCGATACCGGCTCTTTTCAATTCGACAGTGTAACGCCGCATACCATGCACGCAGCCGGTGATCTTCTGGAACGGGGCAATTTCAAACCCAATGAAATTGTAGAACGAATTTACGCTTCCCGCCCGCTGAAGCAATTGAAGTTGCTGAGCATGGCTTTGGATACCATCGCCCTGCACGCAAATGGACAGATCGCCACCATCTATATCTCTTCAAAAATGTTATCCGACACCGGCACTTCCAGCGGCGATACCGAAGGGTTTGTTCAATATCCACTGAGCGTGGAAGGCGTAAAAGCCTGTGTATTATTGCGGGAAGATGAGGATAAAATCAAGTTAAGCCTGCGCTCACAAAGTGAAATCGACGTCAACAAATGGGCGCGTGAACTCAATGGCGGCGGCCACAAAAAAGCAGCCGGCGGCACTCATGATGGGCCGCTTGATGTGGCTATTGAAGAGGTGATTCGTATTGGAGAAAAGCAGCTGTAGGATTTTCATCCCCTGCGGTTATGAATGAAGTCATGTATTTGGGCTTGATGTTATTCAACCTTTCAGGGTTGCGTACTGATCGCCTTTTATTTCACCGGGCCGGTGTTATTCATGTTTGCCCTTTTCAGGGTTTTTCCTTTATGGGATGTGAACCTCAAATGGAACCTTCAAAAATTAATATGAATCTATATGTTATTGGAAAAACTATAGACTTGAACATTGATCTTTTTCTACCCTTTCAGGATCATCATATCACCTCATGCAATTCAATAAAGAAATTGGCGTTACCAACGCGATTTGAAATTTCTTACAATACGCTGAAATTATTTCTGCTGTAATTCCTTAATAAATAGATTGGTAATATGGTAAAAAACGCTTCTGCCTGGCTTCTTTTGATAACTCTCTTTTTTGGCTGCACAAAACAGATGGAGGAATCCGCACCAGGCAATGATACACTGGCGGTGATAGATTCTTCCGGGGAAACAACTGAACAAAAAGTAGAAACTGAAAATCAAGCGCTAAAAATAAGTGTTGATGACAGCCGCAGAAATGCCATTACAAATGCGGTTGAAAAAGCAAGTCCTGCCATTGTCAGCATTACCGTAACCGAAGTTGAACGGGGTTATACCCGTGAGATGGATTTCTTTTTTCGCTTTTATAATGTGCCTTATGAACGGGAAGTTCAAAGTGCCGGCTCGGGATTTATTATCAGTGAGGATGGCTTGGTTGTGACCAATGAACATGTAGTCAGCAAAAGCTCGAAGACTATCAATGTGGCACTCTCAGATGGCAATTCCTATGAAGCGGACTTGCTTGGTTCTGATGAACTGGCCGACCTTTCTTTGCTTCAATTGAAGGGCGAGCGAAAATCATTTCCCAGTGTTACTTTTTCCGATTCGGATGAAATTATGGTAGGAGAATGGGCAATTGCTGTTGGTAATCCTTTCGGACTTTTTGCCCAGGGTGAGCCTTCTGTTACCGTAGGCGTGGTAAGTGCCAAAGAACGTGATTTCCGTCCCGACCCCCAGGATCCGCGCGTGTATGTTGAAATGATCCAAACGGATGCCGCTATTAACCGGGGAAATTCGGGAGGCCCATTAATAAATAGCAATGGTGAGGTGATTGGAGTAAACACTTTCATTTTTACCGGGGGAACCAGCGCCGGATTTGTGGGGCTGGGTTTTGCCATTCCAAGTAACAGAGTCCAAAAAATTATTTCTCAGCTCAAAAATTCCGGAGAAGTTTCCCTGGATTATGATCCGGGGATGAAGTTTGTGCCGGTCACACGTCAGCTGGTTATGCAGAATAATAATATCCCTCCCATTTCAGGAATGTTTGTCACCGAAGTAAATAAAAGCGGGCCTGCTTATGATTGCGGAATTATGCCGGGTGATATCATTGTGGAAATTGGGGATGAGCGGGTAACCAGTGAAATGCACGCATGGGCACTTTTGCGGGAATTCAGCGAAGGCGAAGAAATGGATCTTCGGCTGGTTCGTGAAGAAAATGTCTACGAAGCCACCATGATGCTCCGAAAAAGAGTGCAGGGGCGGTAAATTTTGACCGGGGACAGAAGACGGGAAAGGGATGGCATTTCTGCTGTTGTCCACAAACCTGGCTTTACATCAGTGCTCTAATCTCCACTATTACCAAGTAAGCGACCTCTCTCCCGGTTCCCTGAAAGCAAATAACATATTTTCAATGGATGAACAAAATTTGCTTAAATAATGATAAAATATTGCTCACTTATTTTTTCATTATTATCCCCTTTTAAATATATTGTGAATTCTCTGATCAACCTGATTTTTTAGGGTGAGATTTAGAACAGATTAAAATATTCGGACAATCCCACAGCGATACGTGTTACCAGCGAATTAAAAAATTAAAGCAGCAACCATTCCTTGTGTGCATTTTTGCGCAAATTTGATGAATGAGCTTTCAATTTAAAAATCTTCAAATTTATAAATGACTGTAAGCGCTTTTATTAAAAACCACTCTAAAGCATGATTAGAAAACGCGGGACATGGTTCATAACATTAGTTTTGCTTTTTTCTTTCCTGGAGATGAAAGCTGAAGATGGTTATCGGGCCTGGTTGCGCTATGATAAAATTGAGGATACTGAAAAAGCTGATGCCTACAGATCGCTTTTTAAAAACGTGGTTTTTAAAGGAGACTCACCCACTCTTCGTGCCGCCCGGGAAGAGCTTAAGCGTGGATTAAATGGTTTATTGAATTCAGAAATTTCTTTCGGCACATCATGGGGTGAAGAAAACTCTTTGTTGATTGCAGGCTCTCAACATGCCGGACTGATGGATTCTTTGGGTATGAATTCCCGGCTCAAAAAAATCGGTACAGAAGGATTTTTAATTGAGCAGCATAACGTTCAGGAAAATAACCTCACGATTATTGCAGCAAATAGTGATCTCGGAATTTTATACGGGGTTTTTCATTTACTGCGGATGATGCAAACTCATCAGGACTTAGAAGACCTTTCAGTTTCAAGTTCCCCAAAAACACAACACCGGATTTTGAATCACTGGGATAATTTGAACCGGCTCGTTGAACGGGGCTATGCCGGGCTTTCTTTGTGGGACTGGGGGACTCTACCCGAATATAAAGATCCGAGGTACACCGATTATGCACGGCTTAATGCTTCCATGGGAATCAACGGAACCGTTCTTAATAATGTGAATGCCGATCCCAGAATTTTAACCAACCAGTTTATTGAAAAGGTGGCGGTTCTGGCTGATGTATTTCGTCCCTACGGAATAAAAGTGTATCTCTCGGTAAATTATCAATCGCCCATAACAATCGGCGGGCTCGAAACGGCCGATCCTTTAGATCCTGATGTAAAAGAATGGTGGGCGGAAAAAGCCAGTGAAATTTATACGCAGATTCCCGATTTCGGGGGATTTTTAGTGAAGGCAGATTCTGAAGGGCAACCCGGTCCTTTTAAATACAACCGCAATCATGCTGAAGGAGCAAATGTTTTAGCGGAAGCGGTGGAGCCACATGACGGAATTATAATCTGGCGTGCCTTTGTGTACAGCCCGGAACAAAAAGATCGTTTTCGGGAAGCTTATGATGAATTTGTTCCGCTGGACGGGAAGTTTAAGGACAATGTAATTTTGCAGATTAAAAACGGCCCGATTGATTTCCAGCCCCGGGATCCTTATTCCCCGCTTTTTGGATCGCTGCCAAATACCAATACCATGCTGGAGCTGCAAATCACCCAGGAGTATTTCGGCTTTGCTAATCACCTGGCTTATATGGGCACACTTTTTTCGGAAGTGCTAAAAACAAATACTTTTGCAAAAGGTGAAGGCTCTACGGTTGGGGAAATTGTAGCCGGTGATGTTTTTGAATATGAACATTCGGGCATGGCCGGAGTGGTAAATCTCGGCACGGACAGAAACTGGACCGGGCATCCTTTTGTGCAATCAAGCTGGTATGCTTTTGGCCGCCTGGCTTGGGATTATACATTATCTCCCGAGGATATTGCCGATGAATGGCTTCGGATGACCTTCACCAATAACAATGAATTTACAGAGCCTGTCTCCGAGATTATGATGGAATCACGCGAAGCCGGCGTTAATTACCGCTCTCCTCTTGGGCTCACGCACCTCTACGCGCAAGGCCATCATTACGGGCCCGCACCGTGGACTTCCGACCTTCCCCGCCCGGACTGGACAGCCGTTTATTATCACAAAGCAGACAAAGAAGGTATTGGTTTTGACCGCACTGAATCCGGTTCGAATGCCATAGAACAATATCCCGAACCTCTTGAACAAAAATTTGCCGACCCGGAAAAAACGCCGGAAGATCTACTGCTGTGGTTTCATCATGTGAGCTGGGATTTTGAAATGAAGTCGGGGCAAAATCTTTGGGAAGAACTGGTTCATAAATATTATGAAGGAGTTGAAACTGTCCGCTGGATGCAAGAAGAGTGGAATTCAGTCGAAGGGCTGATCGATGAACAGAGATTTGAACAGGTAAAAGCTTTGCTGAAAATTCAGGAGCGGGATGCAGTTCGGTGGAGAAATTCATGTGTGCTTTATTTTCAGACTTTTTCTGAACAGCCCATTCCGGAAGGGTATGAAAAGCCGGAGCATGATTTAGAATATTATATGGAATTGGAGAAAACAGAATATGTCCCCGATCCCAGGTACTATTAGAAATGACGAGTAATCAATTTAAATTTTAATAACCATCATTATGCGCAATCTTATTTATGTATTCATTCTCGCCGCCTTTGCAGCGGGCTGTAATCAAAGCCAAAATAATGACAGCACTTCACTTAAGGGGGCCTTTGAAGATTCCTTCTATATCGGGGCGGCCCTCAATTCTTCCCAATTTGGTGGCGAAAGTGATGATGCTTCCATTGTGAATGAACATTTCAATTCCATTACCGCAGAAAATGTGATGAAGTGGGAAATTATTCACCCCGAACCGGATTCTTTTTATTTCGAGGAAGCAGATAAATTTGTGGCCTTCGGCGAAGAAAACGACATGTTTGTAATCGGCCACACGTTGGTATGGCACAGCCAGACACCACAATGGGTTTTTGAGGATGAGGATGGAAACCAGCTTTCCCGGGATGCCCTGCTCGAAAGAATGCGCGATCACATTTTTGCAGTTACCGAAAGATATAAAGGAAAAGTGCATGGCTGGGATGTAGTGAATGAAGCGCTGAATGAAGACGGCAGCATGCGCGAATCTCCCTGGTATAATATTATAGGGGAAGATTTTGTAGCCAAAGCTTTTGAATTTGCCAATGAAGCTGATCCTGATGCAGAGCTGTACTACAACGATTATTCTCTAAATAATCCTGCTAAACGGGATGGAGCGGTCCGCCTGGTTAAGTCCATTCAGGAGCAGGGAATCCGGGTTACCGGCATTGGAATGCAGGGACATTACGGCCTCGATTATCCCACCAATGAAGAACTGGAAGCAAGTATTACAGCTTTTGGTGAACTGGGAATTGTAGCCATTACCGAACTGGATATGGATGTGCTGCCTTCGGCCTCTGGATATCAGGGAGCGGATGTCAGCGCCACCGCAGAAATGGATGAAAGGCTTAATCCCTATGCCGATGGCCTGCCAGATTCTGTGGTGCAACAACAAACCACCCAGTTCGAAAACTTTTTCCGGATTTTTCTGAAGCATGATGATGTAATTAACCGGGTTACATTTTGGGGCGTAACCGATCAGGCATCCTGGAAAAATAACTGGCCTATCCCCGGCCGAACTAACTACCCGCTAATTTTTGACCGGGATGGAAATCCAAAACCCGCAGCGGATGCCATTAGGAAATTAACAGACACCGAATAATTAATAGAAGAAATTTTCAATACGCAGATATGAGTTCAACTGACACTAAAGGAAAAAAGATAGAAGAAGATGAAATGCTCTATAAAGATGCATCTCAACCAATAGAAAAAAGAGTAGAAGATCTCATTTCAAGGATGACACTTGAAGAAAAAGCTGCACAGATGATGGGCATCTGGAATGAAAAAACAGAAAAATTATTAGATAAGGACAGTAATTTTGATCTTGAATTAGCTAAAAAATCCTTTAAAGATGGCCATGGGATTGGCCAGATTGGCCGCCCTAGTGATGCCGGTAAAGCTGCCAATGAAGACGCCGGCAAAGGTAAAAATGCCCGCGATACCGTGGAACTCACCAATCAGATTCAGAAGTTTTTTATCGAAAACTCCCGCCTGGGAATTCCGGTTATTTTTCATGAGGAATGCCTTCATGGCCTTGCCTCCAACGGTGCTACCAGTTTCCCGCAGCCTATTGCTTTGGGGGGAACTTTCAACCCAGCCTTGGTTGAAGCATTATATACAATGACGGCCGAAGAAGCGCGAGTTCGTGGAGCCCATCAGGCGCTTACTCCCGTGGTAGATGTGGCGCGTGATGCCCGCTGGGGACGCGTAGAAGAAACTTTTGGCGAAGATCCATATTTGGTTTCGCAGCTCGGAGTTGCCGCTGTGAAAGGTTTTCAGGGAGATGCAGAATTTGATAATAAAAAGCATGTTCTCGCTACGCTTAAGCATTTTGCCGCACATGGTGAGCCGGAATCCGGGATGAATTGTGCGCCGGTAAATGTATCGGAACGCGTACTTCGGGAAACTTTCTTTTTCCCTTTCAAAGAGGCTATTGAGAAAGGCGGGGCGATTAGTGTGATGGCTTCTTATAATGAAATTGACGGAGTTCCTTCTCATGCAAATAAATGGCTGCTGCGCGATGTTTTGCGGGATGAATGGAATTTTAAAGGGTTTGTGGTCTCTGATTATTATGCCATCTGGGAGCTGCATGACCGCCCCGATACACACGCACACATGGTGGCCAAAGATAAAAAGCAAGCGGCTGAGCTCGGGGTAAAAGCAGGCGTAAATATTGAACTTCCCGAACCGGATTGTTACAAAAACATAACTGAACTTGTGAATGAAGGCACCTTGCAGGAAAAGCAGCTGGATGAGTTGATAGCACCGATGCTATACTGGAAATTCAAGATGGGATTGTTTGAAGATCCTTATATGGAACCCGAGGCTGCAGAAAAAATCTCCGGCTCCGAAGCAAACAGGCAGATAGCTTTACAGGCCGCGCAGGAAAGCATCACTCTGTTAAAAAATGAGGATCATGTCCTGCCTTTAAATCTAAATGTAACTAAGAAAATTGCGGTGATTGGCCCGAATGCAAATCGCAGCCTGCTTGGCGGTTACAGTGGAAAACCGAATTTTGATGTCACTGTGCTTGATGGCATAAAAGAGAAAGTGAAAGGACATGCCGAGGTCTTGTACAGTGAAGGATGTAAAATCACTGTTGGCGGTTGCTGGGAAGAAGACGAAGTGGTTCTGAGCGATCCTGAAGAAAACCGAAAACAAATAGCCGAAGCGGTGGAAGTTGCAAAACAAGCCGATGTTATTGTTCTGGCGATTGGCGGAAATGAGCAAACTTCCCGTGAGTCGTGGGCTCGAAATCATATGGGCGATCGCACTGATCTTAATATGATTGGCCAGCAGGATGAGCTGGTAAAAGCAATGCTGGAAATCAGAAAACCGGTGGTCGCATTTTTATTCAATGGCCGTCCTTTGTCTATAAATTATTTAAGTGAAAATGCACCGGCTGTTTTAGAATGCTGGTATAGCGGACAGGAAACAGGAAGAGCTGTTGCTGATATTCTTTTTGGTGATGTGAATCCATCCGCTAAACTTCCCATCAGCATCCCCCGCTCCGTGGGACAATTACCTATTCACTACAACCATAAACCATCTGCCCGCCGCGGCTATTTGCTGGATGAAGTATCTCCGCTCTTCCCATTTGGATATGGTTTAAGCTATACCAGTTTTGAGTTTTCTAACTTAAAATTACAGAAGGATAAAATTTCTGTTGGCGATTTAGCCAAAGTTTCGGTAGATGTATCCAATACGGGGGATAGGGAAGGAGCCGAAGTGGTACAGTTATATATTCGGGATCTTGTGAGTTCTGTCACCCGGCCGGTAAAAGAATTGAAGGGCTTCAAAAAAGTATGGCTGAACGCGGGGGAAACAAAAACAGTCACTCTTGAGATCACACCAGACTCTCTCTCCTTTTTTGATATCAACATGGATTATGTTGTGGAGCCGGGAGAATTCGAAATTATGGTGGGTAACTCTTCCAGGGATGAAGATCTTACTAAATTAATACTAAAAGTATCTTAGGGTAACCTCAAATATTTAATAAAACCTATGAAAACCGATATTAGCTCAAAAGGCATGAAAAAAGAACGAGCCAAAATAAGTGTGCTCGAAAAGGTGGGGTACAGCGCAGGTGATGGCGCCTCTAATCTATTCTTCCAAACCTTCATTAACTACCTCCTGTTTTTCTATACAGATATATTTGGTATTTCAGCAGCTGTTGCTGGAACCATGTTTTTGGTCACCCGGATTTTTGATGCCATAACTGATCCTGTAATGGGATTTATCTCGGACAGGACACAAACCAAATATGGTAAATTTCGTCCCTATCTTCTATGGCTTGCTGTTCCTTTTGGGGTTATTGGCTTTTTCATGTTCATCACTCCGGATTTCAGTGATACAGGCAAAATTGTATATGCCTATGTCACTTATACGCTGATGATGGCAGTTTACACAGCTATCAATGTACCATATGCTGCACTGATGGGAGTAATCACTCCGAATTCAATAGAGCGAACAGGTGTTTCTTCATACCGCTTTGTAGCTGCTTACCTGGGTCTGTTGGTTGTAACAGGACTGACAGAACAATTCGTTGAATTTTTTGGAAACGGCAATGAACAAATAGGTTGGATGTGGACCATGGGGCTATATAGTGTTGCTGCAACGGGATTATTCCTGTTCACATTTTTTACTACCAAAGAAAGAGTTAGGCCTCCAAAAGAGGAGAAAATAGAACTAAAGACAGACTGGAAAGATCTTTTAGCCAACAAACCCTGGGTTTTAATTGCAGGCGCCACAGTTTTTCAATTGATGTATGTAGTAATTAAAGGAGGTACATCCCCTTACTTCGTGGAGTATTATTTAGCTGAACACACTGTAGATTATTTTGAAATGCTGGGAATTGGTTCAAGCATATCTTCCTTTTTAACAAGTGGTGCAATTGCCACATTAATTGGTGCCATTTTAACTAAGTATATCGCCAGTATATTTGATAAAAAGAGAACCTACATTTGGTCTCTTGCATTAAGCGCCTTTTTCTGTTTGCCATTCTTTTTTCTTGATCAATCTCAGGATGAATTGATATATCTGAGTAATATTCTCTCCGGTTTCTTTTTCGGGCCTGTTTCTGTACTACAGTGGGCTATTTATACCGATACAGCTGATTTTGGAGAGTGGAAATTTGGGCGGCGTGCAACCGGTTTGATTATGGCTGCATCACTTTTTGCACTAAAATTGGGTGTGGCTATAGGTGGTGCCCTTACCGGTTGGTTGCTTGCATATTATGGCTTTCAGGCTAACCAAGTGCAAACAGAGGAATCACTTTTTGGGATTATATTTCTAGTTGGAATTATGACTGCTATTGTAGGAATATGCGGTGCCTTAATGATGATATTCTATCCTCTGGATGGTGAAACAATGGAGCAAATTGAACTTGACCTGGAAGATCGACGTGGCGAATTAGAACAACCGGCGCCAGAAGCATAATAGATCTTAATGCACAAATTTTAATCTAAATATTAATAATGACCATTATGAATTTCTGGAAATTATCACATACCATATGCAGCACTTCTGCTTCTCTTGCGCTCCTTTTTACAATCGGGCTTCAAATTAGCTTTACGTCAATTCAGGCTCAAGACAATGACTTACCTTCCCTGCATAAAGCCTACGAAGATGCTTTTTTGATTGGAACTGCCTTAAACCGCGCACAAATATTTGCGGATGATTCTGCAGCAACCGAGCAGGTGCTAAGAGCCGACAGGCGCGGCTACTTCTACCGGCAACAGATTATAACAGATCCGAAAGGACTTGAACTTGCCCGTACTCATTTCAATTCTGTTACCCCGGAGAATGTGATGAAATGGGAAGAAATTCACCCAAAACCAGATGTATATGACTTTGAAGCAGCCGACCGATTTGTTGATTTTGCCGAAGCACATGAGATGTTTATTGTTGCTCATACTCTTGTCTGGCACAATCAAACTCCGGATTGGGTTTTTGAGGATGAAGACGGCAATGACCTTAGTCGCGAGGCATTATTAGAGCGGATGCGGGACCACATTCACACCATTGTGGGGCGCTATAAAGGCAGAATTCATGCCTGGGATGTTGTAAATGAAGCTTTGAATGAAGATGGAAGCATGCGAGAATCGCGTTGGCAGCAAATTATTGGTGATGATTACATCCAGAAGGCTTTCGAATTTGCTCATGAAGCCGACCCTGATGCTGGTTTGTATTACAATGATTATGCTATGGAAAGTCCATCCAAAAGAGCCGGGGCTATTCGCCTGGTCGAAGAACTTTTAGATAAAGGAGTACCTGTTAGCGGCATTGGTTCTCAAAGTCACTTTGGCCTTCATTCCCCGGAAATTGAACAGGTAGAAAAATCTATAAATGATTTAGCTTCCCTGGGCATCGATGTTATGATAACCGAATTAGATATAAATGTTCTTCCTTCAGCCAGAAAAAATGGGGAGTTAAATAGTGAAAGCAATATCTATCCTGAAGAATTACCCGGAGAGGTACAGGAAGAATTAACCAGGCGATATCAAGATTTATTCAGGATTTATCTTGATCATAAAGATGTTATAAACAGAGTAACAATGTGGGGAGTTGCTGACGGTGGTTCTTGGCTCAATTATTTGCCTATGGAACGAGTTAATTATCCTTTACTCTTTGATCGGGAAAATAAAGCAAAGCCTGCTTTAAAGGCATTAATCGATTTGACAAATAATTAAGCAACAAACCCGGATTATTAAATCACAAATAAGGAATTGACATCATAAACGGAGGGTTTGCGAAGTAACGGCTTAATGCCTTATTTTAAAGATTAATTTATTTCCATTCTCTCGGGCTGCAAATGGCTTAAATATTATAGGTTTATTTATGAAAGTTACATTAAAAGATATATCGGAGGCTACCAATTTCTCGGTTTCTACCATTTCCAGAGCCATTCGCGGAGAGGGAAGAATTTCAGAAAAAAACAGAAGGAAAATTTTAGCTTGTGCACACAAGTTGGGATATCCCCTTCCTACAAACGGACGAAAACTTTCCAAAGGGCAGCCACCCTGCATAGCTATTATCTCTCAATTTCATAAAGGTGAGTTTTATGCATCACTTTTTAGTGGCTTTACACAGGCTGCACAATCGAAACAGGTAAGTGTCAGCTTATTTTCTGTCACTCACGATATTAACTCTGTTGTTTCGCTCATAGAAAGATTGCGTGCACTCGGTTATACTGCCGCCGTTATTTTTGTCCCTGAGCTTAAGGAAGAACAATACCTCCACATTTTACACGCCACCCCAAAAGACTTTCCCATAATTTCATGCTCTAATATTGATAACTCTGTGTTAGATACGGTTACTTTTGATGCATATCAGGGTGCTAATCTTGCCGCAAAGCATTTGTATGAACAAGGTTACCGGAAGCTGGGAATTATTGAAGGACCCCACGAAATGCCAGAAGCACGATTCAGGACCAATGGCTTCACTGATTTTATTAAACAGGCCGACGACACTAATTTAGTTTGGGATTTTAAAGGTGATTATACCTTACAGGCTGGCATTAGAGCCTTTCATGCATTTAATGAGCTTGAAAAAAAACCTGATGCTGTATTTACTGCAAATGATGCTATGGCACTGGGTTTTCTGGAAACCGCCCGGGAAGCAGGCTACACATTCCCCGATGATATTGCCTTGGTAGGCTACGATAATCTGCCAATGTGTGAATATCATTATCCCAAAATTACTTCTGTTGATACCAACTATGTGCGCCTGGCAGAAAACACTATTGACAATTTACTTTCGCGCTTAAAAAAACCTATTGGTCATCAGGGTATCGTAAGTTTGGTTCCTGTTTCTCTTAAAATTCGTCAGTCCAGCATTCGAAAAAAAGCAGATATAAAGCAGGATTAATATTTGAGCAAATTTTACGCAAATAAACGTAATTTTTGCTCAAAATTGGTTTCTTTTTTTCCTCTAATTAAATATACTATACCCTCTTATACCTGATGGCTTTTTGTTCATTTGTATACAGCTGAATGTCTTTTTTACATTTAGTTTTATTCTTATGTTCGTTTAGGTTGAGGGGAAAATTATATCAACATTTCGATTTTTTTGCACCTATATATTTACTGACTCGGTAAGCAGGAATTAAAAGAATTATTGAAGGAGGCTAAGAGTAGCCATAACAAAATCAGTTTTAAATAAAGCAGCAGGCGGTATGTTTCTGGGTATAGATCTCGGCAGTTCATCTATTAAATTAACTTTATTTAATGCTGATGAAGGGAAGGCTTTAGCTTCTGTAGCTTATCCACAACAAGAAATGCCCATACTTGCGCCCAAACCTGGTTTTGCTGAACAAGATCCTGAAATGTGGTGGAAGCATTTTCTGAAAGCCTTTGATAGACTTCGCAATGAGCAAGGCATTGATGCAAAAGCGATCAAAGCCATTGGCATCTCCTATCAAATGCATGGTTTGGTTTTGGTTGATGAAAATCAGAAGGTTCTCCGGCCTGCTATCATCTGGTGCGATAGTCGCGCCGTGGAGATTGGCAACAAAGCCTTTGAGGCTCTTGGCCCTGATTATTGCCTGTGCCACATGTTAAATTCACCGGGAAATTTTACGGCCTCAAAACTAGCTTGGGTAAAAGAGAACGAACCTGAGCTTTTTAATAAGATCCATAAGATTATGCTGCCCGGCGATTATCTCACTATGCGCTTGAGCAAAAAAATCACCACAACTGAATCCGGTTTATCTGAGGGTGTTTTTTGGGATTTTGAAGATCAGGAGATCAATGATAATCTTATGAAGCATTATGGGATTTCCACTGATCTGATTCCGGATACGGTGGCAGGAATAGGTGCAGAGGTTAATATAGACCCTGAAATGGCACTGGAACTGGGGATGAATCAAGATATTAAAGTCACATACAGGGCTGGTGATCAACCTAATAATGCCTTTTCCTTAAATGTGCTGAATACGGGGGAAGTTGCTGCAACGGCCGGCACCTCCGGTGTGATTTATGCTGTAACCGATCAAAATGTATATGATCAAAAATCACGGATTAATACTTTTCTTCACGTAAATAATTCAGAACAGAAATCTCGTAACGGAATTCTGATTTGCATAAATGGAACCGGCATAATGTATAGCTGGTTGAAGAAGTTGCTGAATACAGGCGATAGTAACATCGATTACAATGAAATGAATGACATGGCTGAACAGGTGGAAATTGGTTCTGAAGGAGTGATGGTTTTTCCCTTCGGCAATGGAGCTGAACGAGTTCTGGAAAATCAAATTGTGGGCGCTCACCTTATGAATATGGATTTTAACCGGCACGAACCCCGCCATATTATTCGAGCCGGTTTAGAAGGAATTGTTTACGCGATGAATATTGGCTTTGAGATGCTTGCCGACATGAAGGTGCCAAGTGAAACCATCCGTGTTGGTAAATCTAACCTGTTTTTAAGTAAAACTTTTCGCCAGATTTTTGCCAATGTAACCGCAACTACTCTTGAGCTATATGACACGGACGGTGCTGTAGGTGCAGCAAGAGGTGCCGCTCTTGGCAACGGCTTTTATAAGACGGAAGAGGAAGCTTTTCAATCCCTGAAACGGTTGGAAGTTATAGAACCCCAACCAAAAGAAGTGGAAAAATACCGTGAGTTATATTCGCAGTGGAAAAATAAACTCAACAGTTTATATGACCATGAATAACTCGCCAATTTATAAAAATTCAAATTTAATAAAATAATTACTACATAGGATATCTATGAAACCATTGATTGGAGATAAGGAATATTTTGAAGGAACAGGTAAGATAGAATTTGAGGGCCCTGCATCTGATAATCCCCTGTCTTTTAAATATTATGACGAGAATAAAGTAGTTGCAGGCAAAACAATGAAGGAGCATTTCCGATTTGCCGTTGCCTACTGGCATACTTTCTGTGATGCCGGTACCGATCCATTTGGAGAACCTACTCACATTCATCCCTGGTCGGTAAGTAATGATCCTGTACAAGCTGCAAAAGACAAAATGGATGCTGCTTTTGAATTTATGACAAAGCTTGGGGTTCCATATTACTGTTTTCATGATGTAGATGTGGTTGATGAAGCCGAAACTATTCCTGAATCGGAAAAAAGATTGCAGGCAATGGTTGAGTATGCCAAACAAAAACAGCAGGCATCGGGTGTAAAATTACTTTGGGGAACGGCGAATTTATTCAGTCATCCGCGCTATATGAATGGCGCGGCAACAAATCCTGATTTTAGTGTTTTAACTTACGGAGCAGCTCAGGTAAAGCATATGCTGGACTCAGTGATCAAACTTGGCGGTGAGAATTTTGTGTTCTGGGGCGGCCGTGAAGGTTATATGTCTCTGTTGAATACTGACATGAAAAGAGAACAGGATCATTTGGCAAAATTCTTACAAATGGCCAGAGACTATGGTAGAAAAAATGGTTTCAAAGGAACTTTTCTACTGGAACCAAAACCAATGGAACCGACCAAGCATCAGTACGATTATGATACAGCTACCGTTGTGGGCTTCTTGCGTCATTATGGGCTTGATGATGATTTTAAGGTTAATATTGAAGTAAATCATGCCACGCTTGCCGGTCACACTTTTCAGCACGAGCTGCAGGTAGCTGCCGATGCAGGGCTGTTGGGAAGTATTGACGCCAACCGCGGAGATTATCAAAATGGTTGGGATACCGATCAGTTTCCTACTAACATTTATGAAGTTACCGAAGCCATGCTGGTAATACTTGAAGCCGGTGGTTTAGGAATAGGTGGTGTTAATTTTGATGCAAAAAGAAGAAGAAACTCTACAGATCTTGAAGATCTCTTCATCGCTCATATTGGGGGAATGGATGTCTTCGCCCGCGGTTTGATTGTGGCTGATAAAATCCTCAGCCAATCCAATTATAAAAAGCTACGCGAAGAGCGCTATGCTTCTTTTGATTCCGGGAATGGAAAAGCCTTTGAAAATGGCGAATTAACCCTGGAAGAGTTGAGGGAAATAGCCATCAAAACTGGCGAGCCTGAAAAAAGAAGTGGTAAGCAGGAGTTGTTTGAGAATATTGTTAATCAGTATATCTAAATTAGTGCAATGTGTTTTATATTGAAGGAAGATAAGCCACTCGTTTAAACGAGTGGCTTTTTAATTATCAAATATACTCAAACTTCACTCTTGTGTATTCACAGTAACTGTTACCCCTTCAAGTGATTCCGACTCTACCGATTTTATAGTACTGTTTTCACTATATTTACTCCGAACAATCACAAGAGCAAGACCATTAAATGCTTCTCGTTCGTGTGAAGGAAATGGAACAAAACTGGTCGGATCTCCATTATCTGATGCCTGAAAATATTTCTGTATTGGCTTTTTGTAAAACTTACTGATAAGTAAAAGCCCGGCCAGTATTAGCTGGCCGGGCTTATTATTCTTTCATTAGATTATTTAATCAGCATCATCTGCTTTACGTCCATAAATGAGCCGGCCTGGATGCGATAAAAATACACCCCGGTTGACAATCCCGACGCATCAAAACTAACCGTATAAGTCCCTGAGGCTTGACGGTTATCTACAAGTGTCTGAACTAACCGCCCGGTAATATCATATACTTTGATGTTCACATCCGAGGCTTTCGCCACATCGTACTTTATCTGTGTGGTTGGGTTGAATGGATTCGGATAGTTATTGTAAAGGCGATGGCTCACTGGCAATCCATCCCTTAGATCTTCAATACCTACACTTACCTGCGCAGAATCCACATAGGCTCGCAGCCATTCCAAAGCAGGTCGCTCTTCGCCGTTGTTTCGCACAAGGAACGCTTCCTGATCATTTCTCCACAGGCCTGGTCTCCAGCCCCACAGCGTTACACCTTCTACAGAAGTATGCTCCCAGAAAACAGGAAAGATACGCTGGTACCTTTCCAGCTGCACCGCATCCGACTCTGCCTCAGTACCATCAGGATTCCCGTCTATATCCAT
>JBBDNN010000004.1:0-8443 GCA_040877545.1 Balneolaceae bacterium
GGCTGCCTATAGTTGAAACCCCGATCGTTTTCTGCCGATATTTCAACATTGACACCACACTAGTATCAGGCGAAAGGAGAAGTGCTCCGAAAACCGCCACAAGTGATACATGCAAAACGGTGGAAAAAGAATCTTATTCAGGGCAGTACTTCTATATCATATTTGAACTGATCTAAAATTTTTGCGATTACCGACTCATCAATACTCCCGGATTCATCTTCTATTCGCAACACCTTATCGCAATCATCCAGGTCGAAAGTTGGGAGACTGGCTGGGAATATTTCACGAATGGCGTTCAAAATTTCTTTGGCTCTTTTTTGGTCATCAACATTGGTTTTGTAGACTTTAACAGAATTCATTACAAATCAGGTTCTTTTTCAGATTGATATCTCAGCAAAACCACTCCATTACCGAATGCCTTTGTTTCTACTAACTGCAAATGGAGCTTTTGCTTTAATTCAGGAAACATCGGTTTACCTCCTCCCAAAACCACTGGGTATATATATGTATGGATTTCATCAATCAAATTCAGCCTCATAAAGGTTTTGGCAAGTCCGGCTCCTCCCACTGAAATATCTTTACCTGGTTCATTTTTCCATTGCATGATTTCTTCAGGAACAACTTCTCTCATCAAACGGGCATCATATTTTGGCTCCTTCAATGTTTTTGAAAAAACTATTTTATCAACTTTTTTCCACAAACGGGCATATTCCAGTATGTAATCAGGTGCAGATGGATCTTGTTCTACTTTTGTCCAGGCATCCATAATTTCGTGCATTCGCCGGCCATATAAGTGGGTATCAACTTTCTTTTCCTGTTCATTAAAATGCCTGTGCAATTCTTCACCTGGATTGGTCCAGCCGATTTTTCCATCTGAATCCTCTATAAATCCATCGAGTGATACATTTTGTAAATAGATTATTTTTCTCATTTTGAACGGCTTTTTGGTTGATATCTCAGAAGTACCATACCGGCATCAAAAATTTTTGCGTCCAGGAGTTTTTTCATGATATGTTTTTAATTTTCCTGCAATACCGATAACACATTACCGGCCGGATCTTTAAACCACGCGATATCCGGTCCCATGCCTGCTTTTAAACCACGCAACACTCCTTTCTCATCCTGCGGTAAATCTGCGCTGTCGTAACGTTCAAACTGTACTCCTTCTCCAGATAAAATCTCCATTGCATCATCAATATTATCCACAATAAAATTCAGAACGGTGAATGTTGCCGGCTGATGATCTTTTTTGGGATAGATAAATACGGTTGTTCCTCCTTTAAGTTGAAGCGACAGCCCCATTTTGCCTTCTTCACGTACTTCAACATCAAGTGTGTCGCTGTAAAATTCTTTTGCTTTCTGTATATCATTCACCGAGAATCCGCTGAATGTTTTGTCATATTTGAACATAATATTTCCCTCGTTTTTTATTAATGTTAGTATTCGTCGTGAAGTCTCCACCATTCATAAGGCTTTGTTTGCGGCCATCCTTCGGGAGAATCTTCCCAATATTCTTGTCGGCCAAAAGGGGTCAGGTCAAGAAATGTCCAGTTGCTGCCAAGATGCTCAACACCGCGACCTGTTGTGAAATAGGTATGAAAAATCTTCTTTTGATCGTGAAGAAATACATTCAAACCAAAACCAGTTGTAACACCGAAATCAGGATTAAAATCACTATCGGCAACAGAGAACCAGGGAATGGTCCAATCCATGCGTTTTTTGAATGCGTCAATTTCATTAATCGGTGCCCGGGAGACCAAGACAAGGGAAGTATCGCGGGCGTGCAAATGGGAAAGGTTACCGATATTATCGACAACCATAGAACATCCCGAACAAGGGTTTTTATCAGCCGGTTTCAGCATATGGTGATAAACAATGAGCTGGCGGCGGCCCCCGAACAGATCCGGCAGGCTCACTTTGCCATCCGTCCCTTCAAATTCATACTCTTTTTCGACCTCTACCATCGGCAGCCGGCGCCGTTCTGCAGCGAGCGCATCCAGCTCTCTTGTCACTTTTTTCTCTTTGGCAAGAAGCTCCATGCGGGCAGCCTGCCACTCTTCTTGTGTAACAATTCCGGGAAGTGAAATCTTATTCTGTGCCATAATATTTATTTTTTGGTTGAATTTGGCTGTTTCGAAAAATCCACTGATCCTGCCGCGTGGATGTTGCTATAAAAGCTAAACACCTCTTTGCAGTTACCGCCAGGATAGTGTTTAAAGAAATCCATTTCGAATAAATTAAATTCATTTTTCCAGTTTTAATACATCCATCTTGCATCATTTTCTCTCACATCCACAGCACGGTAAGTTGCGATCTTGTGAATAAGTGCTTTAGGAAGTGGTTTGTCGTAAGGGAATTTAATTGTGTCTTTACCGGTAGTATACTCTGCCAGTTCCTCTTTAAAAGGTTTCAGGGCCGGGCCGGTTGGCATGAAATTAAGATGCGATTTAAATGCTGCGTATGCGAAAAGGATTCGCTTTTCTTCAAACACAGGTGATCCCCATTTTAAAGTCTCCGTTGCATTTGGAGCCACTTCTTTCAGAATCGCGCGTATCTCACGAAGCTTTTCTTGTGCTTTCCCCGGAGCGGCATCTACGTATTCATCTACTGTTGTTGGCTTAATTTTTGGCATGGTATTAAAATTGATCTTCTTCTTACCGTTCTGAAAACTGCTCACTGATAACTCATTGGCTCCTTCCCAAACCCTCTTCTCAAAATTCCAATCTGCCCAATATGGTAAGCCTGATGATGATTTAAAAAAGCTAAAAATCCGGCTACTGTATTTTCAAAAATGAGACTGTTTTCAAAAATCTTATCCATTGGTTTTGGTGGTTTTTGATTCCATGTCTTATCCGGTAGGTTTTCGAGTGCAGATTTTGAGGGTTTATAAATATCATTCCATTCTGCTTTAATTTCCTGTATGGAAGGGTAATTTATATCATCTCTTGCTTTTGATTTTCCCACAGCTACAAATAATTCATCCCACTTTACTTCGAGATGAAGCCCAGCCAAAAAGCTGAAACCGTATTGAGAATTCAGCAAATGGCCGGCAATGTATTTTACATGATTAATTTTTTTATCGCCATATAAACGCCGGTTGGTTTCTTCATCTGTGAAATCATCTAACACATTATTATATAATTTGTGATGGAAATTAAACTGAGATAACAAGAGTTTTTTCATGGCTTTTATTTCTTCTCTAAAATTATTTTAATCTCAACAAACACTGCTTTCTTCGCAAAGTGTAAATCTGCCATTCGAAGGGGGTGTTTATGACAATGAAATTAAATAAATTACCCTAAAACATATCCGGAATTGCCATGATTATAAATAAAACTCAACCTCCTCCTGTCAGAAAAATATCACTCCTGGTATTTGAAGATGCTATTTTAACGGCCATTTCCGGTGCCCTGGAAATTCTTGGCGGAACAAACCACTTTTTAGAAAGCATTGGAAAACCGGCCGCCTTTGAAGTAGAATTGATCAGCGAAAAGATGAAGAATATTCAACTCCGCTATCCTGTTCAATTCATTTGCCATAAAACCCTGGACGAAGTTGAAAGCACCGACCTGATTTTGATTCCATCGTTTATAGGTGAACCTGAGATAGCATCACAGAAAAACCGGGCGATGGTAGACTGGATTCGGAAAATGCATCAAAAAGGCACAGAAGTAGCCAGCATGTGCAGGGGAAGTTATTTTTTGGCCGAAGCAGGATTATTATCGGGAAAACCTTGTACTTCGCACTGGAGATCGATTGAGGATATGAAGCAAAGATACCCGGAAATAAAAATGCTTCCCGATATGGTTATTACTGATCAGAATGGAGTTTATACAAGTGGCGGCGCCTTCTCGTCCATTCATCTTGTTTTATACCTGATTGAGAAATTTTGCGGAAGAGAAATTGGTGTTCAAATAAGTAAACTGTATTCCATTGATTTAGACCGGACCAGCCAGGCTCATTTTGCTGTGTTTAAAGGTCAACGCGAACATGATGATAATGAAATCCTGAAAGCACAGACATACATTGAACAAAATTACAACAATCAAATTTCAGTTGAAGACATTGCGGAACAGACGCACATGAGTAAGCGAAATTTCATCCGGAGATTCAAAAAAGCTACCCAAAATACCCCGCTTGAATATATGCAGCGGGTAAAAATAGAAGCTGCAAAAAAGGAGCTTGAAAAAAACGGACAGAATATTAGTTCGCTTATGTATGATGTAGGTTATAATGACCCCAAAACTTTCCGAACTGTTTTTAAGCGAACCACCGGTTTAACCCCTCAGGATTATCGTAAAAAGTACAGCAGAGAGTTGAATTAGGGAGTGAATGTACCAAAAAAATTAAGTTGTTCTTTTCCTAATATATCAGCTTAGAAAAAATCTTCTGGATTTTTCAGTAACTGAAACTATAACTCCCTTTCATTCGTCTTACAAGAAAAATTTTTTTGATTGTATGAAAAACAAGGACCATCACAAACAACGCCACTCTAAAAACGATCTCAATAAAGATCCTGATTTTGATCTGGATACTTACCTGGAAGAACAAAGTCATCAGGAAACAACTACTCCTGGTGAGGAAACTGCAAGGAAAAACACCTATTTTATAAAAAATGCAGCACTTAGTATTAGCCTTGTAATAGCATCAGTTCTATGGTACCACAACTGGTCTCCTGCCCAGGCCTGGTCAAGCATGTTTGGCAGCAATGAAAGTGTTCTTACCACCGGCCAAACCTTTACTGTTCCCGAAATAAATGTTCATATTCCCCGGATTGAAATTCCTGCTATACCTCCCATCCCTGCGGTCCCGGGGATTAGATCCTATTCAAATTCAACTCAGGCGCCTGTTTTGGATATAAGTTTAACCGAATATCTTTCAGCACTCAAAACCAAGGGTTTTCTTGACAATCAAATATCAACTTTTTCAGCTCGGCAGTTATACGATTCACACATTCCTGTCTCTTACCTGGAAGAACTAAATGAAGCAGGTTACCTGGGAGATCTTTCATTTGTATACATTACAAATTTTTATCAAAACGAGATTCCTGTCACTTATCTGGATCAGCTAAAAGCAGCGGGGATTTATGATAAATTATCTTTTGTGCATATCACCAACTACTACCAACAAAAAGTTCCTATGGAATATCTGAAAAAACTGAATGATGCTGGTTATCTGGTTGATTTGTCATTTGTTCATGTTACTAATTACTATCAAGCGGGAGTTACACCGGAGTTTCTAGACGAATTGAAAGAAACAGGACTTTACGAGGACTTGAGTTTCCTCGACGTTATTGATCTCTACCAAAGAGAAAACGGAAATTAATTAAATCAGATGTTTTGCCCATGAAATCATCCTATAAAAATAAAAAAGATCAAAATTTTGATCTTGACCAGTATTTAGAAGAACAAGCCAAAGAAACTCACCCCGACACGGAAAATGCAGAGGAAGAGCTTCCTTCAAAATTTTCCAGAAATGTCATCGCTCTTTTCATTTTTTGCGTTATTCCCCTGGTTTTGGTTTTTGGATGGAATCCTTTTTCTTCAAATAATTCCGGAACCGCCGGGAGTACAACCGATGGAATAACCACCATAGCTCCTCCTTCCCCGCCTCCAGCACCCCCGGTATTACAAAGCACCGGTTTTGTAGATTACATGGCGGGAATTCAGGAAGCCGGACTGGGAGATTATTATTCCAGCTCGGGATATCAGGGTTTGTATAATGGTGGAGTGAGCATTGAATATTTAAATCAGTTGGCTGAAGCCGGTTACCTGGATGAATTTTCTTACTCTGCTGTAATTGGGCTTTTTAATGGAGGAGTAAATCTTGACTATCTGAATACGCTAAATGAAGCGGGATATCTCGACCGCTTTTCCTATTCGGCAGTTATTGGATTATATAATGGTGGAGTAACAATTAATTACCTGAATTCTATGGATGAAGGTGGATATTTGGATATTTACTCCTATTCCGGCATCATTGGATTGTTTAACGGCGGAGTAACAGCAGATTTTCTCGATGACTTGAACAGCGGCGGATACCTGGATTCTTATTCCTATTCAGGAGTTATTGGCTTGTTCAATGGCGGAGTTACTGTAGATTATTTGAATTCCTTGAAGAACGAAGGCTTTTTGGATACCTATTCTTATTCCGGGGTTATTGGATTGTACAATGCCGACGTCCCTGTAGAATTTCTAAGTATATTAAAAGACCGGGATTTGCTTGATGAAATGAGTTATTCTGAAGTTATTGGCGCTTATCACGCTGATAACTAAGCTGCTATTTGATATTTCTGTCAGTAGGACGGGTCGGCGACCCGGCCTACTGAATCATTCCCACACATCGGTAATCTGCTCATCCAAATCGCGAAACTGAAGTTCGTATAAATGACTGTATAGCCCCTTTTGCTCTATTAATTCCAGGTGAGTTCCTTCTTCCACAATTTCACCTTCATCTATTACTAAAATATGATGAGCGTGCTGAACAGTTGATAACCGATGGGCAATCACAAAAGTAGTTCTGTTCTTCATAAGCCGGTACAGAGCTTCCTGGACCTGGGCCTCCGATTCAGAGTCCAGAGATGACGTGGCTTCATCCAATAACAAGATAGCAGGATTGCGTAGAATGGCCCGGGCAATAGCTAATCTCTGGCGCTGGCCACCGCTTAATTTTACTCCTTTCTCTCCTATCATAGAATCGTAACCATTTTCAGTTTCAAGAATAAATTCGTGAGCATTTGCATCTTTAGCTGCCTGTATTACCTCCTCATCCGTTGCATCCAGTTTACCATACAGAATATTTTCTTTGATGGTGGTTCCGAATAAATGCACTTCCTGGGGAACAATGGATATAAATTCTCTCAACGATTTGAATTGCACCTCTTGTACATTCATCTCATCTACTAATATTTTCCCTTTATGAGGATCATAAAAACGGGGAAGAAGGTTAAGTAAAGTGGTTTTCCCTGCCCCGCTTGGCCCAACCAAAGCAGTTGTGGTTCCTGCTTCAGCTTCAAAAGAAATTCCTTTTAGAATATCTCTGCCATCATCATAGCTAAACCATAAATCTTCTACTTTAACATCTCCTTTTATGGTTGAAATAGATTTAGCACCTGGCAAATCTTCAATTTCAGGTACTTCCTCCACCAACTCAAAAATCCGTTCTGAGGCACCTGCGGCAGTATTCACCGCAGTATATAACCTGGAGGTTTGGCTGATGGACCTTGAGATATTTAAAGCATAAATAATAAATGCTACAAGATCTCCAGCTGTTAATCTTCCCGCCAAAACTTCTTGTCCTCCATACCAGAAAATGACAACCAGAGTGCTCATAAACATGATGCCTACTCCCGACCAAAAAAGCTGGGTAAGCACCATTTTATGCCGGGCGGTTTTGAAAAGTTTTTCTACCGCATCCTTATAACGTCCCACTTCATAATCTTCCCGCACAAATGCCTTCACCAGCCGGACTGCGCCCAATGCATCCTCAGCAACTGCGGTTGAGTCGGCCAGTTCATCCTGTATTCCACGTGATAGAACTCTGATTTTTTGCCCGAAATAACGGGTGGCTATAGTCACAAAAGGAACGGTTACAAAAATTACCATACTCAAGCGCCAGTTCAGTACCACCATAAGGGAAACCGAGCCAATGAGTGAAAATGTGATGGTGAGTAGCTGAGGAAGCGAATCGGTGAGGGCCGTCCGGATTGAGCCGACATCATTTGTAAGGCGTGATGTAATTTCCCCCAGGCGACGTTCAGCAAAAAACTTGAAGCCCAACCGGTGCAGATGTTCATACACTTTTTTACGCAAATCTGTGATAACCCGCTCTCCCACCCACTCCAGGTGATAATTTCCAAAAAAGGAGAAGGCCGCTTGCAATACAAACAGCACAAATAAGCCAATGGCCAAGAGGTTAAGCAGTTCATCATTACCGGCTTCAAAAACGGCATCCAATAATTCCCGCAAGCCTAAAGGAACGGTAAGCCAGATACCTGATGCAATTAATACCGCCACTGTTGCAACATAAAATCGCGCACGATACGGCTTACTTAGCGCAAATATCTGCCTCAGCGTTTTCCATAGCGATTTTATGGATCGCTGTTCTTTTTCTTCTGATTTAGCCATAGATGGAATATACGTTCAGACGAGCAAAATTTGTTGATTGAAATTTGTGATGGAGGTGATAGATTTTTTTGGTTAATGGTTGCCCTCTTTTTCCTATCAAATCCTGTATTCAGTAGAAGATGGTCTCATTAGCTATTACCTGGATTTCAAAACCACTAAAATATGCATAACATTATAAGAAACAATCTGCTGTTTGTTTTACTGAATGAATTGAAATATTATCCGGCAGTTATTACGGATTGGGGAATCTGCTCAATAGCCTGTTATAAGGCTTAACAAAACTAGCTTATTTATTATTGGTTTAACTTAAAAAGAAA
>JBBDNN010000005.1:0-8433 GCA_040877545.1 Balneolaceae bacterium
CTTCCCCATCCAGAGTTACATATATAGTTCGATCCTCATTTAATCCTATACTGTAGGTTAATGTTGAATTACTATTCATGATTATTTTTGAATTATTAGTAAACCTCAAGGTTTTTTGCTCTCCATCAACTGTAGAAATGGTTCTAGCTTCTGTAACTTGTTCGAGTTTATTTGACGAGATGCTATTCGAGAAATTATAAATCCATACACTACCCATAGCCGCTAGTAGCACCACCGCAGCAGACAGGTATATTCTTTTGAGCTTACTTCCTTTTCTTTTTGATTTATTTGGCAAATTATACGGCTTGCCTACAGTTCTCCTTTTCAGGCTTTTCCATTCTGCATTTATATCTGGTAAGGCAGGATCTTTAAATTCGAAACCTACAATCTCTGAAATAGCTTGTTTAGCTTTTTTTCTATTTTGATTGCTTTGCTCAATCCAGTTATCCCATTGTTGAATTTGTTCAGCACTTGCTGTGCCATTAACTGTACTCCGAAATGAAGGATTATTGACTAATTCATTAATAGTGTAATCTTTATGAATCATGGAAATATTTATTGTGAATAATATGGTTGAAAAATAACTTCCAATTGCTTTTGTAAGGAGAGCTTGGAGGATTACTATCGTACTCAATATTTTTTCTAAAAAATATTGATGTTGTTAATGTGGGCTTTGGTATTGAATAAAACTAGATATGCACGAAAATTCTGATTTTAACCAGTCACTTAAAACATAAATCAAATCTGATTATATGCCGAGGTAGATCAGTAAAGATGAAAGCAGGAAAAAAATGACTAATGAGTTTACTAATCTCATTACATCTTTATTCAAAATTGATCGGAGAGTTTGCATTGCTCTATAAACATGGTTTCGTACCGATTGGCGATTTATAGATAAAATATCTTCAATTTCTCCATAGCTCATGCCATTGTAATAGTGAAGAAAAAGAACTTCTTTTTGCTGATTTGACAATTGCTCAAAGGCTAATTTTAAAGTCTCTTTTTGCTGCTCTTGATACTCTTTCTTGATAATTATTTCCTCCACTCCAAAACAAATACTAAATCCTTCCTCACCCTCTCCCGGCATGGATTTTAGCTTATTATTTTTTTTCAACATCTTAAATATCCTCCTACGTAAAGAAACATACAGATATACATTTGGGGATATTACATGGGTTAACTCATCTTTTCTTTCCCATACAGATACAAAAATATCTTGTATGGAATCCTCTACCAATTCCGAGTTACTACAAAGTTTTAACCCGTAGCCATATAAACCTTTATAGTACTCTTCGAAAAGTTTTTTAAAGCAGGTGCAATCACCAGATACAAACCTATCCCAAATATCCGTTGGTAACTCTGAACTCATATACAACCCTTATATCATTTGGTATTTTCAGACACACTAATAATTGTTTTTTAGCAACTATATCGTGCATTTTTCTTACTTAAAAAAACGTTTTCATAAATGAAGAACATTTGTTTTCAAAATGCAAATGGTAAAATGATGTCGAAAGATTAGAGGTTATCGATAACAGAATTAAATGAGTTAGCACAGGTTTTTAGGATTATGAGCTCCAACTTTAGAACAGTAATTTTTTGTATCCAGAGAAAAAACCTGTAATCTTGATAGAAGTTTGCTACAAGAAACTGTTGCCGATTTGATAGCACTTAATACCAGCCTTCAGCTAAAATATGCTCGTATCGCCTCCGGCCTACTCCCCAAATTTCATTCAAGTCCAGTGGCCAGATATAAGTCCGCTCGTCTTCTGATCCGAAATCAGATTAATTTTGGTAATCTAAAAATGTTTTTTGTTCATATTTATAAATTGGAATTAATCTATTTGAGAGTGTTGTAATTATCTTAAATATTTTGTTTAAATTTTGTGTCCCTATGTTGTCCCGAAATAAAACGAATAAAGAAAAGCGCTAATAAATAAAAAGCCCCTGCAACTCATATGATTAAGAGTTACAAGGGCTTAGAGTACCGCAGGCCGGACTCGAACCGGCACGGACATTGTAATGTCCATTGGATTTTAAGTCCAACGTGTCTACCAATTCCACCACTGCGGCTTGGTTTGAATAATTTTATGATCATGCTTTTTAAAACAACAAAATCGCAGGTTAATTTCCCCACGATAAAGCAAATATTACTCTCAGTTATTATTAAAGAACGACCGCCGAAAAGCAGGAAGCAAATATAAGACATTACGAACTACTTCTTCAAAGTTCTTTGTTACAATTTTGTTTTTTTATTACCCAATTTTGGTATCACTGATCATCCATAATAGCTTCCAGATTGGAACGAAAGGTATCCAGAAGGGATGATAACTGTTCTGCCTGATCGCGGGTTAATGCTTTGTCATAGATGTTTCGGGAAATAGGTAATTCTTCTAACTCATCCAAAAAATCTAAACCTTTTTTGGTTATTAGTATTTCAACTTTCCTTCGATTTCCTTCCATTGGCTGACGCTCCACATATCCTTTCTGCCTGAGCTTTTCCACTAATCGTGAGACATTGCTCCAGCGATTAAGCATTCGATAACGGACTTCCTGCAGCGCATAAGTTTCGGGGTGCCGGCCCCGGAGAATGCGTAATACATTATACTGTTCCGAAGAAATATCATAGGGCTTAAGCAGATTCCTGCTGATCTCTTCCAGCTGGTTGGCAGTAAATATTATATTTAAAGCTGCCTTGGCTTGTTCGCTTCTGAAATTTTTTTGTTGTACTACCTCACTGAATTCTTCTTTCATTTTCAGGTATAGATTTTAGTTATCACAAAATTCATGATGTTCTATTAGCTAAAAAGATAAAGGAATTTTATTGTATGAACAACTGATGTACCGACAATAGTTGTTGATACATTTAAAATTTAATCTTTAACTGGAAAATATTATGAGCTGGATTAATCACACATTATCAAAATGGCTATATGCCATTCCTTTTACAATATTTGGACTCTTCCACTTTTTATCACCGGAAATGTTAATTGAAGCTGTTCCAAAGTTTCTACCTGGAGCCATCTTCTGGATTTATCTTACAGGGGCTGCTTTAATTTTAGCCGGTATTAGCATTATTTCAGGCAAATTTATAAATCTGGCTTGCAAGTTATTGGCTGTAATGCTGCTCGTATTTGTTTTTACAGTTTCACTTCCCGGCATTATCGGCGGCAATGAAATGATGATGCAGGCACTGTTGAAAGATCTCTCACTTGCAGGAGCTGCTTTGTTCATTGGCGGTCAATTTGAAACAGAACAGATTGTGAAACGAACCTCTAAAGTCGAAACTTCTAATACAAACCTTTAAAAAATTTATAGCTATGAAATCACTAAAAAATAAAATCATTGTAGTAGTTGGAGGTACTGGGAATGTCGGATCATTTTTGGTAAAAGAATTACTCAAAAATGAAGCCACAGTTGCAGTCCCCTCTCGATCCGTTGATAATATAGATTCTCTTAAAAAACACTTGGCTAAAGAACTGGAGGAGGAAATTTTTTCTCGCCTGCATTTCTTCGTGGGTGATATCGGAGATGAAGATAAATCGGAAGAAGTACTTGATGAGATTACCCATAAAGTTGGAACACCTCATGGTGCAATAGCAGCATTAGGTAAATTCATCCCGGCACCTTCTTTACTTAATGCTTCCGTAAATGATTTAAAACAGGTAGTAGATGGTTACCTAATGGGCCATTTTGTAGTTGCACAAACTTTTTTGAAGAAATTCAAAGATAATGGCGGCACCTATATATTCATCAATGGTCCGCTTGCTCTTAAGCCTTGGGAAGGTTCGGGTGCTGATTTGGTATCTATTGCAACCGCAGGGCAAAAAATGTTATTCGAATCATTGGCGCTAGAACTAAAGAATACAGATGTTAAGCTGGTTGAATTAATCACTCATGCTTTTATCCGTAATAAAGAGACACAGCCTGGCAGCCCTATTCCGGGTGAAGCTGTTGGTGCCTATGCCTCTTACCTGTTTTCCGATGAGGCAAAAGATGTATATGGAAAAACTGTTCAACTTCGCTCGATGTCGCAAATAAAAGAGGTTGGGCTTTAAAGGGGAGATCTTTTACTTGCTGCTGGATTGCATGATTCCTTTTAGAACTCGGAAATACAGACGCAAGCTCAGGATGAAACTTAATTAAAAGACTTTTCAATCAGATTTATAAATATGGAGATTGCAAAACTTACCCGTTTAGATGATTTAGCTTCGGAAAAACTTGGCGAGGCGTTGAGTGAAGCATTTTACAATGAACCAAACTTTAAGTTTATCATCTCAGAAGATGAGCATCGCCATAAAGCCCTAAGCTGGTTCTTTGGCTCATTTGTAGCCCGCCTGGGATTAACCTACGGCAAGATTTATGTACCGGAGGATTTCAGCGGAGGCGCTATATGGATTAAGCCTAATAGAAAGGTCGGGTTTGGTGGAGCAGTTCAAGCGGGGCTATTGAAAATGCCAATCCATTTTGGGATCAAGGGCGTTAAACGTTCTATGAAACTGAGTAGTTATATTGATAAAATTCGTGAAGAATATGCGCCGGAAGTTCATTGGTACCTGATGGCGCTTGGGGTAGATTCAACTAAACAGGGAAAAGGAACAGGAAGTGCTTTGCTGCATCCTCTTTTGGCCAAGGCCGATAAAGAAGGCACAGACTGCTACCTGGAAACTTTTAGCCTGCGAAACATAAAATTTTATGAGAAATTTGGGTTCAAAGTGTTTTCTGAATTCAAAATCCCCAATGAAGATTTAAAATTTTGGTGTATGGTCAGGAAACCACAACAATAGATTTATCTAATGAATGTTTTTATAATTTGATCATTAAAAATAGGTTAATTAAATAAAACAGATATGAGCAATCGTATAATCCGGCAGTATCATTATCACCAATGGGCAAATAACAGAATCTTTGAGCATCTGAAAAATCTTCCTTCTGATGTATATAAACAGGAAATCACGAGTGTATTTTCCTCTGTGTCGGAAGTAATTGAACATGTTTATCAGACGGACGCTATGTGGTTGAGTGTAATGTCTGAAGATCCTTTTGAGAAAACCATGGGTATCATTCACGAAACTCAGAAACGGATAAAAAATGTCACTCTCCAGGAAATGCAGAAGTTGTACGAGGAATTATCCGGGCAATACCTGGCTTTTTTCAAAGGGAAAAGTGACCTGGATGAAACAATTACAATTGAACATCCACAATATGGCAGCATGGATACTGCTGTAACTGAATTGGTACAACATGTTGTCAATCACGGCACCTATCATCGAGGCAATATAACGGCTATGCTCAGGCAACAAGGAGAAGTCGGAGTGCCTACAGACTTAATCTTTTACCTCTCTGATTCAGCTGATTAAATTTAATTTCTTACCGCTGTGGAAATTTGGTAAAAGGGATTTATGCATAATTCCCACTCCGGAATTGAAAAACCGGTTCCTTTAATAGGATAAATGTCACTAATTTTATCCGTACCTTTGAACTCCATTTTTAAAGCCCGGCTGTAGAAGCGGGCTTTTTTCATTTAAAATTTTATATGTCTTTTAAATCACTGAATCTTTCTGAACCGATCCTCAATGCACTGTCAGAGGAAGGTTACACTACCCCTACTCCCATTCAATCTCAAGCCATACCTGTTGCACTAAAAGGAACTGATCTTCTTGGCTGCGCACAAACGGGTACTGGTAAAACGGCTGCTTTCGCCATTCCCATTTTGCAGTTACTGAGCACGGAAAAAAGCATTGGCCAAGATCGCAAAATCAGGAGCCTTATTGTTACACCAACCAGGGAACTGGCAATTCAAATCGACGAAAGTTTTAAGAATTATGGCCGGTTTACAGGCTTGAGCAGTGTGGTTGTTTTTGGCGGCGTGAATCAGAAAAGTCAGGTTAAGAAGCTGAGGCGAGGTGTTGATATACTTGTAGCCACGCCGGGACGTCTGCTTGACCTGATGAATCAGGGACATATCTCTCTGAAAAACGTGGAGGTTTTTGTTCTGGATGAAGCGGACCGCATGCTGGATATGGGCTTTATTCATGATGTAAAAAAACTACTTGCTGCCCTTCCCCGCAAACGTCAGACGCTTTTCTTTTCGGCTACCATGCCCCCTGAGATTATCAAGCTGTCAAATTCCATACTTCATAACCCCGTCAAAATTGAAGTAACACCAGAATCAGCAACTGTTGATGCCATCAAACAGGGACTTTATTTTGTTGATAAAGGAAATAAAAAAGAACTGCTGATTGATGTCTTAAAGAATAAAGAAATTAAATCAGCCCTTGTATTTACTCGCACCAAACACGGGGCCAATAAAATTGTGAAGTTACTGAAAGCCAATAATATTATGGCAGAGGCTATTCACGGAAATAAATCTCAGGGTGCCCGTCAAAAAGCATTGGGGAATTTCAAAAATCAGTTAACTCGTGTACTCGTGGCTACCGATATTGCGGCGCGTGGAATTGATGTGGATGAGCTTCAATATGTAATCAATTACGAGATCCCAAATATTCCTGAAACCTACGTTCACCGTATTGGCAGGACAGGAAGGGCTGGTTCTAACGGAACGGCTTTATCTTTTTGTGATGCTTTAGAAAAGGAATACCTGCGCGATATCGAAAAACTGATCGGCAAAAAACTTCCCATTATTGACGGCCATGACTTTCCATTGGTTGATCATAATCCCCCTAAGCCCGAAAAACAGCAACAGCGCTCAAAAAAGAGTAGGCACAACACCAAAAATAGTGGCAGAAATCAGAAGGCAAATAAAAGCCGGAAAAGATACCGAAGACAGAATTAACTTCCCTCTGGATTAAGTGGAGCTTGCCCCGGCAAACTCCACCTGCTTTCAGTTTGTAAATTCATTATTCTGAAAAGAATACATCTTTTCCTGATAGGGATTTACTTTTATTGAAAGCTGACGTTTTCCCGAGTCTCCATTTGCGTTTATAAATTCAGGATTATTCCCCTCATTATTTGATATCCCAATGATAGTGAGTGACGAATCTGTAATACTTTCACTAAAAAGAAATTTAAAAGAATATTCGGAATTATAGCCTTCCAGGTCTTCAATATTTATGTAAGACCTCTCTCCTCTTTCATCTACAAAATTGGCAAAACTTCCATTTCCACCGCCTATTTGATGAGGAAGAGTCATTTTATCTGTCGCGTCTAAAGCCAGAGCCAATAATTCGCTTCTCAGCCTATCTTTGTCTCTGCCCTCTGCAATCTCTTCGTTTGTAGAAAAATACTCCGCGGTACCTACCGTCATAAGTAAAAAGGAAACGGTCAAAGATATTACCATAATGCCGGCTCCTGTATACCAGGAAAAACTTCTTTTATTCGGCTCTTGTGGATCGGTTTTTTCATATCCTTTAACCAATAAAAAAGGAGCTATCACCAGAATCATCATAATTCCGAGGCCAGCAACTATAAGCGCCTCCGATAAAACAGTAAATTCGGTAATCCTGCTTCCAAATTCATTCATTGTAACTGTGCCGCTGTACTGTGCTATCTGAGTGGTGGGTATTGCAAAGATATAAAAGAGTTTCTCTGTAAAGCCGGTAAATGGCAGTGAGTTTAAAACAGAGGTCTTAATCAAAAATAGAAAAACGCTTAAACTATAAACTATTGCTGCTACATAAATCCATGGTAAATATTTTTTAATTCTCTCTTTCATAACTCACTCCTTTTGCTGTTAAAATTGCTTTAGCCTGATATTTCCCGATTTCAGAACCAAGATTGACAAATTCAGTATTTGTTCCCCAGGCTACATCCGAGGTTACTGTAATGAACACTGAATCCGGATTGGGTATTTCAGCTGTATAACTCAAGGCTGGTGAGTTGGCCGGAGTGATGGGCAAAAGAGTGGTATCTTCCAGAAATCGATCACCCGTAACTTCAATGAATGAAGAGGCTACCGTTCTGTTTTCTTTATCAGCTTCGTGGTGATAATGCCTTAAAGCCTCAATAAGCGTCTGCTCAGTTTCCAGTTGAGCAATGGAGTTTTCAATTGTTGTTCGGATGGTCATCAGGTTATCATACTGACGACTGCTGCTGATTACATGATAACCCAGGGCATACAATTGTAAAACCACCAGGAATCCTATCAAATACCGAACAGTTTTTCGGGTACCTGAAGGTTGGAGTTTTTGGATCATCCACTTATCCAGAAAGAACAAATAAACTATAGAGACAATTACTGCCGAGAAAATGCCAATCCAGATATTGCTAAATAGAAGTGAGAGACTTGTAGCTGCCGCTACCCCGAAGAGTCCTGCAACTAATACATAATTTTCTTTTTTCATACCCCGCCTTTTTTTGTTTGCGCTTAAATAACAAATGTATAGCATAATTTCAAAAAAATTTCCCAGAGCTTATTTACTAGTGTTATGTCAATGGTACATTGTCGGGTAGAATACCACCAGATGGTTTGGG
>JBBDNN010000006.1:0-6836 GCA_040877545.1 Balneolaceae bacterium
ATGCTGGCTGAATTGTTTAACTTTTAACAGGGTGTCCCAATGCGGAAGTCAGGAATGGATTCTTCAGAAGTAAAAAGGAATAAGAAAAAATCTTTTTCTTTCGGTAAAAACATCACCCTGCTGCAACTTTTTTAATTTTGTTTGTAACAAATATCCGTTATGCTATTCCTGTAAATATAATAAAACCAATATCTATGAAATTTTACCGCTTGTTTATCCTTTTAGCTACCTGCTTATTCCTTTCTTGCGGTTTACTTGGTAAGGAGGAAGAGGAACAACCCGCCATTTCCGGTAAAATTGTGTTCTCCATGCCCGATGACACTGAAAGCGAAAACCACCAGATTTATGTAATGAATGCTGATGGTTCTGAAATACAGCAGCTCACTTCCTTCGAAAATGATGAAGCTTTTCAGCCTTCCTGGAGCCCCGATGGTGAGCAGGTAGTGTTTGTCACAACATTAAAAAGCAGCTCTGCAGGTGGTTCATTGTATCTGATGGATGCAGATGGGTCAAATGTGCGTCCCCTGAAAGAACGGCCGCGGTCACATATTGTAACACCCGGATCGAACCCAACATGGAGCCCCGATGGAAAGAAAATAGCTTTTGATTGGTGCACCAATTGTGAATTAGGAGGAAGAAACTCTGAAATATTTTTCTATGACTTTGAAGCGGATACCGTATTACAAGTTACAGATCATCCCGCACGGGATTTCCACCCAGCATGGAGTCCTGATGGCGAGCTATTAGCTTTTGTCTCACAACGCGAGTATTACGATGCGGATACACTGCGATTTCGTGGAGATTTATATCTCATAGGCATTGATAAATTGAACTTTCATAGAATTACAGAAACAGGTTATGCCAGAGCTCCGATATGGAGCGCTAATAACTCTATTACGTTCCGAAATAGTGCTGCTTCGGGTGGATTGTATGAGGTTAATTTGCAATCCAATCAAGTAACAAGAATTGAGACCCCTTTTTCAAATGCGTTACTTCCCTTTCCTTTGTCATGGTCTTCTGGTAAAAATCAACTCTTGGCATATACACGGGAACTTGTTTATCCCCGGGATAACGTTCTATGGATATTAAACTTAAAAGAGAATAATTACGAAAATATATTTTCAAAACCTTCTTATGATAATGCCAATCCAGCAATAGTTGGAGCAGATTGGTACTACAATGAAAACAATTAACCCAAAGAATCTTATGAAACCATAAGAAAAAGCCCCGACGGGCAGACCGATTCTCCACTAAGAGTAAACAGGAACCTGTTCCGAAGGGGCTTTGTGTGTTTTCCCGGCAAATGCCGGAGCGAACACCTCAATAATAACCAAAAATGAGGTATAATATGAAGACCTATCTACTAATAATAAGTATGATGTTTGGGATAGCTTTTACAGCCCATGCACAGAAACGTCCCGATGCAGCCAAACAGGCGCAATGGGAGCAATTTAGAACCAGATAGATTCTAATTTGTATTATTAAATAGATTTATATACATACTGGTTATAGCTAAGCCAAAAATAAAAAAAGAGTTAAGAGGTAATATGAAAATAATCGCTGTTACTATTTTTACCATTTTTGTGGCTGGGATTTGCAGCGCCTGCGGGTTGTTGGGTGGGGATGATAAAACACCTTCCGGCGACCTAATGCCTTTGACTGTAGGCAATTACTGGGAATATGATTTCACCTATTTGGAGGTGATAAAAGATACGCTTCGTTATGAAGTAGCAAAAGAAGTTCAGGTACCGTGGGGGGATACTTCCTACACCGCCTACGCCTTCAATCTTACCCCCTTCCCGCCAGATGCGCCGGAATATTACTGGCTGTACCGCAACGGGGAAGCGGGGTTGTACCAAATGGGCGGCATGGCTGATACGGATACCCTGTTCACGCAGTATGTGGACAAACCCTGGCCTGCCGAAGAAGGGGAGAGCTGGGATATCCCACGATTGGCTTTTTCCAGAGACAGCCTGAAATTTTATGTCTCCGATACGCTCAATATTACCTTGGTCGATAATGACAGGGAAGTTGTTACCCCCGCAGGAAAATTTGACTGTTATGTGTATAAATTTACTATATCACTTGGGGAAGACGTACTCCAAAAATGGGACTATTTTATGTACTACAGTCCAGGAGTTGGATTGGTAGCACAGATTGCAACTGGTGAAGGTGACCCCGAAGATATTAAAGAAGAGATGTACCTGATGATTTATAAAATTAATTAAAAAATGAATGTATAAAAGCCCTGCCGGGCTGACCACTGAGTTTGATCCATCACGATCAATAAACCACAGGAAGTATATACCCGACAGGGTTAATTGCTTTCTGTTTACTTATACATAAACAAACAGGAACAACGCCTATATGGTGCGCAATAATTTCCCTGAGTCTCTCTGGGACAAACCACGGATGCCCTTTTACGTGGTATCTAATGCCGAAGCGGTACTTTCTGCTTCGGTACTTAATATAATCTTCGGATGTCAATTTGCCTTTTATATTTAGTTTTAGTATTTAAATATTATCAATAAACTCAAAAAAAAAAGAGAGTTAAGGGTATGATTAAGAAACAGTTACTTCACCCGTCTATAATCAGTATGGTCATTCTTGTCTTCTTCTTTGGGAACAGTTGCGGGTTACTGGGGGAAGAAGATGAGAAGCCAAAAGATCTTATCCCGCTTGAAACCGGTAATTACTGGGATTACCACCGCTGGTACATTTCTCCGAATATAGCCGATACCATTCGGGAAGAGATTTTAAGCAAGCATACCTTTTTAATTGACGGGCAACAAGAAAATGTGTACGGTTACCAGCGGTTTTATTTAACGGAGGATAAATCAGAAATAGAATACCAATGGCTGAGAATGAATGATGATGAGGGTTCTCATATAATGGGGGGAATTTCTGTCGCTGATACCCTGATTCAAAAAAATGTTTACTATAAACATCCGGAATCAGTGGGACAATCATGGGATTTTTTTGCCGTTTCATATAATTTTGATAGCAATACATTTTCTATTAGAGACACCATTACTATAGAAGTTATAAGCCTTAATGACTCCTTTGAAACAGAGTTTGCAAGCTACGACAATTGTTATGTTTATCGCTACTCCGAAATTGGACAGGGAGATGGAGTCTTTCACTGGCATCATTATGTATATATTAAACCGGATATTGGAATAGTAGGAGTGGAGACAAGAGATTTTTTGGGCAGCGAAGATTATGAAAATAATCCAAGAGTAACTGGTCAATATATTCTTATTGATCGGAATTTAAATTAAAAAAAGAGGTTAAAGCAGACGCCAAATCAAAAAAAGAATTTTATGGAAAATCCATAAAGAAAGGCCCCGACGGGCAGACCTGTTTTCCGCTAAAAAATAAGGTACCTGTCCGAAGGGGCTTTAGCCAGATAGATTCTAATTTATATTATTAAATGGATTTATGTAAATACCGGATACAGCTAAATTCAAAAAATAAAAGAGTTAAGAGGTAGGATGAAAATAATCGCTGTTACTATTTTTACAGTTTTTGTTTGCAGCGCCTGCGGGTTGTTTGGGGGAGAGGACGAAAACAAAAGCACCAAGTTTGAAGCCGGCCCCATATTGTTTATTTATGAAGGGAATCTTTGGAGTATGGAAGAAGACGGGGCGGATGTAAAGCAACTCACTCATTATGAATATCCGAATTTTTCAATAGGGGATGCCCGGTGGTCGCCGGATGCAAGTAAAATAGCTGTTGTTGGTCCAGCCGACCCGGGCAACGCGGAGGAAGGCGCCGGGGCTATATATATTATGAACGCCGACGGCTCCGGGCGCTATAAGCTTACCAATCCTCCGTTGGGATGGTTTAGATATGTGGGAGATCTTGCACGCAACTTTACTTGGTCGCCGGATGGACAAAAAATTGCCTTTTCCCGGATGAGGCCCCCGGAAGCTTTAGGAACATTTGATGTATTTATTATAGACCTTGAAACTAAAGTTGAAACTCTTGTTTCAGAATCCAAACAGGTTAGGGATTGGAATCCTTACAGTGAAGAGCTATTACTCAGCTTTACCGAAAATGGGTGGAGACGATTAGGACTACTAAATTTAAATAAAGACTCGATAGAAGTATTTGGTAGCTTGGATTTTAATTACGGATCGGGTCGAATATCGCCGGATGGCTCAAAAATAGCATATACAAAAGGTGGTAATTTTTATGTGCTTGATTTTGAGGACAATGAGGAAGTTCTTTTGTTTGACAAGGCAGAATCTCCCTCCCCGAATGCCTGGTCCCCATCAGGAGACAGAATTGTATTTCAGACCTGGGCATCATCTTATGAAGACCGGGAAATTTATACCCTAGACCTTGAAACAAAAAAAATCACAAATATCACACCCTTTTCATCACTGGAGTCGTGGATATGGGTATCAAGCTGGCGAGGGAGGTGAGAAAAAAAGAAAGAAACAAAGTAAAGCTGAATTATGAAAAGCGAGAATGATGCGCACACATCATCCCCTTCATACAGGTTCAGCGTGCCTGAAAAGCCAGCATGCAGCAGAATTTGGATTCGCCCGATTTTGGAATGAGTGGATTCTTCAGAAGCAATATTTAGCTAAGAAAAACCTTTTCCTTTTGAAAAATAATCTTGCTGCAACTGTTGTAATTTTTTTTGTAACAAATTTCCTTTATGCTACTCTTGTAAGTAATGAAAAAGCAATGAAATAAAACGTTGCAATTATCTGTTTTTAGAAGGGGGTTCGGATTTAATTTTACATTCAGGAAAAAAGTTATATCTCTTCCTCGGTATCACCTTTTGGTGAAGCAACTAATTTTAAAAATTGAGAAATGGAAAACCATTTTGAAAAGCATTATCGAACAGCAAGTATCTTTATTTTATTATTTCTCACCTCATGCTCCCTGTTTGATAATGAACAAATACCTGAGTGCCTGCAGAAAGAAGGGGAACAAACTCCTGACATCGGGGGCTGCTACAACCCGTTATATTTTACCCGCCCCGACTGGCACCCTGAAGGAGAATGGATAGCCGCTCAACATGCAGATAGTTTGGATACGAATGAAGACGGGGAAAAAGATACCTGGTTTGTTGGCATCTGGCTGGTACATGCAGAAACGGGACAAACCCAGCCGCTGCTTCCATTTGGCGGGGCACCGGACTGGAACCCTGCCGGAACACATTTAGCCATTCATGCGGGGGGTGGTATTTATGCCGTTGAGATTACTTCTCTGAAACCGGCCCGTTACGATACGGCCAGCGTTACCCTTTTAACAGATTTTAATGCCCCGGCTTTTTACCCCACCTGGAGCGGAGATGGGGAGTGGATTGCTTTTGACACGAATTATAAGGATAAAAAGGGAGCCAATGTTATTTGGAAAATAAAAAAGGACGGAAGCCAACTAACTGATATTAGTATTCACCAGATTGGAGAGTGGCGCTTCCCAAGTTGGTCTACATCAAGCTCAAAGATAACTTTTGGAAGGTATGTAACAGGCGGCGCAGAGGGCCCTGAAATATTTAGTATGAATGCAGATGGAACCGGCGCCAAACAATTAACTAGTAATGGTGAAAACTACTTACCAAAATTCTCCCCTGATGGAAATAAAATAATATATGAACACTGGCCCGAGGGACTGAGTAAATCTATCCGCATGATGGACTCGGATGGAAGCAACAAGAAAGTTCTTGCAAAAGACTGGTCCTCCGACATGGCCTGGAGTCCGGACGGTGAGAAGATCGTTTATGTGTTTTCCAACCATTACTACGAACGGCCGGGAAATGGTCAGCTTTGGATAATGAATGCCGACGGGAGTAATAAGAAACAGCTGACAAATTTCAAATCAACTATGCCTTAAAGATATTAATAAGCCCCGCCAGGGGCCGTCCAACTATTTGATCCACCACAATTATGGTGAAACAACTAATTTTAAAAATTGAGAAATGAAAAACCATTTTGAAAAGCATTATCGAACAGCAAGTATTTTTATTTTATTATTTCTCACCTCATGCTCCTTGTTTGATAATGAACAAATACCTGAGTGCCTGCAGAAAGAAGGGGAACAAACCCCTGACATCGGGGGCTGCTACAACCCGTTATATTTTACCCGCCCCGACTGGCACCCTGAAGGAGAATGGATAGCCGCTCAACATGCAGATAGTTTGGATACGAATGAAGATGGGGAAAAAGATACCTGGTTTGTTGGCATCTGGCTAGTACATGCAGAAACCGGCCAGACCCACCCCTTGTTACCTTTTGGAGGTGCCCCGGCCTGGAATCCGGCGGGCACCCATTTAGCGGTTCATCGGGGCGATGGAATTTATAGCGTTGAGATTACTTCACTGGAACCGGCCCGATACGATACAAGCAGCATCTATTTGCTCACCGATTTCGATGCCCCGGCTTTTTTCCCAACCTGGAGTGGCGACGGGCAATGGGTTGCTTTTGATACGAATTATGAAGATCCGAGTGGAACCTATGGTATCGTAAAAAAGAAACTTAATGAAGATATTATGATTGATATTACTAAAAATCGCAATCAAGGAGCATGGAGGCAAGGTGATTGGTCTAAGCAAAATGATAAAATTGTGTTCACGAAGTTCGATGTAGAAATTAGCTGGAATATTTTCATAGTAAATAATGAAGGGAACAGTTCAAAAAAGTTAACAAACAACGGAGAAAACTACTATCCAAAATTCTCTCCGGATGGAAAGGAAATAATCTATGAACATTGGGATGGGATTAATAAGTCTATAAGAGTTATGAATTCGGATGGTGGTAACAAGAAAGTTATTGCCCAAAATTGGTCATCAGATATAGCCTGGAGACCGGATGGAAAGA
>JBBDNN010000006.1:6936-172928 GCA_040877545.1 Balneolaceae bacterium
TAAAAAATTACCTGCCAGTGAGCGTATTTCTTTTGATGCTCTTCTCTTCCTGCTCCCTGTTTGATAACGAACAAATACCTGAGTGCCTTAAGCAAAGCCGAAGTGATCCAAGTGGAACTATTTACTGTTATCAACCTTCATATTTTGGGCGGGCAGACTGGCATCCTGATGGGGAATGGATTGCCGCCGAACACGCAGACAGTTTGGATACAAATAGAGATGGGAACAAAGATACGTGGTTTGTTGGCATTTGGCTGGTCCATGCTCAAACCGGGCAAACCCAACCATTGTTGCCCTTTGGCGAGGCCCCGGACTGGAACCCCGCCGGAACCCACTTGGCTGCACATTCCGGAGGTGGTATATACACTGTAGAAATTACTTCGCTTGCCCCTGCCCGTTATGATACCAACAGCGTCACCCTTCTCACCGATTTTAATGCCCCGGCTTTTTATCCTACCTGGAGTGGCGATGGCGAGTGGATTGCTTTTGATACGAATTATGAGGATCCCAATGGTACCTATGGTATAGTAAAAAAGAAACTTAATGAAAACACGATAATTGATATTACTAAAAATCGCAGCCAAGGGGCCTGGAGACAAGGTGATTGGTCTAAGAAAAATGATAAAATTGTATTCACAAAGTACGATGTAGAAATTGGCTGGAATATTTTCATAGCAAATAGTGAAGGGAATAGTTTAAAAAGATTAACAACTAACGGTGAAAACTACCATCCAAAGTTCTCCCCAGATGGAAATAAAATAGCCTATCAACATCGGGATGAATTTAAAACCTCCATTTGGGTAATGAATGCAGATGGAAGTAATAAAAAAACAGTAGCCGGAGATTGGGCTACCGGAACCGCCTGGAGCCCGGATGGAAAAAAGATCGTATATGTGTTTACCAACCAGTATGAGGAAGTACCCGGCAATGGCCAGCTTTGGATAATGAATGCCGACGGGAGTAATAAGAAGCCGTTAACTAATTATACAGCAACGATGCCTTAAGAAATTAAAAAGCCCCGCCGGGGCCAACCAAAAGTTTGATCCGACACGATCAATAAACCACGGGAAGACACAGTCCGGCAGGGCTGTTGTTTTCCTGTTTTAACAAATAACCAAAAACAGGAACGTCATGAAAACAAATATACTCATTCAAACACTTCTTTGGAGCGTTCTTATTACTCAAATTAGTTACGCACAAAAATCCTTTTCCACTAACCCGGAAAAAGAAATTATTGTTCACTTTAATGGTAATGTACTGAGCCACAAACAGCAGGCAGCTTCGGGTTCCTTAGCAGAATATGCCATTTCATCGAGCGTACTCCGGCGCAGCCTGGATTCGGCCAGGGTAGAAGCTATTGGAAAACTTATTCCGGGTTTTAAAAAGGAAGACCGCATCGTTCAAACAAGGCAGGGAAAACAGGTTACACTCTCTGATTGGTCCAATACTTTTCTTATAAGAATACCTGAAAATGGTTCTGCTAAGAAGTTCATTGAACATTTAAACCGTATTCCCGTTGTAGCATACGCTGAAGAGAATGGGAGGCTTGAATCTGATGATGTTAAAGCTGATGAAATGAGAAATGAAGCTCTATTTATGCGTTTAACGCCCAACGATAGTCATTTTGACAGGCAGTGGTGGATACAAAATACCGGAAGCCAGAATCAGGGCTCTGGTTCCGTTGATTCAGATGTTGACGCAGATGCAGCGTGGAATACTACTACCGGTAACAGTACGGTAAAAATTGCTATTATTGACAGCGGAATAGATACTGGGCATGAAGAATTCCAGGGAAAAATTTCAGGGGATGGGACTGATGCTTACGGATATCATGGAACAGCAGTAGCTGGTATCGCCGCAGCCAAAGGAAATAACTCCGCTGGAATAGCAGGGTTAGCTTTTGGGTCATCTATCGTGAATGAAGATTATGGTAGTGGCACTGCGGCAGATTTGGCTAATGCGGTACAGAGTGCCATAACCAGAGGTGCACATGTTTTAAATAACAGTTGGAAATACGTCAATAGCTCAGGTGATATAGCCTATTCAGTTACTGTTCGCCGCGCTATTCGGGATGCGTATAATTTAGACAGAACCATTGTTGCGTCAATGGGAAACCAAGGTGGGAGTACGAAACAATATCCGGCTTCAATTAGAGATGGAGTGATTACAGTAGGAGCTACAACAAATGAGGACGAAAAAGCGAGTTATTCAAGCACCGGAAACTGGATCGACGTAACTGCCCCGGGCGGTGGCATGGCAAGTGGAGAATCGTTTGTGGAGGAAAAGCATATGTACTCTACTTTGCCCGGCAGTAATTATGGATATTCCTATCCATCAGGCTTTGGATCTGCTTATATAAGGGGAACCTCATTTTCCGCTCCTGTTGTTTCCGGTATTGCCGCTTTAATATTATCAGAAAACCCAAATCTATACAATGACGATATAGAAAACCTCATTGAGATTTCTGCTGAGGATGTAAATGGTGGTGGGTTTGATAATGATATGGGCTACGGCCGTGTAAATGCCTACGAAGCTTTAAAACTGCTTCAAAGCCCATATCTTATGAGTTATGGATCGACAACCGGCGGTTCAATTTATTCTCAAAGTGGTGGCTTCACCATGTACACTTATGATGTTAATGGCTTAGGTACTAAAGTTTATCATGTAGAGCGTTTAGAAGTAAGAAAAATTATAAGTTTCTCTTACATGGACGAACCCAATGTTTGGTGCCGCGGTTTGGAATCTGTAGGTTGGACAAAAGAAGAGGATGATGGTGGCTCAAAAAGAAATTTCGGTCAAGGGTTCTGTGAAGTTGTACCTGGCACATTAACCAATACAAGTGCCACGCTAAGAACCTATATTTATCATGTTTGGAAATATAATTATTTAGGTCAGAAAGATGAATATATTGGAAAATTTCCAGTAAATGAATCAAATGTAGAATTTGCCTATACCGTACATGGTATTCCGGGAGATCCACCACCAACCCCACCCTTCATTACAATGGATGCATCCGGCATGAATCCGAAACTAAACTGGAGCGCTGTTAGTGGTGTAAGCTCCTACAAGATTTATCGCGGTACCGTTCAGGGAGCACCCAATACCGTTAATTGTAATTCGGTGCAGAATTATTGGAATATCGGCTCAACCAGTTCAACCACCTACACCGATGGCAGTGTGATGGTAGATCCTACAGAACACATTCTGGCTTGTTATTATGTGACATCTGTTAACACCAGCGGTGAATCCTCACCCTCCAATAAAGTTGGCACGCATGGAATGGCACCATTAAAAGAAGTTGCAGGTGAAAATGCGCCGGAATTTTATGCACTGGAACAAAACTACCCTAACCCCTTCAACCCAAGCACCCGAATAACCTATGCCTTGCCGGAAGCCTCCGATGTTTCTATCAAAGTATATAATATTATGGGGCAGGAAGTTGCTACGCTTGTAAACAGCAATAGAAGTACCGGTTTTCACGAGGTAAATTTTGATGCCGGCAGCCTTTCCAGCGGAATGTACATTGCCAAAATACAAGCCACTGGAAATTCGGGCGAGGTATTTTCCAAAGAACTGAAAATGCAGCTGGTGAAATAAAGAAATCTCTACTTCATCTATAATCCCGCTCATTAAACATTGGCGGGATTTTTTTGTGCATATCTGTGAGAAACTTAATCCTATCCATTCATCCCAGTTTCAGCATGTTTGAATATAAATTCGGTTTTTGAACTGGGATTCGCCAGATTTATGGATTTGTGGATTTCTCTGAAACAGAAATGTATTTCTTTGTTGCCGCTGCTATTCCAGCTAAAAAAATCATGTTCATCCTTCAATCAAGAAAATCAAGGTTCAAAAATTAGGAATGAAAACTTACCCTGTGCAAACTCACCAGCATCATGCAAGTATTCTCCAACCACCAATCCAGTAATCCAAAAATCCATTCATCACAGTTGAAAGTGCTAAAATTTGGATTAACATGATTTTTCCCCTACTTGTTTTTTTACCGATTTAGCACGATTCTTAGCCCGTCAACATCAGCCGACTTGCAAGAAAAAAATTAATGCTAATTCAACTCATAAAACCGGAATTCGAGGAGCTTATTGAAGCCAAAGATTGGGTTGGATTAAAGGAAGTTCTGAATGATGTTCCTCCTGTAGATATCGCCGAATTGCTCATGGAATTGCCCGGCGAAATTGCCGTTGTTGTTTTTCGTTTGCTAAAAAAACCGGTGGCTGCTGATGTGTTTGCAGATCTCCCCTCCGGTAAAGGTGTTGAGCTGCTCGAGCTTTTCAATAAACAGCAGCTAAATGATGTAATGACCAATCTGGAGCCCGATGAGCAGGTTGCTATTCTTGAAGAGCTGCCCGGGCATCTCACACAGCGGGTAATGAGCTCCATCAACCTGGAAGATCAAAAGCAGATAAAAAAGCTGCTCGGTTATCCCGAAGAAAGTGTGGGACGCTTAATGACCCCGCGGTATGTGCGTGTAAAATCTGACTGGACTATTGAACACAGCATGAAGCATATACGCAAATATGGGGAGATTGCCGAAACACTGAACGTAATTTATGTAGTGGACGACAAGGAATATCTTATTGATGACCTGCGTATCACCCGGCTTATTTTGGCAGAAATGAAGGATAATATTGGTTCCCTGATGGATCACTCTTTTGAGGCACTTTCGGTGTACGACGATCAGGAAGAAGCCGTTAAAATGTTTGCAAAGTATGATCGTGTGGCGCTTCCGGTGGTAGACTCCGATGGGGTATTGGTAGGAATAGTTACCGTAGATGATATTATTGATGTAGCCGAAGAAGAAACTACTGAGGATATGCAGAAGATGGCGGGTATGGGAGCTTTGGATGATTACTACTCTCAGACCTCCATTTATAAAATTGTCAAAAAAAGATTATGGTGGTTAATTATTCTCTTTGTAGGGCAGATTTTAACTGCTATTGCTATGGGCGGCTACGAGGAAATACTGCAAAAAGTGGTAGCACTTTCCTTTTTTGTTCCACTGATTATTTCCAGTGGTGGGAATTCAGGCTCGCAGGTTGCTACGCTTGTGATACGGGCTTTGGCAACAGATGACATCAAGCCTGAAGATTGGAAAAAAGTATTGGCCCGGGAATTATCATCTGGTTTAATGCTTGGTGTTTTAATTGGTTTACTGGGTTTTCTAACATTAATAAGCTGGGATTTAGTTGCCGGGGAAATCCTTAGTATGATGGTAATTACTACCGCGTCTGTTATAGGATTAAGCTTATTCTCGATTGTCTTATTGGGGAATTTGATAGGTGCAATGTTACCGTTTGTGCTTTCAAAATTAAATCTTGATCCGGCAGTATCTTCTGCACCTTTTGTCGCAACTATTGTGGATGTAAGCGGAATCATTATCTATTTTACCATAGCAATCTTTCTATTAAGCGGAACCTTACTTTAAATGTTAAAAATTCAATGAAAGCATATCACGATCTTGTAAAAAATGTTCTTGAACATGGCGTCAGAAAAGAAAACCGAACCGGCACAGATACTATTTCTAACTTTGCCGAACACTATAAAGTAGATCTTTCCCAAGGCTTTCCGCTGTTAACCACCAAGAAGGTTTATTTCCGTTCGGTAATTCTTGAAATGCTGTGGTATTTGCGCGGAGAAGATCACATCCGCTGGCTTCGGGATGAAAACGATTGTCATATTTGGGATGCCTGGGCTGATGATGATGGACATGTTGGCCCCATTTACCCGGTTCTGTGGAGGAGATTTCCCTACCTCGAAAAAGAAAGTGTACGACTTGAAGGAAATGGCTCCGCTATTGATAATGAGCACTGGGTTCAAAAAGAATTTGACCAGGTTCAGCGAGCCATTGATATGCTCAAAACAAATCCCAATAGCCGAAGAATTGTGGTGAGTGCATGGCATCCGGGTTTGCTGGATGAAATGGCACTCCCGCCGTGTCACCTGATGTATATTTTTAATGTGGCAGATGGAAAACTGAATTGTCATCTCACACAGCGTTCAGGAGATATCGCCCTTGGCATTCCTTTCAACCTGGCCTGTTATGCGGCGCTAACCATGGCCATTGCACAGGAGGTTGGTTTGGAGCCCGGTACCTTTGCCCACACCATTGTTGATGCACACATCTACGTTAATCATATTGATGGACTCAAAGAACAGCTTACCCGCGAACCTAAAAAGCTGCCAACCCTTGAGATTGCCAAAAAACCTGTGGATGAGTTAACCCTTGAAGATTTCACACTTCACGATTACGATCCTGACCCGGTAATTAGATTCGAGGTCGCAGTATGATCCTCACCTTAATTGCAGCTCACGATCCAAACCTTGTAATAGGAAAGGACGGTGGTTTACCCTGGCGTTATCCTGAAGATCTCAAGCATTTTAAGGAAACGACCATAAACGGTACTGTGATAATGGGAAGGGGTGTATTTGAGGAGTTGAATGAAATTCCTCTTCCCGGCAGAAAAAACATTGTCTTATCGACCACTAAAAATTACAAGAATGTTGAGGCGTTCGACTCCTTAGAAAAGGCATTGCAAACACTTGATGAGAAGGAAGTATTTATTATCGGGGGAAGCATATTATACCGGCAGACCATCGGTATGGCAGATAGAATGATTATCACCGAAATAAACAAGGAGTATGAAGGAGACACTTATTTCCCTGAATACAGAGATGACATTGGTGAGATATGGAAAGAAATTACCAGAGAGGATGCCGGTGAACTTTCCTTTGTGGTGTATGAACGGATTACAACTTGAGCACAGATTTGTGGGATTTAGGTTGGTAGGATGTCTGTCATTCCCGAAGGCAGCGCCAAAGGCATCCGTTGGGGGAATCTACGTTACTAAATAATACCGAGATACTTACCGCTTGAGCCTTACCTCTTGAATCTTGCCTCTTAAACCTACCTCCTTACCTAAACCTCAATCTCCTTCAAATGAACACAGTAATATTTTACTACCGGCTCGGTAAGTGCGATTATATTTTTTGTTTCCGCCGCTTTTGAAAACTCTACTGCCTTTTCATTTTGTAAAATCCAGATGCTTTCATTCTCATATTTATAAGCCTCTGAATAGCTTTTATCAAAACTGAGATAATGTTGCAGGTGCTCTTCTTTGCAGGGTAAGCCAAGCTGTTTTAATGCTTTTATTGTTTTTTGATGAAGCTCGTTTCGAATAGCATCTGTCGGCTTTTTTTCAAAAAAGGTAGTCCTGAATAAAGAGCGGTTTAAAAAGCGATTACATAAATCTGCCAGAATCTTATCATTGTTTTTCGCCCACATTTTGATGCTCAGGTATACATCATGGTCGTCCATGTCTGTATATCGTTCTATCATTTCTTTAGTGATTCTTTTTTTTGCGGATGGCTGTTGAACCAGGAAGTATTCCAAAGCAGATGAGGCAAAATCCAGTTTTTTGTTTGCGTCTACCAACATTCGCACCCGTTTAAAAATGCTTCTCAATAAAGAATCTGCACTTAATACCGTTTTATGCAGATATACTTGCATATACATGAGTCGGCGGGCAATGATGTAATTTTCCACCGCATAAATTCCCTTTTTTTCAATTACAATATTTCCGTTAAACACCCTCATGGTTTTCAGGATACGGTTGATTCCCACTGTGCCTTCCGAAACACCGGTGAAGAAGCTATCACGCCGCAGGTAATCCAGCCGGTCCAGATCCAGCTGAGAGGAAATTAGCTGGTACAGGAATTTCTTTTTGTATTGATTGGTGAAAATGGAAATGGCGGTATCGAGTTCCCCATCGAGTTCCTTATTTAGTTTTTTCATGATGGCAAGGCTCATCATCTCGTGATTGAAATCTTTTACCAGGGTATGTTCAAGGGCGTGGGAGAGAGGGCCGTGGCCGGCATCGTGCAATAGAATCGCAATCAAAGTACCTTCGTATTCTTTCTGGCTGATGGTCGTATCTTTTTCGCGAAGATTATTAAGCACACGCTGGCCCAATTCCAGGGCTCCCAATGCATGTGAAAAACGAGAATGTTCAGCCGCAGGAAAAACCAGATATCCCAGGCCAAGCTGCCTTATTCTCCGCAATCGCTGTATATAAGCATGATCAATCAACTTCAGAATGGTGCCTTTTGGAACGGTGATGAAGCCGTGAATAGGATCATTAAAAATTTTGTAGCGGGTGCTTTTATCCATTTCTGCTGTGAAGAATCAAGATTTAAAATCGATTGAAGATATTCAAAAAATCCGGAGAAAGTAGAAAGTTGATAAGATGAGAGTTTTGGCCTTCAACTTTCAGATCTCAACTATCATCTCCTTCAAATTATCAATTTCGGGCAGCCGGGTGGGGCGTTGCTTTTTCATATCAAACCAAACACCCACAGAATCGCCTACGCCCAAAAGTTCTTTTGAATTTTTATCATATACAGCCTGTAAAGCCTGAATGCTGGAATTCCCTACCTCACCAATTCCTGTTCCCACCAAAACAGTAGAGGGGAATTTGATTTGCTTCAAATATTCGATCGTAATTTTTACCAGTACGAAAGTTTTCCCATTGGTGAATTCTGACTGCATCTGTCCGGTTTCACCCAAAAATTTAATGCGGGCTTCCTCAAAATAAGTGTTGAATAAGGCATTATTAACATGGTTTAGCGGATCAAGATCCCGAAAACGAATGGGGATTTCAGTCCAGTGGTAAAAGGTGTCGGGATTATATTCAGGTCGAAACATGCAGGATTATGTGATGAGTAATGAGCAGCCAATATCATTATAAATTTATGTTCATGCATCATTGTTGAAAAAATTAATCATACCCTGCATACATATTGCAATTGCGCCCGGATTCGATTGGGCATGAGGAGTATTATACAAAGCTCTTGTAAAGCATATAAATCACCGAAATGCAAAGAAAGCCGGTAAGGGATAAAATGGTTGTCATCATCGTCCATGACTTGAAGGTTTCTTCCTCCGTCATTCCTAAATACTGACTCACCAGCCAAAAACCACTATCGTTAACATGAGACAGGATTGAAGCTCCGGCTGCAATTGCAATCACCAAAGCCGCTAGTTCTATTTCTGTCATGGCAATACCGGCTATTAATGGAGAAACAAGCCCGGCCGCGGTAATCATAGCCACGGTGGCGGAGCCTTGCAAAACCCGAATGGCAACAGCCGCAAGGTAAGCCAGCAAAAGAATAGGAATGCCATATTCAGTCATTGTTTCAGCCAACATTTCTCCCGCTCCGGTGTCTACCAGTACTTGTTTGAAAACTCCGCCGGCTCCTGTTAATAATATAACGGCGCCAGCAGGCATCATAGATTTTGTGGTGATATCAGAAAGCTCTTCTTTGCTGTAATTTCGCTTTATTCCCAGGTAGTACCAGGCAAGGAGATTGGCTATAATAAGGGCTGGAATGGGATGCCCAATAAGCTCAATGGTACTTATAATAAAATAGGGGAGGTTTTCAGAAAGAAAAATGCTGCTGCTTAGCGTTGTATTCAAGAGAATGAGGAAGATGGGAATTCCGATAAGGGTAAGAACAGAGCCAACACCGGGGAGGCTTTCATGTTCAACATCAAGATCTTTGAGGAATTCCTCAGGTGCTTCTATATGTATTTTACCAGCAATAAATTTTCCGAACATCAAACCACTTACAATTGCAGTGGGTAAACCAACAATCATTCCCAGTAAAATCACCATTCCCAAATCGGCATCAATAATACTCGCAACAGCAATAGGCCCGGGAGTGGGAGGAATGAATGCATGGGTTACAGCCAAACCAGCCAATAAAGGTATGGCATACAGCAGCAGTGATTTCCCAGTTTGTTTTTGGAGAACAAAAATAATTGGAGCCAGGATAATAAAAGCCACCTCAAAGAAAACCGGAATGGCTATTATAAAACCTGAAGTTACCATGGCCAGGGGTGCTTTCTCTGCGCCGAATTTAGCGAGCATTTTTTGTGCAATTACACTTGCCCCACCAGAATGTTCAAGAATAGAGCCAAAGATCACCCCAAGCCCGATTACTGTTGCCACAAAACCCAGTGTGCTGCCCATTCCCTCGAGGATGGTATGATTGATTTCATCCGGATTTAATCCCGCCAATAAACCAACAGCAATACTTGCTGTTAACAATGCTATAAAAGCCTGAATCCTAAAGTATAGGATAAGTATTAACAGGAGACAGATACCTGCCAATACAGCTGCAATTAAAGTCATGTGAGGTTTGGGCTAGGTGGTGCGGGTTACGTGGCGCGCGGGTTACGGGTTGTGGAGATCACCATTCTGTGTGATGTGGTTTTCCTTCCGGATCATCAATTCTTTTGTAAGTGTGGGCTCCAAAATAATCTCGTTGTGCTTGTATAATATTAGCACTGCTTTCTGCGGTGGTATACCCAGTTAAATAATTTGATGCAGATGACAAACAGGGAATGTGAATGTCAGCCTGAATTGCAGTTGATACCGTCTCATTAAGCTTCTCGCCTTTGGTAAAGGCTTGTTGAATTTTATGGTGAAGTAAAACATGAGGATTTTCCGGTAGAATCCTGCTAAGAGTCTCCATCAACTCCGAACGGATAATACAGCCGTTGGTCCAAATTCTGGCAATTTGGGGTAATTTTAATTCCCAGCCATATTCCCGAGAGGCAGTTTCCAGAAGGTGAAAACCCTGATGATGGTTAATAATTCGTGCAAGTTGATAAGCATGTTTTACATGATCGGTACTGATATTTATAACTGCATCCTGATTCGAAGAATTAGAATTAAAAAGTTTATGAGCGGCAAGCCGTTCATCCTTAAAAAAAGAAAGAAATCGTGCATGTAATGCCGCTGTGAGGGTAGGTATCGGAACGCCCAGTTCAGCTGCGGCTATACTCGTCCAGCTGCCGGTGCCTTTATTAACGGCTTTATCCAGGATTTTATCCACCAGCCAGTCTTCTTTTTCTTTTTTCTTTAAAATTTGAATAGTGATTTCAAGCAGGTAACTGTTTAAAGCCGTTTTTCCCCAGGATGAAAATTCATTGGCTATTTGGCCGGGGTTTATTCCCATCCCATATCTAAGGATGCTGTAAACTTCAGCAATAAGCTGCATTTCTGCATATTCAATTCCATTATGAACCATTTTTACAAAATGGCCTGAGCCCTGTGGACCTATGTAAGTACAACAGGATTCTCCATTCTTATCTTTAGCAGCTATAGCTTCCAAATATTTTTTTACCTGATCATATCCATCGGAATCACCACCGGGCATGATGGAAGGTCCTTTTAATGCCCCTGATTCTCCGCCGGAAATGCCGGCCCCTATAAAACGAATTCCCCTTGTAGCAAGCATCTCAATTCTTTGGAGTGTATCCCGGTAATGGGAATTTCCACCGTCAATTATAATATCTCCAGAATCCAGGAAGGTGCTTAATTCTTCAAGTTGTTGATCGATAGCTTCTCCGGCTTTTATCATGAGGAAAATTTTGCGGGGCTTTTCCAGTGAAAGCACAAACTCATGAATTCTGTCGTAGCCTTTACAATTCGACAGCTCATCAAACATATTTATAAATTTTACAGCTACATCTTCTTCCAGATTCCTCACATGCCGGTTAAATAAAGAAAGCGAAAATCCTTTTTGTGCAAGGTTTCTACTTAGACTTTTCCCCATTACTCCTAAACCAACGAGGCCAAATTCCGTTTTCATAATTCCAGATACTCCATAATATGTTTAGCAATTTCAGCAGGGTTTTGCTTGATATTTATATGCAGGCCATATGCCGGGGCTTCTAAAGTATCAAATTGAGACTGAAGCAAATCGTGGGACATAAAATGTTCTTTTCGTTGAAGTAATCGTTCCGAAATAGAATCATAATCTCCACAAAGATAGACCCAGGAAACAGGAGACTTAATATCACCGGACAAAATTTTCCGATACTTTTCTTTTAAAGCAGAGCAGCCGATTACGGCACCTGTTTTTTCCTTTAGTTGTTTATGGGCAATAGTATTTAATTCCTGAAGCCATTCCTTTCTGTCTTCATCTGTCAGGGCTTTACCTGCTTTCATTTTTTCGATGTTGGATGCGGGGTGAAAGTGATCACCGTCAAAGAAGGATAAGCCTGTTTTTTCGGCAACTATATTTCCGATGGTTGTCTTACCGCAACCAGACACCCCTATTATGTAAATGATCCTCGCATTCATGCTACCTTAGTTAGTAATTTATAAAAATGAAAGCAAGAGCATTTTATCAGCCCGAAATGAAGTACCTGCTCAAGACTTTAATGTGAACTTATTATGCATGCTAATCCTTAATGCCAAAGCAGATATTTCATATATTCCCGCTAATCAAATTCAAATCCAAAATAGATATTGATGCCCAAGAATTCAGAGAAAGATTTTTTAGAGAAGTTGTTAATCACCCCAAGTCCAACGGGATATGAAAAAGAGGGAGTGAGAGTTTGGAAAGATTATGTTGATGAATTTGCCGATGAGGTGGTAACGGATGCTTATGGTTCATGTGCAGCAAAAATTAATATGAGCGGTGATGTTGCCACCGTAATGCTTGAAGCACATTGTGACGAAATAGGAATGGTGGTTCAGCATATCGCAGATAATGGCTTTGTGTATATAAATAAATTGGGTGGAAGTGATTCTACCATAGCCCGCGCAAAAAAAGTTTTCGTTCATAATAAGAATGGAAGAGTGGTAGGGGTTACCGGAAATACTGCCATTCACCTTCAGGACACTAAAAATGGTGGAGGTAAACAACCTGCATGGAAAGATATTTATGTGGATATCGGGGTCACATCCAAAGAAGAAGCGCTGAAGTTGGTACAGGTAGGTGATCCCATTACTTATTCCTCCGACATTGAATATTTGAACGATGACATCCTCACCGCCCGTGCCCTGGATAATAGAATTGGAGGATATGTTATTGCGGAAGCGCTGAAAAGAATCAGCAAGAAAAAGAAAGATTTGAAGGTAAATGTGATTGCCCTGAATTCGATCCAGGAAGAAGTGGGTGGTTTTGGCGCCCGAATGATGAGCTACCGGTTTATGCCGGATATTGCCTTGGTAACCGATGTTACCCATGCCACCGACACACCTGGAATCGACCAGAAAGAGCATGGAACCGTTGAAATAGGGAAAGGCCCAACGGTGCAACATGGTGGAGCCAATCATCCAAAACTGGTAGAATTTGTAGAAGAAGTATGCCGCAAAAAGAAAATAAATATTCAACACGAAGCTACCAGCGTACGAACCGGTACCGATACCGACAGCATTTTCTATCAACAAACCGGAATACCCAGCGCGTTATTATCAACGCCCCTCCGCTATATGCATTCTCCGGTTGAAATGTGCTCTATGAAAGATGTGGAAAAACTGATCAATATGATGGTTGAAACAGTTCTTGCCATGAAACCAGATCAGACGTTTTCTGTTTTTGAGGATTGATTTATTTGATCCGTGATTGACACGGGGCCGAAACCCTACCGAAGAGACGCGCACGGCCGTTTATCCCACCGTAGAGAGGCGCACGGCCATGCGACTCTATGATATCTACGAACCCACGGCTTTTTGAATTCGATTCATCAGGGCGGTATACAGGGAGGGATTTTTTTTCTGATATGCTTCAATTTGCTCTATAAAAACGGAAGCATAACCTTCAATATCTGCTTGCCGGAAACGGTCGTATAATTCTTTGGATAAAAGCTCAAGATTTCCTGAATAATGAATCATATTTTTGGAGCCTGAGAATTTTTCATCCTGAACCAAGTACAAAATGTTATTTTCTATTATTGAAATGGAACCGTACTGAACCCCGGCTTTCGGTTTGTAGTGTGAATATTTCTGTCCGGGGCTTTTTGGGGTATTAATATTTTCTTCATCCGTTATGTTAATTTCCTTTCCTAAAACGGATTCAATTTCAGCCTTTCCAATTTTACCGGGACGAAGGATTGAAGGAACATTAGAAGTCAAATCGAGCACTGTTGACTCAATCCCAATCTCTGTTGCTCCGCCATCAATCACCGGGAAATCATCGCCAAAATCTGCAAGTACATGTTCGGCTTTTGTAGGGCTGGGTCGTCCGGATTTATTTGCACTTGGGGCAACCAAAGCTCCGGTTTCGGTAATCAGTTTCAAAGCGACAGCATGATCGGGCATACGAAGGGCTACAGTTTCTAATCCGGCGGTGATTAAATCCAATACCAGAGGCTTTTTTTTAAACACCAGAGTTAATGGTCCCGGCCAAAATGCTGCCATTAATTCTAACGCCGATGCTGGTATTTCAGCAGCAAAATTATGAATCTGATCACTGGAAGAAATATGTACGATAAGTGGATTATCAGCTGGACGGCTTTTCAAACTAAAAACCTTTTTAATAGCAGCGGGATTCAAGGCATCAGCGCCTAAACCATAAACCGTCTCGGTTGGGAAAGCTACAACTTCACCGCTTTTTATCAGTTTTATGTAATATTTGATATCAGGCATAGGACTCGACAGAGGCTAACTGTTTGAGGAAGTCAATGGCACTCTCAAGATCGGGTATTTCCTGCACGGCAAAACGTACAGTTCCTTTTTTCTGTATAAGTTGGAATTTGTCATCTTTAATTGACTTCAGCCTTTCCAATACCTCCTGAAATTTTCCCGAATCATAAAAAGTTTTACCAATCTCAGAATCCTGTTTTGGACAAATCAGCCACATTCTTCCGGCACGAACCGTGACCTTGGTAAAGAAACTTTGGGAGGCAAAGAGTTTTAATTTGCTGGCCATGATCAGGAATTCCGCTTCTTTAGGGGCGGGGCCAAATCGATCCACAATTTCTTCTTTCCAGTCCTCAATTTCTTTTTCTGCTTTCGACTGGGAAAGTTTCCGGTACAAGTTCAGCCGTTCTACACCATCTGAGATATACTCCTGTGGAAGCAGTGCGGTCTCATCAAATTCTATGATTGTTTCCGGCAGATCGGCTTCAATTTCTACATCATCAAACATATCACTGAATTCCGTTTGCTTAAGCTCTTTCACTGCATCATTCAGAATCTTGGTGTATAAGTCAAAACCAATATCATTAATAAATCCACTTTGTTCAGCACCCAAAATATCACCTGCGCCACGAATATCAAGATCACGCATTGCTATATTAAATCCTGATCCCAAATCCGAAAACTCTTCCAGGGCCAACAATCGTTTTCGTGCTTCGGGTGTGAGACTTTTAATATCCGGAGTAATCAAATAGCAAAAAGCTTTCCGGTTCGAGCGGCCCACACGTCCACGCAATTGGTGTAATTCAGCCAGGCCAAAATAATTGGCGTGATTGATGATAATCGTATTCGCATTGGCAATATCAATTCCGTTTTCCACAATATTGGTAGAAACGAGCACATCAAATTTATGCTGATAGAAATCGGCGATAATTTTTTCAAGCTGTGATGGCGACATCTGCCCATGCCCAAATCGCACGCGGATATCTGGAACCAGCCTTCGGATCATTTCGGCAATTTCCTCGATATTCTTCACCCGATTGTTGATGAAGAAAACCTGCCCGCCACGCGAAATTTCCTGGAGGATGGCATCGCGAATCAATTCCTCATCAAAGCTGTGAATTTCGGTGTACACCGGCTGCCGGTTGGGAGGAGGCGTGTTTATCACACTTAAATCCCGTGCTCCCATTAAGGAAAACTGAAGCGTTCTGGGGATGGGTGTGGCAGTGAGCGTAAGTACATCAATGGAAGCACGGAAATTTTTAAGTTTTTCCTTGGCGCTTACACCAAAACGTTGCTCTTCATCCACAATGATAAGCCCAAGATCCTTGAATTTCACATCCTTGGAGAGCAGGCGATGAGTGCCAATCACAATATCCACTTCTCCTTTTTCCAGTTTCTCTAAAACTACTTTTTGTTCTTTGGCAGTTCTGAATCTTGACAATATTTCAATTCGAAGCGGGAATTGTTCCATGCGGCTGAGAAAAGTTTTGCCATGCTGCTCGGCTAAAATTGTAGTTGGAACCAACAGGGCCACCTGTTTATGATCAAGGACGGCTTTAAAAGCTGCCCGAACAGCCACCTCGGTTTTTCCAAAGCCAACATCACCGCAAATCAGGCGATCCATGGGATGTTCATTTTGCATATCATTTTTCACCGCTTCTATGGCCGTAAACTGATCAGGTGTTTCTTCAAATTCAAAATTTGCTTCCAACTCTGTTTGCCACTCATTATCAGGGGCAAAAGCATAGGCAGTTTCGGCTTTTCGTTTGGCATACAAATGAATTAGTTCGCGGGCAATGTCTTTAACTTTCTTTTTGGTTTGAGCTTTTTTCCTTGCCCATTCGCCCGAACCTAACTTGGTGATTCTTGGTGCTGTTCCTTCTTTCCCGGAATACTTTTGTAGCTTGTGCAGGCTCGTCACATTTACATACAGTGTGGAATCATCCTTGTAATGCAGGACAACTACTTCTTGCTCAGCCTCTTTTACCTTGATTTTTTTGAAGCCAGCAAACTTCCCGATTCCATAATCTACATGAACTACAAAGTCGCCGATATTAAGGTCTTTTAGTTCTTTGAAAGAAATGCCGCCATGAAAACGCCTCTTTTTTGTTTTGGGGCGATGGTATCGGTTAAAAATTTGATGATCGGTATAAACAGCCAATTGTGCCGGTTCATAAATAAAGCCCTCGTGCAGCGACTCCACAAAAAGCCGGTACCTGAAATCATCAGAAGTTTCGCCCAACAGTTCTTCAAAGCGATTTTTCTGCCCGTCATTATCACAAAATATGATGGTGTCAATTCTTTTTTTACTGTTTTTGGTGATGTCTTCCCGCAAGAGCTTGAAGTTGCCGTGAAAATCAGGCTGGGGATTAGCATCAAGAGAAATAGTGTGGACATCTTTTGCTGATCCGCCGATATTTCCCACAAATAATTTATTGGTAAAAAGTTGGATTTCTTCTTCGAATGTTTTCTCCGACAGAAATAAATCGTCGGGAAGTTTTAAATCCGCATCCTCTTTTTCATTATAAACTTCCTCCGCATGTTCAAAAAGCCTGGCGATCTCTGATTTTACCAGTTCAAGGTTTGATGTAATCAGCAGGGTTTCTTCATCAAAATAGGAAAGCAGGCTCGCCCTGGTTGATTCGGGAAGGTTCGAAAGATCAGGAATAATCCGCGCCTGATTCAGAAAAGCAATTGAGCGTTGCGAGTCAGCATCAAATTCGCGAATGGTATCAAGTTCATCCCCAAAAAATTCCAGCCGCAATGGGTATTCTCCTGAAAAAGGAAAAATATCTAAAATTCCACCGCGCATGGCAAACTCCCCCGGTTCATCTACAAATTTCACCGTATTATAACCCTGATCCACCATTTGTGCTTTTAACTTCTCGAGGTCAATTTCCTCTCCTTTATTCAGCAAAATGCTCACTTCATTCAGCACGGAGGGCGGGGCAATTTTTTCAATGATCGCTTCAATAGAAGTAATTACAACTTTCTTATCCTGGTCAACAATGGCCTGTAAAGCTTCAGACCTTTGTACCAGTAATCCGGTGTCGGTTAGCTGTTGGCTGTCGTAGGGTTTATGATTAGAGGCAGGAAATAAAATAACCGGCTGATCAGAAATAATTTGAAGATCTGAATTCAGAAAGCGGGCAGATTCGTCGGTTTCAGAAATTACCAGGATCTGTTTTTTTGATGCTGACAGGGAATCGATCAAAAAACTGTTTAATGCTCCAATGCTTCTTTTTACATAGGTATTTTGACTGCGGCCGGTTTGCTTTGCAATCTCTTTTATTGCTGTAGATTTTTGTAACTGTTTTCTTATAAAAGAAATACTCATGTATTGTAGTAAGATATATGGATTAGAATCTCAGTAAGATAAGGTCTTTATCGGGGATTAGACACAGGAATATGCGTTAATAAAAATAAATTTAAATCTTTTGTTTGGTGGCTTCCATAAGCTTAAAAGTAGGATTGATAACAAAATTTTTTCATTTCCTATATGATTGTATATTAAAAATAGATTTACTACTTGATAAACTTTAAAGGATTCTTATGAAACATTTTATTCTTTTTTTAATGATACTTTCTTTAGCCGCTTGCCGCCCAAATAATGATTCGGACTCAGACTCAAACCACCCGGAGGATGCTGATGAAGTTATTGAATTAGGTATCATGTACGCTCGATATGGAGAAGAGTGGTGGTCGATCCAGGATGGTGAACAATGGAACGAGATAACTTCTTTCACTACAGCCGTACTTGTACCTGAAGAAGGTGAACAGATTAGTATGGAGGATTTTGGTAGTTATTATATTTACATAGAACAGATTACTGACAGTACAGTTATTTTTGCTTCTGATGTGCAAAAAACTATTTTTTTGAATGCTCTTATTGCTTCCTGGAATACAGAAAAATATGTCGAAATTCAGCTTCCTTGTTACGATGGAACCAATTGCGGCACGCAAACCGAGTAATCAGCCACAAAGCTGGATAATATCAAGGCCTGAAACATATAATTTTAAAAATGGCCTATGAAAATTTTCCTGGTTCTACTCATTTCTCTAACAGTAGACGGTTGCCATTCCACCGGCCCTGATTAGATTGGTTGTGGTGTCGGATGCATGCGGGCAAAAAAAAGAAAATGGATTGAGGTCAGGAATTTTCTATACCGGTAATAAATGTCCGGTTAATAATAAAGCTCAGTAAAAAAAGACCGAGTGCAGCACCTAAATAATTTCCATATAGATCCTCGTAATCCGTATAAATCAATTCTTCTACTTCGGATTTTTCGAGATCATCTATTTCCTCATATATATCTTCCAATTGATCGGTATCGGTTGCACGGAAATATTTACCACCGGTTAATTCTGCCACACTTGTGAGCATATCCTCATCAATATTTACCTGCACGTTTTGATATCGGCGCCCAAAAATGGGATCCTGAACAGGGTAGGGGGCTGTTCCTCTGGTACCGGCACCAATGGTGTAGATTTTGATTTCATAGGTAGCGGCTAAATCAGCCGCAGTAACAGGATCAATTTCTCCGGCATTATTCTGTCCGTCAGTGAGCAGGATTATAACTTTACTTTCAGCCTGACTGTCTTTTAAGCGATTGATAGCTGTGGCTATTCCCATCCCGATTGCGGTTCCGTCTTCTATAACTCCCATTTGCAGATCATCGAGCAGGTTTTTTAGCAGGCGGTAATCAAGAGTTGGGGGAACTACCGTAAAACTTTTCATGGCAAAAGTTACCAGACCAATACGATCCGATAATCTTTTATCTACAAAATCTTTAGCCACTTCCCGGGCAGCCTCGAAACGATTTGGTTTTAGATCTTCTGCCCTCATTGATGTAGATAAATCCAGCACCATTACAATATCAATCCCCTCTGCATTTCGCTCTATGGTGGTGAGGCGCTCCTGCGGGCGGGCAAGTGCCAGTATCAGCAATGCTATCCCACCCCAAAAAAGAAAAGCCTGAACCCAATGTAAGTGAGCTTTCCAGTTGCCGGGCATATCCTGCAATAAATCCAGGGAAGAAAAAGAAAGTGAACTTCGCTTCTTGGCAAAATGACGGTATAAATATAAACCAATAAGCACTGGAAGTACTAACGATGCCCAAAACCACTGTGGATTTGCAAATTCCATTATGCTCCTGAATTTTTAGTTTCGGGTCTCAAAAACTGTGCTTCATATTGAGATTTAAGATGTCCAACTCGAGCGGAATCTGCCTGTTTTGCACGGTTCATAAATTCAATGGCAAGTTGATAGGTTTGTTGTGCATCATCAAGGGTAGGGGTTTGTTTGGCAAACTTTACCAGATCTGCGTTTCGTAAAATTCTTCTGGTTAAATCCAGCAATTCTTGGTCGGCACCATAAGCATCCAGATACCGCAGTAATTCCCTGGTGGTAGATTCCAGTGCGGGAATCTTGTACAGGTCTTCATAATAAGTACGAATGGCGTCACTAATTTCACTATAAAAAGGTTTGAATTCTTTGGTTTGAGCAATTTTCGATTTCTTTTTTATAGAAATGAGTGTTTTTTCCAATTCTTTTAAAGGATTATAGAAAGGCTTGATTTGTGGTAGTGGTTGGGTCGGTTCGGATTCGGGTTCTTCCCTGAATTTGAACCACCAGATTAAAAAAGCAGCAAGTAAAATGGCGGCAAGAATCCAAGGCCACCAAGCACGGGGGAAATCAAAAATGGGTTTTAGCGGCTTAATGCTCGTATCACCTTCATCCACAAGCCTTTTAAGATAAACCGTTATCGGCTCGGTATACACAATTAAGGTATCCTCTCCAGTATATAAAATTATAGGCATTTCAGGGATCTGTACATCCTCTGAACCAAAATATTGAAGACTATATGCCAGGCTATCTGCAAATTGTGAGAGTTTAAATTGTTGCCTGCCAGTTAATTCTAAAGAAGGGGGAAATAGATTTGTATCTGGAAAAACTATGCGGTTGTATTCTTCATCAAGCTGAAGAGCCACAGAGTACTGAAAAACATCGCCTGCTGATACACTATCTGTTGAGACATGCGTGCGGACAGTTTGGGCATCTGTTACCGCCGGACCCAAAAGCATTAACAGAAAAATAAAGAAGCTAAAGGCAAATAACCTTAGCGAAATGAATTTCATTTAAAGATTCTGGTTGGTTGAATTTTGCAGCACGAAAAATATAACATTGTGTGGTAAATATTTTGCAAAACAATGGAAATTTCCTTTTATGAAAGCACGCATTTAATTCTTATTTTTTTACTGTAATAAATATTCAAATCTACAGGTAGTTAGAATGGTATTGAGAAAAGAGTCCGCAGTTGTAACACTCTTATTATGTTTATTTTTTGGTTCATCCTCTTGCATCATGATAGGTTCGGAGCCTGAAAAAGTAACCGCATCCCTCATCAGTATTAACAGCTTAGTTGAAATTGAGGAAGGTATACAACTCGACGAATATGGCTTTAACCGGCGTGAGGCAGAGGTTATTGAGGGAAAGGTAAAAAGAAATGAAAGCCTTTACCTGATTTTAAGCGGTATGGATGTATCCCCACAGGTTATCCATGAGATTAATCAGAAATCAAAGAATGTTTTCAGGAGCAATCGTGTGAAACCCGGCCAGCGGTTTATTGCCTATGCTGATGGCAATAGTGAAGCAGTTCGATTAATCCTGCATGAAAATGCGCTCGATTATGTGATTTTTGACTGGGAAAATGAAATTAGTGTGGTTAAAGGCCAAAAGGAAGTCACGAAAGATATTATTGAAGCTTCGGGTGTAATTCACTCCTCCTTGTATGAAACACTGTTGCAGAATGAACAAAGTACGCTTCTTGGCAACAGGTTAAGTGAAATATTTGCATGGCAGATTGATTTTTTCCGCCTCTATCCCGGTGATGATTATAAAGTAATTTATGAGCAGCAATATGTGGACGGTAAACCTTATGGATTGGGAAGGGTTTTAGCCGCAGAATTCACCAACAAAGGAAAAACATTTGACGCCTATTTCTTTGAATCTGAGGAACGCTCCTCCTACTACGACCGTAACGGGAATAGCGTACAAAAAGCTTTGTTAAAAGCCCCTTTTAAATTTTCTCAGCGGGTAAGTTCTAACTTTTCTCATAGTCGTTTTCATCCCGTGTTAAAGAGAAATATTCCACATCATGGAGTTGATTATGCTGCGCCTTTGGGCACTCCTGTTTTATCTGTGGGTGATGGAGAAGTATTAGAATCTCAGTACCGTGGAGCCAATGGTAATATTATAAAGATCAGGCACAATGGTACATATACTACGGCTTACCTGCATCTGAATGGATTTGCAAAAGGTATCAGGAAAGGAGCAAGAGTTAATCAGGGACAGGTGATTGGTTATGTAGGAAAAACCGGCCGGGTTACTGGTGTGCATCTGGATTACAGGGTGTATAAAAATGGTCAGCCTGTAAATCCCTTGAAAGTGGAATTACCTCCTTCTAAGGCAATTAGTGATGATGACAGTGATGCTTTCTTCGAAAAAGTGAATCAGCTTCGTCAGGATCTTGATAAGATGGAGAAAAAGAGTACTGTAGTTACAAATAGTTAATAACGGCTTACTCGTCTTTTAAAAAAATTCATAAGCGGCTGCACATACGATTCATTTGTCTGAACCTCGACGGCATCAATTTTCATCTTTAACAGTTTGTTGTGCAGATTGGCTTTCTGTTCCTTCCTTCGCTTTTTATAAACTTCTCGCACTTTCTTACTCGAGGTATCTATTAATTTCTCGGCACCGGTTTCAGCATCTTTCAAAGTAACCAAGCCTAAATCTGGCAGTTCATCTTCAAGATGATCGTTTATGATTATACTTACCAGATCATGTTTTTGATTAGTGATCCTGAGCTGTTTCTCAAATTCCTGATCCTGAAAATCTGAAGCCAAAACTACTATAGCCCGGCGGTCTAAAAGCCGGTTGACGTATGAAAGGCCATCAGCAATTTTAGTTCCATGGCCTGTGGGTTTGGTAGTATACAGCTCCCGGATTAACCGCAATACATGGGTTCTTCCTTTTTTAGGAGGAACAACTTTTTCTATGTGATCGCTGAATAAAATTAAGCCTACTTTATCGCTGTTTTTTATGGCACTAAAAGCCAGTACAGCACATAATTCAATGGCCAAATCCATCTTGCTCTGATTATTGCTGCCAAAAGTTCCACTTTGTGAAATATCAATGCATAGCATGAGGGTTTGTTCGCGCTCTTCCTCAAAAATTTTAATGAACGGATCTCCTGTGCGGGCAGTAACATTCCAGTCGATCTGGCGAATATCATCGCCATAGGTATAAGCTCGTACTTCCGAAAAAGCCATCCCGCGCCCTTTAAAAGCAGACTGATATTCACCGCCAAACAAAGTATTTACGAGACCCTTTGTCTGTATCTCAAGCTTGCGGATTTTTTTAATGATTTCTTTTGATATCATATACAAGCGGATAAAATGTAACGGACTCCTGTTAGTGATTGACAGAAGATAAGCTACGAGAGCATAAAATCTCAAAATGTTTATTTCATGTACTGAAGCCACAAATGGAATAGTAAACCTGGCAGAAATGATTATAGCTGTTTTCTTCATCCCAAAATAAATGAGAATATTTTTACGAACGACCGGTTTCTTTTTATAAAGTTCTAAGATATGTTCCGCCCCTCATGATTGCACATACACAGGCCATAATTTTACGGGTAATAGACTACCAGGAGTCCAGCAAAATAATTACTGCTCTTACGGCTGAGCATGGGAAAATTGCCCTTATCGCCAAAGGTGCCAAAAGACCAAAAAATAAACTTGCCGGTGTATTGGAAGTAGGAAGTATATTAGATGTGGTATACTATTATAAATCATCGCGTGGTGTTCAAACGTTAACCGAAGCATCTATTTGGTATTCTTCAAAGAATTTCAGGAAAGATTTTGAACGTGCTTCTATATTGTATGCGGCATTGGAACTGATTGCCCAGTTGGTTCATGAAAATGAAATAAATGAACCGGTTTTTGAATTTGCTAAAAATTTTATCCAATGGGTGGGGGAAGTGGAAGAAGCTCACCTTTCTATTTTTGCCTATGTACAACTTAGAATGGCTGAGATAAATGGAATTGGTTTGCGGAAGAATATTGCAGATGAAAAAAGTGCCGTTTATCTGAATATATCGAGCGGGAGTATATCCGACATGGCTGAAGATGAGTTATCCTATAAATTAACAGAAAATCAGGCTCAGTTTGTTTTAACCAGTATATCTGGGAAAAGCAGAAAAATTTTTAATTCAGGTTTAGAGAATGATGAACTGAAACAACTTGTTCACCATATAGACGTATATTTTAAATATCATATTGATGGCTATCAGGAACGAAGATCGGATGCCATTTTTGAACAGATGCTATAGAGAATTTAAATAATGAAAAAGAAAGACCTAATACTTACTGCTGTTTTATTAGTTTTGATTGGTACGACGATGGGTACTTTGATAGCCCTTTACACTATAAATGAGGAACTTGCACCACTGGCGGAAGTCCGAACCACAGAAATAAATAAAAGTTCAGATCCTTTTATCTCAGATGATGAACTTGAGGGAGCTGACGCTCGATTCCTGTTTAAAAGAATTGCTGAAGAAGTTACCCCAATGGTAGTTTATATCGAAGCGATTGTACCCATAGAAAATTCAATACCTGAGGAAGATATTCATGAGTTTGAGGAAAATGAAAGCCTGTGGGATCGGCTAATGCCTCGCCAGGCCAGAACGGTTGGTTCAGGTGTATTAATTACTTCTGATGGCTACATACTCACCAATAATCATGTAATAGAAGGTGCTATAAAAAAAGGGCTTCGGGTGGTATTATCTGATAAAAGAGAATATTCTGCAAAAATTGTTGGCCGGGACACCAGTACAGATTTAGCAGTCATTAAAATAAACGCCACTAATGTGGCGGCAATTACAGTGGGAAATTCCGAGTTGCTGGATGTAGGTGAATGGGTGTTGGCAATAGGAAATCCTTTTAGGTTACAGTCTACTGTAACAGCGGGAATTGTTAGTGCCCTCAGCCGGGATGTGCAGATAATTAACGACCGGATGCGAATTGAAAGTTTTATTCAAACCGATGCAGCCATTAACAAAGGCAATAGCGGCGGAGCATTGGTAAATACAAGTGGACAATTGATTGGCATCAACACCGCTATTGCCTCCCAGTCAGGGGCATACCAGGGTTACGGATTTGCAGTACCCAGTAATCTGGCAATTAAAATTGCCCAGGATTTAATTGAATATGGTGAAGTGAGACGCGCGCTACTTGGAGTAACCATAGCCAGTGTGGATTATAATCGTGCAAAAGAAATTGGTATGGAAAGTGTTCGCGGTGTAGAGATTTTAAGTGTGAGTGATAATGGTGCCGCTAAAGAATCGGGTCTTGAAACCGGAGATATAGTTTTGAAAGTAAATGAAACAGAAGTAAATGAATCTAATGAGCTTCAACAGCAGGTAGCTGTGCTAAATCCCGGTGAAAATGTGAGGCTTACAATTTGGAGAAATGGCAAAGAAATTGTGAAGGATGTATTTTTAACTTTTAGGGAGTCATCACCAATGCCAGAAATTGCAGAACTCGAACAGCCCCAAATAGAAGAAGAAAGATATGATGGGCATGATTTGGGAGTGGCTTTTAAAGAATTCGAAATGGGGTTTCGAGTAATGGCAATAGCAAAGCCGGATAATCCTAAAACTTTTGATATAATTGTAACACAGGTTAAAAAATACTCTGAAGCCTGGAATCGTGGTCTTCGGGAAGATCAGCTAATAATACAGGTAAATGAAGAAAAGGTAGAAGATATTTCTACCTTAAATGAACTTATACAAAAAAATATAACTGCAAACGGATCGGTAATACTCGGCATTATCAATGAAGAAGACGCCCGGGGATTTATCGAATTAAAAAAAGAAAATTAAAAATGCTCAAGTACAAGAGCGGATTACTCTGCATCCTCCTCATTACTTTCATAACAATTTCATGTTCACCAACCGAAACAGTTACCAGCTCTGCCACAGGTTCTGAATTTCCGGTGTGGTATGAAAATGCGGGATTTACCTCCGACTCTGTATTTTTTTCAGCCTATGCTACCGCAGTTTCCTCCGATTCGCTAAAATCAATTTCAAGGGCAGAAGAACAAGCCCGCTTCAACCTGGAAAGTCGAATAGCAGAAAAGCTTGAAACCGTTCGCAATCAGCTGGAGGAAAGGGGATCAACCTATGCCCGAAATTCCGACTTTATACTTACCCTCAGAAATGCACACGCACCAGTGGAGACGCATGCAGAATTATCTGAAGGAATAGCCATAGCAAATGAGAATCATTTTCGGGGGTTTGCAAAGGTCTCTGTCAGCAAAGATGCCTTAGGTGATTTATTGGAAGCTGGTTTTGCTGGAAAGGGTTCCTTCTGGGCAGAATTTAGTAGATCTGATGCATATTATGGTGAGCTACAGTAGCATTTTTACTGTGGTTTTTAAATCCCAAGACCCTTTTAAGACACCATTTCTTCTCCATTTGCCCTTCTGAGAGAAATTTGAGGAGTGTCATAAAAATTTCTACAAACAAATGGAAATTAATGTTACCAATATTTAAGGCTTCATTATTTATTATTGGCCTGTAATAATGGTTCTTTTCCTGTGGCTTGAAAATATATAGCTGGAGTCATAAAAAAGAAGAAAATTACAGTTGAAATTTTGAAGGTGAAGTACCAATCGAGGTATTAAACAAAAATGAACTTGAAGGATATTTCCCTCCATACATCATAAGGGTCAAAATCAGGATCTTTTTTATCTGTGGGGAAAAGGTATATCGATTAAGGCATAACCGGCAATGTGGAATATTCTGCTCAAGAACTGTAGAAAATATTTCCTGCAACGATTGTTTATTTAGCCTTTAATTTCCCTTGAAGAATGTTAATAAATCAAAAAGTTATTGTATACGTATTTTTCATAAAAAGGCAACTCGTTTTGCCTGTTATGGTTTGGAAGATATAATGAAAAAACAAAAACATACTGAAGAAGAGTCAAGAAGGAATAGAGAACAAGGAATTTCAGAACAAGGATACTTAAATAGTAACAGTTATTTAAAAACGTTAATAGAGAATACTCTCGATATTATAATGGTATTAAGCTGTGATGGAACTATACGATTCTTAAGTAAGTCTGCTGAAAAGATAGTAGGAAATCAGCCTGATATAGTAATGGGAAGTAATATAATTGATTTTATACATCCCCGGGAAAGGGAGGATTTTAAATCTCGTTTTTCAAATCTGGTTAATGATAAAAAGAATACAGATTACTCAGAATTTAAAATCAGGCACAGGAATGGTGAAATCCGGTATATTGAAAGTATTGCTAAAAAAATAAATGATCCCGATGGAGAACCATGCATAATGGTAAATGCGAGGGATGTAACTGAACGGAATAATGTTCAGAAAATATTAGAGAAAAGCCAAAAACAGCTTTCTATAGCACAAAAAATCGCTCAGGTTGGCAGTTGGGAATGGGATATAAATGAAGATGTGGTAAGATGCTCTAAAGAATTACAAAGAATTTACGGGGTAAATAAAAGCAAGGAGATAAATGATCGTGAAGATTTTTTGAAGTACCTGCATCAGGGAGATCGAGAGTATTTTATTGCTGTTATAGAAAATGCCCTGAAAAGTAAAAGCACATTTCAAGTAGAATATAGAATAGTTCGAACTGATGAGGTTGTAAGAAAAATGCTATCCAAAGGTGAAGTGGTTTGTGACAAAAGAGGAGATCCTAAAAAAATAATCGCTAGTGGACAAGATATCACCGACCTGAAAAAAGCAGAACATCAATTATTGGAATACAGTGAACAGCTAAAAAATTATAATATTAAGCAGGATATGATCATAGAAAATGAGCGTGTCCAAATTGCCAGGGATATTCATGATGAACTGGGGCAAGTATTGGCTGTTTTGAAAATGGATATTTATCTGCTAAAGGAAAGAGCAAAACAAGAAATTGGCGATAAGTTTTCAGCTGGTATTACCGAAGATATACGAAGCATTTTTAAGAGATTTGATACTTTGATAAATTCTGTTCAGCGAATTACAACAAATCTTAGGCCGGAAGTAATTGATGATCTTGAATTAGGAGAAGCTATTAAATGGCAGTGCAAAGATTTTGAAGAGAAGACTGGCATTCAGTGCAATTACATAAATGATTCTGAAAGTCTAAAGGATATGATTAAGGAGTATAAAAATGCTATATACAGAATCTTGCAGCAGGCTTTAAAAAATGTGAAAGAACATGCCGGTGCAACAAAAGCCAAAGTAAAATTAAAGTTGAATGATTCTTTTTTAACGCTTAAGGTGTGGGATAATGGGGCCGGGATTAAAGATGAAGAGGTGCTACATCCAAACTCATTGGGACTGTTAAGCATGCGCGAACGCAGCCATTATTTAGGAGGAGATATTTCGATAGTTGGGAAGGAGAAAGAAGGAACAACCGTAATTCTTAAAATTCCGGTAGATGAGATCATTTTTAAATATTAGATTATAGCAATATATAACAACTGAGGTAACTATGATAAGAGTAATGATTGTGGATGATCACCCTTTAGTAAGAGAAGGACTTAATAAGGTTCTTACAAAAGGAACTATTGATATAGCCGTTGTGGGAGAAGCATCTAATGCTTCAGAACTGCTAAATATGCTTTCTAAACAACGTCCGGATATTGTTGTTTTGGATATAGCTATGCCGGGAAGAAGCGGGATGGATGTACTCAAGGATATCAAAAAGCTATACCCACAATTACCGGTATTAATGCTAAGCATGCACCCGGAAGAACGTTTTGCAGTAAGAGCTTTGAAAGCAGGAGCCTCTGGTTATATGACAAAAACAAGCATTTCTGATGATCTTGTTTCGGCCATTCGGGTAATTGTACAACAGAAAAAAAGATATATAAGTCCTGAAGTTGGGGAACAGCTTGCCCAACAAATCGACAGTAACAATAAGAACACACCTCATGAAATATTATCTGATCGTGAATACGAAGTATTATGTATGATTGCATCAGGTAAAAAAGTAAGCACTATTGCAGAAGAATTATCTCTAAGTGTTCAAACTATTCACACCTATCGAGCCCGCTTAAAAGAGAAGATGAACATGAAATCAAATGTTGAACTTGCACGTTATGCCATCCAGCAAGACCTGATAGATTAAAAAATAGAGAGTATATGTATTTGAATATTTTAGCAAAAGTACCTTAGGGGCTTTCTAAAGAGCTATAAATAGAGAAATAGTGCGCACGATATTTATTGTATCTGCTTGAATTAAAACTGAAATTCAGCTGGTGTAGTAGATTTTCACACTTAATTATCAGGTTTCTCACTATGTAAGTTATTCACTGACTCAGCTAAATTTGGTTTGAAAAAAAACCAAAGCTAATAATAAATATGAGTCGAATTATTGTTGCCGCGTATCACCCTATCGTTGTAAAAGGTCTTTGTGAGGCATTATCTGAAAAACTAGCCAAATCACAAGTAGTAGCTACTGCAACAGATGTAAAGTCATTTCTTTCACTGTTGAAAATTCATAAACCGGATACCGCTGTAATTGATGTATCGGTTACATGGAAAAGTAAAATAGATTTACTGGATGAAATTTATCAAGTTTACCCTAATATTAAATTACATTTTGTAAGTGTACACCCTTTCGATCAGGGGGTCCAGGATTACCTTATAAATAAGATGAAAAGAAAAATTCAAGAGCTTAAGAAAAGAAAATATACCCCATTTTATCCATCTCCGGAAAACCAATATCAGGAGGCTACAGTAGATAAGACTTCGCGATATGAAATTTCCAGAGTCAATGGACAAGCAGTTTAAGAATCAGCTGTTGTAAATTGCTATAGAGGAAAATTTATTTCTGTAGAAAAAATATTCAAAACCCATTTGACCCTTAATTGGTCAAATGGGTTTTTTTAATTCTCAATAAAATTTTTCGGAAATGCATCTTAAGAGGCTCGCATTTTTACCTACGAGGCGGAACCCTTTGGCATCCCTATATTATTTAATCTGAACAACTGAGTTTTCACCCCAGCTTTTCTTTAAAAGATGCTGCTGCCTTTCTTTCCTAATAGAAAACAGAAACCTGTGTTAAAAGCCACTTATAAAGGTTTACACCATCTTTAAAGAACTATTACGAAAGGGTTGCATAAAATGAGACAAGCATATCATATTCCATTCTATTGGGGTTCGCAAATTTATGCAATAAGTTCCATTCATATTTACAGGGCTAAAGATTAAAATAAACATAAAGATGAAGTTGAAGTTAGTGATAGTTGATGACCACCCGTTGGTCAGAGAAGGACTGAAAAGAGTACTAGAAGAAAGTGAAACCATGGTCACAGTTATCGGAGAAGCTTCTGATGTTGAAGAGTTATATGAAGTACTGAAAGACCAGCAACCGGATCTCATAATCTTAGATTTAGAGCTTCCGGGAGCAAGTGGGTTGGAAGCATTGAAAGGATTGAAAAGCAAATATCCGGAGATTCCTATTTTAATTTTTAGCATGCATTCTGAAGAAAGATTTGGAGTAAGAGTTCTGAAAGCCGGGGCTTCCGGTTTTATAACTAAAACGAGTATTCCTGAAGAATTGGAAAAAGCTATGGATGTAATCCTGAATAAAAAGAAAAAATATGTAAGTGCGAATGTAGCAGAAGCATTGGCCGAACAAGTAAATAGTGACATAAGCCAGCCTTTACACGAAACCCTGTCTGACCGTGAATTTGAGGTTATGTGTATGATTGCATCAGGAGAGAAAATAAGTGATATAGCTGAAGCTTTAAATTTAAGCGTTCGAACTATTCACACCTATCGAAGCCGTTTACTTGAGAAAATGAATTTACACTCAAATGTTGAAATTGCCCATTACGCAATCATCAACAATTTAATATCAAACCCAGAAGAAAAGTATAAACCTGTAAGAGACTAGTGCCCATTATGCAAGAAGCCGTTAAAGATGTATCAAGAGATAAAATTCCCAAAAAGCCGGTTTTTATCACCCAAAATCCCATTATGCAAGATTTACTTGCTAAAATTAAATTAGTTGCCAAAACCAAGGCCACTTTATTAATAACAGGGGAAAATGGAACTGGTAAAGAAGTGCTTGCACAATTATTTCACTTTTATAGTGCCCGGCGTAAAAAACCCATGGTTACCATCAACTGTGGAGCCATTCCCTCAGAACTGGTGGAAAGCGAGTTATTCGGCCACGAGAAAGGGGCCTTTACCGGGGCTCATTCCCGAAAAGAGGGTTGCTTTGAACTGGCAAATAAAGGAACCTTATTCCTTGATGAAATAGGCGAAATGCCCCTCGATATCCAGGTAAAATTATTAAGGGCAGTGGAATTAGGATCATTTAGAAGAGTTGGAGGCAAAGAAGAAATTCAAGTGGATGTCAGCCTGATCTCTGCCACCAATAAAGTGTTGATAGACCAGGTGAAATCCGGCTGTTTCCGCGAAGACCTGTTCTACCGCATTAATGTAATCGAACTATACGTACCCCCTCTAAGACATCGCAAAGAAGATATTCCTCTTTTGGTAGAATTTTATATGAATCATTATACCGACTTGTACAAATTGGACAAGGTCGAATTTAGTGACGAGTGCATGTCCTTATTTATGGCCTACGACTGGCCGGGAAATGTCAGGGAATTAAAAAATGTAGTGGAACGCTCGGTGGTACTTTCACAAGGCAATACTATTGACAAGAATTTAATACCTGCCAGTATTAGTAAAAGTGAAAGAAAATACCCAGCCTATTCTGGTGGCGATTTTAAAAATATGATTCAAATTCCGATAGGCTTAAGCCTGGAAGAAGTTGAACGAAGAGTTATTGAACAGACACTTAACTCTGTTGATAATAATAAAACCGAAGCAGCTAAAATTCTTGGCTTTGCCCGAAAAACACTCCACAACAAACTCGATAAATACGGCGAAGAAATGGTTGTATAATTGTTACTATTGGTGTTTTATTCTTAGATGATATTTTTGAGACTCCCATTTTCATGTGAAAGGGGAGTTTTTTATTTCTGCCTTTCATTACCGGCAAAAATCGGGACTCCCTTTGGTTCCGGCCTTAGTTTACCGATTATTTTCCGGTTAACTACTCTTTAATTCGATTGGATATGATCAATAGTTCAGCAACCTGGTTTTCATATCTGATAAATCAACATGCAATTTCGTTTTCTGATTTACAGAAGACGCTTTTCCGCATTTGTTTCAACCTGACGCACTTCTATATTTTCAGCAATGATTAGGTGAAGGCAGTATGGATTTTCTTACCACCAATATGGCTGCACACCTGATAGAATTGCTCAAAGAAATAGCTCAAAATCTAATATAATGAATGCCCGCTTTTTCGATAAAAATACCTACCTTTGACTCCTTCAAATACCAGCTTAACCAAACATTTTTTATTATGATTATTGGCATTCCTAAAGAGATAAAGACACATGAAAACCGTGTTGCTATTCAACCAGGTGGTGTTGTCGAATTAATTAGAAAGGGACATCAGGTACTTATCCAAAAAGGAGCCGGACATGGAAGCGGTTTCATGGATGAAGAATATAAAGCTTTAGGAGCTTCGATTGTTGATGATGTGGAAGAGGTTTGGAGCCGTGCCGAAATGATCATGAAAGTGAAAGAACCCATTAAAGAAGAATATCCCAGAATGCGTGAGGATCAAATAATCTTCACATATTTTCATTTTGCTGCTGATGAAGCCCTTACCAAAGCTGTGGTTGATTCGAAATGTATTGCAATTGCATACGAAACAGTGGAAAAAATTGATCATTCATTGCCGCTGTTAATTCCGATGAGTGAAGTTGCCGGGCGAATGGCGGCACAGGAAGGTGCAAAATATTTAGAAAAAGCTTTTGGCGGTCGTGGAGTATTAATGGGTGGAATTCCCGGCGTTCCTCCTGCTAATGTACTGGTACTTGGCGGTGGAATTGTAGGAGTGAACGCTGCAAAAATAGCTGCCGGCATGGGCGCAAAAACTACAATTATGGACATCAATATGCCGCGCCTGCGTCATTTGGATGATGTGATGCCTAAAAATATTACCACTTTATTTTCATCCGAAGCCAACATCCGTAAGATGTTACCAGAGGTAGACTTAATTATCGGTGCTGTTTTAAAGCCAGGAGCAAAAGCCCCGCATCTTATAACACGTGCCATGCTTAAAAATATGAGGCCCGGAACTGTGTTAGTTGATGTAGCTATTGATCAGGGAGGATGCTTTGAAACGTCAAAAGCAACCACACACGACGATCCAATTTATAATATTGATGGCATAGTTCATTACTGCGTGGCAAATATGCCGGGAGCCGTACCTTATACTTCAACAGTTGGTTTAACCAACGTGACGCTACCATACGCAGTGCAGATAGCCAACAAAGGCTGGAAACAAGCTCTGAAAGATGATATAGAGCTTTTGCAAGGGCTGAACATTGCAAATGGAACCATACTCTACCATGAAGTTGCAGAAGCCTTCGATATGGAATGGGATGATGTAGATTCGGTTTTGTACTGACCCCGGGAAACAATGAAAGATTATCATATTTAATAATGATGCTTTTCACCAAATCTAGTACTCAAAATTAGTGATCCACATAACCCCTCAATCCCACTAACCTTTGATCAACCTGTGATCCTTAGCGTCCAAAAGAAATTACCTTAACGGGATCTGTTTTTGCAGCCACTCGAGCGGGGAACCAGGAAGCCAATGCACATAAAACTATGGTGACAATTGAAACCACGATAAAATCGATAAGATGTGGTTCAACGGGTGCATAACTCATATAATAGTTTTCCTGGGAGAGTGGTATAAGCTGGTAATTAACCTGTAAATAATAAAAAATCAGGGAAATGCCCATCCCGATAATTAAACCGGCACCAGCCACCATCAAACCTTCAATAAGAAAAATTTTGCGGATTATTTTCGATTTGCTGCCAAGTGTTTTCAGAATTCCAATATCTCGGGTTCTTTCGAGGACCATCATCAAGATGGTGCCGATTAGATTAAAAGCCGCCACAATAATCATCCCGCTAATAACCAGGGGAATGATATTTTCCTGTAATTCAACCCATGAAAAAATATTTCCAAATACTTCGAAAATAGTTTCCTTGTAATAGGGAAAGATGATTTGCTCATCCAGTATATATTTAAACCCCATGATATTATCGGAATCAACCAGCCTCAATTCAATTCCATGGGCTTGAGTAGCATGGAGCCCGAAGAGCTTTCGGGCATACCTGCGATCAACCATTGCAAAAACATCATCAAATCGATCAATCCCGGTTTCATATACACCAGATAACCGAAATTGCTGAATTTCCGGTGAGTTTAGCGCAGAGGGAATTCCTTCGATTGTATAAATGGTAATAATACTCCCGATTTCTGCTTGCAGCTGCTGTGCCAGCCGGGTTCCCAATACAATACCAGGCACACCTGCAGAGTCTGTTTTTAGATCATAGCCTCCATCAGAAATATATTCACCCACTCCAAATAAAGGCTCTTCTATATCTACACCTTTTAGCGTGGTTCCACTAACTCCATTCCTGGTTTGGATCATTACCTGTCCCTGTATTACAATTTGTTTGCTCTGTATTTCAGGATATTGGTCAAGATGTGTAAATAAGGTATCTGCGCGATTCATCGGGGAACCAGTAAATGTGGTAACCGTAATGTGCGGCGCAAAACCCATTATTTTATTATTGATGGTTGATTTAAAACCATGCACAATAGATAAGGCAATAAGTAAACCGGCCGCACCAACAGCCACTCCGCCAATCGACATGTATTTAATAAACGACAAAAAACCGGAGCCTTTCCGCGAACCTTTGAAGTACCGCAGGGCGAGATACCATTCAAATTTCATAGAAATTCTCCGTGATCAATTGATGTAGAGATAACTGCCACTTCAATATTCGATGTTTCGTGTTCGATGTTCTTTATTCATTCCGGTTTCATTTGTGGGAAGAAAAGAACATCACGTATAGAAGCTGAATTCGTCATTATCATCGCCAGGCGGTCAATCCCGATCCCGATTCCTGCCGTTGGAGGCATGCCATATTCCAGGGCTTTGATGAAATCCTCGTCAATAGTCATGGCTTCGTCATCGCCGCCGGCGCGTAGTTTTGCTTGTTCTTCAAGACGTTTGCGCTGGTCGATGGGATCGTTCAACTCGGTGTAAGCATTAGCAATTTCTTTCCCATTACAGACACATTCAAATCGCTCTACCAATCCTTCTTTGGAACGATGCTTTTTCGTGAGCGGACTCATTTCAAGCGGATAATCTGTGATAAATACCGGTTGAATCAATTTGGGTTCTACAAATTCACCGAAAATTTCATCGATGATTTTACCTGCGCCAAAAGATTCATCCATGCTAATATGAAGCTCTTCTCCAATGGCCTTTAGTTCATCCAGATTTTTACCATATAAATCTTTGCCGGTTTCTTTTTCTATGGCTTCAAAAAGAGGAATGCGCGGCCACGGGCTTTTGAAATCTATTTCATGCTCGCCCACTTTCACTTTTGTAGATCCGTGAAGTTCCACCGCTACTTTCTCAATCATTTTTTCGGTGAAATTCATCATCCAGTTGTAATCTTTATAAGCCACATAAAGCTCAACCTGGGTAAACTCAGGATTATGAAACCTGGAAAGGCCTTCATTTCTGAAATCTTTTGAGAACTCATACACACCATCAAAACCACCAACTATCAATCTTTTTAGATAAAGCTCATTAGCAATTCTTAGATAAAGATCCATATCAAGCGAATTGTGATGTGTGACAAATGGTTTTGCAGCAGCGCCGCCATATACCGGCTGAAGAATAGGAGTTTCTACTTCCAGATAACCTTTGTCGTTCATCATATTGCGCATCACCTGAACCATTTGAGTTCTTTTTTGGAAGGTATTGCGCACATCAGGATTTACAATTAAATCGATATAGCGGTTACGGTATCGTAATTCTTTATCAGAAAAAGCATCATGAACAACCTTTTCGCCGGCTTCATTTTCAACTTCTTTTGGGATGGGAATTGGACGGATGGTTTTTGTCAGGAATTCAAACTCCTCAGCATGTACGGTGGTTTCACCCGTTCGGGTTTTAAAAACAAAGCCTTTAATGCCAACAATATCTCCGATATCCACCAGCTTTTTAAATACTGTGTTATACTCTTCAATCCCTACATCATCCCGACGGATATATACCTGAATGGTTCCTTCAGAGTCCTGGAGATTAAAGAAAGAAGCTTTCCCCATAATCCGGCGATTCATAACACGCCCTGCAATGGCAACCGGTTTAGTATCAGGATTTTTTTCCTCATCCCGGATAAGAGAAGGATCCGCTTTTATTTGTTTTGAGGTATCTGTTACCTCGAAAGAATAGGGATAAGGATTCACTCCCAATTTTTGGAGCTCATTAAGTTTCTCTCGTCTTATTTCTTCTTGTTCGGAAAGAGATAATTCCTGATTCGACATGGATAATTTTTAATTAAAATTTCATTCAAAACGAAGGTGTGAAAATACCGAATTGCTTTGAAAATTGTGAGTTTAGTTTTGAAGGAAAATGCGAGCAGAAATATAGAATCAGGAGGTAGAATTCAGCAATATCTTTTATACTTTGTAGGGCAAAAATCCAAGTCATGCAAAAGCATAAAAAATTATTAGTTACAGGCTTTACCACTTTATTGGTGTGTTATGTTCTTATTTGCACCTTTTTTTATTTCACTCAAGTATCCATAATCTTTGGCCCTTCATCTCTTCCACAGGATACAACTTACAATTACCCATTTAATTTTGAGGAGCGAATTTTTGAGGTGGAATCGGATACAAGAATTCATGCCATTCATGCTAAAGCGGATTCAACCACAGGACTTGTAATTTACTTTCATGGAAATCGCGGGAATAATTATACTAATCCCGAAAGATACAAGCTGTTTCTAAAACACGGCTATGATGTTCTTTACGCGGATTATCGCGGCTATGGCAAGAGTACCGGGAACTTGTGGAATGAAGAAGATTTAGTTGGTGATGCACATTACGTTTATTCAGAAATGAAGCGTGAATATGAGGAGAATTCAATTGTTTTAGTGGGCTATTCTTTGGGATCGGGAATCGCGGCTTCGGTCGCTTCGGAAAATGATCCAAAAGCTTTAGTACTTTGGACTCCCTACTATAGCATGCTCGATCTAAAAGCATCTTCATATCCATTTATTCCCGATTTTTTGGTTAGATTTCCATTTCGCACTGATCTTGCTCTTCAGCAAATAGAAGAACCTGTTTATATTTTTTATGCCGAAAACGACCGTGTGCTTCCCGTAGATCGTGCTTTGGGTTTAAATGATTATCTAAAAGAAGAGGATAAATTTTATGTTTTGGAAGGGCAGGGGCACGGAGGGATTTATCGGAATAGAGAGGTGGTGGAAATGACAGCTGAGATATTAAAAAAATAAAGTGTCCTTTGTGATGATAACTTCCAAAATATTTTTATAGCTAAAGGTCATTATATTGGCGTGAAATAACATCCATAACAAGAGGAAATAACGTGTTCGAATATTCAGGGATTATTTTAGGGTTGATTGTAGGCGCAATCGCAGGTTTTTACATTGCGCATTTCAAATCAAAATCGGAAAGCTCACGATTGGAAGAGCGGATTCAAAATCTTGCAAAACAGGTAGAAGAGGGAGAGACGGAGTTCAAAGAACTTCAGCAGGAAAAAGAAAAAGAAATCTCCGGCGAACGAAATCGAGCCAATGAATTAGACCGGGCCCTGGCCGAGCGTAATACTCAGTACAATCATGTACAAGAACGGCTGGCCGAGCAAAAGAAAGAACTCGCTGAAATGCAGGAGCAGCTTACCACCCAATTTGAGAACCTGGCGAATAAAATCCTGGAAGAGAAATCGGAAAAATTCACCAAACAAAACAAAGAGCAAATAGATCAGCTATTGAATCCGCTGGGGGAGAAGCTGGAAGCCTTCAAAAAGAAAGTGGAGGATACCTACAACGATGAAAATCGCCAGCGGGCTACCCTTAAAGAGCAGATTAAGCAAATGGGTGAGCTAAACCAGCGGATGAGCGATGATGCTAAAAACCTAACCAAGGCACTGAAAGGAGATTCAAAGCAACAGGGAAATTGGGGTGAAGTGATTTTACAGCGAATACTGGAAAAATCGGGATTGGTGAAAGGCCGTGAATATGAAACACAAACTTCGGTTACTACCGAGGAAGGCAGAAGATTACAGCCTGATGTGGTCGTTCATCTCCCCGATAATAAATTCCTGGTAATAGATTCTAAAGTTACATTAACAGCTTATGAGAGATTTACATCCTGCGAAGATGAAAAGGAAGCTGAGGCGGCATTGAAACAGCATATTTCCTCTGTACGAGCTCATGTAAAAGGACTCAGTGAAAAAAGTTACCATCACATCCACGGAGATCGAAGTCCTGATTTCGTGCTCTTATTCATTCCAATTGAATCAGCTTTTGGCTGTGCACTTCAAAATGACGGAAATCTTTATTACGAAGCCTTTGACAAGAATATCGTCATTGTCAGCCCATCCACTTTACTTGCAACACTTGCTACCATCGACAGTGTGTGGAAGCAGGAATATCAGAGTAAAAATGCCATGGAAATTGCCCAGCGGGGCGGTGCTCTCTATGATAAGTTTGTAACCTTTGCGGAATCGCTTGAAAGTATCGGCACACACATTGATCGCCTGTCGAGAAGTTATGATGATGCGAAAGGCCAACTTACCACCGGCAGAGGGAATTTGGTGAGACAAGCTGAGATGCTGAAAGAATTAGGAGCAAAAGCATCAAAACAATTACCGGATAGTTTTACCCCTGAAGAGGAGGGTTTAAAAATTTTGAAAACGGAAAACAACAAAGTCTAAGAACTTTGAGTTTGTGAGCTGAGTTGTATTAATACAATTGAAAATCAATTTCACCCCGAGAAATTATTACCGCAGTTTTTACTCGATTCATTTCTTGCTTTAAGCAATGTCAATTTTGCCTTTCATGGAAAACCCTCACAAACCGAAAAGAAAATTTAACTGGAGCAAATTCTTCAAGATTACTTTTGGAGTGATAGCTGCTTTATTTATTTGTTTTTCTATCCTGATTCTCACTCTGAGATGGGTAAACCCCCCGTTCACTGCTTTTACACTTCAGGAAGACTGGGAAGAAATTGGCAGCGAAAGATATAATCTTCGAAGGCATTGGGTCTCGGATAAGGAATTGCTTTATCACTTAAAACTTGCCGTTATTTCATCGGAAGACCAACGTTTCAGAAAGCACTGGGGACTTGATTTGAAAGCGATAAAAAACGCTTTAGAGGAGAATCAAGAGAGTGAACAACGGCGAGGAGCGAGTACAATAACTCAGCAGGTAGCAAAAAATTTATTTCTGAATTCAGCACAAACATATTTCCGGAAAGGAGTGGAAGCGGGAATTGCGGTTTTAATCGAACTTTTTTGGACCAAAGACAGAATTCTCGAAATGTATTTGAATATTGCGGAATTTGGCCCGGGGAAATTCGGAATTGGAAAAGCATCCACAGATATTTTTGGTAAAGGTGCTGGAAATCTTACACCGGATGAAGCCGCCCGGCTGGCAGCAGTTCTTCCAAGTCCTAAACGGATGCGTCCCGAACCGGCATCTCCATTTGTGCAGCAACGGAGCCATTGGATATTACTACAAATGACGCACCTGAGTGGGAATTCCTATCTTCCAATGCATCAAGAATTAGCCGGACCGGATACTTCCGGTTTGGCAACATCCGATACCTTAAGTGAAGGATTTTCTCAGCCGGAAATACGAAGAGGGACTATTCCTGATTCGTTGATTTTAATTTCAGAAGACCCTCTGCTCGACAGCGTAATGGTTGATAGCTTAGGAATTTGGTGAGTATTTTCAATTTCTTTCCCAAATAATAATTTCATTAGATTTTAATCCTATAATATCTCCATTTTCCAGCGCGGTTAAACTTCTTATCGATTCATCAAGTTTATAACTGTAAATATATTCCGCATCGCTGGTTCTGTAAACATCTACCAGCTGCTTTGGTTCATTCCCGTAAAATTGTATTAATAGATGAATTTCTTCTTTATTGATAAATCCGCTGGCAACTGCAAAGCTAAGCTCAGAACGGTCAAGCTGGTAGGCCAGGTAATCCAAACCGCTAATTGGATTGCTTTTCAATTTTTGATCCGAATCAATTAATTTCCGAAAGAATCTGTTATTACCTTGTTTATCATAAGCGGAAAAAGTACCGGCGAAGTTAGAGATTTTATATACGGAGGTGCTATCTACCAGAAGAAAGCCGGTAATTAAATTCGACCACCTTCGCGGATTGTCCACTTGAGGAGGGGAAGTCCAGTATATCGTTTTTGCGCTATCAATAAACTTTATAGCTGGATCTAAGGAGCCTAATATGGCAATATTATTAGTCACTCCGGCTAACTTGTATGGCGTAAACTCAATGACCCAATCATCGGAGAGTTCACCTTTTTGAGTGAAGATAGAAATTTTACTTTGGGGTTCATCAGCAATCCATACAACTCCATTTTTTGAAAGGGTGAAATCAGTAGGGTTGAGGTATTCGCCGGGGCCTCTCCCTCTGCCATTTCTAAATTTCTGTACTATATTTCGAGATTCAAGATTTACTTTTTTTACAACTGGGGGGCTGTAATCAAGTACAAAAACAGAATTTCCAAAAGCTTTTATGATACCAGCATTATTTAAAGAATCTAACTGAATAGTTATAGATTTCTGAAGGCCTTCTTCCATTAAAAATACACGGTTTTCGACCTTTTGCGGTACGGGTTTCTCTGCATAAGGGAGCGCATTAACCAGCTGAAGCAGGAATAAACAAGTTAATAATATCATAAGCTTTCTATTGTTAACCAATAAAAACATTTTTCATAACCTGCTTGACAACAAGTATTGCTTGCAGAAGCTTCACAGCTTGAACATGTGATTTCATCAATACTACAAGCATCTGTGGCTGTAGGAAATTCCAAACAGGAACTAATTTCTAAGGGGCGCTGCAAAGGTTCTAATTTTTCGGGAGAAGCAATTTTGCCTGAAGAAAAACTGAGAAAAAAGATGGGAATAATGAAGAGAAGTACTTTCATATTTTTAATAGACTAATGTGTATATGCTTAAGCAGATTATAAAAAAAATAAGGTAAATCCCAAATTACCTTTAATACTCAAAAAGAGTCCAAGGCTGGCCTTTAGGAATGGGCGCTTCAAACTTCATTATATCTTTTTTGGTAGGATGTTCAATTTCCAGTTTTACAGCCCGCAGAGCAATATCCCTTCCTTTGCCTGAAACTGTGTTTCCATATTTATAATCTCCCCAAAGTGGAAAGCCTTCCTTCGCCATCTGTACCCGTATTTGATGCGGGCGACCGGTAATTAAATCCACCTCAATTAAACTATACTGTGCGCTCTGTTTGATGGTGGTGTATTTTAGCCTCGATTCTTTAGCCCCGCCTTTCTTGGATTTGAATGCTTTTACTGTATTGGTTTTTGCATCCTTTTTTAGAAAATGGACCAGCTCTCCAAAAACAGGAGTCATGCCTTCTACCATTGCCCAATATGTTTTATCAATAGAACGTTTTCGAATTTGAGCTGAAAGCCGTGACGCTGCTTTCGATGTTCGGGCAATAACCATCACCCCACTCACCGGCCGGTCGAGACGGTGAACCAACCCTAAATAAACATCTCCAGGTTTATTGTATTTCTTTTTAATGTACTTTTTACAAAGAGTAAGAATATCCGGATCGCCACTGTAATCTTCCTGTGAAAGAACTCCAGCCGGTTTATCAATCACCAGCAAATGGTTATCTTCATAAATAATGGGGATATCTGGCTTCGTCTTTGTAGTTGTTGTTTTCTTCAAAATAAATTTTGTTTGAGTACAATAGCTGAAAGGTATGAAGAAGAAATTGAAAATTTTGTAAAGAGTAACGTTTACCAAAGAGCAGAAGCCAGTTAAAAAAGATGAAATAAGTAATCCTTGAGTCCCAAATCTGTGATCATTCCTTTATCTTTAGCACATGAGCGATGTTAAAAGCAACAAAGTAAATCTATCAGAAAAGGTCGCCAATTTACCCACGGAACCTGGGGTATACATATATAAGGATCTCAATGGCAGTGTATTATATGTAGGGAAAGCGAAAAGATTGCGAAACCGTGTTCGTTCTTACTTTCAGGAATCTCGTCCTATAGATGGGCGCATCAAAACAATGGTTTCCAAAATTGATGACCTGGAAGTTTTTGTCACCGATTCTGAAGCGGAAGCGTTGATTTTGGAGAATAATCTTATCAAACAATATCAGCCCCGGTACAATATTATGTATAGGGATGATAAATCATATCCTTATATCTGTATCACTCCCGGAGACCGGCCTCGCGTTTTCGCTACGCGCACCGTAAATAAAGATGGCAGTAAATATTATGGCCCTTATGACAGTGTGATTTCGATGAAACGCATGCTGGAGACCATCCGGAAAGCTTTTGGGCTTTGCACCTGCGCTGTCTCCAGAAAAGTGATCGACAAAACCCGGGGAGTTCCAAAATGGCATTCCTGTTTTGATGATTACCTGCGAAATTGTTCTGGTGACTGGGATATGGATGTTTATCAGGCGACTATTTCAAAAGTAGAACGGCTGTTAAACGGGCAAACAGATATGCTGCTTCGTGAGCTAAAGGATGAGATGGAAATTGCATCAGATGCTTTGGCTTTTGAAGAAGCGGCCATGCTGCGAGATAGTGTGGAAGCGGTTAAACGCTACAGCCAAAAAATGAAGATGGTTGTATCCGCTAAAGTAGACCGTGATGTATTTGCAATCGGGAAAGATGAAGAGATTGGGGAAGCGTGCGGCGTATTATTCAAGATTAGAGAGGGAAAATTAATCGGAAAATTTCATCGCTTTTTAAAAAATATAGATGGATTGGAAACAGGAGAGATGCTCCAGTCTTTTGTAGAAGATTATTATACCGGCCAACATACCGCGGCCATTCCTGATGAAGTGTATCTAAGTCATGATATTAACGATGTAGAGCCGCTTGAACAATATTTACAGCAGGAACGCGGAAAAATTGTGCCGGTGCATGTACCCCAGATCGGTGAAAAAAAACACCTGATTAAAATGGCACAATCAAATGCCAAATTACACCTGAATGAACGAGCACTTGAAAAAGAAAAAGCAGAACGTGACAGAATTCCACATGCGGTAAAAGAACTGAAAGATCATTTAAATCTCAGCCGACTTCCCCGAAGAATAGAGTGTTTTGATAATTCTAACCTGCAAGGCTCTGATCCAGTGGCCTCTATGGTTTGTTTTGTGGATGCAAAACCGCGGAAAAGTGAATATAAGCGCTTCAATATTAAAACTGTGGTTGGTGCCGATGATTATGCATCCATGAAAGAAATTCTGATACGAAGATATTCTCGTGTTAAAAAAGAAGGACTTCATATTCCAGATCTGATAGTGGTAGATGGTGGAAAAGGGCAACTGAGTTCAGCGGTTGCAGCGCTTAAGGAAATAGGATTCTATGGAGAATGTGACGTTATTGGCTTGGCAAAACGGCTGGAGGAAGTATTTTTGCCCGGCAAGATGGAATCGGTTATGATTCCCAAGAAATCCTCTGCGCTAAAACTATTACAGCAAGCAAGAGACGAAGCTCATCGCTTTGCTATCAACTTTCATAGGAAAAAAAGAGTAAAAAGAACACTTTCTACGGAACTAACACAGATATCTGGAGTAGGAAATAAAACAGCACAGAAGCTTCTAAAGTCATTCGGTTCAGTAAAAAAGATAAAAGAGGCTGATAAGGCAGATATCCAGGCATTGGCGGGGAATTCTACGGGAGACAAAGTATATAAATTCTTCCATGATTAGCTTGCCCATTTATGGAAAAAAGCCGGCTGGCTCACATTAACATGTGATGTTAAACACAAACTTAGGGTATTATTATAATATCAGCCAAGAGTAAGACAGACAGGCTGGTATAATTTGCTCACCGCTAGATTAGAAAGTCGAATCAAAAAAAATTATCTTTGGTTAAAAAGCGGAGAGCCCAACCCAAACTAAACAGGGTAAACGTAATGGATTTATTTAAAAGACATGTAGACAAGCAAAGATATGGCGACCTCCAGGATCGTGAGCTTGTAAGATTATTTAGAAAGGATGCTGATGAATCTGCTTTTAATGAGCTGATGAATCGGCATCAGGCAAAAATATATTCGTACATCTATAGTATGGTTATGAACCCAGAAATTGCGAATGATTTATTCCAAACAACCTTTACGAAAGTCATCACAAAGATGGATGATACGTATAACGAACAGGGAAAATGGATCGCATGGGTAATGCGAATTGCGCATAATGCAACTATTGATTATCTAAGAAAACAAAAAAGATATATCGACGTTAGTGGATGGAGCGATGAGGATTCTTCAACCGATTATTTCGATCGAATGGAAGATGAAAGTGTTGTTGATGCTGACGATAAAATTATTGACTATGAAACGCGATCAAGCCTGATGCAACACATATCAAAATTACCGGAAGAGCAAAGAACGGTCGTTCTCTTGAGGCATTATTATGAAATGCCTTTCAAAGAAATTGCAGAACTTACAGATGTTTCAATAAATACAGCCCTCGGGCGTATGAGATATGCACTCATTAATCTCAGGAAACATTTCGAGGAAGAACGAGAACAAGAGCTAAAACATGAACACAGGTGAATATAAATGTATACGATATCTGATGAAGGAAATGGATCCTTCAGAGGAATTAGAATTTGAACAGTTGATGCGGGAGGATGAAAATTTGTTGATTGAGGTGGAAAGCCTTAGAGTAACAAATAGGAAAATAGATCAAATCCCACTAAAAAATCCTCCCAAATCCCTAACAAAAAAAATAGCGAATGAAGTAAACCAGTTACAGTCTGAACGAATAAAGAAATCCAATCATATCTACCACATGTTAAAAACAGGTATTGCAGCTACTATTTTAGTGGGCGCTCTCAGTGGTGGTTACTATTACCTTTCCGGGGTTAGTGAGATCAATACATCCACCCCTGCTTCCGCAGAAGATGTAACACCGTGGGTAGATAGAAATGAAGTGCTTAGGTACACCAATACTTCTCAAAGTGTGAATTCTCCTGCTTTAGATACTGAAGTTCTAAAAAGTTATGAGAAACTTCAGTTGGTGAGATCATCATCCGGCGATAAAAACAACTTAGGAATTCATTTAACCGGATCATCTAACTAAGTTAATGGCAGCCACTTGGTTGCCTTTTTTATGTGGATAACTTCTTACAAGAATGTGAATAAGTATTTTTGTATGGTAGTACCCCTCGCTTTATATTAAATTTTGTCGCAAAACTTTATCAAGCTTAAAGCAGGTTTATTAATGGGAAAAGTCATATCAATTGCCAATCAAAAGGGTGGGGTCGGGAAAACAACCACGGCAATTAATTTAGCAGCCAGTCTTGCAGCTATCGAACATTCTACGCTGGTTATCGATATTGATCCACAAAGTAATACAACAAGCGGGCTGGGTATTGACTCTAAAACCGTTACAAATTCCATTTACGAGATAATGATTGGCAATGCGGATGTGGACGAAACCATCCGGCAAACCGAGCTGGAATTTCTGGATTTAATTCCGGCACATATCAATCTTGTTGGTGCCGAAATTGAGATGATTGATCGTGATGAGCGCGAGCGAATTCTTTCAAAGGCAATATCTGAAATCAGAAAGAAGTATGATTTTATTATAATTGATTGCCCGCCATCACTTGGCCTTTTAACCATTAATGCTTTAACCTCTTCAGATTCAATCCTGATCCCTGTGCAGTGTGAATATTTTGCCCTGGAAGGGTTGGGCCAATTACTGAACACTATAAAAATTGTGAGGCAGCATTTGAATCCGGAACTGGATATCGAAGGAGTTCTATTGACCATGTATGACACTCGCACAAGGCTTTCGAATCAGGTTGCGGATGAAGTGAAACGATATTTTGATGACCGGGTATTTAAATCTGTTATATCAAGAAATGTGCGTCTGGCAGAAGCCCCAAGCTTTGGGAAACCCGCCTTATTGTATGATTCAACCAGTATTGGATCTAAAAATTACCTGGCTTTAGCGAAAGAAATCATCAAGAGAAATAAGAAGCTGTTCAAAGATAGCCCGGTGCTATCGGAATAACGAAGGATTTAAATGGCAACAAAAAAAGTATTAGGACGAGGATTAGGAGCTTTTTTCCCTGAATACCAGGATGAAAAAGAAGCAGCATCAAAAAAAGAAGGTGTTGAGAAGAATCTTGTTCAGCCCGAAGACCGGGTTAATATTGTACTTTTTGTACCGGTTGATCATATACGGGCAAACCCCAATCAACCCCGAAAAGAATTTGATGAAGAAAAGCTGGATGAGTTGGCTTCTTCCATTAAAAAGCATGGCCTCATTCAGCCCATAACCGTGCGCTATATTGGCGAAAAGCGTTTTGAACTCATAAGTGGAGAGCGACGGTTACGTGCAGCAAGATTAGCTGGCCTAGCCGAAATCCCTGCTTTTATCAGAGAAGCTGACGATGAGCAAAGCATGGCTTTTGCCCTTATTGAAAATATACAACGGGAGGAGTTAAATCCGCTGGAAGTTGCCATGGGTTATAAAAGGCTTTTAGAAGAGTTTGATTATACACAGGCAGAGGTGGCAGAACGCGTAGGTAAAAATCGGACAACGGTAACTAATATGTTACGTCTTCTGAATCTTCCGGATTTTCTGCAGAGAGCTATGAAATCGAACCAGGTTTCAATGGGGCATGCCCGTGCTTTACTAACAATTGATGATGCTGAAGTTCAAAAGAAAATATTAGACAAAACAATTCAAAATGGATGGTCGGTTAGACAAATAGAAGAAGCGGTGCGTGCACTTGATAAACCTGCTTCATCAAAGAATAAATCAAAAAAAGATCCTCCAAATCCATTTTATAATGAAATTTCAGCCCGGCTTAGGCGTACATTTAGTACAAAAGTAAATGTGCAACCAAAAAAAGATGGTGGAGAAATCAGGATTGAATATTATTCCGATGATGATCTTGAACGATTACTTGGCATTTTTGACGCGCTCGATTAGCTTAATGCTAATTATGGGATTTGCTTTTTACTCTTTGGGGTGGTCTCAAAGTTATAGCATATCACCTCAAAAATTTGTACCCGTTAATTTTTCTGTAAAACAGGATACAATTAATGCTGCTAGTGAATATCCTGATCCTAAAAAAGTACTATATCAATCTTTAATGATTCCGGGATGGGGGCAAATTACTAACAAGCAGGTATGGAAAGTTCCTATTGTGTACGGGCTGCTTGGCGGACTATCCTATTACAGTGTTACACTCCATAAAAATTATCATGATCACCGGGCGGCTTTTTATAATTTAAATCCTGAGACCCCTGATGATCTGAAATTTGGACCAACTCCGGATTATATACCTCCAACAGCAGATTTAAATTCGCTGCGAAACAATCGAAATTACTATAGAAACAGACGAGATTTCATCTATATAACCATTGTACTTGCCTATGCACTAAATGCAATTGATGCTTATGTTTTTGCACATCTTAGATCTTTCGATGTTTCTGATGATCTTTCAATGAATGCTGGGTTTAAGCCAAGCCTGATAAATACCAAATTGATAGAACCTGTTCCATCAATTTCATTGTCTATACAACTGAGGTATAAATAAAGAATGTGTGAGAGAAAAAATGGGAACATGAAAACTACTACTGGAGTTTAATCATACTAAATGTGTTTATAAGAGAGTTATAATAAAAGCAGTAAAATTTATATTAAGCGTCAAATTTTATTAACTTCGGCGCTTCAATCAAGATCATTCATACAATAACGATCACAAATAAAAAGAAAAATGAAGATTCTAAAATCTAGTTCATTGGCACTTGTTTTTGTTTTGATGGCAACAAGTATTTTTGCACAGACAAAAACAGATGCGATAAATTTATTTAATGCAGGTTTAGAAGAAGCAAAAGCAGCAAATTATGATGCTGCTGTTTCTAACTTCACTCAAGCTATTACTATTTCCGAAGAGCTTGGCGAAGAAGGGGAAGATATTAAGAGCCGTTCAGAAAGACAGATACCAGCAATGTACTTTCAAAAAGCCAGAGAGGTTTATGCTGATTATCAAGCTAACCGAGGAATAGAAAATCTGGATGCAACAATTTCAGCTTTCCGCGAAGCTGCAGATGTTGCAGAAGATTATAACGACGAAAGAATAGCCCCTCAAGCCAGAGGTGTTATCCCTCAACTTTACTACCAAAAATCTTTATTATTGTATAATGAAGAAGATTATGAAGGGGCAAATGAGGCTGTTGAAACTGCATTAAATGATAATCCCAATTATGCCTTGGCTTTCTATCAAAAAGCTAAAATTCATAAGCGAACAAATGATACGAATGGGGATGGAGTAATTGATCAGGAGTTAGACGATTTATTGAATTTTTATGATCAGGCAGTAACAGTAGCTGAGGAAACAAACAAAACAGATGTGGTAAGTAGAGCACGAGATGCTGCCCATGATGAATTACTTGCATTAGGAGCACAGGCTTCTCAAAATGATCAGGTAGATGAAGCTATTAGTTTGTTGGATAGAGCCCTCACTTACGATGAGAATTCTGCTGATGTACATTTTAGACTTGCAGAGGCCTATAATAAAAAAGACGAGGCAAATGATGCTGTAACTCATGCAACACAAGCTTTAGAAAATGAAACAGGAGGGAGAACCGATCGGGCTAAAATTTATTTTGAATTAGGTTATGCCCATCAAACTCTTGGTAATAAATCGGAAGCATGTGATGCATTTGGCAACGCATTGTTCGGATCTTTTAAATCACCTGCAGAACACAAGATGGAATTTGAGCTAAAATGTGATTCAACTGCTCCCTAACATTTCATTTAGGAATGAAAGCCTGCTACCTGGCAGGCTTTTTTATATGTAATCCTCTTTTTCTTTTCATTGAAAACAGGCATTCCCTATCTTTGCATTTGCAAAAATAATTACTCACTCAATTTATAAAATTCATGCCTGCAACTACGCTAGATAAGCTTTGTGTTAATACAATCAGAACTCTTTCAATGGATGCCGTTCAAAAAGCTAATTCTGGCCATCCTGGCATGCCGATGGGAATGGCTGACGTCGCTTTTGTTCTTTGGACTAAATTCCTTAAACATAACCCTAAAAATCCTGATTGGTTTGATCGTGACCGCTTTATCCTTTCAGCAGGTCATGGTTCTATGCTTTTATACAGTATGCTGCATTTGACAGGATATGATTTAAGTCTTGATGATATTAAAAACTTCAGGCAAACAGGTAGTAAGACCGCAGGACATCCGGAATACGGCATGGCACCGGGAATTGAAACTACCACCGGGCCGCTTGGCCAGGGATTCGGGACCGGGGTTGGTATGGCTATGGCCGAGCACTTCCTCTCAAATACATTCAATAAAGAGGATCAAAATATTGTAGATCATTATACATATGCTATTATTAGTGATGGTGATTTGATGGAGGGTATTTCGCATGAATCAGCTTCACTTGCAGGACATCTCGGTTTAGGTAAAATGATTTATCTATATGATTCCAACCGGATCTCCATTGAAGGTTCTACCGATCTTGCCTTCACAGAAGATGTTTCTAAACGTTTTGATGCTTATCAATGGCATGTAGTAGAAATTGATGCTCATAATCATGACCAGATTACTTCTGCTATTAAGGAGGCCCAATCTGTCACAGATAAACCATCAATTATTGTATGCCGCAGTCATATCGGTTTTGGCAGTCCGAATAAACAGGACAGTGAAACTTCACATGGTTCACCACTGGGCGAAGATGAAATAAAATTGACCAAAGAAGGATACGGCTGGGATCCAGATAAAAAATTCTTTATTCCTGAAGAAGCCCTGAAAGTTTTCCGAGAAGGAGTAGAAAAAGGTGCTAAAGCTGAAGCTGAATGGAATGAAAAACTCAATGAATATGAAAAAAGCCATTCCAGTGAGGCTAAATCTTTTAAATCATGGATAAACCGTGAAATCTCGAAAGATCTGGAAAAAAAGCTTCCCGTTTTTGAAGAAAGTGAAAAAGGTATAGCCACACGTGCTGCCTCAGGTAAAGTTATCAATGCAATTAAGGATATACTGCCTAATTTATTTGGAGGATCTGCAGATCTTGCAGGTAGTACCAAAACGGATATTGAAGGACACGGATCTTACATTATTGATAAACCAGTAGGCAGAACAATTCACTACGGAGTCAGGGAACACGGAATGGGTGCTGCTGTTAATGGAATGGTTCTTCATACAGGGTTAATTCCTTATGGTGCAACCTTTTTTGTGTTTACCGATTATATGCGTCCTGCTATCCGTATTGCTTCTCTGATGAAAGTACCATCCATTTTTGTGCTTACTCACGATAGTATTGGCCTTGGAGAAGACGGGCCCACTCATCAGCCCGTAGAGCATCTGGCAAGTTTGCGAGCAATGCCAGGCCTCACCATTTTGCGTCCCGGTGATGCAAATGAAACCTCCTATGCCTGGAAAACAGCTATAGATAATGCGCACGGTCCTACATTATTAGTATTAACCCGCCAGAACATGCCCACTTACGCCAGGACAGAAAAAAATCCGGCTTCCCTTGTGCAAAAAGGAGCCTATATATTTGCAGAATCATTTAAAGAAACACCGGATGCCATTTTGATTGGGACAGGTTCTGAGCTTCACCTCGCAGTAAATGCCAAAATCCAGCTGAAAGAAAAAGGAATTGATGCCCGCGTGGTAAGTATGCCTAGCTGGGAATTATTTGCGAAACAAAGTGAAGAGTATAAAGAAACAGTTCTCCCAAAAAAGATAACAAATCGTGTTTCAGTAGAAGCCGGTTCTACCTTTGGCTGGGAACGCTGGGTGGGCCCTGAGGGTACAGCTATTGGAATTGATACCTTTGGGGAATCAGGTCCTTACGAAGAGTTGTACGAGCATTTTGGCATCACAACCGATGCAATAGTAAAAGCTGCGATTGGCTGATTCCCGTTAACTGCTAACTGAACCACTGTTCACTGTTATTTCATCGGCCGGTGGACACAGGTAAAAGTTACATCATCCAGCGGATCTACTTTCCCGATAAAAGCCTCGAGAGAAGACTGCACTTTATTGACAATAGTTTTAGCGTGAAGTGAACCATAAATCTCCATTAGTGATTCAATACGTTCTTCGCCGTATTCTTCTTCACGTTCATTGCGGGATTCATTTAATCCGTCTGTATAAAAAAGAACAGAATCTCCCGGTGTGAAATGGAATTTTTTAACCTCCATATTCTTATCTAAAAGTTTGGTTGATGTCATTCCCAGCGCAAATCCATTAGACTTTAGCTTAAAGGTGGTATCCCGCTCTTTGTTATAGTAAATGGGAATATTATGACCGGCACGAACGTATTCGAAGTGATCTTCATCTTTCGGAAAAAAAGCGGCACAACCCGTTACAAAAGTTTTGTCTTTACTGTTGCTCTTTATGTAGTTGTTAAGTTGCAGAAATAAATCTTTAGGAGTGGGATGATCTCTTTCAATGATCAACTTTACCAGTGCCTGCAATCGTACCATATATAAAGCTGCACTTAATCCTTTTCCTGAGACATCAGCAATAATAACAAATGTGCCGCGATTCGTTTCTACTACATCGAGGTAATCACCGCCAACTTCTTTGGCTGTATGTGCAAAGGAATAAACCTCCAGGTCTTTTTTGTTGAGAGAAGTTGCAGGAAGCAAACTCAACTGAATCTCCCTCGCCAAATCAATTTCTTTTTGAACATCCGATTTTTCGAGCAGCTCTATCAGTAAAAGCATAAACATTGAGAGAAAACCAAAGGGTAGAAGCAGATTCCCAATCAGGAAGTAATCAAGAATCCCAAAAAAACTCAGCAAATAATAAGCCACGAAACTTACCGACCCCAAACCAAAAATCAGCCGCCGGGTTGGATTCAGGCGCTGGGTTAGATCAGAAAACAACCGGAGAAACTTTACATGCCCGGGAAGCTGCTGCCCTTGCTGGCGCTCGATATCTTCAACAGCTTCTTTATAAACCAGCTTCAGGCGTTCAGTGTCGGCAGTGAGTTCTTTGGAAAAACGTTCGCGGCTCATGCCGGAGACATATTCTTTATAGAATTTCTTGGTACCGTATCCTGCTTGTGCTTCGTTCTTTAAACTCAATGCCTTCCCGTTCTATTTTTATTTGTTGCGGATGTGTTCGTAATAGCATTTAAAAAGTTGTGCTTTCTAATTATTAAAGCTCAAAACCTTTTACCAATTTTTCACGAATTTTAGCTTTTGCACTTTTATCAATGAAAGCCGCGTCAATAGCATATTCATTGCATTGCAGGAAATGCGAAATATCCCAATTAAAATACCTGTTCAGCCACTTATATTCTTCACCAAGGGTAACATCCGAAAGAGACCTGCCATCGGTATTAATTCCCATAGAAATTCCTTTTTGGTAAATTTTATTTACGCTATGCTCGCCGAGTGATGAATAAATTCCAGTCTGAATATTACTGGTGGGGCAAACTTCCAAATGAATATTATTTTTTTTGATGAAATTCAGCAGTTCTTCGTCTTCCGTACTTCGTACTCCATGGCCAATGCGTGATGGATTTAACTGATCAATAGTTTCCCAAACACTTTCGGGTCCACGGGCTTCTCCGGAATGAGCGGTACAGGGAATATCGTGTTTATGAGCATATTCAAAAGCTTTCTTATGAGTATGTACTGGAAGCATTTCATCGGCTGCAATATCAAATCCCACAACATGAGTACCTTTAAAATCCTCCACCAGCTTAACCGTTTCCATGCTTTCTTCTTCGCTGAAATTTCGGAGCGTGCACAAAATAATTCCCGCCTGAATCCCTGTTTCTTCAATACCGGAACTACATGCTTCATTTACAATTTCCACCACCTGCTTTACATTTAATTCCTTCATAATATGCTGAAGTGGGGCAAAACGTATTTCAGCATAAATTACGTTGTCTTCTTTTAACTGTCGGAAAAGATCCAGTGTTACCATTTCAAGTTGCTCTGCAGTCTGCATAATTTCGATACTGGCTTGAGCGCATTTAATATATTCCTGGAGACTCGCACAATTTGCAGGCGCAATAAAATCTCTCTCATATTCTTCTTTTGATATAGATGGTTTTAGTTTTTTTACCACCTCAAAACTCAGCGAACAATCAAGATGTAAATGGAGCTCTATTTTTGGTAATTCATTGTAATTCATTCACCCTCATTTCTATTTCATGTAAGAATCTATATTCGTAATTAGATTTAAAAAAAATTAGTTTCCCTTCAATAAATACAGCCGATAAAATAACAGATTCAATGTCTAAAAAACTCCTATTTTTACTAGATGGAATGGCGCTTGCCTACCGTGCTCATTTTGCATTTATAAATAGCCGTCTTAAAAATGCAGAAGGTCTCCCTACCGGTCCGATTTTAGGTTTTGCTAACACACTTGAAAAGATGCTAGCTGAAGAAAAACCAACACATATTGCTGTTGCCTGGGATACCAAAGAACCCACTTTTCGCCACGACAAAGACGAAACCTATAAAGCAAACCGGCCGCCACAACCAGATGAATTAAAAATCGGAATTCCTCTTATCAAAGAAATGGTAGAGGCTTGGGGCATTCAATGCATTGAAAAAGATGGGTTCGAAGCCGATGATATAATAGGAACCATCGCAAGCCGGGCAAATGCCGATGATGTGGATGTAATGCTGGTGACGCCTGATAAAGATTTCATGCAATTGGTGCACGATCATATCCGAATGATGAAACCGGATAATAAAAACGGCGGATTTGATATCATCGACCGGGAAGGTGTGAGGGATTATTTCGGCGTATATCCCGAGCAGGTTATTGATGTACTGGCAATTATTGGTGATACGTCAGACAATATTCCAGGAGTTCCGGGAATCGGTAAAAAAGGTGCTCCCAAACTGATCAACAAGTATGGATCATTGGAAGCCGCCCTTGAAGCTGCACCCGATATTACCGCGAAAAGACAGCGGGAAGGGCTGATGAATTTTGCCGAACAGGCTTTACATGCCAAAGACATGGTGACTATTAAAACTGATGTACCGGATATAACTGATTGGGAAAAGTTTGGCTGGAAAGGGCAGGATCGAAAAGAACTTGGCGTATTTTTCAAAAGGATGGGCTTTAAAACGCTCACTAAAAAATATTTGAAAGAGCTGGCCCCTGCTGCTGAAAAGTTGGGAGACCAGGTAGATCTTTTTGGTTCGTATAAAGAAGAAACTCCCCGACAGCAGCTTGACGAGAAAAAAGTAAGTTATGAGCTGGTAAATACTATAGAAGAAGTTACAAAACTGGTAAATGAGCTGATAGCACATGAGAAATTTTGTTTTGATACGGAAACTGATAAACCTGATCCTGTTTGTGCAAAATTAGTCGGAATATCCTTAAGTGCCATTTCAGGAACGGGCTACTATATTCCTGTAAATGTAGAAGGTGGATTAAAAGAACGGGAAGTAATTGAAAAACTGCGGCCTTTGTTTGAAAATCCGGAAACAATCAAAATTGCCCATAATTACAAGTTTGATTATCTGATGCTTTTGCGGGCCGGCCTTGGCTTAAAAGGCAAAAAGTTCGATACCATGATTGCTGCTTACCTGATCGATGCTAATCAACGCCTGAAGATGGACGAGCTTTCAAAAAGTTTGTTGGATTATGAGCCGGTTACTATTGAAGAAATGATTGGCACAGGGAAAAATCAAAAATCGATGGCAGACCTAGCTCCGGAAGAGATATACCTGTACGCCTGTGAAGATGCAGACATCACCCTGCGCTTGTATGAGATTTTGAACAACAGGCTGGAAAAGGATTTACTTAATGAAATTGCGTATACGGTTGATTTCCCACTTTCAGAAGTGTTAGCTGAAATGGAATATAAAGGCGTAAAACTTGATGTAGATATGCTGATGGAGTTTTCTGTAGATTTAGAGAAAGACCTGAAGGAACTTGAAACCACTATCTACAAAAAAGCCGGTGAGAAATTCAACATTAACTCACCCCAGCAGTTAGGAACTATTTTATTTGACAAGATGGATTTACCTGCCGGAAAAAAAACCAAAACCGGTCAGTATTCTACCAATGAAGCAGTATTAGTACGATTGGCCCCTAAATATGAAATTTCGAGTATGATCCTGGATTATCGCCAGCTTAGTAAGCTAAAATCCACTTACGTGGATGCACTTCCGGCTATCATAAATAAAGAAACGGTGAGGGTGCATACCGAATTTAATCAATGTGTGGCTGCTACCGGAAGATTAAGCTCTTCAAATCCCAACCTGCAGAATATTCCTATTCGAACGGAGAGAGGACGAGAAATTCGAAAAGCTTTTATTGCTGAAGAAGGTTATAAAATTCTATCTGCCGATTATTCCCAGGTTGAACTGCGGGTAATTGCACATATCGCGAAAGACGAGGCGATGACAGAAGCTTTCAAAAATGACGAAGACATTCACGCCAGAACAGCCAAGGAAATATTTGGTCTTGATTCGCTGGATGAGGTCACACAGGATCATCGCCGGAAAGCCAAGGAAGTGAATTTTGGCATTCCTTATGGTGTGAGTGCCTATGGTCTTGCTTCACGCTTAGGCATTGAAAATAACGAAGGAAAGGAAATGATTGAGCAGTATTTCGAGCGCTTCCCAAATATCCTGAAATACATCAATCGCACCAAAGAATTTGCCCGGGAACACGGATACGTAAAAACCTTGAGTGGCAGAAGACGATATATCCCTGAAATAAATTCAGGCAACTGGAATCGCCGGGGCTTTGCCGAACGGACAGCCATAAATATGCCTATTCAGGGCACAGCGGCTGACATTATCAAAATTGCTATGATTAACATTCATGATTGGCTGAAAGAAAATGATAAGAAAAGCCGCATGTTGTTACAGGTTCATGATGAACTCATTTTTGAAATTCACGAAAGTGAGCTCGATGAAGTTCCCGCTAAAATTGAGGAATTGATGGAATCGGCTTATCCCTTAAGTGTGCCTTTAAAAGTAGATATGGGATTAGGCGTGAACTGGTTGGAAGCGCATTAGTGGAAATTCCAAATTTTATTGAATTATTTCAAAAGCTTTTCAGCAAAAGATAAAAAATCACTCAAAATCCTATTTTATAAAAACATTATCTTTGGCGGGAAATCAAATTCAAAACACCAATAAATGATCTCGCGCTACTCCCGAAAAGAAATGTCTGATTTATGGTCTGATGAACAGCAATTCCAGGCCTGGCTGGATGTTGAACTGGCCGCCTGCTGGGCGTGGTCAAAGTTGGGAAGAATTCCTTCTGAAGATGTTGATAAACTCTATGAAAAAGCCACTTTTGATATCAATCGCATCAAGGAGATAGAAGCGGAAACCCGCCACGATGTAGTTGCATTTACACGAGCTGTTTCCGAGACGCTCGGAGATGAAAAGAAATGGATTCACTATGGGCTTACCTCAACCGATGTGGTAGATACGGCCTGGGGAGTGCGGCTGAAAAAAGCGAATGCTATTTTGTTGGATGATCTGGAAAATATCATCGAGATACTTGGTGAGAAAGCCAAAGCTCATAAATATACTATCATGATGGGGCGTACACATGGTATTCATGCAGAGCCTACCACTTTTGGTTTAAAATGCGCACTTTGGTTTGCTGAAATGAAACGAAATTTGGAGCGGTTTAAAAATGCTGCTGCCGATGTAGAGTTTGGAAAACTTTCCGGCTCTGTCGGAACTTTCGCAAATATCCCACCCGAAGTTGAGAATTATACCTGCGAAAAATTGGGTTTAACATCGGCCCCAATTTCAACCCAAACATTACAACGAGACCGGCACGCAGCTTATTTATCTGCCATTGCGCTTATTGGTTCAACAATGGAGAAAATTGCGGTTGAAATTCGTCATTTGCAACGCAGTGAAGTCCGTGAAGCTGAAGAAGCTTTCAGGAAAGGGCAAAAAGGTTCGTCCTCCATGCCACACAAACGAAATCCCATTAGTTCAGAAAATATTTCGGGATGCGCCCGTGTGCTTCGCGGATATATGGTTACCGCTTTTGAAAATATTCCGCTTTGGCACGAACGTGATATTTCTCACTCTTCCGCTGAACGCATCATCATTCCTGACGCCACCATTTTACTGGATTATATGCTGAACCGGTTTTCCGGTGTCATCGAAAATCTGGTGGTTTTTGAGGAAAATATGGAAGCAAATATTTGGAAAACACAGGGACTGGTATTCTCACAACGCCTGCTTCATAAATTAATAGATAAAGGAATTCCCAGAGAAAAAGCCTACGATACGGTACAACCGCTGGCAATGAAAGCATGGGAAGATCAAATCTTATTCAAACCTTTGGTTGAAGCAGATGCTGTCATCAAAGAACAACTTTCCCAGAAAGAAATTGATGATGCCTTCGACCTCGAACATCATACCCGAAATGTAGAAGTGATTTTTGAGCGAGTTGGGCTCGGAAATTGAGTTAAGAAATATTGCTCATTTAAATTGATTCACCAGTTCCCAGCGTTTCACTTTTCCGGTAGGAGTTTTAGGAAGTTCTTTTACCACTTTCAGCTCTTTGGGAATTTTAAAATCAGTGAGATGTTCCTTTAATTGGGTTCTTATCTCTTCTAACTCTGGTGTTTTACCATTTTTAAGAGTTACAATGGCTGTAAGCTTCTGTCCCCATTCTTCATCGGGAATCCCAATAACAATTGCTTCGTTGATGGTAGGCAGTTTTTCCATAGCCTGCTCAACTTCTGTCGGGTTTACATTTTCGCCGCCGGTAATAATTAAATCATTTCTGCGGGATTCAATAAAAAGGTGTCCAAAACCATTTATGTGGCCAAAATCTTCAGTATTAAACCAGCCTTTTTTATCAAAACGGCCTTTATTGTCAGATTTATGGTAGTAGCCATCAAAAACCTGGGGCCCCTTTAACCAGAGAATTCCAGACTGATTTTTACCCAATACCTTCCCGTTTTCATCACGAATCTGCATTTCGTTAGGAGGTAAAGGCTTTCCCACACTTTTCAGCGGGGTATACATGCCTGAAGGAGTGGATAATGGATTTGCAATTATTTGTGCACAAGTTTCGGTCATGCCGTAACTGAACACAACGGGAATACCTCTTTCTGCTGATTTGCGTAATAAACCTACAGTTATCGGACCACCGCCAAGCAGAACAGACTTAAAATCGCGATGTGTTTTAAAAAATGAATCCTCCATTAATCGTTTGAGCATTGTCGGAACCAAGGAGGCAGCTTGAAAGCGTTTATTTTCAGCTAAAAATTCTTTTACCATTTCTTCATGAAAATCTTTCAGCCGGTAAATAGCTGTTCCATAAATTATTGATCTCAGTATAATCGAAATCCCTCCAATGTGATTTAAGGGAAGACAAAGCAGCCAGAAATGATTGGTTTGGGGTTTAAAATTTTGAGATGAAGCATTTGCCGCAGAAATCATTTGCCGGCGCTTCAGGGGAACAATTTTTGCTTTACTGGTAGTACCTGAAGTGAAGAAATAGCCAAAAACTTCTGATCCCTTGATTTTAGCAGGGTCAGGTAATTCCAGGTTTCTTATGTCGTGAGTGAATGCATTCAGGAAGAAATTTTCATCCATATGAACCACATTATCACCTTCAACGCGTTTACGATTTGTACTATCGCAAAAAACCAGCACTGGATTCAGCTCGGATAAATAATAGTCCAGGTTTTCTTTTTTGCTCTTTGGACTTAGTGGGATAAACGGAATTCCCAGTTGCCAGCAGGCAGCTATGGCAAAAACTAACATGTCGCTGGAATCTGAAAGAAAAGCTACCGGCTTGTTTAGTGAATCAGTTTTAGACTCAACCATATCTTTAAAATAGCCTGTAAAACGCTCCAGGTCATTATAAGTGTACATCCCATCTTTAGAAGTAAGAAAAACCTGTTGCTTCTGCTTCTTCTTGAACTCAAACATATGTAAGCGCGACTTATTTTGCATTTACTCCTTAATTTCCTCCAATGAATCTAAATCAACTGAAATACCCAAACCTGGTGTTTTTGGCAATTGAATAACAGGTTTATTTAGCCAGTTATTTTGTCCAACATCATATTTAAATAAATTTCCCGTACCTAAACCCTGTGCAAATTCGGGCGACCCCAATCCTGATGCAAGAACGGCAATTGCAGCTCTTGCAACGGTACTTTCAAGACTTGTGGTGAATACTGTTTCTATATTATGAGAATCTGCCATGCTTTTTGTTACAAAAAGATTTTTAAAAGTGCCAAAGAGAGATGGTTTTAAGATGAGCATATCAATCGCTTCTGCCTTTAATAGTGGAATTACATCATTTTTGTTCCTGATTGATTCATCAGCTGCAATGGGTATTGTAGTAGATTTTTTTACCTTTCTCAAACCCTTAAAATTTTTGCCAGAAACGGGTTGTTCACAATATTCAATTTGGAGACTTTCTATTGATCTGAGGCTGCTTATAGCCTCCTCAACTTGCCAGGCTTGATTTGCGTCAATCCTGATCTTTATGTGGGGATATTGTTTTCGCAGCAATCGAAGTACTTCAGCTTCTCTACTAAAATTTTCTCCGACTTTTACCTTAAATGTTTCGAATCCCTGATTTGCAAAATCTTCAGCTTTTTCCAGCGTGTTTTTTATACTTTGAAAGGGTAGAATAGCATTTGAATGCAGGGGGTTAATCCCATCGAGAAATAAATATTCAGCTAAAGTTTTCTGTTCTTTTTTTGCAGCAAAATCATGCATCAATGTATCCAGCCCGAAGCTTAGAGATGGAAAATTATGAAGCTTGTTTAAAATGTCTACTATTTGAGCTGCCGTATTATTTTGTAAACCCTGTTGCAGAACAGCATGATTTACTTTCAAGACTGTCTCTACTTGTTCGAGAGTTTCGATAGAAAAACCGGGCAGAGGGGCTGCTTCTCCATAGGCAGTTATTTTTCCTTCGCGATATACAAGAATGATACCTTCTCTATATTCTATTTCATTTCCAAATACGGTAAATGTTTGCTTGAATGGAAGGCGGTATTTAAAGTATTGGAGCATCAGCTAAATACTATTCCCAGAGAAAATAATATGCCGAAAAGAAACATAAAGCGTGCGGTGTGTTCAAGCATAATATTCAGGTTTATCTTTTTTTCTTCAATCAGGATCTTGTATATGTCATAGATGGCGAGGGGCAAAATCAAAAAGGGGAGCAGGATCCATAATTCATATTTTAGTACAAAATAGAAATGAGGCGGAATAGCGAAAGCAAGGGCAACCATCAAGGCATATTCAAATTTTAGAGCATTATCACCAAACAGAACTCCCAATGTTTTTTTTCCTGATTTAGCATCCTGTTCAACATCCCTGAGATTATTGACCACCAATATATTCACGCATAAAGCTCCTACAGCGAGAGAAGCCCAAAAAGAATCTACCGACCATTCCAGAGCATTTACATAATAGGTGGTCATAACTGCAACGATTCCAAAAAAAATAAATACAAAGACATCACCAAGGCCATTGTAGCCAAGTGGAAAGGGGCCGCCGGTATATAGTATGCCAAATAGAAGGGACAGCAGGCCTATTATTAGGACAACCCAGCCGGCCGCCCAAACCAGGTAGAGCCCGAGTAAAAATGCCAAGCCCATTGTTGCTACTGTAGCGATTAACATTTTTTTTGAAGAAATGAGGCCAGATGCTGTAGCTCTTCGGAAGCCAATACGTTCATCCGTATCAGAGCCTTTTATAAAATCGAAATAATCATTGGCGAAGTTGGTTCCAATCTGGATTAGAAAAGCACAGGCCAGGGCTACAGAACTATTTAACCAGGAAATTTGTCCATTATTCCAGGCAAGAGTTGCCCCAACTAAGACAGGTACGAAGGCCGCAGCTAATGTTTTTGGGCGGGCAGCTTCTACCCAAAGAAAAAAACTTTGTCGGTTCAACAGCTGTTTTTTTTAGATTTGTTGTTGTTAAATATTTCTGTAAAAGATAGCATTTTTGTGTGCGGCTTAAAAAATGAAGTATTTGCCACTTTAAGTAAAATTATTTAAGTGAGTGAAAGTAAAAGTTAAGTATTGCAAATATTATTTAATTAAACATGTATAAATGACTTTTCTATTTAATTTGTTTAAACAAAAATCCTAAATTATTTGTGTTTTTAAATATTTTACTTTTATATTTAGCAGCAGTCATTATTAATATTTGAATAAAACATACTACATCTATACTCATGAATAAGCCAACTCAACGTTATGATAATTTAGCTGCCGCTCAAAATTTCCGTCCTGGTGAGTCAAATAATTCTACGACTAAGCCCACGATGGATATCCCTGAAATATTTGGCCAAAATACTCTTACGCTCGATAAGCTTGAGGAAAGATTGCCAAAATCTGCGTGGAAAGATTTACAGAGAACTATAGATGGAGGCCAGATCTTAAATATTGATGTAGCTGATGCTGTTGCCCTGGCAATGAAAGATTGGGCTACTGAGAAAGGGGCGACACATTATACTCATTGGTTTCAGCCTTTAACTGGAACAACAGCTGAAAAACACGACAGCTTTATTACGCCAAATCAGGGTGGCGGAGCAATGGCGGTATTTTCCGGTAAAGAACTTATTCAGGGTGAACCGGATGCTTCCAGTTTTCCCAGTGGTGGATTGCGAGCAACTTTTGAAGCTCGTGGATATACCGCCTGGGATCCAACCTCACCAGCTTTTCTCATTGAGAATCAGAATGGAACATACCTGTGTATACCAACGGCATTCGCTTCCTGGAAGGGGGAGGCACTTGATCATAAAACACCTTTACTGCGATCACTTGACGCGCTGAATAAATCAGCCACAACAGCTTTAGGTTTGTTTGAGGAAACTACAAAACGAGTGGTTTCTACAGCCGGTTGCGAGCAAGAGTATTTTTTAATAGATCAGGAGTTTGTTTACCGCCGGCCAGATATTCTTACTTCAGGGCGTACATTGGTTGGCGCAAAACCACCGCGTGGGCAGGAATTGGATGACCATTATTTTGGGTCCATACCCGAACGCGTACTTTCCTTCATGTTAGATGCCGAAAAAGAATTATATAAACTCGGCATTCCTGTTAAAACAAGGCACAATGAAGTAGCACCAAGTCAATATGAGGTTGCTCCTATTTTTGAGACGGCTAATGTGGCTGCCGACCATCAGCAGTTAATGATGATGGTACTTAAAAAAGTGGCTAAAAAATATGGCCTGGAATGCCTGCTTCACGAAAAACCATTTGATGGATTAAATGGGAGCGGCAAGCACCTGAATTGGTCGCTCAGTACAACCGAAGGAGATAACCTGCTTGAACCAGGTGATAATCCGCATTCGAATATGCAGTTTTTATTTTTCTTTACAGCGGTCTTATTAGCCGTTTACCGGCATCAGGACTTATTAAGAGTGTCTGTAGCTCATGCAGGCAATGATCACCGCCTCGGAGCCAATGAAGCCCCTCCGGCTATTATTTCCTCCTTCATCGGCGATCAGCTTGAGGATATAATCGTGCAGTTAATAAATGGCGGAGCTAAAAGCTCCAAACAAGGCGGGTTGCTCGGTCTGGGAACTCCGGTATTGCCGTACCTGCCCAAACATGCAGGTGACAGAAACCGTACCTCGCCTTTTGCCTTCACTGGTAATAAGTTTGAATTCCGGGCGCTTGGTTCCAATCAGTCGCCTTCATTTCCAATGGTTGTGCTGAATACCATTGTTGCAGAAGCTATCGAAGATATGACTGCTGACCTGAAAGAGAAGGCTAAAGAAACTTCAATAGAAAAAGCTCTTGCTACAGTACTTCGCACAAGACTCAAAGAATGTAAATCAGTCATTTTTAATGGTGATGGTTATTCTGATGAGTGGCAAAAGGAGGCGGAAAAAAGAGGACTTTTAAATCTTAGAACCACACCAGATGCTTTACCGCATTTAAATGATAAGAAGAATGTTGAATTATTTAGGCGATTCAATATCCTGAGTAAAAAAGAAATAGACTCCCGCTTAGAGATTTGGACCGAACAATATATCACTACCCGTACAATCGAAGTAGATACAATTGAATCTATTGCCAAAACCATGATCTATCCTGCCGCTGTTCGATATATTGGTGAACTGGGTAATGCTGTAAAGCAGTCCGAATCAGCAGGGCTGGAAAATTCAGGATCCAAAAATATGTTTAAGAAAGTAAATGCCGGACTAAATGAACTTGGTGCTGCCCTGGATAAGCTTGCAGATGTTCAGGCAAAATTGAAGTACAAAAATGTTTCTGACCATGCCACTAAAGTAGAATCAGTAATATTGCCGGTTATGACAGAAATTCGTGATGCTGTTGATTACCTCGAAAGATATGTAGCAGATGATTACTGGCCGCTGCCGGTTTACAGAGAAATGCTTTTCATAAAATAAGATTCTCTCATTCATTAAGTTAATTATAAAAAGGCCCTGCTTTCGTAAAAAAGCAGGGTTTTTTCTATTTAGTTATTTAAAATTTTTGCATTACTTTTTGGTTTAAAGCAAAAAACAAGCAGCTGAACTGGTAAAAGCGTATACGTTGGCAGGTGAATATTCTGTTGTTTTTGATGCTGATAATCTGCCAAGTGGAATCTATTATTATAAACTTTCAACTCCAGCTTACAGCTAAGTAAAATCAATGGCATTGATTAAATAATTCTCTCTGATTTTTTCAAAACCCGCCTTCACAAAAAGGAGGGTTTTTTATTTCAGGTCCTGAAGAAATTTACCAGTAAGTCATTTAATGATTTAAATTCCATGAATGCTGAATCACTTGAAATCTCTGGTATCATAATATTTATTTTTCTATGTTTTTAGCATGAACTTTAAATTATCTTCAGATAGTTGGCGAATTGCATGTATAACGGGAATTTTATTTTGGGTTTGTACATCTTGCGCAGCCCAGACAGATGATTCACAACCTGTAATCCTTGAAGAGTATAGTCGAATTGAAAGTGCTGCCCGGGGAGAGATATCAGGAATAGTTAAGAGCCGCAAACATGAGAATGTGTTTTGGGTGCATGGTGATTCGGGAAACCAGCCAAAAATATTTCTTATCTATAAAAATGGGCTGATAGCTTCAGATGACAATGCGAATGGAATTGAACTGGACGATATAGACAATATTGACTGGGAAGATATTACCGTGGATGACTCAGGCAACTTAATTGTAGCTGATATCGGAAATAACTGCTTTTGCAGAGAAAATCTTTCATTTTTGATTTTTCCTGAGCCGGATATAGACGAAGAAATGCTATTCGAATATCAGAGAATTAGAATTGAATATCCTGAAAAGCTAAAATTCCTTGGTTTGGCTGGAACTAATTCTCCCGATGCTGAAGCCGTATTCTATGCTGACGGTGCCATTTATCTGCTAACAAAAGAAAAGAACGGGATCGATACTCAACTCTACAAATTAGAAACTCGGGATGAATCGACAGTTAACACCTTGATACCAGTGTCTTCCTTCACTTTTGATGATAAAGTAACGGCTTCGGATTTTTCTGAAGATGGGCAGTCTCTTGCGGTATTAACCTCCTCGTCTGTGTGGTTTTTTACTGATTTTACGGGAGATAATTTTTTTACTGGCACATCCCAAAAGTTTTTATTTCGGGCAAACCAGGTTGAATCTGTGGCTTTTTCCGGTGAACAATCCCTCATAATTGCTGAAGAAGAAGGACAGCTTTATGAAGTTCTGTTATCTGATTTTAAATAACCAATCAGGAGGATCTGTAATAGATATTTTAGTGACCTCTTCTCGAGAATGACATTTGTAAAAGAATAACTTCACCAGAAAAAATGAAAGAAATAAGCTGGCACGATTTCGAACAAATTGAATTAAGAACAGGTACCATCATTGAAGCTCTTCCATTCCCCGAAGCCCGAAAACCTGCATATAAATTAAAAGTAGATTTCGGGGAGAAGATAGGAATCAGAAAATCATCGGCCCAGATCACAAAACTGTATAATCTTGAGGAGCTAGCAGGTAAACAGGTAATTGGGGTGGTGAATTTTCCGCCAAAACAAATAGGTCCTTTCATTTCTGATTGCCTGATCACCGGCTTCCCTAATGCTGATGGAAACGTTGTACTGGCAGTACCTGATATTAAAGTAAAAAATGGGATGAAATTATTTTAGGGGATTATTTTGTAGTTAAAAAATTGCTAAATCCCTCACACACAGTTATTTGTATGAATGAATCTTTTTCTACATCTTTAGCTTTCACAAAAAATAAATGGAGCATAAATGGAAGATCAATACGGGGAAACAAGCGAAGTAATGCCCTTGAAAGAATGGGTGATTACTGTAATCATATCAATTATACCGGTAGTAGGTTTTATTATGTTACTGGTTTGGGCTTTTAGTGACAGCATTAATCCGAACAAGAAAAACTGGGCACGTGCTACACTTATCGTTTTTGTGGCAGTTTTTGTCATCTATATAATCTTCGCCTTTATTTTTATGGGCGCAATGATGTCTGCCGGTGGATTTGAATCCATGTAGTGAATCAGCAGCAAAATAATATTGAAAAACCCTGTTTTGCAGGGTTTTTTTATGCGCAAAATTTGCTGATCTGAATTCTCAATGAAACAAATTCCTCTTATTTAATGTTTTTAAGATGTTGAATAAATCAGGAGAGTTATGGGTGTAACTAAACATGAGATGATTGAAAATCATCTAAAGAGGAGAGGTGTTAGAGATCCTAACGTATTACAGGCAATGAGGGAAGTAGATCGAACACTTTTTGTGCCGGAAGAACTTAAAGGATATGCTTATGAAGATAGAGCCTTGCCAATTGGTAAAGCTCAGACGATTAGCCAACCTTATATAGTTGCCTATATGGCCCAAGAGTTGAAATTAAGTCCCGAAGATGTGGTTTTGGAGGTAGGAACTGGCTGCGGTTATAATGCAGCGGTTCTCTCAAAAATTGTTAAGCAAGTATATAGTATTGAGATTATTGAATGGCTGGCTGATCTTGCTCAGGAAAACCTGGAAAAAGCAGAGGTCAAAAACGTAAATGCTCATTTTGGAGATGGATTCAAGGGCTGGCCCGAAAAAGCTCCCTTTGATGCCATTATGCTTACTGCCGCCCCACCCGATATTCCAGAACCTCTTAAAAAGCAATTGAAGATTAATGGCAGGTTACTTTCCCCTGTTGGCAGAGCTCGCCAAAAACTGATTATGATGCAAAAGACGGATGAGAATAGCTTCAAGAAAAGAACTTTAATCTTGGTGAAATTTGTACCTATGACAGGGGAAGCCCAGATCGATTAAAATTTCTGCTGAGGATCAGAAGGCTAAAATAACGGTAACCACTAATGGGAGAACAGCAATGAATGGAGAAGATAGATCAGGATTGGAAATAGCAAGAAGGTTAATGGACGATTACACTCACCGAACCGGTTTAATGGAAAATAATGGCGATGAAAGTGAGCGATATCTTAGGACAGATGCTTTTGCTGTGCAAACATTATTTGGATTATCTTATGCTTTGGAGGAGGATTTCTACTCCGAAAAAGCTTTAACCCTAATTGATTTGGTGCATGAAAAACTGGGGCGATTTCATCCGAATGATGACAGAAAAGGCTGGATTAGCGGTTTGCCTGAAGAGGAGGGAAGAAATCATCCCACAGCCGGTGGTTTACGGATTGGTAAGAAAATGCCGGAACGTGGCGCGGATGAACCTTTAAACAATCGCCTGGAATGGGAGCGCGATGGTCAATATTTCCACTATATAAGCAGATGGATCAAGGCACTATTACAGGCAGAAAAAGAAACCGGCGATCAAAAATTTGCTACCTGGGCGGCTGAACTTATTCAGGCATGTAAGCAGTTCATCAGCAGTGAGAGTGGCATTCCAAAAATGTACTGGAAAATGAGTGTAGATTTATCCCGGCCATTAGTTCCAAGTATGGGAGCCCATGATCCACTGGAAGGATTAATCTGCATCAAAACTTTAAAAGAGACTATTCCTGAAGAAACATTTGAGCTGGAAAAACTTGAGGAAGATTTTGAAATAATGTGTTCAGAACGGCGCAACTGGTTTACAACAGATCCATTGGGTATTGGAGGACTGTTGCTAAATACCTTACGATCAGCCGAATCATCTCACAGCAAGGAAGAATTACCTGATTCTATCACGCCCAAAAAGTTATTCCTCGACAGTATTAACAGCTTAAGAAATTTCACCCAAACATACGATCCACATCGTCCGGCAGGTCAACGCCTGGCTTTTCAGGAATGCGGGTTGTCATTGGGGTTACATGCTTTATATGGAATGAAAGCTTATCTAAAAACGCCGGATCTACATATTGAAGGGTTGGAAAAATATATTCCTGTGGCACGTGGAATAGAAAATTTCTGGTTGGATAAGGATAATCAAAACGCTACCACCTGGATAAACCATTTGAATATAAATGCAGTGTCACTGGCGGCGAGCCTGGTTTCAAATGCAGAACCATTTGCTTTTTCTGGTATAGCGAATCCTGAAGCTCATTCTTATGTAGTTGAGTAGAGATTTTCAGGAAGGAGAACGTTCAAATTTATCAAAGTCTGGTTTTCTTTTTTCGAGGAAAGCATTTCGGCCTTCCTGTGCTTCATCAGTCATATATGCGAGACGGGTGGCTTCCCCGGCAAAAACTTGTTGTCCCACCAAACCATCGTCAATTAAATTAAAAGCATATTTGATCATCTTAATAGCAGTAGGACTTTTCGCAAGAATTTCCTGAGCCCATTCATAAGCGGTTTCTTCAAGTTGATTATGCGGCACCACTTTATTCACCATTCCCATTTCAAATGCTTCTTTCGCAGAATAGTTTGCACCGAGGAAAAAAATTTCACGAGCTCGCTTCTGTCCTACCTGTCTTGCTAATAATGCAGAACCAAATCCACCATCAAAACTTGCAACATCAGCGTCTGTTTGTTTGAAAATTGCATGCTCTTCGCTGGCTATAGACAAATCGCACACTACATGTAAACTATGTCCACCGCCAACAGCCCAGCCGGGAACCACTGCAATCACCACTTTGGGCATAAACCGTATCAATCGCTGCAATTCCAGTACATTAAGCCGTGCAATTCCATCTTCTGCTTTATACCCGGTTTTATCCCGCACATTTTGATCTCCTCCCGAGCAAAAAGCATATTTTCCGTCTTTAGCAGGCCCTTCACCGGTCAGCAGAACCACGCCAATTGAATTATCCTGTTGGGCATCAGAAAAAGCTTCGAACATCTCAAACAACGTTTTTGGACGAAAAGCATTCCGAATATCTGGCCGGTTAAAAGCAATCCGTGCAACGCCACTGGATTTTTTGTAAGTGATGTCTTCGTAATCTTTAACGGTTTCCCAATTCATGATTTGCTCTTGTTTTGAATGAAAGTTTTTAAAATACCGATGAATATTTCAGGTTGATCCAAATGTACGCGGTGTCCGGCATCTTTAACAATCCGAAACTCCGCATCTTCTATTTCTTTCTGCATTTGCTGATTGATATGAATAAATTTGGAATCTTGTTCGCCGGATATAAGATGTACAGGAATTTTTATATTTGAAAGCTGATCTCGCACGCAAGGCATATTTCCCGTTCCAAAGCCCTGTAAACTATTAGCCATCCATAAAGGAATTTGTTGTTTTTGTACTTCGTGAAATTTATCTAAAAGGCCCTGTTCAGCCGGTGAAGAACCGAATAAAGGCATTTTTTTCCACTCGGATAGAAAACCTTCAAAATTCCCCATAATTTGATCAGACCTCTGCGCATCTAATGCCTGACGGGCTTGCCTTTCGGTTTCTCCTTCAATACCAAAAGTGCTGCTTTCGAGAATTAATCCACGAAAGAGATCAGGCCGCTGAAGTGCGAGTTGCAAGGCCAATCTTCCTCCCATGCTATAGCCACATAAAAATAAAGGGATATGAAGTTGCTCACTTATAAGCTTAGTAAGATCAGCCACCTGTTCTTTTGCAGAGAAGCGGTAATGGAGTTCAGCACCTTCAGTTTCTCCATGTCCCATAAGATCGATGGTAACAGGATTGCAAAACTTTTTTAGTGGGGGAGTCAGGTGATTGAAATTCTTTCCACTACCTAAAAAACCATGCAGCATAATCAGGTAAGGCAATTCTTTTTTCTGCTGATGGACTTCAAAATGATAAGAAATTCCTCTAATGCGAATATTCATTAATTCTCGATTTTGCCACTAATGGAATAACCTTAATTAACCCAGTGTGTTTGGGTTTCCGAAATTATCCTTTTTTTGTGGCGAGATTAAAATTCCAAAGCGTTTCTCTTAATTCCATAGAATCATCTGCATCGGTGATACATTCCATAACGTGTATACCTTTTTTTTCAATCAGGGAATCAAATGTAGTATTTAGTTGCTCGGGACGTGAAATCAGGGTGTGATCTATTTTATGAGCCCGACACAAGGCAGCAATACTCACCGTTTGCGGAGTCTCGAAGTATGGAGTGAATTTTTCCTGAAATGAGTGTACAGGCAGCATTCTGAAAATAGTGCCGCCGCCATTATTTAGTATAATAATTACCAAGGGCTGATCTACTATTTTAGCCAACAACAGCGCATTTGTATCGTGCAGGAAAGCGATATCTCCAATAAATAACACTCCTGGTTTTTGCAGAGAAATACTTAATCCAATAGCTGTAGAAGTTATTCCATCAATGCCAGCAGCTCCTCGGTTGGCGTAAATTTCCTTAGCGTCAAATTCACCAAACAAAGAAAGATCCCGTACCGGAAAAGAGTTTGAAAGCATGGTAAAGGTCTTTTTTGGAAGAGCTTCGCTGATTTTGGAGAAAACATATCCATCGGTAATAGGAGTGGATGGATGCAGTTGATCTTTCCGGTAAGATTTAAACTGTTTCTCAACTTTTTTCCACGTCTTCAGCCAGCTCTTTTCTGCTGATCCCGTTATGTCAGGAATTTTGAGAGGAGATTTCAAAATCACTTGTTTATCAGAAGAAAGGCTACCATCTACCCACTGGTTTGGATTCATAAAGCTGATTTGCAGCGCATTTTCATGATGTTCCAAATATTCATTAATTGCTTTACTCACCGGCTGATATCCGAAACGTAGAATAAAATCAGCATTTAGATTTTTCCAATTTTCTGTGTTTCTCAGAAAGCCTTCAAAGCCCTGAATGGTATGTTTAGAAGAAGAAATATTAGAAGCTGGCTCTGCAAGAATTGGTGCATTTAGTACACGGGAAAGAGGTGTTATAAAAGATAATTGATCAACTCCGGGATTTGGCCCAACTATTAACAGCGGCCGCTCGGCGGATACTAAATCCGACCAAAAAGTTTCTCCCAATTCAGTATTTCCAACTTCAACTGAATATTTTGGTGAATTTCTTTCGGCCTTTTTTTCATTTTCCTTTTCAACCTGTTTCAAATAATCGGCATCAGGCTCAAAGGGCTTGGAAAAAGGCAAGTTTAGATGTGATACCCCTCCTTTGGAAAGGGCATTTTGAACAGCCTGTGTCGCCGCAAGCTGTATTCTTTTTTTTCCTTGTTTGGTGATATCCGGTTCTCCCGCTTCATGAAAAAAGACTGGATATGTTCCAAATATTTTTAACTGGTCAATGGTTTGAGATGCCCCAAGTCCACGATACTTTGGCGGCCGGTCGGCGCTGGCAATAATAAGTGGAATTCCTGATTGAGCAGCTTCTATTACGGCAGGGAAATAATTGGCAATTGCAGTTCCCGAAGTGCAAACCAAAACAGCTGGAACTCCACTTGCTTTGGCTAAACCAAGAGCGATAAAAGCTGCAGAACGTTCATCAATAATTACATGCTTCTGAAAACCGGGATGAGAGGCAAAAGCGAGAGTTAAAGCCGTAGACCTAGAACCGGGAGAAATAACTACATGGCGCACACCCTCGGTAAATAAAGACCGGACAAATAAAGTACTCCATAGAAATGCGGCGTTTTGAGACTCATTTTCTAGCATATTCCAGCGCTGTTAGCATTGGGATAAATTTCAGGTTTGTTTCGTCCCACTCTTTTTGCGGGTTTGAATCCTTTACTATTCCACATCCTGCAAAAAATCGAACTTCATCATTTTTAATTAACCCACTGCGGATTGCAACTACAAATTCACCTTCTCCATTTGCATTTATCCAGCCAACCGGAGCCGCATACCAGCCGCGGTCAAAATTCTCCAGTTTGTTGATGAAAGGCATGGCCTGTTCACTCGGATATCCACCCACGGCAGGAGTGGGATGCAATCTCGCCAGTACTTCAGTACGTGAAACCCCGGCTTTAATTTTTGCCCGCACAGGGGTGTACAAATGCTGTACGTTGGAAAGCTTTTTTATGGCCGGAGTTTCCGGATGCTCCAGGACATCTGAAAATCGCTCCAGGTTTTCTTCAATGGCATCCAGCACAAAAGCATGTTCGCTCAAATCCTTTTGGCTGTGAAGCAGCTCGTGTTCTAAAATGGCATCTTCCGAAGCGGTTTTTCCCCGCGAAATACTCCCTGCTAATCCTTCGGTTAACACGTGGCGATCATTAAAAGAAGCCAGACGTTCTGGTGTACATCCAATAAAGCTGGATTTCTCATTTTGCCGAATCAAAAAGGAATAACAATCGGGATATTGATTTCTGAGGTTGTTTAAAATATGGGTATCGGAAATCGGTTCATTCAACTTCACTGAAAGTTCGCGTGCCAGTACTATTTTTTTGAATTTTTTGGCTTTGATAAGATCGGTGGCATTTTCTACAGCGTGAATCCACCGTTTATATTCTGCAGAGTGTACCTCAGGTATTGCCACTTGTGCCAACTTTCTTTTTTTTGGTGAAACACTGTAAGATTCGGCTTTACAAACCTGGTCGAGATCGTCAAGGGTTTCGGTGAAAGAAGTATTTATTTCCTCCGGCGAAGAATTCTCCTCAATCTTCTTGGTGATGGTGAGCACATTAAATTTTCCATCTTTAACTATAACCCATTCCGGCAAGGTAAAAGAGCCGGCACTATAATCCTTCCATTTTTGGCTTTTATTTTGATCAAAAAAGGAAAATCCGCCTAATAAATGTACCGAAGCAAGGTGATGCTTGAGATTGGTGATATGGTATACTTCATTCAATAATTCTTTTCCAAGCGTGGAGGCATTTTTAAACCTGAGTTTCCCAGAGGTTTGAATGCGTTTTATAGAACCGGCAGCAACTATGGCAAAATCATCTAAACGTTTTTCCCAATAATACTGGAATGAGTTTTTGCGAGCATGCTGCTCAAGTACAGCTAAAGGATCAACTTTAGGAATATTGATCGAAAAAGAGAGGTAATTGTACCTACTTTTTGAATGGTCAGATTTTACGAAATCAATAGCCTCAGCAAGTTCCAGCTCCGAAACCTGCTCCCTAAAGCATTCTTTGACATTATCTAAAACCGGGCCGCTGTACTGCATCGAAGCTAATCGCTGATTTAGTTTTCAATTTAAATTGAAAATAAGAAATTAGCCACGGAAACACTAAAGGCGCCAACCTTTTTCTTTTTTGTTGATGTTGAATAGCAGGGGAATCCATGATGCCAGATTCTACAACTTCAGCATAATCCAGTTCAGAAATTCCTTGGTAATATATCCATGGTGCGTGCTTTCTTTGATTCAGATTTGCTGCCCTTCCACCGCCTTTATATTGATAGAATATCTCCATCAAAAAGCTGCTTTCAAACATAGGATGACTTTCTGGTAGGTAAAAAGGCTCCTCAAGCATTCAGTCTTCAAAAGCTCCCATTTGACATACCTGGGGATTCTCCTGAAGGCTTATAACCCCACAATAACATTCAATTCTTTTGCTTCAGATAAAATTTTTTCTTTGAAAGAGTTATCAATGTTATTTAAGTCAACCAGGTCCACGAGATAGGGGAGATCACTTTCGACAAAATCCTGTTTTGCATCAGCAAGCTTCATTAATGGTAATGCAGAACCATTGCAATCAATGGCTAAATCAATATCAGAATAATTTTTCGCTTTTCCGGTTGCCCGGGAACCGAATAAAAGTATACGACAATCCGGGAAATTCTTTTCCAGGATATGAAATAGTATGGCAGTATTTTTTTCGGAAAGATTCATTTCAGTCTTTGCTTCAACTGTTTCAGAAAATAATTAGCATCTCCAGAGAAACTTATAGCAAAACGATAGGTTTCCTCGGCGATTTTTTCATTATAGGTATGACTGGTAAGATTTCTTGCTTTATGATATCCAATCCAGTTTTCTGGATTATTTATAAGACCAATTTTTGCTGAGTTACGAAATATTTCTTTTATCTGGTGCTCTTCGATCCCTGCAAATTCTTTCAAATATCTTTTCATAAACTTCCATGATAATTCAAAGGAATATTCAAAGCGCTGAATAGTAGCATCCCGCACTATTTCATCATGAGGTGTTATTGCTAAAGCTATTTCAAGAGAATGAAAGGCTTTTTCGAGAGGTTCAGTATTTAGTTCTGTTGCCATCCAATAATTTACCATCCAAACTTCAATAATAAAATATTGAGTTTAAATGATATATTTAACACTTCTTGTGTAGTGGATTAGAGAAAATTACGTGAAATCCGCAACTCATTCCGCATCATCATCGCCGCCGGCGGCATAGGGGTTGTAAATTCCATATTCCGTGGGATCATATTCAGCCAACTCAAAGAAGTAATTCCATGCGGATTCACTTTTCCCTTTATTATCTACCCAGGTAGGGTGACTTTGTTTGATGAGTCCAACCACCCGTTTTGCGTAAGAAACACGTTCTTCGGTGTCTTCGATGCGCGGAAGGGCGGCAATCATAAGATCGAGGTTGTAGCCGCAGTCAAAATCTTTGGGTTTTTCTTGATGTATGAACATGAATGGAATTGATATCTAAAGATGAGATTGAAAGCGGAAAATAAACCTTTATTAGCTGAGATTAAAGGACAGAATTTTAAATTGTACCAGGAAATTGGTTGAATATAAGCTAAAGTAAGCCTGCAGAAAATTGCTTTTCTTTTTAATGCCCCTCCGCGAATTATTTCTTAGTTTTGGGAATAGTTAGAAAATCATTCAAAAAAAGAATTCATGTTCTACAATTCCGTCCTGGAAACGATTGGAAATACGCCGCTCATTAAATTAAATAAAATAAATGGCGGCTCTGAAGGAACTCTTCTTGCCAAAGTTGAATACTTCAATCCCGGGCACAGTATTAAAGACCGTATTGCCGTTAAAATGATTGATGATGCCGAGGCGAAAGGATTGCTGAAACCCGGCGGCACAATTGTTGAAGGAACCTCAGGAAATACCGGAATGGGGTTAGCTCTGGTGGCTGTTAACAGAGGATACAAATGCATATTTACCACGAATGACAAACAAAGCCAGGCCAAGATAGATATTCTGCGGGCGGTTGGGGCTGAAGTAATTGTATGCCCAACTAATGTGGAGGCAGATCATCCCGACAGCTATTATTCAGTAGCAAAAAAGCTGAACGAAGAAATCCCCAATTCCTACTATCCCAATCAATATGATAATGAAAGCAATTTGATTTCACATTATGAAACCACCGGTCCGGAATTGTGGGAACAAACAGAGGGAAAACTCACTCACTTTGTAGCAGGGATGGGAACAGGAGGAACTATTTCTGGAGCGGGAAAATATCTGAAGGAGCAAAATCCTGCTATCAAAGTAATTGGTATTGATACTGTTGGCTCTGTGTACAAAAAATATTTTGAAACAGGAGAGTTTGATGAGAAAGAAATCAGGCCCTACATGACGGAAGGAATTGGGGAGGATATTATTCCCGGCACAATCGATTTTGAGTTTATAGATGAAGTAATTCAGGTAAATGATAAAGACGGCGCAATTGTTACCCGAAAACTGGCGAGAGAAGAAGGTTTATTTTTAGGTTGGTCTTCTGGCTCGGCTGTGAAAGGTGCTTTGGATTATATCCAAGAAAATCCTTTAGGAAAGGAGGACATAATGGCTATCATCATGCCCGACAGTGGATCGCGTTATATCCCCAAAATCTACAATGATGAATGGATGAAAGAGCAGGGGTTTTTGGAATAGTTATAACACCCAAAAGGAAACGTATAAAACATTAATTATTTACAGAGAATATTATGGCAAAAAAAGATCAAACATTGAATCCCGGTAAAATGGAAATCGAATTAAAAGAAGATGAAGCGGGTGGCACCTATTCTAATCTGGTAATGATTACGCATTCACCTTCTGAATTCATTCTGGATTTTATTGCTGTGATGCCCGGGGTACCAAAAGCAAAAGTGGTCAAGAGAATGATCCTTACTCCGGATCATGCAAAAAGACTGGCCGGGGCATTGAACGATAACGTAGTTCGCTACGAAAAAGAACACGGCCCAATTAATACAAAAGATCGAAACGACATCCCCATGTACCGCGGCCCGCAGCCGGAAGCTTGAAGAAATTCAAAATTACAGATTAAAAGTTATAGATTTTGAAAACAACGAATCGTTGGAGATTAACCATTCCTTGTTGAAAACTGAATATTTGTAAAGGTTCTATTTTTTGGCTTTAATGAGGAGCCATACTCCCAGGATAAAAAAGGTAAGGTGAGGTACGGTTGCCACTAAAGCGGGATGTACAGTGCCATAATATCCAAAAGGTTCAATTATTTTCATAAAGGCGAGATAGAGGAAGCTGATAGTTAAACCGGCTGCAAGATACACCCCTTTTCCGCCTCTCCGCCGAACGGCAGCAAATGAAAATCCTATGATAATTACCACAATTATAGATAAAGGATACGCCAGCCTTCCATAAAACTGAACCTGGGGAATTTCAATTCCGCCAGCACCGCTTCGCTCAATGGAGGCAATATAGTTCCACGCTTCAGGATAAGTTAATTGATATATATCGGAAGTTGTCCTGGCTAGGTCACGGGGAAACACATTTATTGCCGTATCTTTTTTTGTGTAAGAAGATTCAGTATATCCGCTGTCGGTAAAAACTCTTTCAGTAACACCATCTAAAAGCCAGCTTTGAGTAGAATCTTGCCAGCTCATCCGGGTGGCAGTGGTGGTGCGAGAGATTTTTTTATCCTCGAATTTAATGAGGCGTATCCGGTAAGCCACTTCCTGGTTTCCATCAAAATAATTCACCCTTAGCTGAGTATTAACTTCAGGCTGCCGATAGATATCACTTCGATCAATTTTTTCAGACTTACTTTTCAGATACTTCTCTTCAAATGCAATTCGCTGCTGGTTAGAATTGGGAATCACAAAAGCATCCAATAGGCTGATTGTGGATGCGCTAATTGCAGCGAATAAAATATAAGGTACAATTAAACGATAGAGACTAACCCCAGCCGCCTTTAATGCTGTAAATTCAAGGCGATCGGATAATTGGCCGGTGAGAAAAAGACATGCCACAAAAACGGCAACCGGTAAAACAAGACGGGTCATCTCAGGAACATAACTGAGGTAGTAATCTCTGAATATTTCAGCCATACTTGCTCCCTGATCCGCAAAATCATCGCTGTTTTCGGAAAAGTCGATCATTATATAGATAAAGATCAACATTAATAATACAACAGCGGTGATCAGGAAAAGCCTGAGAAAGATATATTTATCGAAATGTTTAATCACTTTTTTTCTTGAATAGCCTTGTAATTCGAATATCTGTTGAAAGGTGCAATATCAAATAAATTCCGATTAGTGAAAGCACGATGTTAAAGGTCCACATGCCAGCGAAAGGAGAGACAAATAAGCGGTCGGCTAATTTTTCACCCTGTATTAACGACACCCAATAGAATGTAAGCACAATGGTACTGATGAGAGCGGCATAACCAAAATTTCCACGTTTTGTCATTATACCCACAGGGGCACCAAACAAAATAAATACAACACAAGCAAAAGGTACCGACAGTTTTTTATGTACCTCCACCAGGTAGCGGGCTATCCTTTTTTGTCGCCATTCTATATTAGCGATAGATGTTTCAAGTGTGGAGCGATAATCTTTGAATTGACGGATAGATTCCTCCACAAAAGTTCTTTGAATCTCAATATCTTCAAAATTATTTATGAGAATATAATTGCTGCTTATTTTTCCCAGCTTTTGCAATGAATCGGGAAGAATTATGTTGGCATTAAAATAAGATTCTTGTCCTTGCTGTTTTTTTGTTGGCACAAGGGAAGGATTCTCAGCTGTTCTTTGACGCTGTTTATCTACCTCTTTATGCAGAGAATCAACCACTACCATCATGGCTTGCGAGCTCATGGTCCGGTCACTTCGGTTTCTATTATCCGGATCTGATCTTAAAAAAGAAAGATCCTCCAAATCCAGGGTCATGATATGTCTACTGAAATCATTTCTCTCTAACTGAGTTGTGTTTCCATTACTGTTTGCGGAAAATTGAAGCATACTACCATTTATGAGATGTAGCGTTAATGCCTGTTCTCCTTTACTTTCCAGTAAACCTTTTTCAGCTTTTATATACGCTCTTTCGCGATTCTCTCCCGGTTCCTGAAACAGTGTGACATTATACAGGCTGTCGGTAGCGCCGTCTATTTCTTCCACCAGAAAAGTATAGCCATCAATACCATCATAAAATGTATTGGGCTTGAGATCAAACCCGGGTTTTTTTAGCCTGATGTCAATAAACAGGGAGCGGGCTTTATGATTTGCTTCCGGCAGCACATTATTTGAGAACCAGACTAAAACCACGCACAAAATAATGGAAACCGTAAGTACAGGTCTGATTATTTTAAATGGATTAATACCGGATGCGCGTAAAGCCGTTAGTTCATTCAGTTCAGAAAATTTACCGAAAGCCATTAAAGTAGCTACTAACACGGCCATGGGAGCGGCTAATACTACCATGTATGCTAAGTTCGTTAGCACCAGCTCAACGATAATGCTAACAGGAATATCTTTGCCTATCAGTTTATCAATGTGTAAAATCAAAAATTGCATTAACAGCAAAAACATCAGCGTAAAAAAACAAAACAGAAAAGGTCCTACATGTCGTTTTAGAAGATCTATCTGAATTTTATTTAAAAATCTGTTCACAATTCTTTTTTAGTGTTCGCTGTGGCCGATTAAAAAAATAGACATTTTTAACGTCTGATATTAGCAATCATTATTCTATTACACTTTCAACAGACTCAAATATATGGTATTATCGAGCGCACCAATTCATTCGAATCAAAAAAGAGACTTGCCTATCACATAACGCTACAGACACTAATTAATAACCGAGTTAGTAATAAAGCCGGTGCATTCTTATTTAAAACTAGTTTATTATTTACCACTCGCCTTTATTGTGAATGGAGTGTTCTTGTTCGGTGTGGCTAAAAGCCAGGATACAACCGATACCACAACATCTGTAAGTGAGGCTGACAGTACGCTGGATGGTATAAAATTTATTTACAGGCCACCAGATAATTATTTAAATCGCAGGAGAGCGGTTTCACCGGGTGGCCTATATTCAATAGAGCTTAACAAAGATCAATATTTCACAAGTTGGGATACCCTTGGCACCTATTATTTTAACAGAAATATTGACGGTATTCCTGTTTTTTTGCCTACCGTTTATAATTTTGAAGAAATAGCACGGGAGCGGAGAAATGAACAGGAAAGGGAGATTCGCTACCGGTTAATTGAAGAAGGTAAGAGCGAAATAGAGCAGGGAAGAGGCTTGCTTGATTTCAGGCTGAATGTGCCTGGTGGTGAATCTTCAGTTTTTACCACCATCTTTGGAAAACCTGAAGTGAACCTGCGGGTAAATGGTTCGGCTAATATGAATGTAGGGGTTTCCATTCAAAATATTGACGATGCCAATCTTACTGAAGATCTTCGGAGGCGAATTGACCCGATGTTCAACCAAAACCTTCAGCTTAATATTCAGGGAACCATTGGTGATAAACTAACTATTGCTACCGATTGGGATACCGAGCGTGCTTTTGATTTCCAGAACCGGCTGAGCATTGTGTATCAAGGTTATGAAGATGAGATTATTAAGCGTATAGAAATGGGGAACGTTTCTATGGAAACAGGAAACTCCTTGATTCGGGGCGGGGCTTCTTTATTTGGTATTAAATCAATTGCGGAACTCGGGCCACTTAAGTTGACATCAGTTGTATCCCAACAAAAAGGGGAGAGTGAGACTCAAACGATTAGCGGTGGGTCTCAGGAAACTGCTATTTCGATCAAGCCGGCAGAATATCAGAATAACCGGCACTTTTTTATTGATTTTTATAACCGTCAGGAATTTGAAAATAATGTTGCTGACCCTCAGCAACTGGGTCAGGCTTATCAAATATCAGAGCTAAAGGTTTGGATATCGGAACCCCAAATTAATACTACAGAAAATGAAGCGGTGCGTGCGGCAGCATTTGTAGATTTAGGTGTGGTAGATTTGGGGAATGGAAATTATGGACTTCCTGATCCTGCCGGCGATATAATTGATGAAAGTGTTTTGGAAAACAACAGAAGTAATACCAGCGCATCTGCTGAAACTTTTGGCGTAGCAGGCAGTGATTTTCACAATGGCTATTTCCGGCCGTTGCAGGAAGGGGTTGATTATCGCGTTAATAAGACATTGGGCTATATTTCATTAAACAGGGGCTTAAGTTCAGGATCATACCTGGCTGTATCTTTTGTGCGGCTGGTTCCCGGAGAAGCGGGTGGTACGGTTAAAGTTGGGGATGTAACCGATCAGTCTGGATTAATTTACCTGAAGTTAATCCGCCCTAATAATCCCACCCCGGATTTAAAATCATGGCCGCTGACTATGCGAAATGTTTACTCGCTTGGTGTATCAGACTTGACGGAGGATGGCCTGGAGGTGGATATCAAATTCACTCAGGGTAATATTGAGCAAAGTAATCTCGAAGGCAGAGGGCCCACACTATTGCAGGATTTGGGGCTTGATCGTGTAAATACAGAAGGGGCTGCACAGACGGATAACAGAATAGATTTCAACAGCTTTACCCTTGATCCACGCAGCGGGAATATCATCTTTCCTTACCTGGAACCTTTTGGTGAACGTATTAATGAACTTCTAACAGCGGCCTCTGTTTCCGATTCTGTACGTGAAAACCTCACTTTTTCGGAACTTTATAACGAGAAACAAAATACGGCAGATCAATCCCGAAAAAATAATTTTTATGAAATAGAGGGTTTATCCAAAGGAGGGGTCACCGGTAATTTTACACTAGGTTTCAGTTTAGTTGAAGGTTCTGTAAAAGTATTCGCCAATGGGAGTGAATTAACTCAGGGAGTTGATTACGAGGTTGACTATTCTTTTGGCAGCATTACCATTTTAAACGATCAGTATCTGGCCAACGGTCAGGATATTAAGGTTGAATATGAGAATAATCAGCTTAGTGTAATCGGGCAAAAGAATTTTACAGGCTTGCGGGCAGAATACACCATAAGTGATGATATCAGTATTGGAAGTACCTATTTTAAGCTGAAAGAACAGCCGTTATCTGATAAAATTCGCATTGGAAATGAATCTATTAATAATACCGTGCTGGGAATGGACGCCAAGGCCAATTTTGAAACACCCTGGATTACCCGATTTATAGATAGAATTCCTTTGCTGCAAACCAAGGAGTCATCCAATGTTCGTATTAGTGGCGAATTTGCCCAGCTAAGGCCGGGTGTGTCGCAAACAAATGCTGTTAGAAATGCCATAAAAGAAGGTAACCTTTACCCGGATGAAGAAAACGGCTTGGTTTTTATTGATGATTTTGAGGGCTCAGAATTCAGCATCTCTTTTATTAGCGCTACCCGCTGGAGTTTAGCCGCACCACCAGCCGCTTTACCTGGTTACTCGTCTGACGATGCCTATTTTGCTAATCCGGAAAATGCCAGCCCTCTCACCACGGCTGAGTCAAAAACAGATCGAGCCGATTTAAGGAGCCAATTTTCCTGGTATACCATTCCGAGAAATATATCTAATATTTTAGGAGGGGCTGAAGGTACTCCCGAATCTAAAACAGTATTAACTGAGGAAGTATTCCCTGGCAGGGAAACCAATAATGCCCAGGAAGAAGTGATAAACACACTCGACATTTTTTATAATCCTTCTGAACGAGGTCCTTATAACTATAACAAAAATTTAAAAATGCATCTCGAAACTTCTCCCGAAAATCAATGGGGAGGAATGACCGCGGTTTTGCCATCCGGTCAAGAAGATTTAACTCAAAATAATATCGAGTTTATTGAATTTTGGATTCAACCAATATTACCCAATGGTCAAGATCCACTTCCTCAGGATCTGGAAGATTATGATGGAAAGATTTATATCGATCTGGGTACAATTTCCGAAGATGTCGTGCCAAATTTTGAAATTAATACAGAAGACGGACTTGCAACAAACCTTAGCAATTTGAAAGAGGATAATGATGGCCGATCTTATATTCCTAGTTATTCACAAGCTCCACAGGGGCAGTTTTCAAATGACAATAGGCAGTATGAAGATGTGGGGCTTGATGGCGTGCCCAGCGCTAACGGTTTTAATGAAGACATGGTTGAAACCGTATTATTTCAAGAATTTATAGATTCCATGAGGGTGGTTTATGGAGAAGACAGTGACGAGTTCCGGGATATTTTAGCAGATCCATCCAATGATGATTATGTGTATTACGGTGAATCAAAAGTTCAGGATTTGCCATTACAGGAGCGTTTTTACCGTCTGCTCGGCTACCATGAAGGAAATACCCCGGAAGCAGGTGGAGATAAAATTGCCATCACTTCAAAACCGGACTCTGAAGGATTAGTCAGCAAATCAAACATTGAGATAAATAATTCATATTACCAATACGAACTTGATATTAATCCCGCTGATTTCAACAATCTCGAGATAGGAAGTCCTGGCACGTTTATTATAGATAAGGTTCCTGGTGAACGACAGGAAGACCGCTGGCACCTGGTTCGGATTCCTTTAGAAGATTTTAAACGAAAGGTGGGAGAAATTGATGGATTTCAAAACATCTCGTACATACGAATGTGGATGTCGGGTTATGAAAAACCATTTACTATACGATTCGCTTCTCTTGAATTTATAGGTAGCCAATGGCGAAAAGTGGATAATATTACCGAAACCGAAAATTCTTTGGCCGATTTTAAAGTATCCACCATTAATATTGAAGAGAACGCCAATCGCAGACCAGTACCTTACCGCCAACCAACAGGGTCAATCCGGTCGTTAAATCGCGGTGTACAGATGCAATCGTTAGCGAATGAACAGTCGATTGTTTTGGGTGTTGAAGGGCTTGGTCCAGGAGAAATCAAAATGGTGAAGAGGGTTTATCCCGGTGGATTAAACCTGCTTAATTACGAAAACTTGCGCATGTTTATTCATGGTGAAGGCAGTGGTGCAGGGTATGGCGACCGACCTGAAGAAAGAGAAAATGCTGAGCTTGTTATACGCATGGGTACCGATCTGGAATCAAACTACTATGAATACCGGCAGCCAGTTACACCCTCCGATCGTGATTATTCATTTTCTACCTATAGCACCGAAGGAGGAGGAGATCTGGAGATTGACGCTGAAGAGGTTTGGCTATATGACGAAAACAGCATGAATGTGGTGTTGTCTGCTTTTAATGAGCTAAAGCAGTTAAGAGATCAACAGGTAAATTCAGACCCAACAAGCAGCTTTGAATTAGCACTCACTCCTGAGGAGGATGATGCGGTTGAAGGTGCGGTGATAGCAATTAAGGGAAATCCATCTTTAGGCAGAATTTCTGAAATTGGAATGGGCATCCACAATCCCTTTGATCCCGGTGATGCTACCTCGCCTGGTGTCGCAAATCTTGATGCAGAGTTTTGGCTAAATGAACTTCGGGTTTCCGGTTTCGACAATGAGAAGGGGTGGTCGGCCAATGCAAAAGCCAGTTTTAAATTTGCAGATTTTGCCACAGTAAACACCAATTTCACCAAAACAACAAATGGTTTCGGCGGCCTTGAATCCCGGCTCGGCCAGCGGAGTGTTGCTGAACAAATAGGCTATGATCTTAGCTCAACCGTAAATATGCACAAGCTGATTCCGGATCGTTTTGGATGGAGTTTCCCTGTAACCATTTCAACACGAAAATCAGTTTCTACTCCTAAGTTTTTACCTGGAGAGGGTGATATACGTCTCGATGATTTCATCAACGCAACCAGGTCCAATGAAGAGTTATCGGAATCGGAAAAACAAGCACAAATTAATAGCAAAGTAGATGAAGTAGAAACAGTGGGGGATAATTTCTCGATTAATGTTTCAAATATTTCCAAGAGTAATTCAAAGGGTAAATTAGCACAGTATACCATTGATAAAACAAGTCTCAGTTATGTATATAATGAAGGAAGTGCTACAAATCCGGAACTACAGCTGAAGAACAACTGGAATTACAATACCTCAATCCAATATAATCTTACCTTTAATAATGTGCGGTTATTCCGCCCTTTTAAATTTACTGAGGAAATTCCTGTGGTAAATATTCTTTCGGGGTTCAGGCTGGGATATATGCCATCTTCAATTAATGCCTCTGCCAGCTTAAACCGTTCCTACGATGAGAAGAGACGACGCTCTCAAATTGATAATGAGGGGATCGAACAAAGGCAGCCACTCCAACAAACACATGTATTTAATCAGCGTTCAACTTTTGGTTTTAGCTATAATCTCACGCCTAATATTCCCATCTCGTTTCGTACCAATACCAATTTCGATTTATCACGGCCGGGCCGGGAAAACCTGAACCAAACCGGCATCGACAGTTCTCGATACAGAACTATACGCACCTTCGAAGTGCTTAATGGTTTGGTAACCGATACTTTGAATGCCCGAAGGTCTAATTACGAAGAAACTTATTCCACAAGCTGGCGGCCCCAGTTGAGTAGAATTAAAGCACTCAACTGGCTTTCTTATTCGGCATCGTATGGTGGTGGCTATAGATGGACAAACAGTGCCCGTGGTTCTAATTTAGGTGCGGGTGTTTCAAACAGCTTTCGGCTGGATAATACTTTTAAAATTAATACCAAAAGCATATTTGAGCAGCTGGGTTTCTTTAACAAAATAGAAGAAGCAGATGAGAAGGAAACCAGGGAAAGAAGCCAGGCTAAAAAAGATAAAGTTGAAGGGGAGGAGCCTGCTACACCCGACTTACTAAAAGATGCCCAATATTTAGGCCGTAAGATCTTTCTGGCTCTATTCAGCATGGAGAATATTGATTTCTCTTATAAGAAGAACAAAACATCAAGTCTGGCAGGTTATACGGGTGGTTCTCAGGTTTTTCATGCTTTTGGTGAACAGGGAACGGGTAATTATTCGCCGCCTTTTGGGTATAGAGTTGGGTTATCTGAAGAATTACCACGTTCTCAGCTAATCCAAAGAGGATCGGAGGGACGTACAATTACCCTTCCCAAAACCAATACCTATTCAGACAATATTATTGTGGGCACAAAATTGCAGCTGTTTGACAATCTTTCGGTTGATCTAGACTGGTCGACCCGATGGGATGAACGTAACACAGAAAATATATCGGTTTCACCAACAGGTGATTTTTCCACCACCGTCTCTTCTTCCGGCGACATAAGTTCTTCGGTTTGGGCTTTTGGCAGTGGGTATGAAGATTTGTTTAAACGGCAGCTGCAAACAGCTTTCGATGATATGGATGAAAACAATGTTATTAGTGATGAAACAGGGAATAATGATGGCAGAACCGTTCTAAACAGAAACACCCTTGCGGAAGATTTTCGCAGGTCTTATGTAGGTGGAAACACCGGGGCAGTTGGCAAAAAAGGCTTTACCCCATTTCCAAAACCCGGTTGGCGCGTCACATGGTCAGGCTTTGAAGATCTGATTCCTTTTATTGGGAATATGATGAGCCGGGCTACAATAACTCATTCTTATACCGGCTCTTATCGTTTGGGATGGAACCTGAACCAACAAGTAGGGGAACAACCTGCACAAAGCATCGGTAATTTTTCCATTATTGATATAAAACAAGAATATGAGCCGGCTTCTATAAATGTGGAACAAAGATTCTCGCCGCTCATCCAGCTAAATATTACCTGGGATTCTTCACTTAGAACGCAAGTAGGCTTTGATAGAAGCAATACATCAAGTTTGGCATTATCAAGCAGGACGGTCTCTGAGCGTATATCCCAGGGATTAAAATTATCGCTGAATTATTCCTTCAAAAAAATACGGCTCCCATTCCTGCCGAATATTAACAATAATGTAGATGTGACAATTAATGGTGGTTTTGCTGATGATACGGAGAAAAAGTTCTATCTAAATCAAGATATTCAAACAATACTTGGTAGTGCTGCTGAACTTTTACCCGATGTAAATCAATATGAAATTAATAGTCCCACTATCTCCGGCCAAAAAAGGATAAATGGATCATTGGTTCTCGGATATCGTTTTTCACAAACAGTGACGTCGAATTTTGAATATACCTTCAGTAATGTACAGCCAAAGTCAACCGGTTACCCCCCCAGAACAACCCACGATATACGCTTTAATTTCAGAATAGCCATTCAATCTCGCTGATCAGGTTTGTGTAGTTATTTTGAATCGTTAGGGGTGAGGATTTTTGATTAAAATATGACTGAATACTTTAAGCAGCTTGAAGAATCTGTTGAGGGAAAAACTGATTATTCTATCTAATTTTTCTTCCTGAAACCCAGCCCGTAAAAAAATAACCAGGAGAAACCTGTCAAAAATAATGTGAGGATAGGCAGCCAGTTTCCAAAGCGGGTAAAAATAGTATCGCTATATTTATTGGGAATGGAGGCAGTGAATCCTGTTTTTATCCAGTAATCAGTTTTAATCTGAACGGTTCCATTGGGCGAAATTATTCCAGAAATGCCATTATTGGCACTACGTACAACCCAGCGGTCAAATTCAATAGCTCTGAGCCGTGCATAAGCAAAATGTTGATGATGTCCGCTTGTGTCTCCCCACCAGCCATCATTGGTAATAATGGTAATGAAAGTTGCCCCATCTTGTACAAATTTGCGAATCCAGGTGGGGTATACGGAATCGTAACATATTAAACCGGGTGTTTCAAAATTTTCGGCATCCAACATCGTGGGGATATCACCTTTCCCAAAACCGGCAAGACTCCCCCAATTTACCCACCTGAAAACATCAAAAGCATCCAATGTCTCTACAAAAGGAATTCGCTCAACTATAGGTACTAAATTTGCTTTATTGTACCTCTTTGTTTCTCCTTCCGGACTGACAAAAATAGCTGCATTAAAGTAATTATAGGGGCTTCCCTGCATCATGCCTCTGAATAGCTGGGGAGTATTTTCATCATCATAAAGCTCGTATAAACCTGTACCCGCCAAAAAGTGTGTGTTCCAGGCACTCGCCGAGTCCGCCATACGACTTACCGTATTCGACTCCATCAGGATGGCTCCGTCTATTGCATTTTCTGGCCATACAATTAGTTCGGTGTCAACTGTTCTGGTTTTTTCGGAGAGAATGAGAAGACTATCCACTACTTCTTCAAGGCCGCTCATGCCACCATAATTCTGGTAAGAATCATGGTTAGGTTGAATGACGGCAACTTCAGTCATATCTGAGGTTTCATTGGCTTCATCCCCATAAAGAAAAAACGACCATACCGGAAAAAAAAGAAAAACGGCAACACTTACATAGGCTACCATTCTTTCTTTTGTTTTGATGAATTGCCAGGTAAGTGCAGAAGTCAACACCACCCAAAAAGTAATCCCCCAAAATCCGGTAACCGAGATATATTGAATAACGCCAATCTGGTTCGACCAGCCATTTGCGATGGTTAACCACGGCCAGGCTAAATCCCAGTGATGATGCAAAAATTCGTAAGCCATCCAGGCAGAAGCCTGCAGGAGTGCAATAAAGAGAGGTGATTTACTCTTGTTGGTGAAGAATTTACCCAGGCATAAAGGAATCGTCATTAATGCGCTGTTGGCTAAAATTGCGGCAATTCCGGCGCCAAAGCTTGCCATCATCAGCCAATAGGTGCCAATCAGATTCCAAACCACAAACCCGGCATAACTGTAATAAGCCAGTTGTTTATAATTGTCACATTTATCCGATAAATAGAAAAAAAGCACAAATGCAGGAATACTTAAAAAAGCTAAATCAAAAGGAGGGAAACTAAGTCCCAGCAATACACCGGCTGTAACAGAGATTATCCAATTATTAGTCATCCAGTTTTTCATTCCGAATATCCTTTTCCCGCAATTACTATTACAATTTCACCTTTTATGGAATCGCGGTTTTCAAATTCATTTTTTAATTCTGAAACAGTATCTCGAACAACCTCTTCAAATTTTTTGGTTAGCTCACGCGCAACGGCTGCTAATCTGTCTTCACCGAAATGCTTCTCTATTTCGCCAAGCAGCTTTAAAATTCTGTTGGGACTTTCATAAATAATTATCGTTCGTTCTTCCTCAGAAAGTTCACCCAAACGTTTTTGCCGGCCTTTTTTATGGGGAAGAAAGCCTTCAAACACATAACGGTCGCAGGGTAAACCACTGGCAACAACAGCGGTGGTGGCGGCATCAGGGCCGGGAATAACGGTAACCCGATGTTCACCCTGTTGTGCGGCGCGAATGGCTAAAAATCCCGGATCAGAAATTCCGGGCATTCCGGCATCACTAATTAATGCTATATTCTGGCCGGCATCCAATATATTCATCACATGAGTTACCTTTCGGTGCTCATTATGCTGATGAAATGAAAAAGTAGGTTTGTTGATTTGAAAAGCGTGTAATAACTTGGAGGAGGTTCTGGTGTCCTCGCATGCTATATAATCCACTGATTGCAGGATTTCAACTGCTCTGGGTGAAAAATCCTGTAGATTTCCTATGGGTGTTGCAACTATAAAAAGTGTAGACAATGTATTATTTCTTTCAAATATTTGGCTTGTAAGATACAAGCTATTACGGATTTAGAAACACAAAAATTATAACAACTAATAAAAAATGAATTTCAAACCTTCCGGATTAAATCACATTACCATCAGAGTAAATCGAATTAATGCCTCTAAAGAATTTTATGGGGAAATTCTTGGCCTCGAACTTGTTCGTACAATGGGGCAGAGTATGGCTGTTTATAGAATCGGGAGAGAAGATACCCTGGTAATTGTTGAGGCGGAAACGAGTTACGATCCCACCTCCAGAGATTTTCGAATTGATCATTTTGGCTTTTATGTTGACAGTCCTAAACAGGTAGATGAACTTGCTAAATATTTCCGGGAAAGAGAAGTGACAGTTATAAGTGGACCCGCTAATCGCAAAAAAGGACGATTCCTATTTGTCGCCGATCCAGATGGAAATATGATTGAGTATTTTTATGAGGAGAAAGAGTAAATGAGTGGTATAGCGGGCAGCTGACACACCTCAACAAAAGTGATTTTTTTTAACCCTCCAAGGATTCAAAATCCTAGGAGGGTTTTCTAAGAAAGGTTGCACGATTTTTAAAAATTAAAAAGAAAAAATCTTTAGGGTATGAAGAACAAGATTGAACAAGAGCTTGATCAAAAGGAATTTGAAAAAGATTTAGGCAAAGACCTAAAGCTGGAATCCGAAAGACTGGATATCCAGGAGAAGTTGTATGCCGGCAGGAATAAATATTCCATAGCTGCTATTCACTTTTTTGGGACGCTGTTTATCTCCTACTTTATGCTCATTGTTTTGAGAATGGCATACAACATGTTTTTCGGGACGGCTTTTGCTATGCTTGGAGTTAGTTTTGCCTGGATGAATCCCTTTATTCATGGTGCCATTTGGGTAGGAGCTGTTGTCAGTGTTTATCAGAAACGCTCCGTTCTCGATACTATCCTGGATAGGATTTAGCAGGCTGTTTGGAATCGCAGACTGGCTTTAGAGTTAGTTGAAGTCATCCCTGCGGAGGCAGGGATCTACATTGTGCTATATGACCATTTCATGAAAACCATTGAGATTCTCCCCGAGAGGATGCCTTGGGCGCGGGAATTCGCCGCGGATGAAACATCTGAAACTCAGCTAAATAAGGTCACATCCTTCACATCAAAATAATCTTCCTGATTCCAGTCAGTGTTGATTACTATGCCGCCCATCAATAGTATCTTTTTACCCTTTACAGCATCACTGCAGGCAGAAATGATATCTTTTAATTCCCGATCTATTTGTTTGTAAGCTATTTCCGTGATGGCTTTTATTGGCAGATCGGATTTGTGGATCTCCTGGTGTTTTTCGATCAACATTTTTACCACCCGGTTTTGCTGGTAATCATCTGAAACCACATCTTGTGGGACGCTTCCTTTTTTAACGGCATCCAAACCTGCAACTAAGGATCCGCAACAGGTGGAATTTGCAGTTTGTCCTTCCCGTAAAATTTCTCCAGCTTTACCATTTTTCGAAATCCCGATATGTGGACCGTATAAAATAAAAGCCCCGCCATCATCCGGAATATGGCTGGCAAATGCCCGAAATCCTGTTTTTCCGGTAAAAGGCAATCCTGAAATGCCACCGAACTGGAAAGGGCCGGGCCCGAGAAAATATTTATTCAATTGGCTGAAAACATTAGTGACTTCATCGCTGCAAACAGAAGTTCCCCACAGAGTATTGGATACTTCCATTCTATTGGAATTTAATTCCCTGAGAATTAGACTCTCCAGAGAGTCAATGGTTTGAGCTTTTTTATAATGTGTTGAAATATTCTGCATTGAGAAAATTTTAGCTTCAGGATTTAAGGCAGAACTTAATACATCACCACATTAAAATTGTAGCAAATCGTAAAAAGGGGAGTAGAAAATAATTTCACTTAATTTTCATTATAGGAATTAATTGTGCGTATATTGGGTGCTGAAGATTTCGTGAGTTCACGATAAGACTGGAATTTGACACCTCTGCCTGTTTAAGGCATGTATAAAAACCTTTCAGGTTTATAGATCATTGCTGGTTTTATAAATTAGGCTTTCTAATCAAGCAGTCGCGCTTGCCACTTGTCCTTAGCTCACCTTTTACCAATTATGGACCCGGGCAAAATAACGCGCAGCAACATCTTTTTGAACGGGATAAAAATAAAATAAATATATATGTCATCGTTCAAAGAACTGGGTTTAATACCCGAAATATGTGATGCTGTCGCTGAATTGGGTTTTGAAAATCCTACCGAAGTTCAAGAGAGAGCAATACCAACTATTTTAGCATCGCAGCGTGATTTGATTGCGCTTGCCCAAACAGGAACAGGAAAAACAGGCGCTTTCGGGCTGCCAACATTGCAACAAGTGGATGCAAATTCCAAAGCCGTACAGGTTCTGGTGCTTTCTCCAACTCGTGAATTAGCTATTCAGATTGCCAAAGATTTAAAATCATACGCGAAAAATCTGAAAGGCATTAAAACCGTAGCCGTGTATGGCGGAGCAAATATCTCCACACAAATCCGGGCGCTTGATAATGGCTGCCAGGTTGTGATTGGAACTCCCGGCCGTATGCTCGATCTCATCAAACGCAGAAAACTGGACGTACGAAACGTTCGCTCTCTTATACTTGATGAAGCTGATGAAATGTTAAATATGGGCTTTCAGGATGATCTGGATGCCATACTTGCTGATACGCCTAAAGAAAAACAAACGCTGCTGTTTTCGGCAACCATGCCTAAGCAGATCTCAAAAATGGCGCGAAAGTATATGAATAACCCGGAGGAAATTGAGGTGAACGCCCGTAATTCCGGTGCCTTAAATATTGACCATCAATTCTATATGGTTCAAGCCAAAAATAGATACGATGCCTTAAAACGAATTGCGGATGTTAATCCGGATATCTACGGAATCATTTTCTGTAGAACACGCCGGGAAACTGCTGAAGTAGCTTCCAAACTCTCAAAAGAAGGCTATAATGCTGATTTGTTGAATGGAGATTTATCTCAGGCACAGCGCGATGAGGTCATGAACCGATTCCGCACCAAAGACCTGCAGTTACTGGTTGCTACCGATGTAGCCGCCCGTGGTTTGGATGTAGATAGCCTGACACACATTATCAATTACAACCTCCCGGATGACCTGGAAGTTTATATCCATAGAAGTGGACGTACAGGTCGGGCAGGAAACAGCGGAGTTGCAGTTTCCATCATTCATACAAGAGAGATGGGAAGGATCCGTGCGCTGGAAAAAATGTCTGGTAAAACCTTCACCAAAAAAGAAGTGCCAAGCGGCGAAGAAGTTTGCGGTATCCGAATGATGGATATGGTGGACAGGCTTCGTGCAGTGAAGGTGAATGAAAAGCAGATAGAAAAATATCTACCGGAAGTGTATGAAAAATTATCGGACCTTACCTGGCAGGAATTGATTCAGCATTTCGTATCGAAAGAATTCAACGAGATACTGGATTATTACCAGCAAGCTGGTGACATCAACGCCAAAGGTGGCGGATCAGGAAAAAATTCCTCACGAAAAAATGGAAGAAGTAAGGGAGGAAGTAATAACAATCATGGCGGTGGAAATCGTCGTGCAGAAGCTGGTTTTACCCGTTTTTTCATGAGTGTTGGTGAACGAGACGGATTAAATCCTCCGAGATTGATGGGATTGATTAACGAACAGCTAAGCGGCTCCAAACCTGACTTCGGCAAGATCGATATTCAGAAAAACTTCTCATTTTTTGAAGTTGAAGAGGGATACGACAAAAAACTGTTTGACTCCATTAACAACGGTACTCAATTCGAAGGCCGTCAGGTTGAGGTAGAACACGCTAAACCAGATACCAATGGTAGCTCTGGCGGTGATAGTTCCTCTCGCGGAGGCAGTAAAAAATCTTCTTATAGAAGTGGAAGTGGCGGTGGATTCAACAAAAAGAATGGCCGAAACAAAAAGCAAAGAAGAAGTAAAGCTTAATAACCTAAGGTAATCTAATTTTAGAAGCCCTGAATTAGCTTTCAGGGCTTTTTTTGTTCGGAGAATAAATTCAGTTTTGCAATTATTTAATTAGCACCTGCGGAATTGGGTCGTTTAGATTTATAATATTCTCGTAGAGCTTCTGCTAACTCATCTTTATCCATGTCGCCGCGGCCTTCAATACCTACTTCTTCGGCTTTTTGGTACAGGTCATGTTTAGTCCAGCTCTCATATCTTTTATTTGTTGCTTTGTCCCTCTCTTTAGGTAATTCTTCATCAGACATATTTCTTCATTTTGTTAAGGATTATTTCCAAAACAACATCATTCAGTATAAGATTCTTTTTGTGGGTGGTTATAACCAGACTATGTAAAAGCAGGAAATGAAATTATCGCCATCTATTGAGGATGACTTCTTAATTTTTCGAAAACATCTCCTGCAAATTCCCGCTATATAAAGAAGCTTTTACATCACCCGTAGTTTCGCAAGAGATGAAGATTTCATTTTCATCTTTAAAAGTCATGCCTTCGGTTTGCCAATCTAATGGTGAAGTTGAAATTTTCACTGAGGATGAATTCCCTGAGAAAAAATTATTTCCGCTAAAATCTAAAAACTTCCACAAGAAAGGGAACTGGTGATCATCCTGATAACCTAATAGCAATAGAGTATTCTGCTCAGGGTTCAAAGCCGCCGATGTTATGCGGCCATTCACATCAAAAGCAGCATTCTTTGTTGCTGCATAATTGCCGGTTTTTTTAGGGAGGGAATACAAAGTTGTTTGATGATTGTTACGCTGCTTAGTAAAAACATAAATGCTATCTGCAGCCACTACCATTGCCTCACTATCAAAGGCGTTATCCTTCTTTTTCATATCAAAGGTTTGTTGCTCGGGATAATGAAATTGAATGATTTCCCCGTTAACGCTGAGATCTTTTTTTTCAGAAATGTCTGAGTAATCTATCTTCACGATTTTTAAGTTTTTCCTGTCCCCGTCATTATTCCCAAAGTCTCCGATGTAGATATACTCTCCGTCAAAAGAGATCGATTCTTTATCATCAAAATCAATGTCATGGATAGAAATAGTCTGCAAAATCTCTCCGGTAGCCGTATCAATGCGGTAAAATTCAGGTTTTTTAGAATCGTTGAGAGTGAACAAACCTTTGGGTGTATAAATCAGGCCGGAGCTTTCATCAAGTTCTTCAGCGAGCTCTGCAACTTTTTTGAGGGGGGAATCTTCAGGAGAGAAAAATCCACTAAAATTAATTAGCACAACAATTATAATACCTACAAAAAAAAGTGTTCCTGTTTTCAAAATATTTGGCATGAGTTAATCATTAAAATTCGATTTAGATAATGCATAGCTATAGTAATTTGAATACTCGCTGAAGAAGATTACTAATTTACACCACTCAATGAAATCCTAAAATCCCTTAATCCCACAAACCTTTGATCACAGTTTAGTAGGATTCGGTGCATCTCCATACACATCTTTAGGATCGAAGACTTTTTCTTTCTCCTCAAAATTCAGCTCACCCTCTTTTTTCGTGAATTCATCTCCGGTTGGCACACTTCGGTAAAAGCAGGAACGGTAACCCACATGACAGCTGGCTCCGTTTCCCTGAACCTCAACGCGCAGCCAAATGCAATCCTGGTCGTCGTCTATACGCATTTCTTTTATGGGTTGTGTTAAACCACTGGTGGCGCCTTTATGCCATAAGGCTTTACGACTTCGGCTGTAATACACCGCCTCACCCAGTTCAATGGTTTTTTTGAGAGCTTCTTCATTCATGTAACCGTGCATCAGTAATTCCCCAGAAGAAAAGTCGGTGGTTACTACAGGAATGAGCCCCTTTTCATCAAATTTTGGGGCAAGGTCTAATCCTTCCTCAACCTGCTCTACAGTTTTGCGCTTTTTAAAAGTGATATTGCTCATTATTCAATGTTTCTTGTTTGATGTTCTTCTCGGTACCGGGTCATAGCCTTCGCCGCCCCAGGGATGACAACGGCTCACCCGTTTTATGCCCAGCCAAAATCCCTTCAAAGGGCCCCATTCTTTTATCGCTTCTATCATATAATTTGAACAAGTGGGGGAGTAACGGCAGCTTTTTCCCAGCCATGGAGAAATAGCCAGTTGATAGAATCTTACCAATCCGATTATAAATTTGCTGAATATGGCCCTCAGCATTTTCATTATTCTATTTCGAAGGTAGTGCCTTCTTTTCCGTCCATAAGTTGAACACCCAGATTTTTTAGATCGTCTCGTATTTTATCAGAAAGGGCAAAATTCTTATTGGTTCGGGCATCTTTTCTAATTTCAATAAGAAGCTCAATTAAACCAAGAGTCAGTTCTTCATTGTCATTTGGTTCACTTTTGGGCCAAAGGCCCAGTACATCGTCAATTATCTTTTTAAGTATAATTTTCCATTCTTCAATATTGTGAGGAGCTTTATTCTCTTTTATAGAAGTATTTAAATCTTTTAATATCCCAAAAACCCAACCAATTGCAATAGAAGAATTAAAGTCATCATTCATAGCCTCTTCAAAAACGCTTTTGAAAGCCTTTACATTATAAGTTCTATCAGGGCCAGGAGACGCATTTAAAACAATATCTAATCTTTTGTGTAGAGTTTTTAGTCCTGATTCAGCTCCGGAAAGTGCCTCTTCAGAAAAATCAGTAGTGCTCCTGTAATGACTTTGTAATAAGAAAAAACGAATTATCTGTGGATCCCAGGCCCGAGTTAGCAGCTTATGATTTCCCGTAAAAAACTCGTTCAGATTTATTGCATTCCCTAAAGATTTGCCCATTTTCTGGCCTTCGAGCGTAACCATATTGTTGTGCATCCAATATTTAACAAATGGTTCATTATTTGCTCCCTCTGCTTGCGCAATCTCGCATTCATGATGTGGGAACTGGTTTTCCAATCCTCCGCCGTGAATGTCAAAACTTTTACCCAAATATTTGGTGCTCATGGCAGAACATTCAATATGCCAGCCGGGATATCCCACGCTCCAGGGTGAATCCCATTTCATGATGTGATTTTCACCCGCTTTTTTCCAAAGGGCAAAATCTTCAGGGCTTTTTTTATCGGATGCAGTTTCTACGCGTGTGCCGGATTCTGCATCTTCGGTTTTTCGTCCGCTTAGCTTCCCGTACTCTTTATCCGAGGATACATCAAAGTACACATTTCCATTTACCTCGTAAGCATGACCATTTTTGATGAGCTTCTTAATCATGGCAATTTGCTCGGGAATATGTCCTGATGCTCTTGGCGCGATATCAGGCCGAAGAACGTTTAATTTGTCCATATCCCGGAAATAGGAGTAGGTATATTTTTCAGCTATTTCCATGGGTTGAACTTTCTCGAGGCGAGCCTGTTTGCTGAGCTTGTCTTCACCTTCCTCAGCATCATCTACCAAATGTCCTACATCGGTGATGTTCTGAATATAGCGTACTTTATATTTCTTATAACGCAGATATCGCAAAACAAGATCAAAAGAGACGTAGCTTTTTGCGTGGCCGAGATGGGCATCACCATAAACCGTAGGTCCGCAAACATACATGCCTACATGTGGGGGATTCAGCGGTTCAAACGGTTCTTTTTTTCTGGATAGAGTGTTGTATAGGTAGATTTTGTTGCCTTGTTCAGCCACGATTTTCTTAAAACTCTGTATTGGTTTTTATATAATCAATGAACTTTCGCTGTGTTGCTTCCTCTTTAAAGGCTCCACGAAACTCTGAGGTGATGGTTGTGCTTGAAATATCTTCGATTCCCCGCATTGACACACACAGGTGTTTGCTATCTATAAAAACGGCTACATCCTCTGTTTCGAGTACACTTTCTAGTTCATCTGCTATTTGGAGTGTAAGGCGTTCCTGCACCTGCGGCCGGCGTGAATAATAATCCACAATACGATTAATTTTGGACAAGCCGATTACTCTTTGGCCGGATGAAATATAAGCCACATGAGCTTTTCCTATAAAAGGAAGAAAATGGTGTTCACAAAATGAAGTAACCTGAATATTCCTTTCCACAACCATATCTGTATAATCGTAATGGTTGTTAAATTGGCGGGCAACAGGTTTATTTTTGGGATTTAAACCTTCAAATATCTCTTTCACGTACATCTTTGCTACACGATAGGGAGTACCCTTAAGGCTGTCATCATTCAGATCCAGGCCAAGCGTACGCATGATTTCTGCAAAATGCTCTTGAATGATTTCAATTTTTTCATCGTCAGTTTTATCGAAAGCATCATCACGTATTGGTGTAAGTTTAGATGACCCGATATGATCTTCGCCAACTTCTTCGGCTGTAACTTTATCTAATTTCAATGTTTTCAGTATTTCAGATTGATTACTCATAGAGAACAGGACAAAAACTGTGCTGTTAACAGAACATTAAAGTTAAGGGTTCCTGTTATCAATTAACAGCGGTTGAACTTTGAATATACAATGTTCAACAAGGAATATTGAATTTCCTATATGAATTAATATCCTTCTAAATTGGCAATTCCCTGTCGGTTATTAGATATTAATTATATGACTGAACCTGAACCCATAGAATTACCCATTGATGGAATTTTGGACCTGCATCATTTCAACCCAAAAGAACTGGGTGAATTGATTCCGGATTACATCGAAGCCTGTCTTGAAAAGGAAATTACCTCCCTCCGAATTATTCATGGGAAGGGGAAGGGAGTATTGCGAAGAACTGTGCACAGTTTACTGGATAGAAATCCGCACGTAAAATCATACAGATTAGCCGATGACCGGAGTGGGTGGGGAGCTACTTTAGTGGAGTTAAAAGAATAAATTTACTTAATCAGGGTTAATTTTCTGATAATTGAATAATGAGTTGTTTTCAGCTCATAGATGTAAATACCGGATGCCAGATTTCCACCATTGAAGATAATCTGATGGCTGCCAGCCTGACGAACTTCATTTACCATAGTGGAGACAATACGACCGGTGATATCATAAACTTTTAAAGTAACATTGGAGGTTTGGGGAAGTTCGAATCGTATATTAGTAACCGGATTAAAAGAATTGGGATAATTTTGATATAATTGATATTTAGCTGGGACTAAAGGTTCAGGATCTGAACTTACCGAGCTGGAAATATCTTTCTTATAAATTTTAAATACCTGATCGGAACTTAAACCATTATTGAAGAAACGAACCTCGTCAATACTTCCCGAAAAAAAGCCACCGGCACTAATATCTGTAGCGAAGACTTGAAGCTGTTTCCCCAATCCATTTTCCTTCCTCATATAAATATTCGAGATCAAAGGGTGCCCTCCTCAAATATCACTGAAAAATTTTGTCTTTCTTTATTTCAAAAACTCACAGCACCCAACCCGCACCACAAATCACACACTGCAAATTTCCACTCCTTGTTTGAGAGAGCTAAATACATCTTCATTGGTAGGAATAAATTCCTGCCCTACAAATCCATCAAAACCAGTCTCAGAAATTGCTTCCATTATGGCTTTATAGTTTAGTTCCTGTGTCTCATCAATTTCATTTCTTCCGGGTACTCCGCCGGTATGATAATGCCCGATATAATCTGAATAATCTCGAATGGTCGCAATGATATCACCTTCCATTATCTGCATATGATAGATATCGTAAAGCAGCTTGAAGTGATCGCTTCCGATTTTATCTACCAGTTTCACACCCCATTCGGTATGGTCACATTGGTAATCGGGATGATCTACTTTTGAATTCAGCAACTCCATGCAAACCACGATATCCAGTTTTTCAGCAAGTTTCACTAACGGCTCCAAACCAACTGCACAATTTTCCAGTCCTGTTTCATCATCCATACCTTCCCGGTTACCCGAAAAACAAATAATATTTGGAAGTCCCGCCTCGGCAGCTTTGGGGATCAGATCTTCATAATCTTTCTGAAGCTGTTCATGGTATTCAGGATTATTAAAACCTTTTGGAATGTGATAAGGACCTGAGTTTGCCATTGCACAGGTAAGCCCGTATTTCTGAACCGTTGGCCAGTCTTTAGGATCCAGCAACTCCACTGAATCAATACCAATCTCTACGGCTGCTTCGCAAATTTCTTCCAGGGTATTATTTCCATACGGCCATTGACACACAGAATGTTTAAAAGTGCGCTTATTATTCTTTTCAGCTTTTTTAAAATTTAGGGATGGAAGTCCAACATAACTTGTAAGTGAAAGGCCTGCTAAACTTTTAATCGCATCTTTACGGGAAATTTTCATTGTTCTTAAATTTGTGAAGCTTAATTAAGTAAATTAAATTGACAAATGTTGGTAAATGGAAGAAACGGAATTTTTTGATTTCTTTCGTTATCAAAAATCTAAACTTCATTCCTCATTGCATGAACCTAAATCTTAAAGGGAAAAAAGAAAATACCTACGACGCCATAGTAGTAGGCAGCGGAATCAGTGGTGGTTGGGCCGCCAAAGAATTAACAGAAAAAGGATTAAAAACAATAATGCTGGAAAGGGGGCGAAAGGTTGATCATGTAGCCGACTATCCTACCATGTTTAAAGATCCCTGGGAACTTCCCAATAATGATCGGCTGAGCCATAATGAACTTCAGGATTATAAAAAACAAAATCGTACCGGCTACACAATTCGGGAATCCACTAAACACTGGTGGGTAAAAGATACCGAACATCCTTACGAGGAAAAGAAGCGGTTCGACTGGATTCGGGGATATCATGTGGGTGGCCGCTCACTTTTGTGGGGCCGCCAATCGTATCGCCTCGGCCCGCAGGATTTTGAAGCCAATGCCAAAGATGGATTTGGTGTGGATTGGCCCATCCGCTATAACGACGTTGCAAAATGGTACGATTATGTAGAAGGCCATGCCGGCATAAATGGAAAAAAGGAAGGACTCAGCCAGCTACCGGATGGAAATTTTCTTCCCCCTATGGAAATGAATTGCCTTGAAAAACATGTAAGGGATCGTATTGCGGAAAATTATGATGACCGGATTATGACCATCGGCCGATCCGCAAATCTTACTCAGCCACACAAGGGAAGGGCTAACTGCCAGTATCGTAACCTTTGTATGCGAGGGTGCCCGTACGGAGCTTATTTCAGTACACAATCTTCGACCTTGCCACCTGCAATGGAAACCGGAAATTTGACGCTTCGTCCTCATTCTATTGTTACTGAAGTTTTATATGATCCGGAAACTCAAAAAGCAACCGGTGTTCGTGTGCAGGACTCTGAAACCGGGGAGTCTATCGAATATTTTGCCCGGGTGGTCTTTTTATGTGCTTCAACATTAGGCAGTACCTGGATTCTGAAAAATTCTACTGAGCATTTTCCGGAGGGAATGGGAAATGCTTCCGGTGAACTGGGGCATAACCTGATGGATCATCATTTTAAAGTAGGAGCCTCAGGAAACTATGATGGTTTCAAAGATAAATACTATTCCGGGCGAAGGCCGAATGGTGTTTATATACCGCGGTTTAGAAATATTGATAAAGAACATCCCGATTTTCTTCGGGGATATGGTTATCAGGGTGGAGGAAGTCGAAATGGATGGACACGCTCTGTGGCGGAGTTAAGTATTGGTCCACAGCTTAAAGAAGAAATTGCTTCTCCGGGAGAATGGAGTTTCGGAATGTCTGCCTTTGGTGAGTTTCTGCCTTATCATGAAAATAAGGTTAGTTTAAATCACCAAAAGCTGGATAAACATGGATTGCCAACTTTTATTTTTGATTGTGAGATCAAAGAGAATGAATTGGCTATGCGGAAGGATATGGCCGAACAAGCTGCTGAAATGCTGGAAAGGTCGGGGTTAAAAAATGTTCATTCCTATGATTCTGAATACGCGCCGGGGCTTGGAATTCATGAAATGGGGACAGCCCGAATGGGACGTGATCCTAAAACATCCATTCTGAATAAATGGAATCAATTGCATGAGGTGAAAAATGTATTTGTCACTGATGGCGCCTGCATGACCTCATCCGCCTGCCAAAATCCCTCACTTACTTATATGGCATTAACAGCACGAGCTGCTGATTACGCCGTTAAAGAACTCAAACGAAATAATTTATAGGGCCATGTCAAAAACAACGAAAAATGTGATAAGCCGAAAAGAAGCTTTAAAACGGGTGGGATATATTTTAGGCGGAGCTGTGAGTGCCCCGGTAGCTTTGGGCTTTTTAAAGGGAGTAAAGGCTGAGCCGGGATTATCCTGGAATCCTGATTTTTTTAATGAGGCACAGGCAAAAACACTCTCAATTGTTTCAGATATCATCATGCCGGAAACGGATACGCCGGCGGCTTCGGCTCTTGGCGTTCCAAAATTTATCGAAGATATAGTTGGGAAAATATGGGAACCGCAGCATCAAGAGCGTTTTATGGAAGGATTTGAGTTTTTCCTGGAACGGGCAAAAGACGACCTGCGTATGGATTTCAATGATGCTTCTGAAATCATGCAAACAGCATTTGTTAAAAAGCGGCACCGTCAAATTTTTGGAGGTGATGTGGATTGGAGTCAGCGTCCTTTCCTCTGGAGCATGAAAGAACTTACCATTACCGGCTATTGCACAACTGAAATAGGGGCTACTCAGCTTTTGCAATATCAGGCTATTCCGGGGGGCTACAAACCCTGCATTTCTCTTGAAGAAGCAGGCGGAAGAACCTGGGCTACATAATCAAAATTGGAAGATGCTTTTACCTAATTTTTAGATGATATCAAGTTGCTTACGAGAGTGATGAACGGTAAATATTAAATACAATATTATGAAACTATATATAATAGCTGTCACAATAGGAATTTTACTCTCAGGCTGTGTGAGTGAAAAGAAGATGGACAAAGAAGCAAGGAAAGCACATATTACTGATGCAGTTGATTCTGTTGTAATCGGGGAAAATAGCTTAACAAATTCCGGTAAATCTTTAACAGTAAAAAAATACAATTGCCGGTATTTTGCAGGTACTATGATAAAATGCTCATTTGATGTAAATAATCCGGGATCAGGAGAATTAAAAAATCTTGATGTATGGTATACCGTATCCGGCAAGGAAATGGCCGCAGTTACAACAGGAGATACCACCATTCAACCTGGAGAAAGTGGCACTTTAGAAACTATTATGGTAAGACTCCCGAAAGATGCACAATCAGTACAGTTCACAATAAAATCAGGTATTAAAAAACATCGAACAAATATAAAACCATTGCCCATCAACGAAATTGCTGGAAAGTAAAAGAGGAAGAGGAGGTTGAAGTTAAGCTCGCCTCAGCAGCCGACTAGAAAAAAGATCCTGGGAAAGTAGGGGATTAATCTTTCAGCTTATAAACGAAGTCATCTCTCTTTTCATACTTCTCTCTGCTTTCTTTACAAATTGCTATACCCGCCTCATCAAACTCCAACCGATGGCCAAATTCACTTACCCAGCCAATTTGTTTGGCGGGATTTCCAACCATAAGCGCATAGGCAGGAACCGGCTTGGTGATAACGGCTCCGGCACCAATCAGGCAATATGCTCCCAGCTCATTTCCACAAATGATGGTTGAATTGGCTCCGATCGAAGCGCCTTTTCGCACAAATGTTTCTACGTATTCATCCCTGCGAATTATAGCGCTGCGTGGATTTACAATATTGGTGAAAACCATAGACGGGCCGAGGAAAACATCATCCTCACAAATCACTCCGGTATAAATAGAGACGTTATTTTGCACTTTTACATTATTGCCAAGAATTACTTTGGGTGAAACCACCACATTTTGGCCGAGATTACAATTGTCACCAATTACCGAACCGGGCATGATATGTGAAAAATGCCAGATTTTTGTACCATCACCGATTTTTGCCCCTTCATCAATAACAGCTGTTTCGTGTGCGAAGTAGTCCATATTTTCCTTTTTTTGTTCGGGTTGATATTAGTGAAACCTGAGCATTATTTCACTATTTCAAAACCACTGGAAGACACCGGCTGTGTTTATTTAAAAAATAAAATTCTTTCGTGTTTAGTATTTCTGTGGCAGTAATTGACAGATTCTTTTTTTATCCTCAAGCTTCATAAAAATGGACATTAAGAATAAAAATGGCTAAGACTCATAAAGAGAAATTAAAAGAACATTTAAACCGGCAAATAGAACGAATTAGCCGCAGAATATCTCTGCTTGAAGGCTGGAGCAGCAAATATTCTTACACTCGTCTCGTGTATTTTTTTATTGGAATATTGATCTTGTACTTCACTTCTTCGGTAGTGGGAGATGTCCTTTTTTTCCTGTTTCTATCTCTTTTTCTGGGTGGATTTATATGGTTGGTTATTCGCCATAACCGTGTAAGGCAAAATATGGATCAGCTCTCTTTTTTGAGACAAGTTAAAGAAGAGCAGGTTGCCAGAATGAATTTGGATTGGCAGAATTTACCCGCTTATTCCTTCAACAGTGAGTTAAAAAATCATTCCTTCGCTGATGATTTAAATATTGTGGGGAAATCTTCGCTGCATCACCTGATGGATACTGCAATTTATGAAGGCGGTTCAACAAAACTGGCAGGGTGGCTGCTTGAGGAACATCCGGATCAAAATTCAATCCGCAAACGCCAAAAATTAGTACAGGAGTTAACAAACTTAAATTTATTTCGGGACCGGCTTCAGGTGAGATCATTTATCACAAAAAAAGATGTCTCCGATAAAGACTGGACAATGGACCGTTTACTGAAATGGCTTCGAATTCCTCAAAAGATAAATTTTGCATTGCCCTTAACCGTACTGTCGATATTGTCTGTGACCAATATCCTTCTGGCTTTGCTGGCTATTGCCGGTGTTATTGGCCCTTATGTACTTATCACTTTTATTATTTATTTGGGAATTTATAACTTTAACAGCCACAAAATAACCGGCCTTTTCGATGCTGCTTTTCAGACAGATAAACTCCTGAACAGGTTTGGTGAAATTTTGCTCTATGTGGAACAGTTTCGATTTACGAATGCACCAGGGCTACAGGAGTTTTGTAAAGTATTCAAAAATCCCGATGATAAACCTTCTAACTATTTGAAGAAAGTTTCGAAACTTGCCGGTGCGGCATCACTTCAGAAAAATCAGGTATTGTGGCCGCTGGTAAACATGGTGATTCCATGGGACATGTATTACTCCATGAAAATGGAAAAACTGAAAGTGGAGCTGGAGCCAAAACTTACTATATGGCTCAATACTTTTTATGAATTGGAAGCACTGAATTCGATAGCAAACTTCTCGTTCTTAAATCCCAATTATTCTTTTGCAGAAGTGAAAGAAAATGATGTTGATCTTTTGTTTGACGCGAAAGGACTGGGACATCCGCTTATTCCAGAATCAGAAAAAGTGACTAATAACTTTTCAGTTCAAAAAGGGCGTGATCTCTTTTTAATAACCGGCTCAAATATGGCCGGCAAAAGTACCTTTTTGCGAACAGTGGGCATAAATCTTTGCCTGTGTTTTGCAGGCGCCCCGGTAAATGCTGAATCATTACATACAAAACTGTTTCGATTGTTTACCAGCATTAATGTAAAGGATTCGCTGGGAGAGGGGCTGTCTCATTTTTATGCTGAAGTAAAACGGCTAAAAAAATTACTCGCCGAACTGGATAAAGAAAAAGAGCTTCCTCTTTTCTTTTTTGTGGATGAAATCTTCAAAGGAACCAACAATCGCGAGCGTTTCCAGGGCAGCACCGCCTTCCTGAAAAAAGTGGCTGGTAAAAATGGTGCGGGAATGGTTTCTACACACGATCTGGAGTTGGCATCTCTCGAAAAAGAAATCTCTCAACTCAGCAACTGGCATTTCGAGGAAACAATTGAAGGCGGGAAAATGAGCTTCGAATATAAAATCAAATCCGGGCCGTGTTCCACAACTAATGCTCTTAAGATAATGCAAATGGAAGGACTGCCTGTTAAGTAATTCCTAACAACCAGAGAAATCATTCAACAAATGGCTCAAGAGTCGCTTGTTGGGTGTTTAGTTAATCACGCCCCTAATCTTCAGCCGGGTTTAAAAAACCAGCCTGTTTCTTTGGTAAAAAAAATCTCATCAAAAAGCCAAACCAGCTGTAACCTTTTCCCAATTCATCAGTGTACAAAGACGGAAACATTAAGCTCGGGAAAATTACGCCGGTGGATTCAACTTCAGATAAAGCACTAATGATGAAAGTGAAACAGGGTGACCTTGATAAATTAGGTCTGCTGTTTGAACGATATAATCGCCCTTTGTTCAGCTTTTTCTACCGGATGAGTAAAGAAGCCCAGCTCAGTGAAGATCTTGTTCAGTCGGTATTCGAGCGCATACTAAAATACCGAAGTACTTATTCAGGAAACGGAGCTTTTACTACATGGATGTTCAGTATTGCCCGGAATGCGCATATCGATCATTATCGTAAGCAAAAGCGAAATGGCGAAACGATGCAGCTTGATGAAGATCATTTGGAATCTGATCCGCCTGAATTTGGAGAAGTAAGTGAACAAAATTTCAAGAAACAGCTTCTGGAAAAAGCATTAGATCAGCTTGATGAGGATAAGAGAGAAGTGATACTCCTGAGCCGGTATGAAGGATTTAAATACAAGGAAATTGCTGAAATACAGCAAAGCACGGAAGGCGCGGTTAAGGTGAAGATGTTTAGGGCCATGAAAGATTTAAAAGATATCGTATTTAAACTAAGTGAGGAAATGCAGCAATGAAGAAAAAGTATGAACAGCTGATTGCCGACTATCTTGCCGGCAACCTGGAAAAAAAGGGCAAAGATGAAATTGAAGAGCTTCTGGCAAGCGGAGAAATAGACCCGATAGATTTTCGGGCGATGGAGCAACTACATGATGAATTGGATACCATTCCAGTTCCTGCACCGGGAAAAGAAATGAGTCAACGTTTTTATGCTATGCTTGAAGAAGAAAAAGCGGCAGTGAAACCTTCATGGACACAAAATTCATTGAACTATCTGAATACTCTCATTGCAGACCTGACATTTCCCCGGCTTGCCTATGCTTTTATACTGCTGGTTATTGGGGGATTTATTGGTGCGCAGTTCAATAACAATAACTCAGAAATTGAACAGCTTAGCGCCGAAATGCAAAACATGCGCGAATTGATGATGGTTGGTTTACTGGAAGGGGCTTCCGCTACCGAAAGGCTGAAAGCAGTGAATATAAGCAGCAAACTTCCTTCAGCAGATGATAATGCCATTCGTGCGCTGTTATTTACGCTGAATGACGATCCGAGTGTAAATGTGCGGGTGCAAAGTATTGAAGCTTTGAAACGGTGGGGAGAAAATGAGCAGGTTCGCGAAGGCTTAGTAAAATCGATCATTAAACAAGAATCGCCGGTGGTAATTGTGGAGCTTGCTGACGCTATGATAGAACTCGAATTAAAAAACTCTACCCCGGAATTCCAACAGTTGTTGGAAGAAAGGGAACTTGATTTTACCGTACAACAAAAACTCCAAAACAGTATAGCCGTATTAATGTGAGGCATCAAATGAAAACGTTATCCCTATGTATTTTACTTTTTTCAATCGGTCTTTCTCAAGCGCAAGCTCCTAATTCTTCTAATCAAATCCAGGAAACGGTGCAGCTGATATTTCCTGCATCTGAATTTAATGCGAATACTATTTTTTCCATGAAAAACATCAATGGAGATGTAAGGGTCACAGGATATAAGGGGGATGAAATTTTAATCACCGGCACCAAAACCGTCTGGAAAAAAAGAGGGGATATTGAAGAATCTGAAGCTGAGAAAGTTTATCTGGCCAAGTATCAATTTCAGAATAAAATCTACGCATATATTCAGGCTCCCGGTGTAGAAATGAGGGAAAAACATGGTGACCTGAGATTTAACTGGAACAGTAATGGCAGAGATAAAAATCGAGTTCAATTTGAATTTAACCTTGAGTTGCAGGTGCCTTTTTACCTGATGTCAAAAATCTCAACCATCAATGGAGGAGAGGTTTTGGTTAGGAACATGAGAAATGGAGTCAGTGCAAATAATGTGAATGGAAATATAATTTTGCAGGAAATTTCAGGAGAAACACATGCGAATACAGTGAATGGTGATATCAGCGTTTTATTTGCTGAAAATCCTGAAACAGATGCCAGTTTTAAAACCGTAAATGGTGAAATTGAAATTGAAGCTCTTCAAAATTTATCAGCAATTGTAACCTTTCAAAGTTTGCACGGTGACCTCTATACAGACTTCGAGAACATTCACCATTTACCAAACAGAATTAAGCAAACTAGTGATGAAGGCTCTAAAAAATTTAAAGTCGAACAAACATCTCCGATAAAAATTGGTGATGGCGGGCCAATAATCAGCTTTCAAATAGTTAATGGCAGCGCCTTCATCAAGCAAAGAAAATTATAAATTATAAAAGGATCAGAAAATGAAGAAAATGTATTTTTACCCCATCTTAGTAGTAGTTGTAAGTTTAATATCAGGTACTGCAATTGCTCAAAATGATCTGAGGGTGCCGCTATCAAACCCTGGGAAAGCGGGAAGCCTGATAATCAATGCTGTCTTTTCCGATGAAATTGTAGTTCGAGCTCATCAGGAAAATGATGTGATTGTCCGGTATGACGGGAATAAAAAGACCGATCAGCGTGATACATCCCGAAATGGAATGCGCCGTATTTCCAGTGGTGGTGTTGGCCTGGAAGTAACGGAAAACAATAACGAGGTAATAGTTAAAACCGGCCCAATGCCTAGCGATTTAGAGCTAGTGGTTTTTGTTCCCCAAAATTTCTCTCTGAAATTGAATGCCACACAAGGTGATGTACAAATAGATGGACTGGAAGGCGAGTTGGAAATCAATTCCGTAAATGGGGATATAGAACTAACCAACATTTCGGGCTCAGTATTGGTAAACAGTGTGAATGGAGATATTGAAGTAGATTTTGTCAGGATAAGAGAAAATGTTCCAATGTCGTTTACAGGTGTGAATGGAGATATTGAAGTAGCCTTTCCTGCAAATGCCAAATTCTCAGCAAAGATGAAAACTGAATGGGGAGATGTCTACACGAATTTTGACATGGCGATCGACCGTTCTTCATCCGCTACCGAAGTAAACAATAGCAATAGTAATAACAAGATTAGAAATAATGAAAAATACAAAGTTACAGTGAATAAATGGGTACTCGGCGAAGTAAATGGAGGCGGCCCGGAATTCTTGTTCAAAACGCTGCATGGTGACATTTCCATTCGCAAAAAATAATAAAATTACTGCAACCTTATTTCCTGATTCGTCTAATTATTTAAATAATAAATCAGCATAACCCCAGCTGATAGGGGTTTTAGGGCTGATTTAATTTACTCTTAAAACCCTCTTTGAAAATGAAAAAATCATCACTCATCTTACTATTGCTATGTTTGTGTTTGGAGGTTTCGGCCCAGACATCCCACAGAAAAAATAACGACTCAATCGCAACCGATATGGTCCGATTGGGAACATCAGAAAACCCGGAGATGCATTCACTCAGAATTTCTGATGATGGCCTGATAACCCTGGATGGAATAACTACTGAAGATGTTTGGAAAAAAGCTCCGGTGGCCACGGGTTTTACTCAGCGGCAACCTGATGATGGAAAACCTGCGACCGAAAAAACGGAAGTCAGGTTGTTATATACCGATGCCGCTTTATATGTGGGAATAACGGCATATGATTCTAATCCGGATTCCATTTTAGCATCTTTATTTCGCAGAGATGGGAGCGAATCAAGTGATTGGGTGTATGTAAGCCTGGATAGTTATAATGATAAACGAACAGCTTTTACTTTCGCGATAAATCCTCGTGGAGTTCAAAAAGATGTACTGTACTATGATGATAATAGCGAAGATATTTTGTGGGATGCGGTATGGGAAAGTAATACTCAAATACTTGAAACGGGATGGTCGGCTGAGTTAAAGATTCCCCTTTCTCAGTTGCGGTTTAGTTCAAAAAACGCCGAACAGCAATGGGGTATAAATTTTCAGCGCAGGCTGGCACGAAATGGTGAAATCTCTTATTGGGCACCAACTGATCTAAATACAACCGGTATGGTTTCTAAATTTGGGCGATTGAATGGAATCAGGAATTTGAAAGAACCCCGCCGGCTTGAAATAACTCCTTATTTATCAGGTAATATGATTAGAGTTCCAAAAACCAGCACTTCTAACCCGTATTATAGTCGCAATGAATTTGCCGGTGGAATGGGCGGTGATATTAAATATGGAGTCACATCCGATCTTACCTTAACGGCTACTATAAATCCCGATTTTGGCCAGGTGGAAGCTGATCCCGCCGTAATAAACCTGACGGCAAATGAGAATTTCTTTTCTGAACGCCGGCCTTTTTTTCTTGAAGGGAATGATATTTTTCGTTTTGGGGATACAAAAACCTACAGCCGTTTTGGTAATCCGATTACTTTTTATTCACGCAGAATTGGCCGCTCTCCACAAGGAAATGCCAGTCGCGCAAATATTGATGCCGACTATATAGACCGGCCGGATTTTACTACAATTGCAACAGCTGCAAAATTAAGCGGCAAAACAAAAAAGGGCTGGTCTGTCGGAATTTTAGATGCTTATACCTTAAAAGAAAATGCCGAATACCAGTCGGTTCCAGGAAATGAGAGCAATTTTGCGGTTGAACCTGCCACCAATTATTTGGTTGCAAGAACTAAAAAAGACATTAATGAGGGTAATACCTATTTCGGCGGATTTGTGAGTGCGGTAAACCGGAATATCAGTAATACCTACTTTGAAGATTTTTTGAGGTCTTCAGCCTATCTCGGCGGTGTTGACTTCGAGCATAACTTCAACAATAAAAACTGGGTTACAAGTGGAACTATTTCCTATAGTAAAATCAATGGGAGTGAAGAAGCCATCTCTTTAGCTCAAAATTCCCCGGCCAGATATTATAACAGAGTTGACTCGGATCACCTTTCGGTAGATCCCAACAAAACAAGTTTAGCAGGTTTTGCTACCGAAATGAGTATTCAAAAAAGAGGGGGAGATGATAACTGGTTAACTTCTCTGACTTATTCTGAAGTGAGTCCCGGCTACGAAACTAATGATATCGGTTTCATGAACCGGGCAGATTATCGATCTATAAATGGCGGAATTGTGTACCGGGAAACAGATCCTGCCTTACTTCAATATTATGAACACTGGTTTTTTACAGGGAATGCCTGGAATTATGATGGGGACCGGATAAATCATAATTATGGAGTAGGTGGTTTTATCCGCTTTGATAACCTTTGGACAGTGAACTACAACTCTAATTATAACGGCAAGCAATTCTCTGACCGTGTTACAAGAGGAGGGCCTGTTATAGAGAGGCCAAAAAATGTAAATTTTAATATGAACCTGAATACAAACCAAAACAAAAAAGTTTCTTTTCATTTTGGGACCTTTCAAAGGCAGGATTCTGAAGGCGGTTTTGATAATGATATTTGGGCGGGGATAACTTTACTTCCTACCACTTTTATCCAGCTTAGCATTTCTCCCGAATTTATTTATCAAAAAAATACTCAGCAGTATATCTCAACTGTTGCAGATAATGCAGCAACATCCACCTATGGAAATCGGTATGTCTTTGCTGATATAAGGCAGAAAACTATGGTTGCAAGTATCAGGCTGAATTGGACATTCTCTCCTAAAATGAGTTTACAAACTTATGCGAGGCCTTTTATTTCCACGGGAGAATTCACCAGCATAAAAGAATTATCTGAACCCTTATCTTATAATTTTGACGTGTACGGAAGCGATAAAGGTACAATTGCTGAAACTAATGGAACTTACACAGTAGATCCCGATGGAGCTGGAAACTCCCCTTCATTTTCATTTGCAAACCCTGATTTCAATTTTCGATCGGTACAGGGAAACGCAGTATTCCGTTGGGAGTATTCACCCGGTTCAACCTTATATTTTGTGTGGCAACAACAGCGTAACGATTCCATCGGCCGGGGAGATTTTAATCTTGGCCGCGACCTCGATGGATTATTTGATGCAAAACCTACCAACATATTTTTGGTGAAAGTAAGTTATTGGTTCGGTTCATGATAAGAGTGATTAACCTATAACTGGCTTTAAATATTATTTTCTTTTTTTAAACTTTTTGTAAGTGCCGAACTAATTAAACCAGTTGGTACTGATATCAGACCTATACCAATCATTAAAATAATGAATGTGAATAAACGACCGCCCATGGTTATAGGATAGACATCACCATAGCCTACTGTAGTTAATGTGGCAATAGCCCACCATAAGCTGTGAAAAACTGATTTAAATTCCTCCGGTTGTGAAGGATTTTCAAAATAATAAATTCCTATTGCAGCTATATATAACACACCAAAAGTGATTGCAATAAAAATAACTAGCTCGGCTTTGATAGATATAAATGCATATTTCAGCCGACGTATAGCCTTCCAGTATCGTGTGGCTTTTAAAATTCTTGCTAATCTAAGTAATCGAAAAATTCTCAATGACCGAATATCAATTCCTAGAGACAAATAAAATGGAATGATTGCAATTAAATCAATCATTCCATAAAAACTGAAAATGTATTGTTTTTTATTATCAGCTACTGAAATTCTAGTAATGTATTCTATAGAAAATATAATCACCGAAAAAATTTCAAATAGATTTAAAGCGCTTTTATAACCAGCATTAAGGTTTGGGAGGGTCTCTATTGAAATGCTAATAATTGACAGAAAAATCAGAGCATTTATAAAAAGATTAAAAAATTTCCCTTGCTTCGTTTTTTCACTTTCAACCAGTTCTTTTATTTTTTCTTTCAAGGTTTCTGGTGAAACTGAGACGGATTCTGTTCTGATCATAATTATTTTGTCCCCTCGGTAATTTTCTAATCTGCAAAGATTATATTCTAAAGCTTACAACATTCCAAACTAGGATCAGTAAATCTTACCATTCAGCAACTTATTTTATAATTTTCACACTAAATTATTAATCTGTTAGTTTAGCAGATTGATTGTTTTTACACTAAAATTTTCAAAAAAGATCATCTATGAACGTTCAACATTTAAGCGCCTCAGAAGTACAAAGCATTCAGGCCAGTTTTATCAATAAAGTTTACGGCTGGATGGCTCTGGCGCTGGCCATCACCGGATTTGTGGCATTACGAACTGCAAGTTCTGATACACTGATTAACCTCATCATGGGAAATCAACTCATTTTTTTTGGAATTCTAATCGCTGAATTAGGCCTGGTAGTTTGGCTTTCAAGTTCTATAGAACGCATGACCTCCAATAAAGCCATCGCTTTATTTTTACTTTACTCTGCATTGAACGGGCTCACGTTCTCCATTTTCTTTTTGATTTATACCGCCGGATCCATCGCATCTACTTTTTTCATTACAGCCGGCACTTTTGGTGTGATGAGCGCCTACGGATATTTCACAAAAAGTGATCTTTCATCCTGGGGAAATATCCTATTTATGGGTTTGATAGGCGTGATTATTGCCAGTGTGGTAAATATTTTCTGGCACAATGAAATGCTTTACTGGGTGGTAACTTACGCCGGTGTGCTCGTTTTTGTTGGCTTAACTGCCTACGACACACAAAAAATAAAAGCTATGAGTTTGAAAGTAGAGTCGGAATCAGAGGAGGGTAGAAAAGGTGCCATTATGGGAGCCTTGGCTCTTTACCTCGATTTCATCAACATGTTCATTTTCATGCTCCGCATTTTTGGGAACAGGCGATAGATGATCATAGGTTTTCCCGAACCTTAGGTTTTGTGAAGTGAATCTTATGGCAAATGAGTAGAACTTGATAGAGTCTTTCAGGGCCCATCAATCCATAATTCAAAATCTAAAATCTAAAATTTCTATCATTCTTTTTTCTTGCCGAAATCGGGATCTATTCTCACAAAGGGTGTTAAGATGAAGATTGGAATGGCGGAAAGCAGTACCCAAATGAAGAAGTACTCGTAGCCAATTGCTTCCTGAATAAACCCGCTGATGGCTCCGGGGATGGACATGCCAAAAGCCATCAGGGCAGTTCCAAAGGCGTAATGTGCGGTTTTATGATTTCCTCTTGCAATGTAAATCAGGTACATGAGAAAAGCCGCAAAACCAAAACCATATCCGAACTTCTCAAGTCCCACCAAGCCGCTGATTAAAACATAGGATTCAGGCTGATAATGGGCCAAAATCCAGTAAGCGGCATTGGGTAAATTCATGATAATGATCATCGGCCAAAGCCAGGCTTTTAATCCGTGTCGGGAGATTACAATACCGCCTAAAATTCCACCGATAGTTAATGCAATCAGTCCGATTGTGCCATTTATAACACCCACTTCTGTCACTGTTAATCCTAACCCGCCAAGATCACGAGCATCCAATAAAAATGGAGCAGCGAGCTTTACGAGCTGTCCTTCACCAAAACGATAAAGCATAATGAACAGGATGGCCAGCAGGATCTGATCTTTTTGAAAAAACTCTACAAAAGTCTCCCAAACTGCTTTAAAAGGAGATTCGCCTTCATTTCTAACCGGAAAATCACCAGCCGGCTTAGGCAGCATAATTCCATGATAACCGGCCATCACAAGCATCAAAAGAGCTACTATCCCCAATATCGAAATCCATGAAAAACTGACACTTCCTGAAGAAGTTGCAATGATGCCAGCTAAAACTACAAGAAGGCCTTCCCCGCTAATCATTGCAAGCCGGAAAAAAGTGGAGCGAATTCCTACAAAGAAAGATTGATCGGCTTCGTCCAGAGCTAACATATAAAAACCATCAGCGGCAATGTCATGTGTGGCTGACCCGAAAGCGATCACAAACAGAAAGATCAAAGAACCTCCGAAAAAGTAGGGGGTTCCAAGTGTAAGAGCGGCTCCTGCAAAAGATATTCCAATCAAACCTTGCATGAGATAGGTCCACCAGCGCTTGGTTTTGAAAATATCGATAAAGGGGCTCCATGCCGGCTTAAAAGCCCAGGGGAGCGCAAGCAAACTGGTGTAGAGGGCTATCTCTGCATTCGGAATCCCAAGATCCTTGTACATGATTACAGAAACCGTAACCACCATCACATAAGGCAAACCCTGGGTGAAGTATAAAGTGGGAATCCAGGACCATGGATTCTTTTTAAAATTTGAGATAAAGTTCATATTCCCTTAATGTTTATTTGTGTCGGTCCTATTGTTGCTGACAGTCAGATCAGATTTTTGCTAATCTAATTCTTTCCAGCGGACGAAAGCTTCCATTGCTTCATATTCCGCTAGTCCTAAATCATCATAAAGCCTGGCAGTGGTTCGGGTACGGTCATCGGCGCGTTGCCAAAATTCCCGTTTATCTGTACCCGGATAAAGCGGCCGGTCTTTTTGGGATTGATGCTTGAAAATTGCTTTTCGTTTTTGATCTGTTTCTTTTGGGCTAAGGGGAACGGCCATTTCAATTTCATCAATATCCCATTCCTGCCAGGCCCCGCGATACAACCATGTCCAGCAATCTTTCATCCACGGTTCATCTTTTAATTCCCGCATAGCCTGATAAATAGCCATCAAACAAATCCGATGGGTTCCATGCGGATCGGATAAATCACCCGCTGCATAAATCTGGTGTGGTTTAATTTCTAAAATCAGGTCTTTAATGATATTGATGTCACCGGAACTGAGAGGCTTTTTCCTGACTTTTCCTGTTTCGTAAAATGGCATATTCAGGAAATGAATATTTTCATCCGGCAATCCCACATATCTGCAGGCTGCTTTTGCTTCTCCCTGCCGAATGAGCCCTTTTATAGTTTTTACTTCTTCGGTATCAACTTCACCAGCCGCCTTATTTTTGATGGAAGAGCGAACATCATCCAGAAGATCTTTCACTTCTTTATTTTCGATGTTAAAGGAATCGTGGTAATCAGATACAAAATCGGCAAAACGAATGGCCTCATCATCAAAAATCGCAATATTTCCAGATGTTTGATAAGCTACATGCACCTCATGTCCCTGATTCACCAGCCGGATAAAAGTACCACCCATAGAAATAACATCATCATCCGGATGAGGGCTAAAAATGAGCACTCTTTTAGGAAAGGGTTTTTTGCGCTCGGGGCGGTGAATGTCATCTGCGTTTGGTTTACCGCCGGGCCAGCCGGTTATGGTATGCTGAATTTCATTAAAAATGCGGATGTTAATATCATAAGCAGATCCAATATCTGTGATAATATCGTTCATTCCATGTTCGCTGTAATCTTCATCTGTGAGCTTAAGAATTGGCTTGCCAATATGAAGGCTCAGCCACACTACGGCTTTCCGCAACAACTCATCTGTCCAGTCGAGTGGCCCAACCAGCCATGGAGTTTTTGAACGCGTGAGTTCTGCTGAAGAGGCCTCATCAAGAATAACTTCCGTGCGAAGATGCTTTTGGAGAAAAGTGGCTGGAATTTGTGGGGTGATTTCTCCTTCTACCGCTTTCAAAATGATATCAGCTTTTCCTTCCCCCCAAGCCATCATAAAAATGCGATCTGCTTTCAGAATAGTTCCTACACCCATGGTAATGGCTCTTTTTGGAACATTTTCAGCTCCGAAAAATCCGCTTGCGGCATCCAAAATTGTAAGGCTGTCTAAAGCAACAAGGCGAGTTTTAGAGTTTACGGAAGAGCCGGGTTCATTAAAGCCGACATGGCCGGTTCGCCCGATTCCCAATATCTGAATATCTAACCCGCCAACAGCGTCTATCTTCTTCTCATAATTGGTGCAATAGGTGTAGATATCATCTTTGTTTACCGTGCCATCCGGTATATTTATATTCTCTTTTTTTATATCGATGTGGTTGAACAGATACTCATTCATAAAATGAACATAGCTGTGGATGGATTCAGGATCCATCGGGTAGTACTCATCCAGGTTAAAAGTGATTACATTCTGAAAGCTTAAACCTTCTTCTTTATGCATTCTGACCAATTCATCATATACCTGTGTGGGAGTTGAACCGGTAGCCAAACCAAGTACAGCAAATTCACCTTTTTTACTTTTTTGTCGAATTAAATCTGCTATTTCATCCGCTATATATTTGGATCCATCCTTTGCGTCTTTAAATACTTTTGAAGGTATTTTCTCGTACTTTTCAAATTCAGGTCGGATGAATGAGAACATATATGTTGTAGAAATTTTCAGGTTAGAACAGGTTTGAAGGCACCTGCAATTAATAGCTCAAGATGATAGAAGCGGAAAATATAGGTAATAATGAATTATTCCACAGAGAATATCTTATTTTTCCTCTTTTGGGATTTGAACCTCGATAGGGACAAGGAAAAAACCACAGAGTTAATCAATCCCGTTAATCCAAATCAAGAAATGTAATTAAACAGTGATCGATACCCACTCTCATATTTACCTCTACCAATTTGATGAAGATCGTGATGAAGTAATGAATCGTGCCGCTGAGGCAGGTGTTGATGCAATTTTTATGCCTGCAATCGATTTTGACTCATTAACTCAAATGGAAGAATTCAGCCCTGGAAAAATCAGGTTATACAAAATGGCCGGACTTCATCCCTGCGATGTGGAAGAGCTTGATGATGATTTTGAAAAGCGATTGCTTGAACTTTGCGCAGGAGATGAAATCTATGGAGTTGGTGAAACCGGATTGGATTATCATTGGAGTACCGAACGAAAGGCTGAACAAAAGATAAGCTTGCATGCGCATTGCAGAGTGGCCAAAGAAGTGCGAAAGCCGATTATTCTTCATAACCGGGATAGCACAGCAGATATGCTGGAAATTATTGAGCAGGAACAGGATGGCAGCATAACCGGCATCTGGCACTGTTTTAATGGTACAGTAGAACAGGGAAAACGAGCTATTGATTTGGGATTGCATCTGGGGATTGGGGGAGTGATAACCTTCAAAAATGCGGGAGTTGATAAAACAGTTGCTCAACTTCCTTTAGATAAAATGGTACTTGAAACAGATGCACCTTATCTCTCACCAACTCCCAAACGAGGCAAACGAAATGAACCCGCCTTCATGAAATATACCACTCAAAAACTCGCTGATATTTTCAAAATGAGCCTGGATGAAATTGATGCTAAAACCACAGAGACTGCCAAAAAATTGTTTGGTGTTTGATCAGAGAAAATTCCTTTACTGACAGTCCGGGAGGCTTTCCCTCACCTATGACAATGACACTCAAATTTTTGCTTCGGTGATTCTTAAAGATTTTGTAGCAGAGTGAGTTTCTACATCTGTGCCCGAACATTTTCGAGTAGTTTTTTTGTAGCTATAATTCCTTCATCTTCACCCAATCTGTTGCCTTCGTATTCGATGCCTATATGCCCTGAAAATCCAGACTCTTTGATAATTTTCAGCATTCTTGAGAAGTCGATGGTAGTTTCATTTCCTTCTTCATCAAAATCGTACGATTTTGCACTAACTCCCTTGGCGTAGGGCATCATTTCTTTCACTCCTTTGTAGATATCATATTCTTCCACGCATTCACCTTCATATAATTCACCTGTATCACGGCGAATGCAGAAGTTTCCAAAATCAGGTAATGTGCCGGCATAGTTACTTCCGATTTGTTCCATAACCTCCGCAAGCAGAGAAGCATCAGAGGAGAGCCCTCCATGGTTTTCTACAATCACATAAATCTCATTTTCGGCACCATATTCAGCTAATTTTCCGAGTCCATCCACAGAAGTTGAGATCCATTCATCTTTATCACTGGATCCGTTTAAATTCACCCGAATAGAGTGACAGCCAAGATATTTTGCCGCATCTATCCATTTTTGATGATTTTCAACCGCTTTATTTCGTTCGGCATCATCCGGTGAAGAAAGCATTCCCTCCCCGTCTATCATAATCAGCAAATTCCTGACATCAAGATCGTCCGTTCGGTCTTTTAATTCAGCAAGGTATTTCGAGTCTTCAGCTTTATCCGCAAAAAATTGATTAACGTATTCAACAGCGTTTATCCCAAATTCATTTTTCGCTTTTTCCGGGAAATCCAGCGTCTTTAATTCACCACCGAATAGCGTACGATGCAAAGAATATTGGGCGAGTGAAATTTCAAAATTAAATTTTCGGTTTTGAGAAAAAAGAAGAGAGGGGTTAGTAGTGCTCATCATGATACCACCGGTGGTGAAGGCTGTAGATTTCAAAAAATTTCGTCGGGAGATTGCCATGATCAAATAATCTGGGTTGATGTTTTCTTACCTGCGGCTAAATAATCAATTAATTTTATTAATATCTACCTGGTAACAAATCTGTGGTTAAATTCTGATCATTCGGATTTACCCCAGCGTTTTTCCATGCCGGGGCTGTTCGAAGGCAAAACTTCCTATGATGGAGCTAAATCCACATCACCACTTTCGGTATCGGTTATAATGCTTTCAGCTTCTTCTTTGGCTACGTCCACATCATCGCGGAAAAGAACTACAAACATGACGGCTACGGCCAAGGCAAGAATTCCCGGCATTACCCAAAAAGAGAATGCTCCTGAAAACCAGCCTTCGGTTGTAGAACCATCAAGGGCAATGCGGTCGCCCCACCAGCCCAGCATATAATTACCAATCAACATTCCTGCTCCATAGGTGAGGAGGTTAAAAAATCCCTGCGCACTTGCGCGAAGATGTTTCGGGGCTTTTTTATCTACATATAATTGTCCGGTAACAAAGAAGAAATCATAACAAACACCGTGAAGGGCAATTCCAAGAACGATCAGGGAGACAGAACCGGGATATAAACCGAAGAGTAAATATCGGGCAGTCCAGGCAAGCATCCCGACAAGAAGCATCCACTTCACACCCAGGCGAGCCAGAAATACAGGAATTAATACCATAAACAATACTTCACTCATCTGACCAATAGCCATAAATGAAGCCGATTCATCGCCAAAAGCTACAGCTGCCACAAAATCGTTGGTGCGGGCATAGTAGAATGCAAGTGGAATACTAATGGCGAAACTACACACACTAAAAACCAAAAAGTTTTTATTAGTCAGCAGTTTGAGGGCATCTAAACCAAGTGCTTCCCCAATGCTAAACTTTTTCCCTTTTTCTGCCGGAGGGGTAGCCGGTAACGTGAAGCTATAAAGACCATATACCACCGAAATAATTGCACACATTTGAAGAGGGATACCCGTTGCCTGCACATTTTCAACCCCGGTAAGGGCACTTATGAATGAAATATCTACAAAGCCTAAGATAGTTTGAGCTACTACAAATCCGGCAATTATCCAGCCTACTGTTCCCCAAACTCTGATAGCTGGAAATTCTTTATCAGGATCGCCGATATTGGCAAAGGAAATTGCATTCACCAGTCCAAGAGTAGGCATGTAAAGCATGAAATAAGCCAGCATCACCCAAATAAAAAGGCCGGGTTCTGTTATGGATGCTGCATACCAAAGCAATCCTGCTCCGAGTAAATGACAAACTGCATTCACACGTTCTGCATTAAAATATCGATCGGCAACTAATCCGATAAGAACGGGCGCTAAAAGTCCGGCCCAGTTATGAGTGGCATAAGCCTGGCCTATTATCGAATTTAAACCTTCAGCTCCCTGAAAAACCTCCAAAAGATATCTTCCCATTGTGACGAAAAATCCGCCCCAAATAAAAAATTGCAGAAACATCATTACACTCAGACGTGCGTTTACTGATCGCTTGGTACTCATAGATTTATATTAGTTTAGGATTTATTGCTTTCTCAGATCAAAAAAAAACCGAAAGACATATATTGAGTGTGAGGAAAGAAAGCTCCCGAATAACCCTTTGCTATGTCCCTTCTGCTGATAATTTCTAAATTTTCAATTTTCTTGATAAATCGGTCTAAAAAACAGATCATACAATTAAATCAAATTAATTGACTATTGGTAGTGAAAAAAATCAAATTTGGAATGATTGGAGGCGGGCCGGATGCTTTTATCGGTGCCGTTCATCGCAATGCCGCATGGCTGGATGGCAGACTGGAATTAGTAGCAGGCGCCTTCAGCAGTAAAGCAGAGAAATCACAAAAAACAGGAAAGGAACTGGGTCTTGATCCGGGGCGAGTGTATGATTCTTATGATGAATTGTTTGAAAAGGAAAAGCAACTTCCTGAAGATGAACAGATTGATGCGGTGGCTATCGTAACACCAAATCACGTTCACACAGATCCGGCTATGAAAGCATTAGAATCTGGCTTCCATGTGATCATTGACAAGCCTCTCGCTTTTAATCTTGAAGAAGCCAAAAATCTAAAACAAAAGGTGGATGAGACCGGGCTGATTCTGGCTCTTACTCATACTTACACTGGCTATCCAATGGTGAAAGAAGCCAAACATCAGGTGGCAAATGGGAAGTATGGTAAAATTCGCAAGATTTATGTTGAGTATCCGCAGGGATGGTTATCTACATCGCTGGAGGAAGCTGGAAACAAGCAGGCTTCCTGGAGAACCGATCCCAAACGTTCGGGTGCCGGCGGGGCAGTGGGGGATATCGGAACTCATGCCGCCAATCTCGCTGAGTATGTATCAGGGTTGAATATTGAAAAAATTTGCGCCGAACTTAATACCGCGGTTGAAGGGCGAAACCTGGATGATGACGCCTCTGCTTTACTTACATTTGGAAAAGGAGCTTCCGGTGTATTGATTGCCACACAGATCGCTGCCGGTGAAGAAAACGATCTGAAATTACGGGTTTATGGTGAAAAAGGGGGCCTGGAATGGACCCACACTGATCCTAATAGTTTACTGGTAAAAATGCTTGATGAACCGGTGCAAGTATTTAGAGCCGGGACCGGGTATTTATCTGATATCGCACAAAAAAATACAAGATTACCGGCGGGACATCCCGAGGGATATCTGGAAGCTTTTGCCAATATTTACCTGGCTTTTTCTGAGGCCGTTCAGGATCATAAAAATAATGATCTGAAGGAAATAGTAAGCTATGATTTCCCCACTGTTGAGGACGGCGTTCGGGGCATGGCTTTTATAGAAACGATGATTAAATCATCCAATTCAAACCAAAAATGGACGGAATTTATACTATGATGAAAACAATAAAAGGACCTGCATTATTTTTAGCCCAATTTGCCGGGGGAGAACCGCCATTTGATGAAATTGAAACCATCTGTAAATGGGCGGCTGACATCGGTTACAAGGGAGTTCAAATCCCAACCTGGGAAACAAAACTTATAGATTTGGAAAAAGTAGCTGAAAGCAAAACCTATGCGGAGGAATATAGAGGTAGAATTCAGGAAACAGGGGTAGAAATAACTGAACTTTCAACGCACTTGCAGGGACAATTGGTAGCCGTACATCCGGCCTACAATGAAATGTTTGATGGTTTTGCACCTGAAGAATTTCGTAATAATGCCAGTGCACGAACCGAGTGGGCAATCGACCAATTAAAATTGGCAGCCAAAGCGAGCCGCAACCTGGGTATTGATGTGCACGCCACCTTTTCCGGAGCCTTTTTATGGCATACAATGTATCCATGGCCACAGCGGCCTGCCGGCCTGGTTGAGGATGGATTTGCTGAGTTAGCTAAACGCTGGAATCCTATCCTGAATGTATTTGATGAACAGGGTGTGGATGTGTGCTATGAATTACATCCCGGCGAAGATCTGCATGATGGCATCACCTTTGAGCGCTTTTTAGAAGCTACCGGAAATCATCCGCGGGCAAAGATTCTTTATGATCCCAGTCATTTCATATTACAACAACTGGATTACCTGGACTTCATCGATATTTATCACGAGCACATAAACATGTTTCATGTAAAAGATGCAGAGTTTAACTCTACCGGGAGAAGCGGAGTGTATGGTGGTTATCAAGGTTGGGTAGATCGTCCCGGTCGATTCCGATCGCTGGGCGATGGCCAAATAGATTTCAGAGGTATATTCAGCAAATTATCCCGGTATGGCTACGATGGGTGGGCTGTATTAGAATGGGAATGCTGTATTAAAGATTCGGAGCAGGGTGCAATAGAGGGCGCTAAATTTATTTCTGATCACATTATTAAAGTAACCGAAAAAGCTTTTGATGATTTCGCAAGTTCCGGGGCAGATGAAAAATTAAACCGGAAGATATTAGGTCTGGATTAAGAATCAGCTCCTTTTATAGGTTGTGTCAACCTATTTCAGGATGAGGCAGCTAAAATAAAAAAACCCGGAGTATTAGTCCGGGCTTTATGAATAGTAGAAGTATTTTTATAAGGAGACTCTTATTCCAAAATTAAAAGAATTTGGAAATAGTCGTAATCCAAAACTACTGCTTTTATCGGTTGAAGTAGTACCACCACCAAGATCAGTCTCCTCTTTTTCTGTCTCAAAAGCAAGGCTTCCAATTCTCGCTTCTAATGCAACCATATCAGTTAATGCAAATTCTATGGCCGGCGCTGCATAAATTTCAAAAGTGCTTACACTGGGTCCTTCATTTGTAGTTCCACCAGATGATACTTCAGATGAGCCAAATCCAAAGGTAAGTCCGCCTTCCCCGAAAACACCAAATCTTCCTTCATTAAGAAGATAATAACGTGCAAAAGGATTAAGATAGAAGTTACTTCCAGTTCTTACAGTTTCGGGATTTCCAGGTGTAGTAGTTTTGTTTCTATTAAAACCGATACCCGCCCCGATTGCTAAATCTTCAGATACATAATATCCAACCTTAGGATTTAGTCCGAATGTTGATGTTGTTGGCCCCTCATCTGTGGTACCACCTACTGTTTGTTCACTACTTGATGATGTAAGGTTTAAACTACCACTTACAAATAATTGCTGTGCTTCGCTTACCTGTACAAGGAAAAGTGAAACAAATAATAGTAGACTAAGTCTTTTTAGATTATCCATAGAATTATTGATTTGTTAATTATTTACTAATTAAAGTTTTTATAGCTGTGAGTTTTAAAGCAAATAGGTTTACTTCTGTTAAACTCTTTTTAATCGGCTAAAGAAATCATAATTAGCTATAAATTGCAAAATTAATATACAAAGTACAGGTAAAAAAGCTGAGATATAACTTTTAAAAAAATAAACGTTTACTTTTAGGTCTAAAGCCAAATTAGCAGGAATAGCGGTGAATAGCCCAAACTATGGCTGTCGGAATTTAGCTTTTAACTTTGGGTTGTACACCAAGTGTTCGCAATTCCTCAAATCCATTAAATAACTCATTGCTGATTTTCAGGTATGGGTATTCAAAGCGGAAGGGAAAATCATTCCGAAGCTTTCGAAAAAGGAGTTTTTTATTTCTGTGATAGGATAAGGCCTGAAAGGCTTTTTCATATTCAAGGATAGGATTCAAGCGCCTTAATATCTTTTTTAAATCATATTTGATAGGCTCCATCTCCACAATTTTAGGCAACATTTTATGTGGAGTGGTAAAATGATCGAGTTCAAAATAAGTGGCCAGTTTATCACAAATAATTTGGGTGGCATTAATTTTAGACTGCTCCGAATAACCGGCAATATGGGGAGTAGCAATGAATGTTCGTTCAGCCATTTCGGTATTAAAATCAGGCTCATTTTCCCATACATCCAAAACAAAATGCTCTACCTGTTTTTCTGTGTGTGCTTTTAATAAAGCCTTTTCATCTATCACACCGCCACGCGCTGCATTTATGATTAGCCTGTATTTTCTACCGGATAATTTCGCTTCATCCAGCCAATGAAAGGTAGCATAGGGCCCGGTTTTTGTAAGTGGAACATGAAATGTGAGAATGGGACAATCCAGTACTTCATCCAAAGTTGCAGATTTAAATTCTGCATCAACCTCAGCTCGCGGTGGGTCATAAGCAGCATATTCAATTCCAAACTTCTGAAGAAGCTTTATCACCGCTGAACCCGCTTTTCCGGCGCCAATTACCCCCACTTTTTCAATCTTCTTTTCGGGTTGATGTTTTTCCCGCCAAAGTAAAAGTGCAGTTATCACATATTCAGCCACTGCCGGGGCATTACATCCTTTGGCATCAGCTATGGTAATTCCTTTCTGCTCAAAATATTTATTGTGGATGTGGTCAGTGCCGGAAGAACCGGTACCTATGAATTTAATCCTTTTAGGTGGATTGGGGAGAGTTTCTTTACTCAAAGGGGTTACCGTTTGCACAAGAAATGCATCAAAGCCGTCAAGATCAGGAATACCTTCCTGTGGACCATATAAAGTAACATGAGCCTTTTCAGGTATGAACTGTTCAATTTTATACAGGTTTTGGTCAGCTAATACTTTGATCAAAAATAAAATGTTGAATGAGAAAAAATGCTCAATATGAGCTATACTTGGCTATGATTTCAAAATACAATATAGTTTCACTTATTCGCAAAAAACGAGATAGATTAACTCTTCAAAAAGAGGAAATCCAGCATCTTATTAATTTATATACAGCAGATAAAATTCCTGATTATCAAATCAGTGCATTTTTGATGGCGGCTTTTCTAAATGGATTGAATGACGAGGAGTCGGCCGCTCTTACCGAAGCCATGTTGCACTCAGGAGAAATTGTAAACCTCTCTCACATTCCGGGGAAAAAAGTGGATAAACATTCTACCGGTGGTGTAGGAGATAAACTATCCCTCATTTTGGCTCCCATTGTGGCAAGTGCTGGAGTTCCTGTTCCAATGATTTCAGGCCGTGGATTAGGGCATACAGGCGGCACTTTGGATAAACTGGAATCCATTCCTGGTTTTCAAGTAGATATGAATCTGGCCCGATACAAAGAAATTATAGCTAAACACAATTTGGTGTTGGCTGGCCAAACCAAAGAAATAGCCCCGGCAGATAAGCGCTTATATGCACTGCGTGATGTTACCGCAACAGTAGAATCTATTCCTTTAATTGCAGGCAGCATTATGAGCAAAAAGCTGGCGGAAGGAATTGATGCCCTCGTTTTAGATGTGAAAGCAGGATCAGGCGCTTTCATGAAAAACTCAGAAGATGCAATAAAGCTGGGAGAAGCATTGGTGGGTATTGGCACACAATTCGAGAAAGAAACCATTGCCTTTATCACGAATATGAATCAACCTCTTGGATTTAAAATTGGAAATTGGTTTGAAGTGGAAGAATGTATTGAAGCAATGCAGGGGGAAGGGCCGGATGATATCATGGAAATAACCCATCTTCTGGCGGGAACAATGATATATCTTGGAGGCAAGGCGAAAGATATCCCGGAAGGAATGGAAGTCAGCAAGCAACAAATTAAAAATGGACAGGCTTTCCAGAAGTGGCTGGATATAGTGGAAGAGCAAGGCGGTGATGTGGAAATAATTAAATCCCCAAAAAAATACCCTAAAGCAAAATATGAATTTGAGATAAAATTAGAGAAAGAAGGCTATATCACAGCTATGGATTCTTTCGATATCGGAATGGCGTCTGTTGAACTTGGTGCCGGGCGAAAAATGAAGGAAGATGAGGTTGATCCACAGGCCGGTATTATATTGAAAAGGAAAATCGGAGATAAAATTACCAATGGTGAAACAATTTTGACTGGATATACGAACAAGCCCTCAGCAATAGAATCTGCATCGCAACTATTATATGAGGCAGTTACTATTGAGAGAACTAAACCTGAATCAGTGAAACTTGTGAGTAATATCATAGACAAAAAGGGTACCAGGGCATTTGAGCTTTAATCTATGCAATTGCACTTTTTTTCAGTTAATTTGGTTCTTAGTTAAACTGGGCATTTAAAAAAATAAAGGAAAGAATTATGTTTCAACGATTTATCCGCGCAATAAAATCAATATTCGGTGGTCTCATAAGTTCGATAGAAGATCCAAAAATGATACTCGAGCAAAATATCAGGGATTTGAATGATCAAATTCCCCAGATGAATGAAAACATCGCCACGGTTAAAGCCAACCTGTTGATGCTTCAAAAAGAAATGACGCGCAACGAAAGGGCTATCCAGGATTTAACGGCCAAAGTAAAATCCGCCATTCAGGCCAATCGTGATGATATTGCAGAAGGCTATGCCTTACAGTTGGAAAAGGCGAAGGAGACTATTGCCCATACCAAAGACCAACTCGCCTTTGCAGAGAGAGCTTATGAGAAAGCACTAAAGGTGAAGAAAGTATTTATGCGTGAAAAAGACCGCAAAATACAGGAAGCCAAAGAAGCTTTACGAGCCAGTGAACGCGCGGAATGGCAAGCAAGAATTGCCGATACACTTGAGCAGTTTGAAGTAGGAGGTATTGATCAAACTCACGATGAAATGATTAACCGCCTCAATGAAAGATCAGCTAAAAATGAAGCCCGTATGGAAATTGCCCTCGATAGCATCGACACCGAAACCATGGAAATAGAAGCGAATGCAGAAAAAATTCGGGCGAAATCTTTGGTAGAGCAATTCAAATTAGATATGAATGAAGGAGCCGACAAAGGTTCTATTGAGGTAGATGAAAAAGAACCTGAAAAGGAAAAAGATTCTACAAAAACAGTTGGAAATAAAGAAAAAAGCAGCTCTTAATAGCCATGAGTACTGAAAGTGAACAAGAACGGGAACGGCTGAAAGAAGAATACAAAGACCATTACCGGCGTATTCGTGAGGCTAAAGAACGCCTTAAAGAAACCGAGCAAAAGGGCAAAATCGTGCAGGCTGTAAATAATATGAATGCCGATAACCTGTTGGGAACGGTAGATGAATTCCTTGGAAAAGTTCGCGATAAAGTAACAAATGTTGAAGCCCGCCTTGATGTAGCCATGGACAGCCTGAAAGATGAAGGTTCTGTTGCAGGTAACAAATTGAAGGAAGAAGAGCTCGATGAAGAACTGAAAAAAGAAAAGGCCAGGCAAACACTGAAACAAGTGAAAGCTGAAATGGGTATGCTCTACTCAGAAATTGAGAAGCATGCAGATGAGATTCGCGCCGAAAAAACTATTGGCACAAAAAAAGATGAAGAAGAATCTCCCAAGCAAGATAACTCTCCAGGAAATAATAAATGAGCGAAGAACTCAACATAAATTATACCCGCGAAGCATTCATGAACCCCATTAACCTGGGAGTGCTCCTGGTTTTTACTCTTACCGCTTTTTTTGTCAGCGATTTTGGTGATTTCTCCAGTTTACTGCTGACAACTGTTTTTGGCCTGGAACTAATTTATCTGGGTATTATGCCAAAATTGCCCCGTTTCAGGAAAAAGCAGGACCTTAAGAAAATAAAGGAACGACATGCGGCTAATAACGAAAAAGAACTTTTTCAATCGCTGGATAGCAGGTCTCAAAAAAGATTCCTGGTGCTAAAACATCTTGCTAAACTCGTGCAGGAAAATTTTGAGAAACTTCCCTATAGCTCGCAGGGGCTTTTGGATAATATTGGCAAAAAAATTGAAGAGCTGTTAGGGAATTATCTAACCTTGCTAGACCTGATCAAACGGTATGAGATTTACCTGAATACATCGCTCGAGGGCAATCTTAAAGAAGAAGTAATTCGGCAAATAGAAGAAATAAAAGCCACTGAGTCGGAAAAGCTGAAACGCACAAAAGCACGGCGGGTTGCCATTATGCAAAAGCGGTTAAAAAAATTCAGTGTGGCCAAAGAGAAGTATCTGGTTTGTGAAACTCATCTTGAAACGATAGAAGATGCAGTCAGATACATTTATGAGCAGTCAATGACCATGAGCAATCCTGAAGAAATTGGTTTCCAGCTCGATAACTTACTTACCGAAGTAGAAGAAACTTCACAATTGATTGACGACTTAGATCAGGATATTTTACCGGAGTACACCACCGAGTGGGAAAACGATCTGGATTTTGATTCCATTTTAGAAGAACTCACCACCGATGTAGAAACGGAAATAAAACCTGCGAATAAAGTAAAAGAGTAAGTAATGAATCAGTCTTTCGAAACGCTTCTGCTGGAAGTAGATGATTCCGGTATTTGCGTGCTCACCATTAATCGTCCGGATAAATTAAATGCACTCAACCAACATGTTCTGAAAGAACTGGAAAAGGCTGTAAGCAGCATATCTTCTAATTCTGATATCAGAGGGATGATTATTACCGGAAGTGGTGATAAAGCTTTTGTTGCCGGCGCAGATATAAAAGAATTGAGCTCAATGAGTCCTGAATCCGGTAGCGAGACTTCTGAAAAGGGACAGGCAATTTTTCAAACAATTGAAGATCTGACTATTCCCGTCATTGCTGCCGTAAATGGATATGCCCTGGGGGGAGGATTCGAATTGGCCCTGGCATGCCACATCCGGATTGCTTCCCAAAATGCGGTGATGGGCCTTCCTGAAGTCAGCCTTGGATTAATTCCCGGCTATGGCGGTACACAACGACTTCCAAACTTGGTTGGAAAGGCAAAAGCCCTGGAGTTAATTATGAGCGGCCGTTTTGCAAAAGCGGAAGAAGCCTTACAGATTGGCATGGTGAATAAAATTTCGGAAAATTCAGTTCTTGAAGACGCCAAATCTATGCTTGCTGCAATGCTGAAGCAGGGGCCGATTGCCCTGAAAAATGCCATACTTGCCGTAAAAGAAGCCGGAAATACTGATGGCTACAAATCAGAAGCAAAACTATTTGGAGAATTGTTTGGTACTGCTGATTTTAAAGAGGGAACAGAAGCATTTCTCACAAAGAGAAAACCGAAATTTTCCGGTAAATAGGAACATATATTTCTTTAATGAAAGACGAACCTCCATCGGGTAGCACATCTATTAATTTAATTAAAACAGGAGCATCAGAATGATTGAAGTGCTCCTTATCCTCATAACCATTGTGTTAAGTGGTTTTTATTCTGGTTCAGAAATTGCCTTTGTTACGGCAAACAAGCTGAAGCTGGAAGTGGCATCACGCAAAAAAAATGCACTGGCAGGCTCTATCGAGTTTTTCACACGGAATCCAGAGACTTTTTTAACAACTACTTTGGTGGGTAATAATATTGTGAATGTGCTCTATGCTACATTTATGGCTATTTTTCTCGTAGAACCAGTGCAAAGTTATTCACAGATGTGGTTTGGCGTTATTCCCACCGATATACAGGTATTACTCATCCAAACAATAATTGCTGCTGTAATTATTATGATTTTCGGAGAGATATTACCCAAGGCTATTTTCCGGGCACAGGCTGACAATATGATTGGCATCATTTCAATTCCACTTCGTATTTCCTATTACCTGTTTCGTCCTTTTATTTCAATAGCCACAAATTCTTCTAATGTGCTGATAAAGTGGCTGGTTCCAAATGCCGAGGTTGCGGAAAACTATTTTCGCCGGCAGGATGTGGAACTCATTTTCAAAGAACTAAGAGAAAGCGGGGGTAGCGAAGATATTGATGAAGATGACTCTGCCATTCTTCACAATGTACTGGAGCTTTCCAATAAAAGAGTAAAGGAATCCATGATTCCGCGCATCGATATAGATGCGGTGGAAAAAGAGACTCCTATGGATGAAGTACTGGCTATTTTTATCCAGTCGGGACATTCTAAATTGCCCGTTTTTCGTGATTCCATAGATGATGTAATTGGTGTTGTTTTCGCCCATGATTTTTTTCACAATCCAAAATCATTACATGAAATAATTCGCCCGGTAAAATTGGTTCCATCCAGCAAAAAATCAAAAGCATTACTTACCGAGTTTCGTCAGTCAAATATGTCGGTAGCCATTGTGCTGGACGAATATGGCGGAACAGCAGGGATGGTAACTATAGAAGATTTGCTGGAAGAAGTAGTTGGTGATATCCAGGATGAATACGACGTGGAAGATGAAATTATGAAAAAAATCTCCCCGAATACTTATGTAATAAGTGGAAATGTAGAAATCGAAGAGCTTATTGAAAAATTTGAGGAAATTGAGCTGCCGCTGGAACCTTCACAATATGATACCGTAGCAGGTTTCATTATAAATTATCTGGGGCGTATTCCAAAAGTGAATGAGGAAGTTCTTATAGAAAACAAGAAGTTCATCATCAGTAAAGCAACTCCAAGTCGTATTGAAACGGTAAAGTTGATTCTGATTGAGTAGTTTCAGCTATCAGGCTTTAGCTGTTTTAATTTTTGCTGAAGTCTGAAAGCTTATTTATTTCAACGTCTGATTTTATTGATTTTAAAAAGAACTCATAAATAAATATTACAATGTTTGAAAGCTATCCAAAATGGTCGCAAGAGTTTGCGAGAAAATATCTCAGCCGCACGATCAACCAGTTTATTCTGCATGGAAATGTGCACGATTTAGTGCCACTGCAAAATGAGAAAGGGATGGAGTTCAGCCGCCTTAAAACCTTTTTATCGGATGAGTTTTTTGGTGCCCGTGATTTTGTGATTTTTTATGACCGCGCCTCCGGGATATATTTCAGGGATAAGGAATCTCAGGCAGACTTTAATCAGGCTATTGCCGGCCGCGACAGTATTGCCGGAACCGACTACGCTAAAAAAATGCCCAAAGATCCTGTTCGGGTAATGTCTCTGCTAGAGCAATATTTCCGCCTTCGCCTCGATCAGAAAAAAAGTGTGGCTTTAATAGTTGACTATGCAGAAACAATTGTGCCAATGAGTGATGCTTCTTCAATTGGAAATGAAGACCGTACTTCCCTGGTATATTTATCGCGCTGGGCGCACGACCCCATGTTTTTAGCTTCTGATTTTACCACAGTTCTAATAACAGAAAATCTCGCTGATTTAAACAAAACACTGGTACAAAATCCTTATACCACAGATATAAAAATTAATATTCCTGCAGAAAAAGAACGCCTTCAATTCATACAGTTTGAGACGAAAAAAGATGAGTGGAAAAATATCTCGGCAGTAAAACCGGAAATAATTGCTCAACAAACAGCCGGTTTAAATTTTGTAAATGTGCGTAGCGTACTTTCTCATGCTCGTGAAAATAAGGAGAAAATAACCTTTGAAGGCCTTTCTGAAACCAAAAAAGAATTAATAGAAGCGGAAGCCTACGGATTAATTGAATTTGTTGAAACCAAGTATTCGCTGGATAATGTAGCTGGGCACAAGCATGTAAAAACGCATCTGCGTCAAGCTGTAAAAGCTTTGAGAGATGGCCGTCAAGATGTGATGCCCATGGGATATTTGGTGTGCGGGCCGGTTGGAACAGGGAAGACTTTTATGGTTACCTGTTTTGCAAGTGAAGTCGGAATTCCAATGGTGAAGCTTAAAAATTTCAGAAGCCAATGGCAGGGGGTAACCGAAGGAAATCTCGAAAAAATACTCTCTCTGCTGAAGGCTATGGCACCTGTGGCGGTTATGATTGATGAAGCCGATGCGTACTTGGGAGATCGCAGTGCAAGTGGAGACAGCGGAGTTTCGAGCCGGGTATTTTCGCAGATTGCAACTTTTATGAGCGATACCGAAAATCGGGGCCGCATTGTTTGGTTTTTGATGACTGCCCGCCCAGACCTGATGCCCGTCGATTTAAAGCGACAAGGGAGAGCAGAAGAGCATTTGGCTTTATTTCCCCCTCATACAAAAGAAGAACGGCTTGAACTTTTTGAAGTGATGCGCCAGAAAACCGGACTGCAAATGACGGAAAAACATATCCCAACTGTTATTGAACAAGGCCTGAAAACCTTCTCCGGCGCCGATATGGAAGCAGCTTTAACCAGGGCAAAATTCCGTGCAGCAGCTGAAGGAAAGAAAAAGGTAACGCCCGAAATGCTGGATTTAGCTCTCTCTGATTTCCTCCCACCAACTTATCCGGAAGAAGTAGAACTCCAAACTTTGAGTGCGGTTATTGAATGTACCTCCAAAGAACTTCTTCCGGAACGCTACCGCGAAATGGATCGCAATGAGATTCTGGCTACCATCGAAGAGTTAAAGTTCAGGATTGGCTAGATTACAGTTTTGTGGGATTGAAATATTTCCGGTAACTGATGAATTTCTAAGGGTATATCGGAGAAACGAAATATTTTTCTTTCGCTCTCACTTAAACATTCTACACCTACAGTTATATATCTCCTTTAAAAGCATCAAGAAGGAAACGAAATCCTGCTCATATCCTTTTATTATGTAAGTAAAATGGAGAAGGGAATATGAAAGTATTAGTAATTGGAGCGAACGGTCAGGTTGGAGAAAAAGTGGTTGATAAGCTGAGAAGAAGTCAGCACGAGCCAAAAGCAATGGTTCGGAAAAAAGGGCAGATGACAAAATTCGAGCGAAAAGAAGCAGAAGTTGTTTTGGCTGACCTGGAGGAAGATATCAGCCATGCTTTTAAGGATGTGGAAGGGGTGGTTTTTACTGCTGGTTCCGGTGGTGATACAGGAAAAGACAAAACAGAGTTGATAGATCGCATGGGGGCTATCAAAGCAATTGATGAAGCTGTGAATCACAAAGTAAAACGCTTCATCATGGTTAGTGCATTCGGTTCAGATTTTGATCCCTCTGAATGGAAAGAGGAAATGGCGCATTATTACCAGGCAAAAGCCGCCGCCGACAGGTATCTAATGAAAACAGATCTGGATTATACGATCCTGAAACCTGGCAGACTTACGAATGATATAGGTAATGATAGTATTGAAATTGCTGAACGTACCAAACAGCGTGGAGGATCTATTCCCCGGATGGATGTTGCTACAACTATCGTGAAAATATTAGACGTTCATGCTTCCTTTAAAAAATCATACGAACTGCTTGAGGGAGACACACCCATTGAACAAGCACTTGCCAGCCTTGAAGAGTGAAAATGAATGAGGTGTTTAACTGTTTTTGTTCTACAGGCGAATTCCATCAGAAGTCTAAACATTTTGCTCTGAAAGATATATTGACACTTTGTTTTATTGGTGAAATGCCATCGACAGCTATGAAATACAAAAAGCAATTTAAATATCAATAAATAATAAACCATGGAAAAGCCGGATTTTACGGGACTGAAAGCCTTATTTATGAACTGTACGCTCAAGAAATCACCAAGGCAATCAAATACCGAGGGGTTGATGAGGGTGGCGATGCATATCATGAAGAAAAATAATATTGAAGTAGACTACATTCGCCTGGTAGATCATGATGTGGCTTTTGGTATGGGCAAGGATATGACAGAAAAAGGCTGGGATAAAGATGACTGGCCGGCTTTGTCTAAAAAAGTAATGGATGCCGATATCTTAGTTATTGGAACACCCATTTGGGAAGGAGACAGATCATCGGTTAGCAAATTATTAACAGAGCGTTTAGATGCTATGTCTGGTGAGTTAAACGACAAAGGCCAATCTATTTATTATGGAAAAACTGGCGGATGTCTGGTTACAGGTAATGAAGATGGTTATCAGCAATGTGTGAGAAATATTTTATTCTCACTTGAACGTTTAGGTTTTACTAATCCTCCACAAGCCGGAACCGGATGGGTGGGAGCTGCCGGACCTGGTGCATCTTATATGGATGAAGAAGGTGGTGGTAAGGACAGTGATTTCACCCAAAGTACCACAACCTTTATGACCTGGAACCTGATGCATATGGCAAAGTTATTAAAAGCTAATGGCGGGTTTCCTGCCTATGGCAACCAACCGGAAAAATGGAAAGAAGGTAAAAATTTCGATCATCCCAATAAGCCGTAATGAGGCTTTCATCAATGAATGTCTCTACCTAAATTCACCCTCCTAATTCAAAAAGAAAATCAGGGACATGAATAAAGTACGATGGGGTATTTTAAGTACCGCAAATATTGGAATGAAGCAGGTAATTCCGGCCATGCAAAATGGTGAATACTGTTCTGTGGATGCAATTTCTTCCCGCAATTTAGACAATGCACAGAAAGCCGCCGATGAGTTAAATATCCCAAAAGCATACGGTTCTTATGAAGAACTTCTGCAAGATGATGAAATCGATGCTATCTATAATCCCCTGCCAAATCACCTGCATGTTCCCTGGACATTAAAAGCACTTGAAGCCGGTAAACATGTGCTATGCGAGAAGCCCATCGCATTAACCGCAGGTGAGGCAGAACATCTGCTGTTGGAAACAAAGAAATACCGGGATTTAAAAGTGATGGAAGCTTTTATGTACCGATTTCATCCTCTGCTGGATGTCGCAAAAAAATTAATCAGAGATAAAAAAATTGGTGAGCTTCGTTTTGTTGATGCAATTTTCACTTATTTCAATGATGACCCTGATAACATCCGTAATCAATCCGAAATCGGCGGGGGCGGACTTATGGATATCGGCTGTTATTGCATTTCTGCTGCCCGTTATTTATTTGATGATGAACCTGGAAAAGTGGTTGCACATATTGAATTAGACCCAGAGTTTGGTACTGATCGATTTACTTCTGGAATTCTGCAATTCTCAAATGGAAGTGCAAATATCATGTGTTCCACACAGATGAGTCATCAGCAAAGCCTGAAGTTGTTCGGAACAAAAGGACACATAGAATTAGAAGTTGCTTTTAATCAACCCACCGAAGATCCCTCAAGGCTAAAGGTTACGATAGATGGCGAAACAGAAACCGTTGAAATACCGGCAACAAACCAGTATACACTCCAAGGAGATGCTTTTTCAAAAGCTATTCTTGATGATAAACCGGTACCAACTCTGCTAACAGATGCGGTCAATAACATGAAGGTAATCGACGCTCTTTTTAAAAGTAGCGAGAAAGGGACGTGGATGAAGGTTTAGAAAATATTATTCCATTAATATTACCTTAAAAAGGAGAGGATTTAATTTCACAAGCAGAGAAAATATACCGATATTCAGCGCGAATTTTAGATGCACTTAAAGCGTTCTGTTTCATATGAAAAATTTTATACGAATTGCATCGGGACAAGGATTTTGGGGCGACCTTCCAAATGCTCCTGTAAATCAAGCCAAAAAAGGCCCTATTGATTATTTGGTTATGGATTATCTGGCTGAGGTAACCATGTCAATAATGCAAAAGCAGCGAATGAAAAATCCGGACTGGGGCTATGCTCGCGATTTTGTTGGTGTGGTTGAGCAGGTATTTCCCGAAATCATAAATAAGGGCATTAAGGTAATCAGCAATGCAGGTGGCGTAAATCCGCTGGCGTGTAAAGATGAAATTCTTAAAGCAGCTAAAGAAAAAGGCTATACAAACCTGAAAGTAGCCGTAGTTGATGGCGACGATATTCTATCCAATATAGATGAACTTATCACAGAAGGGCACGATCTCGCAAACATGGACAATGGCAAGCCTATATCTTCGGTGAAAGATCAGCTTCTGAGTGCAAATGTATATTTTGGATGCAGGCCCATTGTGGAAGCCTTAGAAAAAGGCGCCGATGTTGTTATCACCGGACGAGTAACCGACACCGGATTGACTCTCGCTCCCCTGATTTATGAATTTGGTTGGAATTACGAGGATTATGATAAAATGGCTATCGGAACCATTGCCGGACATATCATAGAATGTGGTGCACAGGCTTCAGGCGGTAATTTCACCGATTGGGAAAAAGTAGAAGATTTTACCGAAATAGGATTTCCCATTATTGAAGCCTATGCTAACGGAGAATTCGTGGTAACCAAGCATGAGAATACTGGGGGAATGATTAGTGAGATGACGGTTAAAGAACAACTGCTGTATGAAATCGGCGATCCCGCAGAATATATTACCCCGGATGTTATTGCAGAATTTACCTCTGTTAAAGTGAAGGAGAATGGAGCAAACAGAGTTAAAGTGACCGGTATCACAGGGAAAGCAGAAACCCCTACATATAAAGTTTCCGCAAGCTATAACGATGGCTATAAACTTTCCTCAACCCTGGTTTATTGCTGGCCCGAAGCCCTGAAAAAAGCTGTTAAGGGCGCTGAGATTCTGCAAAAAAGAGCAGAATTGCTTGGGCTGAATTTCCAGGAGTTCAGAACAGAGTATATTGGATATAATGGCAATAACGAAAAGCCGGTAGATGAAGAAGCTTTAGAAACTGAGTTTGATGAAATTCAAATGAGAGTATCGGTATCTGGGCAAAGTAAAGAGGATTTAAATCGTTTTGGAATGGAACTTGCTCCTCTTATTTTGACAGGCCCAAGCGGTGTAACAGGGTTTGCAGGCGGCCGTCCAAAGGCAAGTGAAGTAGTGGCATATTGGCCGGCATTATTAGATAAAAAAGCTGTTAAACCAAGAGTAACCCTTTTTAAAAGTTGAATAGCTTTTACACACGAAATAGGATGGAAGTAATACGTCAAAAATGTGATTATTTATTTGTGGTAGCATAGTAAGAGAATTTATTAACCTTCATTAAAGTAATGCGCTTTAATGGCAATAAAAGATTTATGAAATTTGCGGTAATTGGAGCGGGAATAGCGGGTTTAACTGCGGGAAGAGAACTTGCCAAGGCAGGTCATCAGGTAGATGTGTTTGAAGAAGGGACTGATTTTGGCGGCAGATTGGCAACGTATACAGGGAAGAATAAAGATCAAAAAATTGATTTTGGACTTCCATATTTCGAGCCATCATCCAATGAATTTGAAAAATTTTTAGAAGAACTGAAAAGCAAAAACCTGATCGCCGAATGGAAGGGCGGTTTCGCAAAAAGAGTTTCTGACGGTTCCATCATCGATGTGAATAAAGAAATCCCTTATTTCATCGCTGCCGAGGGAATGAATAATATTGGGAAATATCTGGGAAGAATGCTTGATATATATTTTGGTGAAAAAGTGGGAGGATTAACCCATATTGGGGCAAATCGTACAAAAAAAAGAACATGGATGCTGAATTTTCCCACAGCAGAAACCAAGAATTTTGATGCAGTTGTAATTGCAACTCCCGCCCGCCAGGCTTATGCAATTTTAAATACAACCATTGATGAGATTCAAACTCTTACTTTGGTCAGAGAAATTGATGAAGTAAAATATTCTTCTCAATTTACGCTTTTAGCAGGTTATGGGGAGGTGGATAAACCTGAATGGAATGCACTTGAATGTGAGGATAATGAAGTTATTTCCTGGATTTCTAATGAATCAACAAAAAGAGAAAATGGCGGAGAGTGTGTATTGGTAGTTCATACAACCAGTGAATTTGCACAAGAAAACCGGAATGAAGATCCGAATATAATTGCAGAGAAAATTGCAGCGCAACTTGCCGATATAATTGGAACCGGCTGGGCTGCTCTCCCCGAATGGCAGCAAATTCATTTTTGGAAATATAATGAGGTCATAAATCCATTACCTCACGATTATATGGAAATTAAGAGTACAGAAACTCCGCTTGCTTTGGTAGGAGGTTATATGAAAGGAAATGGTATCGAATCCGCTTACCTTTCAGGATTAAAGCTCGGAAAATACTGGGTAGATAAATACAATGAAAACACCTTGCATACTGAAAACGAATCAGTACAGGTTAGTAAAAAATAGCGAAGAATAGTTTGGGCGCTTTAAAAGAACTAAATAAATACCTTAAAAAGTACAAGAGTACAATGTTGCTGGGTGCGTTATTTTTAACCGCATCCAACTTTTTTCTTGTATGGATTCCTGTGATGATTCGCCGCACGATGGATGAAGTAGAAATGCTCGGGGAGAGTGGGTATCAGGTTCCTTCTAATATTTTCAAAACACTCTTCACCACTGAGGCTGCCAAAATTTTGGCTACTAATTCACTCATCCTGATTGGTACAGTTTTGCTTTATGGAATTCTGCTTTTTGCAACTCGACAAACCCTGATTGTAGCATCCCGAAAAATTGAATTTGACATACGGAATGATATAGTCAAAAAACTGATGAAGCTGCCTCAACGTTATTTTTCTGAAAATTCATCAGGTGAAATTTATGTACGGGCTACGGAGGATGTGAATAAGGTGCGGGAGTATTACGGCCCTGTTATCATGTATAGTATAAACACAGTGACGCGAGCCGGTTTTGTGCTTGCCATGATGTTTTATGTGAATCCAGAGCTAACATTTTGGGCACTGATTCCGTTACCTCTTATTTCCATTTTTGCATATTGGATTACCAGCTTCATTCATCGACATTCCACTATAATCCAGGAACAGTATTCTGTGCTGGCAGGACGGGCCAAAGAAACTTTCTCAAGTATCCGGGTGATAAAAGCCTATAACAGAATTGATCACGAACAAGCTCGTTTCGAAAAAGAAAGCGAGGCATATCGAAAGAAAAAGCTCCGGCTGGATATGATCGAGTCACTATTTCATCCGGCACTGAATTTTCTGATCGGAATTTCACTTATCATTGTTATATGGATAGGTGGCGGCATGGTAATAGAGGGCGTGATCACTGTTGGAAATATAGCTGAATTCCTGATTTACGTTGCCTACCTGATCTGGCCGGTAGCAGCACTTGGATATACTACCAATCGTTTTCAGCGTTCCCTGGCATCATGGAATCGTATACAAGAGTTATTAGAAGAGCCCATTGAAATCGTAGATTCTGAAGATGCAATTGAGGACGAAGTGAAAGGCCAGATCACCTTTGAAAATGTGTCTTTCAAATATCCGGGGCAAAAAGAATATATTATTAAGAATTTAAACATTGACATAAAAGCAGGTGAGAACATTGCGATTGTTGGAAGAACCGGGGCTGGTAAAACGAGCTTGGTTCAACTTATCCCAAGATTGTTTGATCCAAACGAAGGTGAAATTAAAATAGATGGTAAGAATCTTGACCATTGGTCGTTGAGTACCATAAGAGAAACAATTGGATTTGTACCACAGGAAACCTTTTTATTTTCAGATACAATAGGCGAAAATATTGCTTTTGGAGTGAAAGATGCCTCTGAAAAAGAAATTGAAATGGCTGCGGAGAAAGCCCAGGTGAAAGAGAATATTTTGGATTTTGAGAAAAAATTTAAGACTATGCTGGGAGAGCGGGGGATCACACTATCAGGTGGCCAGAAGCAGAGAACAGCCATTGCAAGAGCATTGATCAAAGACCCAAAAATTTTAATATTTGACGATTCACTAAGCGCAGTAGATACAAAAACAGAAGACGCTATTTTGAGACATCTCAGGAGTGAGTTGAGTGGAAGGACCACTATTATGATTAGTCACAGGATATCTACGATCAAGGATGCAGATAATATCTACTACCTTGAAGATGGGGAAATTGTGGAATCAGGTACTCATGAGAAACTGTTGGCACAAAATGGACATTATACCACCATGTATAACAAGCAGGTATTAGAAGAAGAACTAGAAGAAATATAAATATCCGGGGCTGATTGTATGAAAGCAAAGCCCTTCAATTACAGATAAACGGGAGATAAGACAATGATAGTAGTACCTTTAGGTGTAGCATCAGCAACCCCAACTGCTATTCGGCATTTGCCGTCAGTAGCACTTTGGCGAGAAGGAAGTGTATTCCTTTTTGATTGTGGTGAAAATGCTCAAATGCGAATGCTTCAGGCCGGCATAAAAAGGTCTAAAATAGAAGGCATCTTTATTTCACACTTTGACGTGGATCATTTTTCCGGGTTAATAGGATTGCTGGCAACCTTGCAGCTACAGCGCAGAGATAAAAAACTCACGCTGGTTGGACCAAAGGGAATTACAGAATATGTGGAATGGAATGTTAAATTCGCTGATTTAGATCTTAGCTATGAAATTGAATTTGTAGAACTGGAAGGCGAATTTGATGAACAGCGCGTTTTAGATACGGAAGATTATTACGTGGAAGCACGTCCGCTAAATCATACCAAATTTTGTGCTGGATTTCGGTTCCAGGAAAAAGACAAACCTGGTAAAGTTGATGCTGCTAAAGCTGAAAAAATGGGCGTCACCAAAGATGAACATTTTAAAGAGCTAAAAGCCGGTAACGATATTACGCTTGAGGATGGCAGCACTATTAAATCCCACGATATTGTTGGCCACCCGAGACCGGGCGACAGCTTTGCCTATGTAACCGATACGGAGTATTCTCCTAATGCTGTAAAACTGGCAATGAATACCAATATCTTATATCACGAAGCTACCTTCGGTAAAGACCTTGCGGATAAAGCCGGTGAAACCGGTCATTCTTCTACTATGGATGCTGCACGGGTGGCAACAGAATCGAAAACAAAACTTCTGGTAATCGGCCATTTCTCTGCCCGATATACCAATACTCATGACTTGCTGAAAGAAGCCCGTGATGGCTTCTATCCCGCCTGGCTGGCAAATGAATTGCGGCCAATATTTACAGATCCAACGCACGAACGTGGTATCATCACCCCAAAAGTGGAAATTCGGGATCTCACCAAAAAGAGCAGTGGAAACAGTAAATATAAAGGCAAAAGTAAAAGCAATAGCCGGGGCAGCAATAAGAAATATCGTAGCAGGAAAGGCAGTAGCTCCGGACGAAGCAGAACCTACAAAAAAAGTAGCCATTCTGGTAGCAGCGATCGTTATAAAAGCCGTAGCGGTGACAATAACAATTACAAAAAGAAGACCTATGGCAGCAGTACCTACAGCGCCAATATTAAAGATAAAAAAGATGATTCTGACAATAAAAAACGGCCTACAATTACGCCACGGTCTTCTTATGATGATTTTGACAGATTCTAAACCATTAATTCGTGAGTAATAAAAAAAACTCTGAAGCCGTCGATAGCAGATTAATTCGGCGGCTTTATTTTTTTCTAAAACCTTATCGGTGGTATGTTTTGCTGGCTATCGGGCTAACCCTGGCAGCTTCCTACCTTGGCACAATCCGCCCAAAGCTTACGCAAATTGCGGTAGATGATTACATAGCCTACCAGGATTTTGAAGGGCTCTGGTGGATTATAACTTTATTAGGAGCAGCTTTACTTGGTGAATTTATCCTGCTGGTTTTTAATACCTATTTGACTCGCTGGTTCGGGCAGAACTCGTTGTATTTCTTAAGAAATACCATCTTCAAAAAGATACAGCTGCTTAATGTTCAATTTTTTGATAAGAACCCGATTGGCCGGCTCATCACCCGTACGACAAGTGATATTGAAGCTTTAAGTGAGCTGCTTTCAGATGGCGTGGTCAATATTGTAGGTGATATGTTTCGAATTATTTTCATTCTCTACTTCATGTTTACCATGAGCTGGGAACTTAGCCTTGTTACTATTGCCGTACTGCCGATTCTCTTTTACGCCACCTTCTGGTTTAAGGCAAAAGTACGTGTTTCCTTTTTAGAAGTAAGGGATAAAATAGCCCAACTGAATTCGTTTGTACAGGAACATATCAATGGCATGGATATAGTTCAGCTTTTCAACCGGGAAAAAAAACAAGCAGAGAAATTTGAGAATATTAATGCGGGCCATCGGAAAGCTTATATCGAGACTATTTTCTATTTTGCTATTTTTTGGCCCATTGTGGAAGTTGTTGCCAGCCTTGCTATGGCTCTCATAGTTTGGTACGGAGGTGCCCGTGCACTGATGGACGGTGTTACCTTTGGTGTGCTTTTGGCATTTATACAATATGCGCGGCAGTTTTTTCAACCCATTCGTGGTCTGTCTGAAAAGTTCAATACCTTGCAATCGGCACTTGCTTCATCGGAACGGATATTCAACGTCCTTGATACTAAAACAACTGTCATTGAAACTGAGCATCCTAAAAAAATCACTGATCCAAAAGGAAAAATTGAATTTGAAAATGTTTGGTTCAGATACAATGAAACTGAAGAATATGTTCTTAAAGATGTTTCATTTACAGCCGAACCTGGTGATGATATTGCCATAGTAGGGGCTACTGGTGCAGGAAAAACCACCATTATAAACCTGCTGTTTCGGTTTTATGATATAGAACGAGGCAGTATAAAACTGGATGGGGTAGATATCCGTGATCTGACGTTGCACGATCTGCGCTCCCACTTCGGATTAGTATTGCAGGATAATGCTCTTTTCTCTGGTTCTGTTTTGGAAAATATCACTTTAGGACATCCGGATATTACCAGGAAAGAAGTGGTTGATGCTTCAAAAAAAGTAGAAGCACATCGGTTTATCGATAAACTCCCCGAAACTTATGACTTTGTATTGCGGGAACGAGGAGCCTCACTTTCAATGGGCCAGCGACAGCTAATTTGTTTTGTGAGAGCACTCGTTTTTAATCCTGAAATTCTAATTCTGGATGAAGCCACCTCCAGTGTCGACTCCGAGACGGAAGCCTTGGTAAATGCAGCCAGTAAAGTGATGATGGAAGGCCGTACCTCAGTTGTTGTGGCGCATCGCCTTTCCACTATCCAGTTCGCCGATAAGATTCTTGTGATGCATAAAGGGGAAATACGCGAAGCCGGAACTCATCAGGAATTAATTCTTCAGGAGAAGGGCATCTACAAAAAACTGTATGAGCTGCAATATAAAGATCAGTTAGTGGCTGGATAATATTAAAAGAAGGAAATAATTTCCTGCTGGAAAGCTGGTAATCCGGCTGCTTTTTAGCCATATTAGTAGATATCCTAATGTCAATCTTCTTTACAAAATGAATTCTACACAGAAATCTCTGATTTTAGCTTTTATATTTTTAGGAATTTCAACCACAGCATATACTCAACAGCACGGAGAGGAGATGAAACCTGAAGATACTGAATGGTATGAGCCAGTTCCTCCAAAAATAACCACCGGTGATGATCATTTCATGAAAGCACCATCAGATGCTATGGTATTATTTGATGGTTCGGATATGAGCAGCTGGAAATCTATTGAGGGAGGTGAGGTGCCTTGGGATATTGCTGATGGACATGTTACGGTTCGTCCGGGAACCGGCGATATTGAAACCCGTGATTCTTTCGGCAGTGTTCAGCTTTATATTGAATGGAGATCACCTATGAATATGGAACACGAAGGGCAAGACAGGGGAAATAGTGGAATTTTCCTGCAAAGCCGGTATGAACTTCAGGTACTTGATGCTTATGATAATCCCACTTATGTAAATGGAATGGCGGGAAGCATCTATAAACAAACTGCACCATTAGTAAATCCCGCAAAAAAACCGGGTGAGTGGCAATCATACAATATCGCCTATACGGCCCCTGTCTTTAATGATGATGGGACTGTGGAATCACCTGCACGAATCACTGTAATCTGGAATGGAGTTGTGGTTCAAAATAATACTGAGATTCTGGGGGATACTCCTTACATAGGTCTGCCGGAATATACTCCTCATGGGGATGCTCCAATACGGTTGCAGGATCATAATTCAGAAGTGAGCTACCGTTCTATTTGGATCAGGAAATTAGAGCCTGAGGCTACGGATAAACGGTAAAAGCTTTGTGACATTTTCATGTAACAGGCTACTGATTTACCAAAAAAAAGGCCTGTATTTCACTACAGGCCTTTTGGTACATGTTTAAAGTAGGTGAATTAATTTTCGTCTAATTCGAGGGTTTCTAAATCGTTAGTTTCTCCTATCACCACTTCAACATCAGTTGTATCTCTGGCTTGATAATCTGTGTTAGTGGGGTCAATTGACACGGTGTAGCTGCCTTCTTCAAGACCAACCAAACGGAAGGTACCATCGGTTGTATCAGCATAAGTTGAGGAAAGTGTATCGCCATTGGCTAATACATACACAATAGGTTTAGCTTCGGCAGGTGAAATGGTACCAGCAATATTTCCAGAAAGCGCTTGATTTGTAGCCTTAATAACTGGTTTTAAGAGGTAACCTTGGTTTCCTGTTACAACTACAGACCTGTTGGCATCAAAATCCAGAAGAAGTACATATACTATATCTGCTTCTATTTCAGCATTTACGTTAAGCTTAATGCCGGTTTGACTTCCGCTTGGAACAAACATGTCGTGAGATTCGCCGTCTTTAACTACTGAATGACCATCTGAACTTAACACAAGTCTTATTTGCTCATAGGTTCCCGTTTCAAGTTCTACTTCGCCCAGGGGAGCCAACACGCCATTGGTTAGTTCCAGTAAGTCAAACACTTGTTGAGGTTCGCCAACGGTTATCCAACCTTCTTCATCAGATCCGTTATTCACTTCTACTCTTTCAATGAATACGTTTACTTCATCATAACTTGCGGGGGCATCATGAAGCAACACTTGTAATTTACCGACATTACTGTCTGATTGAGTGCATCCTACTGCCACAAAAGAGGAAATAATTAAGGCTGTAAATAATTTGTAGAAATTTAATCTGTTCATTTTAAATATTTTTAATTTGGGTTCTGCTCATGCGACGACTAACAATGACTTTGGTTACTGAAAAAAAGAAATAGTTTTAGACAGGCAGGAAATGATGACAGGAGGAAGGAATTCTCTGTTCTACCACAATTTCAAAATGTGATAAAATAAATTTGATAGGATTTTACTGTTGTCCATTCCCAGAATTTCCTCTGCCAGGAAGATTCTCTGGCCTTCCGGGAACTCCAGCAGGAGGACCGCCGCCAATTTTACCATCGAATAAGCTCTGTAGGATTTCAGCAGCTGGTGAGCCAGCTTGTATTTGCTCAAAAATACCATTGGCTATACTGTTGGAGGGTAGCTGTCCTTTATTCTGGGCCATCTGCATTGCTGAAGGCAGCTTTTGTAGGTCTGATGAACCAAAACCACCTTTTAAGGCTCTTATTATTAGTTTTTGAGATATATCCAAATTGCCATTGCTTGTGGGCAAATCAGCTAAAATATTTAATGAGGTCACCATTTCTGAGGTGTTAACTTGGGAAAGGATTTCATCACTCTTCAATTCATTCATAAAATTAGCGACAGATTCTTCGGGAATACCCTGACTCAAAGCCCGCCCTGCACTGTTGAGCATATTATTTCTGAATTGTTGCGAAGAACCTTCAGACTCGGTGCGTTCGAGCATTCTTTGCACACTGCGTTCCTGTAACCATGGATCAACAATACCGACGGATTGCTGAGTGGCTTTTTGCAGGCGTTGCAGTACATTAATTAATACTTGATCCGGGATATTCTTTGCTAAACCTTCGAAAGTTTTTTCGAGAAGTTTATCGAATGGGAGGTTATCCTCTGCAAGCGCCACTGCCGGCTCTAAAATATCAGCCAATTTCCCTTCACTAATACCATTCATGTTTGCCCGTTCCTGCAATCTGGTAATAAGAGATTCTTCTATTCCAAGTTCTTCGGCTTTTTCAGATAAAATCGAAAAGGATGTTTGTTGGGCATAACTGGATGCAGGAAATAAGCCGAGCAAACACAGCAAAGCCAGTTTTACGAAAACAGATACTAAATATATTAATTTTTTCATGTGATTTTGATTACTCATTCCACGGTTAAAACGGCGTTAGTACCATCGAAGCTGTCTTTAATGGTGTAAACATTATTCGAAAATTCCAGCCATTCTTCTTCGGTACCATTTATAAGCAGAATTCTATATTCATAGAGACCTGTTTCGAGTTTCATTTCTGTTTTATAATTATTTTTTCGCACTTCGATCAATGGTATTCCAGGTTTCTCCCAATTATTAAAATCTCCAATCAGGAATAGATTTCCCTTACCTCGATATTTTACTCTTATAGATTGTTTGTCAGACTCTTCCATCCATTTGGGTTCTATATAATTTTTACCGGATGTTGGTAGTGTTGGATTCAGGTTAAACCGAATACCACCGGAAATTTGCACATCCCCAATAGAATTTTCTATGGCTGAAGATTGATAAAAAGAGTTTTCTGAAGCTATAAAGATAGAAATGTTTTTTTTGAGTGGATATGCCCCTTCCAGCTTGAGCTTAAAAATTTGATCGCTTATAGTTTGAGTATCTGTTGTATGTGTAGGTGGTCCGGTGGGAGGTGGTCCCGGCTCATTTCCCGAATCTATTGTTACAGTTGCCTCAGAATTATAATTAATAAACTGTAATTCAGAGGTTATTTTACTTCCGTTAGGAAACAAATGACTTACCGAAACGGCAGCAGATAACCCATCTTGTATAGCGGGTATGTTTTCCAGGCTTCCATAAAGCCCGGCCTTTAACTGCCAGCGAAATGCCGGCCATGACTCAATTTCAAGAGCATACGAATCTATACGATTTTTAGAGTTCAAACTATCCTGATAACCCACATATTCTCTGAGATTCGAACCAACTTTCAAGTTCAAAGAAGTAAAAGCCGATGGAAACCAAGTGACAAAAGGTTGAACCCAATGTAAGCTTCTTGTGAAGTTGGATTGAAAACTGCTTGTTCCAATGTTAACTCCAGCATGTATATTCGGTTTTAATTGTCCGACATATTTTGCATAAGCAAGATATCCTCTCCAGGTAGCTTGATTATCAAAAAACGGCTCGTAAACATAACCACCACTTACTTCAACATTGTGGTTTTCTTTATCCCAGGAAAGTTGTCCAAAAGTTGATGCAAGGCCATATCCTGAATTATAGGTTCTATCCCATTCAGAAAAAAATGGATTAAGATATGTGTTGGTTGAGTACCCTGCCCTTAGTTCAGACATAAAAGTCATTTGGATATCCTGAGACTGAGAAAGTATAGGTACTAAGACTGTTGAAATTACCATGATATAAGATTTTAAACTCATAGATATATAAGCGCATTTTTATTGCCAAAGCCATCGTCCTCATACATGCTGGCAAGCGGGTCGGTTACCCATTTATCATCATTTACAATAAACATATATTTATTTTCTCCACGTGGCATGGTTACAAATCCAGTCCATACTTCCTGACCATTTACTTGCTTTCTGGTTAAAGAAACGGGATTCCAATTATTAAAATCTCCGGCAATAGAAATGTTTTCAGCATTTTCATCTACATATATAAATCGCACCATTACAGGGTCTTCCTTTTCTGATATAGTTTGAGTTTGAAAAGATTGTTCATTAGTAGAATCAACATAATTTGTTTGGGTGAAATAAAAAGGCACAGCAGGAAGCATGATTAGCAACAAAATTAAGCCTAAAGCAAAAGCTGGCCTTAGTTGAAAGCTTTTGGGGGTAAAAAACTCTTCAATCCATTCAGAAATCTTGTTGATGAAGTGCGAATGATAGACTTGGGGTGAAGTTTCTTCCTTCTGCTTTATTTGCATCAACACTTTATTGGTAAAGCCATCAGGTACTTCAAAAGAAGTGCTTGAAAATTCGGGGGCATTAATTGATTTGCGCAGGAATATATCGAAATGCATAGCGGATCTTAATTCATCATCATCAGCTATTATATGAAGTGCTTCCTTCTCTTTATCAGGAGATAATTCTTCATCCAAAAATTTTTGAAGTAATTCTATTTTGTTCATGATTGCCTTTACATTTTATTATTCATGAAATCTCTTAATTCACCTCGTGCACGGTGCACACGTTGCTTAAGAGCATTTACATTTACATTCAGCTGTTCCGACATTTCCTTATAAGAAAAGCCATCTCGATATTTCATTAAAAAAGCTTCTGCAAAATCAGGAGTTATGGATACCAAGGCTTTACTTAAAATGAGATTTATCTCTTTTCTTTCTACCTCATGATCTGGCGCCTCACTATGGCTTAAAATGTCATTAAGCTCATAACTTTGCATCTCACTAAAATTCTTGTTCTGCCTGCGTACATTTTTTGCATAATCACGGCAATGATTCATTCCAATAACATACAGCCATGAAGAGAATTTCGACCTTCCATCAAATGTTTCCAGTCGCTCATAGGTCTTTACAAAAATCTGTTGCGCCAATTCTTCAGCTTCATCCTCCCTCTTCACAAACCTGCGCACAATATGGAAAATCATAGGTGCGTATTTATCTATGAGATACGAGTATGAATTCGGTTTACCGGCTAAAATATCCTCAACAACTTGTATATCTGAATTCTTAAATTTCTGCATTTAGCACTGCCCACAGATGATTAAGCTGATAAAATACTTTATAAAATTCCTTCTGCTATTCATGCGACGACTATAATACTATATGGTTACTGAAAATACTTAGAATATTTTAATCCATGTATAAAGCTTATTGCGCCCAATAAAAGTATGGGAATTAATCGGGCACAAATCGTGCTAAATTTAGTAGGAATACTATAGGAAGATATATTCTCAAAGTTGTATCATTAAGTTAACGTATAAAATTATGGCATTATCAAAAAAGAACTCCAAAATAAAGAAGAACTCAAAATTGAAACGAAATTTAGAAGACAACATTTACGATGCAGCCGATACTATTCAAGTACAGGCTGGACAGACTTATGATGCTCTTCTGGATCGGTTACAGTACGAACGGGAGGGCCTTGAACGGGCGATGAGGCATGAATACCGAAATGCCCGGAGATATATACGTGCTCATCCCGAACAAGGTCTTGGTGTAGCTTTTCTGGCCGGTCTCGCGATTGGTATCCTGCTGGTAAGCAGTGGAAAAGACTGATCTTCTTTAAATAACAAAAGTAATAGATGGCAGTAAATACAGATCATTTAAATTACCTTTATGAGCGTGTGGACGCGCTCAGGAGGTATCTTTGACTACGACAAACGCAAAGTCCGAATAATAGAACAAACCGAACAAACCCAGGACCCCAATTTTTGGGATGATCCCGCAAAAGCTCAGACGGTCATGAAAGGCATTGATCACGAAAAGAGCCTGGTAGAAGAATGGGATAGGTTGAATGAACTCCGTGAAAGCATCAAAGTATACCAGGAATTCCAGGAAATGGGAGAGGATGTAAGCGAGGAGTTAGAATCTGAATACAAAAAGCTCGAAAAAAAGCTTGAAGACCTTGAGCTGCAAAATATGCTCAGCGGCGAAGATGATCACCGTGATGCGGTTATTAATTTTAATCCTGGTGCAGGTGGTACAGAAAGTCAGGATTGGGCAGAAATGCTGTACCGGATGTACCTCCGGTGGGCAGAAAAAGCTGGTTTTAAGGTTTTTAATATTGACTACCAATCTGGAGATGTTGCAGGCATTAAAAGTGCCACCATCGAAGTACAGGGAAATAATGCTTACGGTTTTCTAAAAGCCGAAAGTGGTGTTCATCGCCTGGTTCGAGTTTCACCATTCGACAGTAATGCCCGCCGCCATACCTCTTTTTGTTCAGTATTTGTGGCTCCACTTATTGATGAAACTATAGATGTAAACATCAATGAAAGTGAAGTGGAGTTGCAACGTTTTCACTCCAGCGGCGCAGGCGGACAAAATGTAAATAAAGTAGAAACCGGGGTACGTCTGATTTGGGAAGGAGAATTATCCGATGGCAGGAGAGAAAAGGTTGTGGCGGAATGTCAGCAGGAACGTTCGCAGCTTCAAAACCGGGAAAAGGCGATGGTGCTGCTAAAGTCGCGGATCTATGAATTAGAAAAAGAAATTAAGGAAGCGGAAAAAGCCCAGCTGGAAGGCTCCAAAAGTAAAAATGAGTGGGGTTCACAAATCAGAAGTTATGTATTTGATGATCGCCGGGTGAAAGATCACCGTACAAATTACGAAACCTCGGATGTGGATGGAGTAATGGACGGCGACCTGGATGAATTTATAAAAGCTTACCTCTTGCAAGATGCAGATCAATAACTTCGATTTCCTGGTAATCGGCAGTGGAATTGCTGGCCTCACGTTTGCTTTAAAAGCGGCTGAGTATGGAAAAGTTGCCGTTGTAACCAAACGTGAAATGATGGAGGCGAATACCAGATATGCCCAAGGTGGAATTGCCGGCGTATTAGGTACTGGAAAAGATTCATTTGAAAAACATATCCAGGATACTTTGACCGCCGGGGCAGGGTTATGCAATAAAAAAGCAGTAGAATTGGTAGTGAGAGAAGGTCCCAATTTAATCAGGGAATTAATTGAATACGGGGTACAGTTCACCAAAAAAAGAGGAAAGCTTGATCTTGGCAGGGAAGGCGGACATTCAGAAAATCGCATAATACATGCAGCCGACGCAACAGGATTTGAGATAGAGCAAGTGATGGTAAAGAAAGTGCGTGAGCATGAAAATATTCACTTGTTTGAACATTATTTTGCCATGGAGCTGCTTACAGAGCATCACCTTGGGGTAAATACAGATCATCTCGATTCCATCCATTGCTTTGGAGCCTATGTACTGGATGAAAAAGCGGACAAAGTACATCGCATGCTGGCTAAGGCCACGATTATTGCAGCAGGGGGAGCAGGGGAAGTGTACCAACATACCACCAACCCCTCAATTGCAACGGGAGATGGAATTGCGATGGCTTACCGGGCAAATGCCGAAATCGAAAATATGGAGTTCGTACAGTTTCATCCCACCAGTTTAAATATTCCCGAAGCTAATTCATTTTTGATTTCCGAAGCGGTTCGTGGGTTTGGTGGAATCCTGCGGAATTCAGCAGGGGAAGCTTTCATGGCAGAATATGACGAACGAAAAGAACTGGCTCCACGCGATATTGTAGCACGTGCTATAGATCATCAGCTTAAGAAAAGAGGAGACGAAAGTGTGTACCTGGATGTCACTCATTTAGAAGCAGAGAAGATCATTAAAAAATTCCCCACCATTTATGAAAACTGCCGTGGCTTCGGGCTCGATATCACCAAAGAACAAATACCGGTAGTGCCTGCAACACATTATACCTGTGGTGGAATTTCCACCGACCTGGATGGCCAAACCACCATACAACGACTTTTTGCCTGTGGCGAAACTGCGAGTACCGGGCTTCATGGCGCAAATCGTTTGGCTTCCAATAGCTTATTAGAATCATTGGTTTTTGCGGATAGAGCGGTAAAAAAAGCTATTAAACAAGTTCCGGAATTTAAATTTAATGACGACATTCCGGAATGGGATGAAAGCGGAACCGTTAATACAGAAGAGTGGGTTTTAATTTCACACAATCGGCAGGAGTTAAAGCAAATCATGTGGGATTATGTTGGAATTGTACGAAGTAATCTCCGGCTCGAACGTGCTATGCGACGTATTGAATTATTAAATGAGGAAGTAGAAGATTTTTATAATCGCACAAGAGTAAGTGTTCCGCTGTGTGAACTTCGGAACTTGGTAAGTGTTGGATATATGATAGTGCGGGCAGCTATGCAGCGAAAGGAAAGCCGCGGATTGCATTATAACACCGACTATCCGGAAACCATGGAAGAATCTCAACCCACGGTAATATAAAAGGGCGGCTATAAGCCACTCTTTAAATTCTCTATTTTTTAATTTAAAGGCAGACATGAAAATACTCTTCATCGGCGGTACCGGAAACATCAGCACATCAGCCAGTAAACGGGCAATATCACAGGGGGTTGATTTGTATTTGCTGACCAGGGGTACTACCGGTGTGAAAATTCCCGGAGCCAAGATAATCGAGGGAGATATCTACAATGAAAAAATTCAGGATAAACTAAAAGACCATACATGGGATGTGGTTGTAAACTGGGTTGCTTTCACCCCAAACCATATTGAAAATGATATTAAACTGTTCCTTGGAAAAACGAAACAATACATTTTTATCAGCTCGGCATCTATTTACCAGAAGCCAACCACCAGGCATGTAACCACCGAGTCAACACCGCTCTACAATCCATTTTGGCAGTATTCCCGTGATAAAATTGACTGCGAAAATTTGCTGATGAAAACGTATCGTGAACAGGATTTTCCGGTGACTATTGTTCGTCCTTCTCATACCTACGATAATGTTATTCCGGTATCCATCGGCGGCTGGACTGAATACACCATCGTCGATCGGATGAAAAAAGGGAAGAAGGCGATTATTCACGGTGACGGCACCTCGTTATGGACTCTCACGCATGCAGAGGATTTTGCCAAAGGTTTTAATGGGCTGCTGGGACATTCACAAGCTATTGGCCATGCTATTCAAATTACTTCTGATGAGGTATTGACCTGGAATCAAATCTACGAAACGTTAGCAGATGCAGCCGGAGTTGAGTTAAATGCAGTACATATATCTTCGGAGTTTATTGGAAAAGTAGAGCCGGAGTTAAAAGACGGATTGTTGGGAGATAAATCTCATTGTGCTATTTTTGATAACTCAAAGATCAAGAGTCTTGTACCGGAGTTTAAAGCTACCATTCCTTTCAGGGAAGGAATAAAACGAACGTTGGATTGGTTTGAAGCTGGTAGTGAACGGATGGTTGTGAATTCAGAAACCAATAAGAAGATGGATAAGATTATTGAAGCAAATGAGAGTAAATTAAACCTTTGATCATTATTCTTTTCTAAAAAAATGTTATGGATAAATTTAAATTACAAGAAGAAGTAGCTGATAAAATAAGAATTTATGAGGGTGAGTTACTCCAGCTGGCCTCAATGTTTTTATATAACTGGACGGAAGGACCATGGACACCAAATCCTTTGACGCCTGAACAAATTAAAGAGCTGGAAAAGGGAATTGAAGAAGCTGAAAGCGGTTTAACATACACAATGGATGAAGTGTATAAAATCTTTGAAGAAAAGTATGGGTATGCAAGGGAGAAATCGGTGGAATATGAAGCTGAGCAAGATGAAGCATTAAGAAGGGAATTGATGAAAATGCTGGATTATATTAGCCTGGAGCATTTAATTCGGTTAGATATTTTTCTCGAAAGTCATGAAAAACCATCAGCGTGGAAAGAGCTAAGTAAAGAGAATCAAGCTTCTATACAGCGTGGCAAAGAAGACTCAAAAGCAGGAAGAGTAACGGATGCAGCTGAGTTTCTAAAAAAGCACGGCTAAAAATGAATTTTAAAATAAAATTCACAGATGAAGCCAGGAAAAATTACAGCTCAATTAAAAAATATTTTGATGAGTTTGGTACAAAAGTCACAAACAATTTTAGGCAAAGACTCAATCAGTGCTTTCAACTCTTAGAACAAAATCCCAACCTGTTCCCCTTATTTGATAACCAAAACCAAATTAGAAAGGCTGTTCTAATAAAAGAAGTTTCTGTTTTTTATGAGATAGTAAAAAAAGAAGTGCATATACTTGCCATTATCAATAACAGAAAGAAGCTTCCAAAATTTTAACCCATGATCAAAGTCGGTATTACTGGTGGAATTGGTTCAGGAAAAACTACTTTTTGTAAGGAGTGGGAAAAACTGGGAGTCTATGTTTTATATGCTGATGATTTCGCCAAAAACCTGATGCAGGATGATGAAGAGCTCCGGGGAAAAATCAAACATGCTTTTGGGGAAGCAGCCTATCAGCCGGATGGAAAGTTAAACCGTTCATATCTTGCAACAGAAGCATTCGAAAAGGGGAGGGTTGAGGAATTGAATGCACTCGTACATCCTGTTTTGTGGAAAAGAGTGGAAGATTTAGCTGAACAAAAAGCAAAAGAAGGAGTTGAAATATTTGCCAAAGAAGCAGCCATACTGCTAAATAATGGCCGGCCGGAACATCTGGACTATGTAATTTTGTTACTATCTGACGAGGAAAAAAGAACACAACGGGTGATGAAAAGAGACAATGCCGAAAAGGAGCAGATATTATCCCGCATTGAAAAACAACCTGATTTTGAATCTTTAACTCACTTAAGTGACTTTATAGTGCTTAATGATGGCACTCTTGAAGAACTGAAGAAAAAAGCAGATGAAATACTCAATTTGATAAAGGAAATTGACTAATTAGAATCTCGCAATGGCACAGAGTTTGTCTTTAAAAAGTAGCTATATTTAATAGAAAAGCACTCCGTAAAGAAATTCAATTTGCTATGGTAAAAGAAAAAGAGCAACGGCTGGTAACTTTAGAAGAATATATAATTCAATCTCAGAACAGATTCCCCGGTGCCACCGGGGAACTTTCCCAGTTGCTCAGAGATATTGGGCTGGCTTCAAAAATTATTTCAAGAGAAGTAAACAAAGCCGGAATTACAAATATTCTCGGTCTTGACGGTTCAAAAAATATACATGGCGAATCTGTAAAAAAGCTGGATTTATTTGCCGACCAACAGCTCATCTCCGCACTTGATCGTTCCCTGATTACCTGCATGGTAATTTCTGAAGAAAATGATGGCGTAGTAAAATTGAGCAGTCAGGGCGGAAAATATATTGTCTATCTCGATCCGTTGGATGGCTCCTCAAATATTGACGTAAATGTGTCGATAGGAAGCATTTTTTCTGTTTATATGAGAGAAACGCGTTATGACCCTACGATTCGTGAAGAGGATGCTTTACAACCAGGCGTAAAGCAGGTAGCAGCAGGTTATGTACTGTATGGTTCCAGTACTACGCTGGCTTATACAACCGGACTTGGAGTTACCTTATTTACCCTGGATCCAAGTATAGGGGAGTATATTTTGTGTGAACATCAAATTAAAATGCCGGAACATGGTGGTATTTATAGTATCAATGAAGGAAGCTATAATTCCTGGGACCTGGGACTTAAGAAGTACATCAAATATTGTCAGGAAGAGGATTCCGAAACCGGCCGGCCGTATTCCGCACGATACATTGGTTCGATGGTAGCGGATATTCACCGGACATTAATTCAGGGTGGAATTTTTATATATCCCCATAGTAAACGGTATCCAAACGGAAAACTGCGGTTAATGTACGAATGCAATCCCTTGGGTTTTATTATAGAACAAGCAGGTGGAATGGCAACAGACGGTGAAAAGCGCATAATGGAAATCCAGCCGAAAGCTATCCATCAGCAAACACCTATATTTATTGGTTCCAAAAAGAATGTCGAAACAGTGATGTCCTTCTTAAAAGAATATGAAGCAGTTGAGCACTAACAAGCCCTTAATTCTTGCACCTGACTTCTACTCCCCATTCAACACCTCATCCGCCGCCAAAGTCAGGAACATAAAATTGGTAGCAGCTCCACCAATTACATATTCTGTTTGCTGCCAAAAGAAAGGCCAGTGTTTAAGTTCTGGTAAATTTGGACGAATTAAACCCGTGCCAGAAATCACTCCACCGGGGATGTATGACCAATCCGCCCGGTTCGTGCCATAAGCTGTGGTTGGCGATTTATATCCAACTCCCGAAACATAAGACATTGTGTTTTCTCCCTGATGCACTCCTAAAACATATTGGAGTGGATTGATGAAATTCTCTTTTGGAAAAAGATCAGGATAATGATCAAACAGGAAATACTGGCGAACAGCATGATCCTCAATCGTCCAGCCGGCTCCCCAAATGGCAGGATTATAAGGAACTCCATAGGGATTATTTGCCATGGCTTCCTGAACTGTTTCTGCATAAACAGCTAATGAATCTTCAAAAGACTGTTTGAATTCTTCATCTTCAATATCAGAAATTACACGGCTTACAGCCCAGCCATTTCCGCTCATGTTACTCACTACCGATTCTTTGCTAAGCGCCAAATGATCTAGATATTTTTTGTCTTTGGTTGAGATATATAATTCCGTTGCCGCATTAATTCCGGGACCGCGCAACACTTCATCAGGATTGGTATACGCTTCAAAAATTTCCCTGGCAGTGGTGAGGCTTCTGTTTGCAAGTTCTGCATCATAATCATTCAAAACTCTTCCTGCGGCGGCAAGCCCTGACACTACCCCCAATGCTCTCCAAGGATTTTCCTCGGTAAAAACCCACCGATCATCCATACCCGGTCCATCAACTCCTTCTGTATATTTGATGTTATCGGTCATGGTGGCGGCATCTCCCAAATGCACATACTGACGAATATGATTGCTGATAATTCCGCGATATAAACGCCCGAGATTCTCATATCCACCCAAAATGCTAAGCAATCCGTGCTCTATTTGTTGAAGCACATCTGCCTTTCCATCCGGTTGATGTATTTCCACGAGTTTATTGGATTGATCAATCGTGGTTTGATCATAATTCACTCCAAAATTCTCGTAAATATAAGCCAGCTTTAAAACGGTTCCGGCTTGTGATTCCACACGAAGATCATAATCACCTGCATCATGCCAGCCGCCGGCATCTAATCCGGGAACAGCTTTAAGAGGCTCAAAATCGGTGAGGGTAGAAGGGCCCTGCAAATAGCCATCAAAATGATTGGTATCGCTAGGAGCCATCAATGCATCATCAAGATGACAGGCGCCATGCCAGGCCCGGTATTTTTCATTAACTCTCATATGGCACATTTGCACCGGCAGGAAATATTCCAGTGTAGATTGCCAGGTTTTATCATCAAAAATTGTTTCATCAATTCTGAAAGGGTGGCTTTTATATTCCCCCGTCTCCACATAATAAATGCCCGGTTCTTCTATTTCCGAAAAATTAAAAGTTTGATACTTATAGCGCAGAAAATTACCCCAGTCCTCATTATTTGCTCTCAATACTGAGGTATTCTCACCTTCCGCATTCACTCTCTTCAAAGTGGTGGTTGCAGCTGAATTAAGTAATGTATCCATTTCAATAACGGCCCTTTTTTGTTGGGAAGGGTGATATCCCAGCTGGGAAACCTGTATCACCGGTTCGCGCCGCCAATCCGGATCTATTCTTGGGGTGATTTTCCACCGGACAGCTCCTTCTGTTGCTCCGCTTTCAATTAAACTGCGAACTATAAACCAGCCGTTGTTATGATTAAAACGCCCATCCAGAAGTGATAACTGGCCTTGCAGATTTTCAATAACCAGTCGTTCATGCTTCTCTTCAGGAGCAACAATTAGTTTTTGTCCGGTAGCCATCGAGGAAGGTTGAAGCTCGCCATCCTCATCCGCCACCATTTCTCCAACCGGCTGGCGGGGAAATGTTCCGGCTTTACTATCCATAAAATAACCTTTGCCAAATAATTTTTGTGGGAAGAGTTCAAGATTAAAACCGACTTTCCCAACCCATTCTTCAGGCAACGGCTCATCAAGATCTACCGAAATAATTACTGAAGAACCTTCGCCGGGTTCTATATTTACATCATAAAAGAAATTCAGGTCAGGATAGATAATAGGATTAAATCCCTGCCGGTTTTGGGAAGAATCTGGATAAACCAACCGTGCAGTTAGAGAATGGTTCTCTGCATCAATATCACGCTTCAGTAATTTGGGAACGGGCGACCATTGTCCCGGAGAGGGTTCCAGCCGCAGATCACCATTAGTGGCCATTCTGTCATCATGTAAAATAATTTCTATTCCTCCCTGATGGCCAACTGCATAATCATTATTAAAGAAAATCACATCAAAACCATGTGTGCCCAGGTAACCTTCCTTCTGAACAGTAACAGCAGGGTCGGGTTGTTGGGAAAAGAATGCAATGAGTGCAATTAAAGGGATGATCAGGAAAGAAAATATTTTGATGTAATTCATGGCTATAATTTTTATATGATTATTTACTCGTTTAATTCACCCATTTTCTCTTTGAAAAAATGTCCTTGCCGGGTGGGCTCAAAATTCCAGCTCTCGATAAGTTGGGGCGACCATTGTGGATCAAAAACCCAGGCAACCCAGGAAATTCCCCGCTCTTCAAAAAAATTAATAATGGCGTTTCCGTAGGTTTCATCACCTATTACAGGGACATGAGCTCCACGTCCATCTTCACTCATAAATCCCAATTCGGTTGCTACAATGGGATAAGTATCGGCCACGAAACCCCAATCATCCTGCCATTTTTCATCCCAGGGCTGATCCCGCTTTTGAGGATAAGGATGCGTTACGTAGGCAACACCGGGGTAATCTACCGGATCATCAATCACAGGAGTGAGATCGTAGGCCCAATTTAATCCGCCTATAAGCGGAATTACAGTTTTATCGTGGGCATAAATAATGAAGATTATTTCTTCATGAAGTTCTTTTAATTGTAGCCAGGTAAGTTCTCCAAGTTCACCATTATAAGTTGTGGGCTCGTTAAAGGTCTCATAAAAAGCGACTACTGTATTTTCTTTATACCGTGCTGCAATGGTCCTCCAGAAACGAAAAGTCTCGGTTTTGGTGGTGCTGTACATATTGGATTGATACACCTCTGTTCGCAGGTTACCAATTGAATGCCAGTCGATGATTACATACATGCCCAACTCACCCGCCCATTTTATGCCATCATCCAATAAATTCAGATACTCCTCATGTCCACGCTCTCTCCAGGCCCTGGGATGAACCGGGAAACGAATCACATTCGCATTAAAGCTCTTGACAGCTTCAAAATATTCCTTATTCCAATGCCCCGCTTTCTCCAGGCGATCTGGATCAGAGGATGAAACTCCCCTGAAGTTATATACATCCCCATTTTCATCAACAAATCTATTTCCTTCAACAGATATAAGAGGAAGTGGATGATCGATGTTTTGAGCAGTGGCAGGGCAGGTAAATGAGGAAAATAAGAGAATCAATAAAATAGTTGGTAGTAATCTAATCTTTTGCATTGCAGGTACTTATAATGTTTTGAGCTGTGTGTGCTGATTTAATCAAAACATTATACTAAATATATTTCCTTTCGGTAAATAAAAATTTTACCCAAAGAGAAGATTGAATATGAATTTTAAGAGAACTCGGAGGGGAGTAAAAGAGTGTAGTGGAATGAGTGTTGGCGGATAAATATAGATGTCAGAGAATTAACCGGGCATCAGATTCTGCTGATAAATACAAAGCCTGGTTTTAGATTCTCAAAACTTCACCTTCATTCCTTCCTGAACATCATGGGAAATGCAATATCCGCCATTGGTTTCTACTACAAATTGTGCCGGTTCATCCGACTCAAGCTGTCGGTTGCTGAAAGGAGCCGTGTTGTGGTGAATGCGAACAATGGTACTGTCACTGTTCACAAAAATAATGTCTAAAGGCAGGGGAGTATTGGCCATATAAAAACTCAATTCTTCCTCTTCAGGGAAAATGAAAAGCATTCCGGCGTCATTTGGTAAATTATTTACATCCATCAAGCCCTGATTTCGTGAGGCTTGATCGTCAGCTACTGCAACCACAATTGTTGATATTTCAGAATTATCATTACCTAAAAAAGTAACTTCTTGAGTGAACTCCAGTTGGCGCCCACTGTCGGTTTCTTCCTGTTTGTCGGTTCGCTCTCCACCACAAGCAGTAAAAGTAACTAGGCAGATTATAACAGCAATTCCTTTATATAATGGTGTTGGTGAAATCATAGGATGTGTTCAAAAGTTGGAAATATTACCACTTAATTTATAGTCAAAAATTTTTAAAGCAAAAACGAATATTGACTAAGGTACTAAAAAATCTCACTGTACTGTCATATTTTGAATATAATTTAGGTCGTGGCTGCTCTAACGCTATCGAAACTATTTATGACTTTAGGAAGAAGTTTAGGACATGATTGGTTTTGATTCATTGAAATTAAAGCGAATTAAGAGTACCTTTAGGTCTGTAGTGAGCGTCGAAAGGCACTCGCTTTTTTTTGTTCCTGAATTTGGTAGAAATGCAGATAGATATCATTCAAAATATTACGGATTTAGCGGCCCCTCTGGTAAAAGAGAAGGGTCTTTTTCTGGTTGATATAGAGCTGAAAACAGGTGGCGGCCAAACAGAAGTTTGGTTGTATCTGGATGCAGAAGATCGCGGTGTTACTCTTGATGAATGTGCAGAAATAAGTAAAGAACTTGGATTTTTGATAGAAGCACACGAATATTTTGATAATAAGTACCGCCTCAATGTGTCCTCACCAGGATTAAGCAGGCCCTTGAATGATATAAGACAATACAAAAAAAATGAAGGCCGGGTGGCTAAAATCAAGTATAAATCTGCTGATGAATACCTCAAGATTGAAGGTGTAATAACAGGAGTATCGGGCGATAAAATTGCAATAACTGATGAACATGAGCAAGAAACGATAATCCCATTTGATGCCATCGTTGAAACAAAAATAATACCTGTAATTTAATTTTAATATACAAAGCTGATGCAAAACGACTTATCAAAACAGATTATATCCTCGTTTGCCGAAATTGCACACGAAAAAGGCATCGATCGTGACTTGCTTCTTTCTATTCTGGAAGATGTTTTCAGAACCATGATTCGCAAGAAATATGAAACCGACGATTCTTTTGAGGTTATTCTGAACGCCGACCGGGGCGAGATTCAGATTCTCCATGTTCAGGAAGTAGTTCCCGCGGATGAATTAAACGATCCTGTTGCGGAAATTTCTCTTGAAGATGCAGCCAAAATTGATCCCGATATCGAGTTATATGATGAGCTTGCGCAAGAAATTCAGATTACAGATTTTGGCCGCCGTGCGGTTACAATGGCACGTCAGCAGCTTGCACAACGCATCCGTGAAATCGAGAAAGACAATATTTACGAAGATTACACCGACCGTGTAGGCGAGATTATTTTAGGCGATGTGTATCAGGTTCGTCACAATAAAGACATCCTTGTAAATCACAATGGAATTGAATTGTTACTTCCTAAAAGTGAGCAAATTTATAAAGACCGTTACCGCAAAGGCGATACCATTCGCGCTGTTGTAACCGGTGTTCATATGCGAAATGGAAATCCTACCGTAATTATTTCAAGGACTTCTGAGCTGTTCCTGGAAAGATTATTTGAGAATGAAATTCCTGAAGTATTTGATGGAATTATTGAACTGGTACGCATTGCGCGTGCACCGGGCGATCGCTCTAAAGTTGCGGTTCTCTCACATGATGAAAGAGTAGACCCTGTGGGTGCCTGTGTTGGCATGAAGGGAATCCGAATTCATGCCATAGTTCGGGAATTGCAAAACGAGAATATTGACGTCATCAATTTCACCCAGGATAAATTTGAATTTATCAAACGAGCTCTTCAGCCTGCCCAGGTGCTGAAAGTGGAACTCAGCCCGGATGAAAAACAAGCCAATGTATTGGTACCGGTTGACGAAGTATCTAAAGCTATTGGTAAAGGAGGGGTTAATATTCGCCTTGCCTCCAAACTGGCTGAGGTTGAAATTGATGTATTCCGTGAAGTGGAAGAAGAGGATGATATCGACATTGATGAATTTGCTGAAGATTTCGGTGAAGATGCCATTGCTCAGCTACATGAAATCGGCTGTGATACTGCACGTGCCGTTTTAGATTTGAATGCAGAAGAATTAGTGAGCAGAACAAACGAGAAAATTGACTTAGAGCTTGCTGAAAAGATTATGAAAGTAATTGCCTACGAATTCGAAGATGAGTCTTAATCGGCAATTACCTAATAAAATTCTTAGTTTAACAGGCTCAATATTTAAACATTATATATGTCGTCTAAAAGACCAAAACCTTTATTTAAAGTTGCTTCAGAATTTAATGTAGCTACACAATCAATTGTAGATACATTAGCTGAAAATGGATTTGAAGCAGCAAACCGCCCTAACTTTAAGGTGACGCCGGAAATGTATTCGGCTCTTGAAGCTATCTATGGTGAAGACAAAGCAAAAAGCGTTGATCATGAACGCGCCCGGGAAGAGTACGAAAGCCGCAGAAGCCAAATGATGAACCAGCGCAATGATAGTGTTACGCTTGATAATGTGCTTGAACCATTAGACGAAGCTGAAGATCTTGAACCACAAGATGAGGAGGAAACGGAAGCCCCGGAGCAGGAAGAGGAAACCAAAGTTCCTGATGAGCCAAGTACCCAGGAAAAAATAGTATCAGATTTAGAACCTCTTGAGGAAATTGAAGAAGAAGAGGAGGAAGGTGAAGATACTACAGAAATAGAAGAACCTGTTGAGGCCAAGAAAGATACGGAAGAAACCGAGCCGGAAGAACCACCAGCTAAAGTTGAAGAAGCAGAAGATGAAATTGAAGAGCCGGTAGATGAGCCGGAAGAGGAAGAAGACGAAAAAGAAATTGAGGCTGAAAAAGAATCAGATAAGGCTGAAGTAGAGGAAGAAGAAAAAGAACCAGAAGCGAAAGAAGAAGAAGAGACGGAAGAAGAAAAAATTATTCGTGGTTCTGCAGGGAAACTAAAAGGAACTAAAGTTCTTGGTAAAGCAGCCTTTACCAGCGATTTAGCCTCTGAAAAAAAACGTCGCAAAAAGAGAAAACGCCGTAAAGATATTGAGGAAGATACTCCTAAAAAGAAAAAAGAAGATACTTCCAAAAAAAGCAGTCCTGACACTAAAAAGAAAACGCGGAAAAGAAAGAAGAAAACAGAAGTTGCTGAGACTGATGTAGATAAAATGATGCGTGAAACCATGAAGAAGATGCAATCTTCTAAAACCGTGGGTAGTAAACGCTCAAAACGCCGTCGACAACGAAAGGAGGAGCGAGACGAGGAACTGCAACAACAGGCAGAAATGGAAGAGATGGAATCAGGGGTTGTTGAAACCACCGAATTCATCACCGCTAATGAACTTGCCGATCTTCTTGATGTAGGTGTAAATGATATTATCTCCGTATGTATGAGTATTGGATTGATGATTACCATCAACCAAAGACTGGATGCCGGAACCATTGAATTGGTTGCAGAAGAATATGGCAAGGAAGTAGAATTTGTGGATGCCGAAGAAATTGGTGAAGAACTCACCATTGAGGAAGATGCAGAGGAAGACCTGGAGCCAAGAGCACCAATTATTACAGTAATGGGTCACGTCGATCATGGTAAAACCTCACTGCTTGATTATATACGTGAGGAAAAAGTAGCCGCAGGTGAAGCTGGTGGTATTACCCAGCACGTTGGAGCCTATGAAGTCCTTCATAATGATAATAAAATTACTTTTCTGGATACTCCTGGTCACGAGGCTTTTACGGCAATGCGTTCTCGTGGAGCACAGGCTACCGATATTGTAATCTTGGTAGTTGCCGCCGATGATTCGGTGATGCCACAAACAATTGAGGCTATAAATCACGCCAAAGCAGCCGGTGTACCTCTTGTAGTTGCCATTAATAAAATTGACAAAGAAGGCGTAAATCCTGATAAGATTAAGCAACAGCTGTCTGAACATGATGTAATTGTGGAAGAATATGGTGGACAGGTTCAGTATTCCGAAGTTTCTGCTCATACTGGCCAGGGAATTGAAGATCTGCTCGAAAAAGTATTGATTGAAGCAGAACTCCTTGAATTAACAGCTAATCCAAACCGCCGCGCCGATGGGGTGGTTCTTGAAGCAAGATTGGATAAAGGAAAAGGTATTGTAGCCAACATCCTGGTACAAGGCGGTACATTGAAAATTGGTGACCCATTTGTGGCAGGTTCTTGTTTTGGGCGTGTGCGTGCTATGGAAGATGACCATGGAAAACGAGTTAAAGCCTCCGGGCCTTCTACACCTGTTCAGCTTACTGGTTTTGATGATATGCCACAGGCTGGCGACAAAGTAATTGTTGCAGTAGATGAAAAAACTGCTAAAGAAGTTGCCGGTGAGCGTAAGCAAATCAGGCGGCAGCAAGCCATGAGAACTACCAAGCATATGACGCTCGATGATATTTCCCGCCGTCTTGCCCTTGGTGAAGTTTCCGAACTTAACATCATAATTAAAGCAGATGTTGATGGGTCAATCGAGGCGTTGTCAGGCTCGTTACAGAAATTAGGAACAGACGAAGTGTCGGTAAATATAATTCATACCGGAGCCGGCGCTATTTCAGAATCTGATGTACTGCTTGCTTCCGCATCCGATGCTATTATTATTGGTTTCCAGGTTCGTCCAACTGCACAAGCACGGAAACTTGCCGAAGCTGAGGAGATTGATATCAGATTGTTCAGTGTTATTTATGATGCCGTTGATGAAGTGAGAGACGCTCTTGAAGGGTTGCTTTCACCAGAACTGAAGGAGCAAATTGTAGGTAATGTTGATGTCCGCGAAATATTTAAAGTATCGAAAGTTGGAACCATTGCCGGTTGTTATGTAACAGATGGAAAAATTGAGAGAAATAATCCGGTTCGTATCGTACGCGAAGGCGTGGTTATTTATGATGGTGAAATTGATGCCCTTAAACGATTCAAAGATGATGTTAAAGAAGTTTCCTCCGGTTATGAGTGTGGTATCAGCATTCAAGGATATAATGATATCAAAGTGGGTGATCAGTTCGAGAGTTACAAGATCACCGAAGAGAAACGTACTCTGGAAGATTCCGCCGGTTAATCCATCTAAAACAACCTAAAACTCTGACAGGTTTTATCCTTGCTCTTTACTAATACTTTAGGAAGAAACCTCTCGGAGTTGTTCTTTTATTATTTATTTATTCAGTTCCAAAAACGGTTTTTAATATTATGAGTTTCAGACCAAAACGACTGGCAGAAGTTATTAAGCGCGATCTTGGGCAAATTCTCCAAAAAAGCTATCAGCCCGAAGGTACTTTTGTCACAGTTACCAATGTGGTGATGACAGACGATCTTTCCATCGCAAAAGTTTATTTAAGCGTGTTTGCTCCTGGCAGAGATGAAAAACCAGTGTACGAATTTATTGATGAGCACGTACAGGAAATCAGGTATGATCTTGCTTCAAAAATAAAAAATCAAGTACGCAAAATTCCTGAGCTTCATTTCTATACAGATGAGTCGGCTGAATATCTTAACAGGATGGAGCAGCTTCTGAAAAAGGCAGATATACCTGAAGAAGACCCCGACAACGAAGAAAATAAATAATGGCCAAAGTAATCCCTTTGGATCAGATTCCGGTATTTGGAAAAGTAAACGTGCCTTCTAAAGACGCTGATTTTAACGCCGGAGCTATTTTTTTATTAGACAAACCAAAAAACTGGTCCAGCTTTGATGTGGTTAAATTTGTACGAAGCAGAATCAAAGTAAAAAAAGTTGGCCATGCCGGTACACTCGATCCAATGGCTACCGGCTTGCTGGTTCTTTGCTCTGGAAAAGCCACAAAATCTATTTCCCAGATACAGGAACTACCTAAAACTTATGTGGGAGAAATAACCTTTGGTACTGCAACTGCCAGCTATGATGCAGAAACAGATACCACCGAAACCGCTGATTTCGGCCATATCACCAAAGCAGATATTCAAAAGCTGCTTGATGAGCAGTTCTCTGGTGAAATTGAACAGATTCCTCCGATGTATTCTGCTTTAAAATATGGTGGAAAGAAACTCTACGAACTTGCACGAAAAGGACAGGAAGTAGAACGCCTTGCACGAACGATTACAATTCACAAAAGTGAGATATTGGATTTCCAGCCGCCAAAGCTACAACTCAGAATAGAATGCAGCAAGGGAACCTACATTCGTTCGATTGCCCACGACCTTGGAATCGCCCTGGATTCCCGCGCACATCTTAGTGCACTGGAACGTACGGCTATCGGTGGATTTTCAAACCCGGATGCCTTAACACCACATGAACTTGGAGATATTTTAGAAAGCCATGGCTGAAATAATTCATTTAAAAAATATTGAACATAAAGCCAATACCGTAGTTACCGTTGGTACGTTTGATGGAGTGCATAAAGGACATCTCGCCTTGATAGAAGGTGTGGTTTCTAAAGCAAAAAAAAGAAATGCGCGTAGTGTTGTGGTCACCTTTGATCCGCATCCGCGTGAGATTATTAACCCGGGAAAGGGAGGAATTAAACTGCTAACAACCCTGCAGGAGCGGGCTGAAATCATGAATGACATCGGGATTGAAGTGTTACTGGTAATTCCCTTTGACCGTGATTTTTCATTACTCAATTCTGAAGAATTTGTTCGTGATATCATTTATAAAAAAGTTGGTGTTTCTGAATTTGTGATAGGCTATGATCATCATTTTGGCCGCGATCGCGAAGGAACAATAGATACCATCGAAAGCCTGGGAGTGGAACTGAGATTTGATACTCATGTAGTTTCAAAAAAAGAGATGGGAAATACAACCATCAGCAGTACGGTAATACGTAAGACGATTTCGGAGCAAGGAGATGTTAAAAAAGCTGCAGATTTTTTAGGGCGCCATTATTTGCTAAATGGAATTGTGATGCATGGCGCCGAAAGAGGCCGCCAAATTGGATTTCCAACCGCAAATATCCATCCAGAGCACGAAAATAAAGTAGTGCCAAAAAATGGAGTCTACGCTGTAAAAGTTCGGGTGGAAGAAGAATGGTATGGCGGGATGATGAACATTGGAATTCGCCCAACCTTCGATGGACAGGAAAAGACTCTCGAAGTGAATATTTTTGATTTCGCCAGAGAAATTTATGGAGAAAAAATTCAGGTTCGTTTTATTGACCGAATTAGGGATGAAGTGAAATTCGATGGGGTGGAGGCTTTGAAAGCACAGCTGGAATCGGATAAGATGAGAAGCCTGAAAATTTTAAGCTCCAGCTAATCAGCTGTTATTTACTTTCCCGCAATTTCATATATCAGTAGAGCAGAAGCCACAAACAAGAGGCCGGTATATACCAAATCTTCGAACCAGTCGATAAGCCCGGGTTTACGCTCCATCATAATAACCGGGTTATAGTAGAAGATGGATAAAAGGATAAGAACTACTGAAAAGATTAATCCAACCCAGGCAGACCAGTCATATCCAGCAAAAAGAATAGTGATGACAATTGCTGATATTATATAGAGAGGTAAATCCTGTGTAAAAAAGGTGCGAAGTGAATCATGCCGGGAAGTTCCGGCTTTTAACGTTGCACGATATATTTCATATAATAATGATAACGAAAAAGTGACCACTAATACCCATGCAGCGTCTATAGTAAGATTGTTCATTGTTTTTTTGTTTTCCCAAAATAATTGGGATAAAGTGAACAAAACTTTTTTAAAATCAAAAGTATAAATAAATCACGTCTCAAATCTCAAACATTTTCTCCTAACCCGGGACTTCCAAAAGCGAGGTCTTTTAGTCACCGCTTCGTTGTTCTTTATTTTATTCTTTAGGTTTGTTTTCTTCATTTTGTTTGAATGTCAACCCTTCCTCTTCAAGCGCTTTTCCAAATGCAGGCAATGAAGCTTTACCTATACCGTGAAGTTTTAGTATTTCTTTCTCTGTATAGGAAGATAATTTTTGGATAGTATCAATTCCGTAATGAAGCAATGCGTTTCTTGCTGGATTACTCAATAGTGCTAAAAAGCCTGATGCAGGTTCTTTGAGTTTCTCACAAGTCGGACAGGTTGGACAATCGCTACTTTTATAGAATGTGTGTCCATACTTGCAAGTTCTTTTTGTCTTCTGCGTTGCCATATTTATCTGTTTCTTTGTTTTCGAGATTCACTATATGCTGTTGTAAGTTGACTTATTCCTCTCGAAGAATCTTTTCCATCTTCTTACCTTTCGCCAGCTCATCCACCAATTTGTCCAAATACCTTACTTGTTGAGTTAACGGATTTTCAATTTCTTCCACCCGGTAACCACAAATAACACCGGTAATGAATTGAGCATTGGGATTTATGGAAGCGTTCTGGAAGAATAGCTCAAAACTTACTTTTTCGTCAATGAGTTCGTTCAGCTTTTGTTCATCAAAACCGGTCAGCCACTCAATTACCTGATGCAATTCTTCCTTCGTTCTTCCTTTCTTCTCCACTTTGGTAAGATAATGCGGATACACCGAAGCAAAGGTCAGTTTTGCCATCCGTGCATCATGTTCAGCTGTTGTTTTCATATCTTGAATTTTACATTAAGCTTTCAATTTATTTCAACTTTTCTACGGGAGAAAATGGGAGAAATCGGATTTAATTTCAAACCCCATATCACCCTTAACCTGCGGTAGAGAAGAATTCGATAAGGAGAGGATTTGAGGCAGGCCCTCAATTCAGCATTTCGCAACAGGGCTACAAAACGAGGGGAATATCTGCATTGGGATTTCGTCATTCATAACTTTTTGCTTGTAGATCACCCTTTGTTCAATATCTCGTACGATATTGGTTGTGGTGGTTCCACAAACGCACCTGATACGGCCGAAGCAAATTTCTTCACATCCGCGCCCGCTAAAAAAGTATCGCGTTCTGCTTTTGACACCCACCGTTCGAAATTAACTGTAATGGCAGAATCTTCTGTGGAGCGAAAAATATTATACTCAATGCAGCCAGGTTGTGCACGTGCAGCTTTTGCCACATCACACAGCGCTTGTTGAACTATGTTTTCTTTTCCCGGCTTGGCTTCAGCAGTTGTTGTGATAATAAGATCGGAATTTTTCATTTTAGTTAGGTTTTTAAGTGATTCTGTGTTTCTCCCAAGGAGTCCTTTGGACAATGCAGGTAGTT
>JBBDNN010000007.1:0-41550 GCA_040877545.1 Balneolaceae bacterium
CCCAAACCATCTGGTGGTATTCTACCCGACAATGTACCATTGACACAACACTAGTTAGCTTCGAAGAAATAGCGAAAATTATGATCTAAATGGCCCCTGAAACCGGGGCTTTTTTTTGTGATTTATTATGCAGATGCTGAGTGAAAATAAATAATCAGAAATTAGGAGCAGCTTAACTCTTTATTCTTTTATTATTTACCAAAACTGCATTAGAATTCACATAAGTTCAAATATTTACAGGAAGTTTCATTTATTTATTCAAATAAATTTAATTAATATTGAACCTGCTATTCTATCAGCTTAAAACATTATCTCATTAAGAAGATTACCACAGTATGGTTGTTGCATTTTTATTTCATTCACCTAAAACACTTTCCACGTGAATCAAAAATCTCCGCTCATTAAACCTGACATCGAACAAAAAATAGACCGTCTGCTTTCTGAAATGACTCTTGAGGAAAAAGTAGGACAAATGAATCAATACAATGGTGCCTGGGATGTGACGGGCCCACCGCCAGAAGATGGAGATAATGGTGATCGCTATGAAGCTGTTGCCTCCTGTAAAGTGGGGTCGATGTTAAATATTCTGGGAGCAGAAGCAACTCGTGAAGCACAGGAAATCACAATGAAAAACTCTCGTTTAGGCATACCGATGATTTTTGGTTACGATGTGATTCACGGCTATAAAACTATTTTCCCCATTCCTTTGGGAGAGTCAGCCAGTTGGGATTTAGAGGCAATTCAAAATGCCGCTTCCATAGCAGCCAGAGAAGCTTCTGCAGCCGGCATTCACTGGGCATTTTCTCCTATGATGGATGTCACTCGGGATGCCCGCTGGGGACGTGTTATGGAAGGAGCAGGTGAAGATCCTTATCTCGCTTCTAAAATTTCAGCCGCTCGCATTAAGGGATTACAAGGAGATGATCTCGCCGGCATTTCTACCGTTGCCGCTACCGCAAAACATTTTACCGGCTACGGATTTATTATAGCCGGGCTCGATTACAACACTACAGAAATCAGCCGGAACACCCTCTTCAATATGATACTGCCGCCATTTAAAGCAGCCGTTGATGCGGGCGCTGCTACTGTAATGAATTCCTTTAATGATGTAAATGGAATTCCTGTTACAGGGAATGCTTTTCTGCAACGGGAAATCCTGAAAAATGAGTGGGGTTTTGAGGGTTTAATACTTTCTGATTGGAATACAATCGGAGAAATGACCGTTAATGGGTATGCCGCCGATTTAAAGGATGCAGCATATAAAGCAGTGACCGGGGGTACTGATATGGATATGGAAAGCCGTGCTTATGAGCAACATTTAGCAGAACTAGTTCAAGAGGGGAAAGTGGATGAATCGATCATTAATGAGGCCGTGCGTCGAATTTTACGAGTGAAATTTTTACTTGGATTATTTGATGACCCCTATCGCTACTCTGACAAACTTCGCGAAAAAGAAGAAATATATACTGAAGCAAATCTTGCCGCTGCGCGGGATGCCGCCAAATGGTCAATTGTACTTCTGAAAAATGAAGGTAATATACTCCCACTTTCAAAAAGTACCAGATCTATTGCAGTAATCGGCGCTTTGGCAAAGGATAAAGATATACCTCTCGGGAGCTGGCGAGGGCAGAGTACAGCAAATTCTGCTGTTTCTTTACTGGAGGGAATTGAAGCTGCAGTTGATGCAGATACCGATGTTCGATTTGCACAAGGATATACTCTTGCCATTGGAAACCGTGAGTTTACTGATGAATTGGAATTTGCAGACGACGATAAATCAGGTTTTCCGGAAGCCATTAAACTGGCCAAAGATACTGATGTGGTAGTAGTTGCCGTTGGCGAAGAAGCTTTCCAAACCGGTGAAGGCCGCAGCCAGACAGATATCAACCTGAAAGGCAGGCAATTGGAGTTACTTCAAGAACTTAAAAAGACGAACAGTAATATTGTTGTAGTACTGATGAATGGCCGCCCTATTGCTGAGCCCTGGATGTATGAGAATATGCCCTCCATTCTCGAAACCTGGCACCTTGGCTCTGAAGCTGGAAATGCTATCGCTGATGTACTTTTTGGGGATTATAATCCCGCCGGAAAACTTCCCATTTCAATTCCACGATCTGTAGGTCAGATTCCTATTTACTACAATCATCCAAATACCGGACGCCCTGTTGGCTACGTAAATAATCCTGATATGGTATTTTGGTCGCATTATACAGACGAAGAAAAAACTCCTCAATATTACTTTGGGCACGGATTAAGTTACACTGAATTTGTTTATGACAATTTAAAACTCAGCAGCAATTCTATGGAAATGGATGACACTATTGAAGTATCGCTGGATGTAACCAACAGCGGAGATCGTGATGGTGAAGAAGTGGTTCAGTTATATATTCAGGATGTGGCTGCAAGTACTATTCGTCCCATTAAAGAACTCAAGGATTTTCAAAAGGTGATGATAAAAGCCGGTGAAACAAAAAAGATCACCTTCCAAATCACTAAAGAAACCCTCTCCTTTTACGGCGCCGATGAAACCTATAAAGCCGAAGCCGGAGATTTTGTGCTCATGGTAGGTGGGAACTCCATTGATTTATTAGCTCAAAAATTTATGCTGTTGGATTAATATCCCAACAACTTCCTCAGAAATATTCTTTTCAGCCCGCTGCAGAATGAATGTATCTATTGGTTAAAAATTAATCGGACATTAGTGATCTTGTCGCTGTCGAAAGTGCTTTGGGCTTCGTGCTGACTAATAGTTTCAAATCTTATAAAAAAATCAATGTAATTGTGCAGACAGAAAAATACGAGCAAGAAATTTAACCAACTACCAAAATATCCAGTCGTCTGGGGCCGTGAACGCCTTCTACGCGACTGAGTTCTATGTCTGAAGTTGCGGAGGGGCCGGATATAAAGGTGATGGGCCGACCTTCTTTTTTTACTTCCTCCTCAATTTGTGCAAAACCTTCGGGAACGAGTTCCACAATCTGATCTTCCCGTATAATGCACAGATGATAATCAGGCAACAGACTCAGCACTCTTCGCCCCTGACCTGCTCCCGCATCCAGAATAATAGTTCCGGTTTGAGCTACGGCAAGAGCGCAAGTTGAAATCACTCCGTCCATCTGATCCAATTTATTATGGGAAAGCCGGGTGTCTACACTGTCAAATTGAGGCTGGAGAAAATCAGGAAGCCACGATTTATTAAAACCTGTAGGTATGGCCACTTTGGTAATTTTTTGCCGCTTACAGGCTTCAGAAATGGCCCCTTTTATTCCCTTCTTCTTTACCCTTTTAACAGTGGCCTGATATTCTCCTGCACGTTCCACAAATAAATTAACTCGTTTTTCTTCGGATAGTTTTCCCTTTTGATGATAAGTGCGGGAAACGGAAATATCTTCCGGGCGTTCTTCTTCGGGAATTTCATCCAACGCCGTTTTGATTCGGTTTAAAATTTGATTTTTTGCTTCACTCATTGCGGGTCCTCCACCATCCTCTGAACGTTTGATCCGGGATGGGTTTTAAGTCCCGCATGGCCGACCATCCGGAGAGCTGCCCCGGTAATTTTGAAATGGTTCCATCTTTCACAAACAGCCACTGGCCGGAACGCGCTATTTTCTGTGCACGCTCATATTTTTTTGAATTTTGGAATACCCGTGCCATCCACTTCATGCCCACGTGCTCGGGATTTAGCCTTTGCTTAATGCTTCCATTTCTTTTCTTCTCGTCCACAATTTTGCCCCGTAAATGCACCAGCACTTTGGGGATATCAATCTTCACCGGGCAAACCTCATAACATGCCCCGCATAAACTGGATGCATAAGGCAGCGAGGCCGCTCCATCATCTTCCAAACCTTTGAGTTGAGGAGTCAAAATAGCACCTATAGGTCCGGGATATACCGAATGGTACGCGTGTCCCCCGGTGCGCTCATAAACAGGACACACATTCAGACAAGCACTACAACGGATACAATTCAGAGTTTGCCGGCCCACTTCATCGGCCAACACATTGGTTCGTCCATTATCTAATAACACCAGGTGAAATTCCTGCGGACCGTCGCCAGGCGTTACTCCCGTCCAAAATGAATTATAAGGATTCATTCGCTCGGCTGTGGATGAACGCGGCAACAGCTGCATAAATACTTCAAAATCTTGCCAGGTCGGGATAATCTTTTCGATGCCCATCACAGTAATAAGGGTCTCGGGGAGCGTGGTGCACATCCGGCCGTTGCCCTCTGATTCCACCACGGCTACAGTTCCGGTTTCAGCTACACCAAAATTTGCGCCGCTGATGCCTACCCTGGCACTTAAAAATTTCTTCCGTAGATATAATCTAGCAGCTTCTGCCAAATCTTCCGGGCGATCGCTGAGTTCTTTGTTATTCAGTTTCTCCTGAAATAAATCTCGAATTTCTGCCCGGTTTTTGTGGATAGCAGGCACCAGAATATGTGACGGTTCGTCCTCAGCCAGTTGCACAATCAATTCCGCCAAATCCGTTTCGAGCGCTTGGATGCCTTCCTTCTTCAGGGCTTCATTCAGCTTAATTTCATCGGTGGTGATGGATTTTACTTTCACCACTTCTTCGGCCTCTTGCTGTTTCACCAAATCCACAATGATGCGGTTGGCTTCTTCGGCATCCCTCGCCCAGTGAACCGTTCCGCCGGCCTTTTCTACCGATTCTTCCAATTGCAGTAAATAAGAGCCCAAATGCCGCATCACCCGTTTTTTGAGTTTATTTCCGGCTTCTCTGAGGTGTTCCCAATCCGGCATCTCTCCTACAATTTTCGTTCTTTTGTTCCGAATGGTATGGGTGGCATGCCCGAGATTTCGGCGTAATTGGGAATTAGTCAGGTAGGCATTCGCAGTTTCTTCAAAAGTCGGGGTATGTTGGATTGATTTTTTACTCATGCTCCCTCCTCCGTAGATGCTAAAATTTCCGCAAGATGAACCGGTTTCACCCCGCTGCGCTGTCGCGATAACCCGCCGCCGATATGCATCAGACAGGAATTGTCGATAGAGGAACAGACCTCAGCCCCGGTATCATTTATGTGGGCCATTTTGTCGCTTAGCATAGCTATAGATGTATCCGCATTTTTTATGGCAAACGTGCCGCCAAAACCACAGCACTCCAGGGCGCCGGGCAATTCCACCAGCTCCAGCCCTTTCACATTACGAAGCAATTTCAGCGGGGCATCACCTACATGCAGCATACGAAGGGAATGACAAGTGGGATGGTAGGTTACACGGTGCGGATAATAGGCTCCAACATCTTCAAGCTCCAATTCTTCCACTAAAAACTGGGATAATTCGAAAACTTTGGGAATCAGCTCTTTAACCACCTTTATTAATGCCGGATCTTCTGTTTTCTCCGCTATTATTGGATAAAATTCCTTCACCACCGCCACACAGGAAGCCGAAGGCGCTACCACATATTCCGCGTCTCCAAAAACTTCCACAAACCGCTTCAACATGGGAATTGCTTCCTCGTGATATCCCGAGTTGTAGTGCATTTGTCCGCAGCAGGTTTGCTCAAAGGAAAAATCCACGGCATGCCCCAACCGTTCCAGCAAGTGTACCATGGCCTTTCCCGTTTCCGGGAAAAGCGTATCGTTAAAGCATGTTATGAACAGCGAAATTTGCATAGCGGGTTATTTTAATTATTGATTACTTGACAACCTCGCACCGTTATTTAGATTTGCGAGCATTGTGGGACCATTTCCATTCTACCGAATGCTTTGAGGTCTTAAGACACTCGAAGGCTCTCCTTTCAAAACTTTATAAAAAAATCTATATATACTAAAATATCTTCAGCACCTCACCGATTCCTTCCACTGGTATTCACCGACTTCTTTGGCCTTACAGGCTTCATGTTTCTTCAATTTCAATAAACAGTTGGCGGCTTCCTTGTCGTGTTTTAGCCTGCTGTCGTCATTTACTATTAAGGCCGCGCCCAATGCCGAAGCGTTTGGTAAACTGGAGGTATAAATTTCTTTATCTGGAAAGAAGCAGGCCAGCAGACGTATAAAAAATTCATTCTTGCTGAATCCTCCTGTGATTACCAGTTTATTTACTGATTCATCACCACCGGCCAACCGAATGGATTCAGCCTGAATGGCTACCAAGTCGAGCATGAGCTGATGATAGGCTTCTTTATAAGAAATGAATGTGTCGATCTGCCAATCTCCCGGCTCATTTTGCGGGAATGGGCCGGAATTATACGCCTGTTCCAACTTCAGCTTTCGGGAGGGGCTGGTTTTATGAAACAATTTCCTTATCAAATCAATGTCCAGTTCAACCACTTCATCGTTATCGCTTATGTCAAAATGTGCTTTCAACTTTTTACTTTGCCGGCTGTATTCTTGTCCTAAAAAAAATCGGGATGCTTTTACCTGATTTCCATACACATCCAGATAACAAAGGCAGTCTCGCTGCAACTCTTCATAGTTCAGCGGCTGTTTGTTAAAGGGGTTGAAGGTGATGCTCCAGGTACCGGTCGAAATCAACATAAAGGGCTCATCAAGGGCAAACAAGTAAGGAGCCAGGGCCGCAGAACTGTCGTGAATGCCGATCCCGCTTTTAAACTTTTTGCCCTCCCAGGTAGACTCAATTTTCGATGTAACGGGCTGTACTTCCGGTAATAATTTCAGCAACTCTTCTTGCTTCAGCCAAGAATGGTACTCATCCTGCTCAAAATTCCACAATGCCGTATGGCAACCAATGCTCGTCATTTCTGCGGCAAGTTCCCCGGTAATCAAATAGCTCAGGTATTGGGGAAAATGAAGGAAATGGGTAATTTTAGTGAACTTCTGTGGCTTTTTATATTTAAGCCAATACAGTTGAAGCCCTGAATTTAACATCCCCATAGGAGGCGAAGCTGTTTCAAGAGAGAATTCTTTTTTCCCTTTATATGCTTTGTAAAATTTATTTAGCAGGTCTTGCGGGTAGGGCTTCAGATAATTATAAAGCGGAGTAGCTACTCTCCCCTTTTTATCTAAATGCACAAAACTGGCTCCATAGGTGGAAAAATTAAGATTTTGAACCTTAAAACTTTCATCGTTGAGTACTTCCCGAAGGTTCTTTTTTATCCAATTTTCCAAGGCCGACAAGTTTTCGCAGGAATCCCCGTCATCATCCATACACTGCTCCAGCTTTGTTTGATGATGTTCTATGATGGTGTAATTCTGATCAAACAGGAAAAACTTTTTATTGGTCTTTCCAATATCAAAAACAGCCGTAACCGGGATGGGAGACTTCATTGGTTGTTCGTTATCGGTTAAAGGTTGTTGAATATCCAAAACGAGAGTATTTTTGCCTGCTCTTTATAAAATCAAACATACTTACTTATCCATGCCTATAATCCCGTAGCCACAGATTTGGCTCCACGCTCTTTCACCAACTGTTTCCGCACATTAAGCTGCCGGAATAGCTTCAGGGGGTCCAAAGCGGCATTATTCCGCCTCCGGGCTTCCTGCAATACCGGGCGAACATTAGTCTGGTAAGCCGAGTGCAACACCTCTTGGGCTGCCACCGGATCATTTAATTCCCGGGCTTCATTCAGGGCATCACGATCTACTAAAAGCGCTTTCACATAGGCCTGTTTAATAGCCTCCACGGACTGCAGTAAATCCTCTAGTGGATCTTTCACATTATGACTGGCGTCAATCATCCAGGCAATATTATTTTGCAAATCTTCCACGCTATCGGTCCCCTCTACCAGTTCATTGAAAATCAAAAACAACTGATAAGGTTTGATGGAGCCGGTGGTCAGGTCATCATCTCCATATTTTGAATCGTTAAAATGAAATCCCCCCAGTTTATTCTCCATCAGCAGGGTAGCTACAATTTGTTCAATATTGGTATTGGGCAGGTGGTGGCCAAGGTCTACCAGGGTGTGGGCGCGTTCGCCCAGCTTGTTCGCGAGTAAAAAGGAGGTTCCCCAATCGGGGATGACCATAGAATAGAAATTGGGTTCATACGGTTTGTACTCAATCAGTAGTTGCCAGTCGAAAGGGAGTTCCTTGTAAATTTCTTTAAGAGATTCGAAGGTTCGTTGCAGTGCTTTACTGAAATGCTGTTGTCCAGGAAAACTGGACCCATCAGCCAGCCATACGGTCAGGGCTTTGGAACCGAGAGCTTCTCCGTATTTAATCACTTCAATATTATGCTGAACCGCTTGCTGCCTCACCTTTATATCGGTATGAGAAATGGATCCAAATTTGTAAGAATGCTCCTGCCCTTCCTGATCCTGAAAAGTATTTGAATTAACGGCATCAAACTTCAGGCTATGCTCCTTTGCCAGTTGTTTAATAGCGGCAGTGTCATCGGGAATATCCCAGGGAATGTGCAAAGAAATGGCTCCACTGGACTTATTTAAAGCGTGAAGAATTCCCACATCTTCAATTTTTTCTTCCAGGCTGCCGGGTTCTCCTCCTATGGCAAATCTTCCGAACCTTGTGCCGCCTGCCCCCAATGCCCAGCTGGGGATAGCTACCTGAAAGGAGGCGACCTGCACAACAACATTTTCAACCTGAATATTTTTTTTAAGAAGTTGTTCTGCTAAAAAATTGAACGCATTTTTATGCTGTTCTTTTACCTTTTTATTATGATCCTCTATTTGTGCAGGCCTTATGTTCATTATGCTTCTCTAATACGGTTTTTTAAGAAATTAAAAGTCATCAACTGTGGTATATAATTATGGCCAATATCCCAAATCTAACTACAGATGAATTGAGCTGATTCGGGATTAAGCTATAGTTTTTGTTCTTTCATCCAGAAAAATGCAGAGGAAAACCACATGATGGTCCCGATTAACATCAACTGCTTATGAGCATCGAGCGATATTATTTCTGTAAATACCAGCATGGATGGCACAATGGTAAGTATTAAACCAATAACTGAAATAATTATAAGCAGATTTTTCATATCCGGATCATCTATAGTTTATTATCTTAAAAATGCATCTGTGAGTCCACCATCAACCGGGATGATGTGTCCTGTCGTGTTTTCTAATTTTGAGCTTAAAAGTACATAAATGGCTTCGCACTGTTGCTCTAAGGTGATATTTCTTTGCGTGAGCGTACGGCTTGAGTAGAAACCAGCCAGTTTATCACGTAGAACCTCCGTGTTTTCTTCCTTATTGAAATCAATACCATATTTAGTTAAAGAGGCGATTACACGATCACGCGGAAACATGCTGCTTCCTTCAACTACTGTTGCAGGTGCCACACCATTCACTCTCACATTAGGTGCCAGTGCAATAGACAGCTCCCGGATTAAATGGTTGGCCGCCGACTTACTGGTATCGTAGGCCATACTACCTGATTTTGGAACCACAGCATTGGCGCTGGTGGTGATAACCATGCTTCCCTTCAGATTTTGTGCTTTCCATATTTCAACAACTTCATCTGCTACAATGTAATTGCCTTTTACGTTTACAGCAAAACTCAAATCCCAGGATGCATCCCCTACATTCCCATCCTTATCAGGCGTAGGATACAAGCCAGCCGTTACGACTACATTATCTACACCACCATATGCAAGAATAACTTGTTGTAGAGCCTCCTTGACAGTAGAGCGTTTCGTAATATCGCACCACAGGCCAATCACATCACCGCAGCCACTAATACCAGAGCCAGCCACGCCAATTCCCATTCCTATTTCGGACAGAACTTCTTCCGCTGTTTCTTCCGCTGCGTCTTTATTAAGATCAATAGCAGCTACGGTAGCTCCTTCTTCAATTAGCCTGCTTACAAGAGCTTTTCCGATTCCGCTTCCCGCTCCAATTACGGCTATAATTTTTCTTGAAAGTTCACTTTCAGGTGGCATGCGTTGCAGCTTGGCTTCTTCCAGTGCCCAATACTCTATGTCATAGGCTTCTTGCTTGGGAAGCGCCGTGTAATTAGCTACAGATTCTGCTCCCCGCATCACCCCAATTGCCGCAGTATAGAACTCCGCTGTTACGCGGGATTCACTTTTATTTTTACCCCAGGCTACCATTCCCAATCCGGGAATCAGTATTACCGTTGGGTTTGGATCCCGCATATCCGGAGAGTTATCATCCTTGTGATTGTTGTAATAATCTGCATAATCATCACGGTATTGGCTGAGGCCCTTTTCAATTTCATCTTTCAGCTCATTAACCGAGCTTTCTTGTGGATCCCAGTTTACATAAAGCGGCTTGATTTTGGTTCTCAGGAAGTGGTCAGGACAGGAAGTTCCAAGTTCGGCCAGCCTCGGGGCATCTTTTGAGTTAATAAATTGCAGGGTAGTTTCGTCATCCTGAATAGTACCAATAAACTGATTTTGCTGACTAACCTTTCCTCTTAAAAAAGGAAGTATCTCAGCAAAAATATCTCGCCGTTCTTCTTTTTCAAGGGATTTGAATTTTGCTCCGCCAAAAGCTTCTTCACCCAACTCATGCTCAGCAAGATAATCGGCTGCTTTATTGATTAATTCAATACTCAGTTCATAGCACTCTTTGTCGTCATCAGCCCAGTTTATCAGGCCGTGCCCGCCCAAAATAATGCCCTGTATATCCGGTTTTTCCTCAATCACTTCCTGCAGTTTAAGTCCGAGTTCAAAACCCGGGCGCATCCAGTCTACCCAGGCTACTTCTTCACCGTAAATTTCTTTCATCAATTCAGGGCCGTTATCCGCAGTAGCAATGGCAATTACCGGAACCGGGTGCGTATGATCTACAAATTTATAGGGAATAAAACTGTGCAGCGGAGTATCAATAGACGGAGCACGGGGATTCAAATTATAGGTACAGTGCGGATACATTTTGGTCATAGAATCTTCAGCGGGAGATTTCAGCCCCGTCTCGTCCATATCACTATAAATATCCTGAAGCTTTAGCAGTTTTTGCTGGTATAAGGAAGCAAAATTAGGTTTCATGGCCGTTCGTAAGTCTCCGCCCGAGCCTTTTACCCAAAGTACTTCAGCTTCTTCGCCATTTATTGGATCCTTTTCCATCACCTTGCTTGAGGTATTACCGCCTCCTGTGTTGTTAATGTAAGAATCACTTCCCAATAAGTTTGAACGATATACTAAACGAGCCAAAGGATCTGCACCTTTTACTTTCTCAACATCCCATTTACTTTCAACTGTTCTGAAATAAGTGTCTACTATACTTGTATTCATTGTATTATTTTTTTCTTTCTTTACTATTATTTTATCTGTAACTCTCATCCTTAAAAAACCTTAGTTGTGAAGAATAGACTATTTAGTTTATTGCTTCACTAACTGTGATTTTGCGATATTTTCGTTGATAAATCATGCTGAAACCTATGTATAGCAAGGCTGCTATAAACCAACCGGGTAGTCCTAGAAAAAAGATTTCAATTCCTACATAAATATTTATAAACAGGCACAATAAAAGGGTGACAAACCAGGTCAAGCCGGCTGTCCAGTTAAAACTCAATCCTATTTTCTCGGCTAAGTTACTTTTCAAATTTATTTTAGGGAACACCATCACATCCAGGAATATCACTGCACCCATTGGCATCAATACTAAACCGTAAAGGGCTACAAAATCCAATAATTGCATAACTAAGGCAGGGAAACAGGCTGCAATTGAAGTAACTAACCCGGTAAAAAGAGTCACTTTCCAACGCTTCCAATTCGGTGTTACTGATTGAAATGCCAGCCCTGCACGATATATAGTTGGATTGGCGGTGGTCCAACCGGCAATAACCACACAAATTGCCCCGGCCACTCCTGCACTGTTATATGCTATAATTCCAGGGGCAATAGCTCCGGCTGCCGCTGCTGTTAAAATCCCAGAGGCCATCCATGCAATAAAATGGCCAAAAAACATGCCTGTTCCCGATGAGAAGCCGTGTTGCCATTTTTCGGCAAATCTCAATATCGACATATCGGCCATCCCAATGTGCATGGCCATATTGGCAAACCAAGCAAAAAACATCACGTGCCAAAAGGTGAATTTACTTTGACCTTCAGCCGGAACTCCCGTCCATATTTTTTCCTGTGCAACCGTCCAGAAATCGGAAACTGAGGTAACTCCCAATTGAGGGAGTACTGCCAATGCAGCCGCAATAAATACTAAAATCATCCAGGGGAAAGCCACATTGGCGAACCATGCCACATAATTATATCCCATAATTGCTACAATGGTGATTACAAGTCCAACGAGGAAAATGGTTAATACCCAACCTATGCTGCTGGGCAGCCAGTCTCCCAGGCCCGGCATCTCAATACCAAAAGGAAGTCCAACCGCCGTAGCAGCAACTGCTATCATGGCTCCAGCAAGGAAGCAAAACATGATTGCATTCACTACATTATAAATTAAGGCCAAGTTGGGGCCGCAAATCTTGCGCATCTGCCAGTAGAGGGTGAGTTTGGTTTTCACTGCTACAGGAGCACAAAGAAAAGCCCAGCTTAATACAGCCAGCATATTGCCCATTATCAATCCCCAGATCAGATCACCGGCAGCTACTCCGTGAGCTACAAATAATGGTCCTATTACAAATTCGGTTCCAGCAGTATGTTCTCCGGCATACATTCCCAAAAAACCTTTCCAGCCCTTCCGTTTATCTGCCGGAACGGGACGCCGTTCATATTCATCAATATTATCCAGACGGTCATCTAACCGTTGCAGAAACTTTTTCATAAAAAATTATAAACGAACTATTAAAGTTTCACTTTTTCAGTAACCGCCAACCCATGGCTGAAGCCACCTCTTGAATTAAAATAAAGGTTTTTTTCGGTGTGCAATTACACCTCAATTTTTTGATCCACCAAATGATATTCTTACCCTTTAAGAGACAGCCAAATTTAATATCTACTGTATGGTTGATTAAAAATTCTACCCTTGCAAAATCTTCAATTCATGTAAAAAACTTCTTCCAGAGGGACTTCTAGCGGTGAGTTATCGGGATTTACTTCCATAATATCTTTCATATAATCCCACCATTTTTTCATGATTGGCAAAGCTCTTAATTTCTCGCCGTCAAAATTATCTTCCAGCTTTTGAACCGCAAAAAGCGTAAGGGTTTCTTCATCCAAAAAAATGGAGTAATCTTGAATACCTGCTTCGGTAAGTGCCTTTTCCAGTTCCGGCCAGATTTCATCATGGCGTTTTTTATATTCCTCTTTGAATCCAGGTTTGAGCTTCATTTTAAAGGCGTTCCGTTGCATGGATCTTATATCTTTTTGATTTGAATATTGATTTTCGTTGAGACTTGTCCAAATGTCCTTATTCAGAATGCATACCGAGAAGCTCCGGGTTCCTGTGGTTCCCTGGACCAAGGTTTATTTAAATATCACCGCACCGCCACGTCCCACACTTTGGAGAGGCGGTCTTTGCCATCGGGACCTTCTACTTCGAGAACCACTACATATAGTCCCGGTTCTTCATATTGGTGGGTTGGATGCTGTTCGGTGGAAGTATTTCCATCCCCGAAATCCCACTTCCAGGAGGTGATTTCCCCTTCCGACTCATCCTGAAAGGCCACCAACCGGCGCTGCATATCCACTACTTTAAAATCCCAGCCGGCTTCAATGGATGCTTTAAAACTAGGTTCCAGCGGCATCAGTCGAAACATGACCAGCTCCGAGGCCTGCCCGTACATAGTGTGCTCATCCGAAAGATTCCAGAAACCGTCTTGGTCGCCGCCTTCATCATAATCCAGCACGGCCCAGCTTAGGCCAATCAGTTTATTTTCATATAACATAGATTTTACTGCTCGTTCAGGCCCTTCGGCCCCGGCATAGTCAAAAGGGGTAATCCAGAATTCAAGGGTGAGTTTGCCGGATTCGCCGTGCTCGAAATCGAAATCGTAGGCGGCATTGGCATAGGGCAAGTCTTTGATCCAGGATTGAGGTCCCCAGGCCAGCGTCCAGTCTTTACCCACGGGCGGGGTAAAAATATGATAATTCTGGGCATGTACGCCATGGAATGAAAAGTATGCATCCCATTCATCAATGCGTGTGTTGGGGTGAAAGCGGTCGATGAGCGGCCCGCCGGAGAGGTCGGCGTCCACCACAATTTCATAGGTATCGTTTTTGAGACCGGTTTCTTCAAAGTGCCAGTAATCGTCTTCGGCTTCATACAAAAAATACAGCCGGTTGAACCCCTTAACCCAGCCCACTTTTACGTTAACCGCGAGCGTACTGGAATCGGGTTCTTCATAATTTCCGTTATCATCCACCAGTTGATCGGTACCAATTTCGTAGCTGGAAGGCACCATGTCCCAGTCAGATGTATTTCCATCAACCCGGGGAATTTGATCAGCTGGAAACTGAAAGATCTGAAAAGTAGTATCCGGTCGGCTTTGGGCAAACAGATCGGTTTGAAAAATGACTGTCAGTAGTAGAATTGAGGGGATTAATTTGTAGTTATGCATAGTAATTTTATTTTTCTACCAACATGTCATCAATGAATTGCAATGGCATCGTATTTCCCGGGATGAGCGGCTTCACCTTCAAATTTATTCAATTTCAGCCCGGTTACACTTTCGGCTTCCAAGGCGTGGGTATAATAATCTGGTCGGTTGTCTCCCCATTTCACGCTGCAGTTGTTCAGGCGAATTTCATCGACAAACCGAACGCTGAATCCGGGATTGTCACGAGTTTCAATATCCGGATAGGTTTCTGTGGGACGATTATCAAACAGGCCGCCGGGATATTTGGTGTGGCGGTTCATTTTGATATGCACATTGTCAAAATCAATATCTCGGATACGACCTTCGGGTGTGCCGTTGATGCGCACGCTGTTCTCAGTTTCTGCATTTATGTTGGCTACACGAATGTCGTGAATCTCGCCCACTATCGTGTTATGCGTACGCGGAATAGCCGTAAAGGAAATGGCTTCCCCTCTTCCCCACCATGGATCAGAAAAATAGCGGGATTTGAAGTTGATATCCCTGAATTCGACATCATACACACTTCCCTCATCCCGAAGCTGGATGGTACAGCCACGGCAGCATTTACTGACTTCACACCGCTCAAATACAATGTTATGTATATCCTGTGTGGTTTCTGTGCCGATCTTTACGGCAGAATCCTGAGTTTCCAGCACGCAATCGTGCACGTGGATATTCGCCGAAGGACCATAGTCCCGGTTTTGCCGGGTTGCTTTCACTACAATAGCATCATCCCCACAACGGATATCGCAATTCTTAATTTCTACATTACGGCAATGGTCAGGGTTGATGCCATCACAGTTAGGTAAATCGAGTACATTCCGAATAGTCACGTTATCCACCAGTACTTGCTCACAGCCGATCATATGCAAGCCCCAGCTTGGAGCATTTCCAAATGAAATATCTTTCACTTCAAGATCATTACTGGTATACAGCTGGAACAAACGTGGACGCCAATCCTTTGGACGCCACCATTCATCTTTTTCATCATAATGAGTCATGAATTCCAAAGATTGCCCGTCAATATTTCCGGTTCCTGATATCAAAAGTCCTTCAGTATCACATGCAGTGATTACTGCTGGATATTTTCCGTAGTCCTGTCTTTTGGTACTAATTAGTACTTCAGTATTCTCAGCCAGATGAAAGTTGATGTTACTTTTAAGATGAATCGTTCCAATCAAAAACTGTTTTCCGCCGGGGATAAGCACACGAGCCCCGCCACCTGATGCAGCCGCTTCATCAATAGCACGCTGAACAGCCTTGGTGTCAAGGGTTTTTCCATCGCCGGCAGCCCCATAATCCATGACATTAAATTCTCGTATACTTTTTCTAAGATGTTTTCCATCAACTATATTGGGGAAAAATGAAGCTCCCAAAACTGCTCCGGTCGTATATTTTATTCCCATACTTAATGCTTCCCGACGATTTAATTTTCTACCTGACATAAACACCTGTTTTAAATTTTAGATCTGATTATTTGGGACCGTACACCTGTAATCCGCTGTCGTTTATAGCAACCTCATGATTGCGAATTAATTTCAGAATTTCAGCTCCTGCCAGTAACACCGGCCCATATCCATGAGCGGCGTATACATTAAGTGGACGGTGATAATAGAATGCCGGATCAAAAGCCATTCCGGTTCCCACACAAGTTCCTTCAACCTGTCCTATATCATTTACTTGCTTGCTTACCGCATTCCAGGCTAATAATACCATAGGGCCATAGGATTTTTCATCAACCCATCCACGGTTAATAGCTCGGGCAATCGAGTAAGTATAAATAGCCGAAGCCGAGGTTTCGAGATAAGAATCGGTTTTATCCAGCAGTTGGTGCCAGCGGCCTTCACCGGATTGATACTTAGACAAACCTTTTATATGAGCCTGAAGCTGAGCCAGCACGTCATCATAACCAGGATAATCTTCAGGAAGGACTGATAACAGTTCAACCATAGCCATTAATGCCCAGCCATTCGCACGACCCCAATGGAATACAGGCTTCTCTTCCATAGCCTGAACCCAACCATGCATATAAATTCCTTTCTCCTCAACAAACATGCGTTCAGAGAATTGAATTACCTGTTTCAATGCATCATCAAAATATTTGGTCTCACCAGTATAGTCACCCATTTGCGCCAATGCAGGTACGCTCATGAATAAATCATCCAGCCATAAAGTATTATTTTGGGGGCGGTTACGAGCCAGTGTTCCATCTTCAAACCGGTATTGTTCGTTATAGATATAGTCAACCAGATTATTAACCATCCAATCTAGATCTTCATTATAATTTGCTTGCATCGCTTTAATCATGGCAGCACTCATAGCACCGGCATCATCTAAAGCGCCAGGATGGATAATAGACTCCACTGGTGTATCCAGCTCTGGATTTTCGTTGAGCTTCTCCCGATGTACCTCCACCACATCAGAAATGAAATTTAACCGTTCTGTGGAATAATTTATATATCTTTCATCTCCTGTTACTTCTCCAACAAGCTGCATGCCGGCATAGGTGACTCCCCACTCGTAACTAACCAGTCTGAAATCACCAGCTTCAAATTCTGTATCACCTTTATGATCTGCAATATTGGTAATGTCATTTTCGGATTCAGCATCCTGTAGCACCATTGGAGTTGTAGTATTCAGGTATACATAAATGCGATCTATTACTTCTGTAATTTCTTCTTCAGATGCAGGCTCATATTGAACAGGATAATCGGGTTGTAAGGCATGAAGCGGAGCAGTAGTATCGGTTAATTTTTCCGCCCCGGATTCTTCTTGTGAACAACCTGCAATCACTATTATTAACAAAGTAACCGCCAAAACAGATTTCCATATATGTCTAAAAAAAATGTAATTCATTGCTGATGATTAATAGTTAAGACTTATGACTTTTCATCATATTTTAGATGAAGAGATACCAATAATCGTGAATATACTGGAGTAAAAAGCAGCCATTTTAATTCGGACCATCATCTACAGCCCTCCGATAATTTTATATTCCATGTTATATATTAAGAGACATAACATTTCTATTTCTACTGGAAATTTTCAATTATTCATAAAATAAAGTTCTTCTGCTATTTTTTTGGTGAGAATTTCATTAGGATAAATACCACTGAATGCTTAATGCCCTCTAAGCATTTTAATGGATCTGTAACAGATGAATTGAAGCATTAAATAGCACCTCACCCTGAAATGGCATTTTCAGAAATGAGATGCTATACCAGTCAGAGGTTATGCTGATTTTATATCCACTATTTACTGTTTGAGTTTAGAGTTTGATCGTTCACTTCACAATTAATAACAAAGCTACGCATCCAAAGTATTCAATCCTGTTATACCTCATGAATCTGATTAGGGATTCGGACGCGTAAACAGGCGATTATAATCCTGCCATTTATTGTTCATAATTTCAATCTTACGTTTAAGCTGATCTGTAAGCTGCGGGGATAATACTCTAATTGACTCCATATCCGGGGTTCGAGCTGTATGGATTAGCATTTCATTTGTATTCACCAAAAGATCCCGCAGGATAGCGGCGTTATCTACTTCATTACGGGCAATGCGTATTAATTCCTGACGCTTCCAAGAACCTAATGCGCCTAAAACTGGATCAGGCTCTACCTCTACACTGTCTTGTTTCGCAAGATCCAACAATGCCTGATATCCTACAACGTTATCCACTGTTCGAATAAAGCTGAGTACCACTTTAAGTCGTTTATTAAGCAATTCCCATTGTCGAACAGAATGTCCATCCGTTGCACCGGATATTAAGCGTTCACTGGCTTCAATAGCTTCTTGAATACTGCCTGTGGCCAGTTCTGTAAGCCGTTGCACAAGCATTTTAGCTCCATAACCTTCAAACATATGCATTGCCTGAATATCAGCCAAATCATTTGCCTGTTCTTCTCCTTTTGCCTGTAGTAAATATGGTCGGTAATATTCTTTTTCCTGCGTGGTCAATTCCTCCGGAAAAGGTACCAAGGGGCGATTTATCCAGCGCGTAAGAACAGTACCCTGACGGAATATCGGACCGAAGTTTAAACCATTCAGGTGTTGTTCGGTTTTGTCTACAGCAAACCATAGTTCAAGTAAGTCATCCGCCAGTTTGGGACCAGCTAAATCAGAAGCATAACTTCTTAGCACTTCCATCATTTCCACTTTATTTACCGGCTTGTTCTGTCTAAATTTCCTGTATAAATTAAATTCAAGATCCAGTTCTGGTTGTTTAGGAAAGGTCGCAATTAAGGGAGAATTGCTTTCTATTGTATCAGCCATCATGTTGTTAATACCTCCTACAGGATTGAATACACCAATAATCGGAGCAAAAGCATACATATCACCAAGATGCCGTCGTTGTATAGCCGAAGCATCAGGTCCTTCAAGCCCTTCAACTGAATAGCCTTTTGGCAATCCCTCAGCAATGTGTTCAGGATTTTCAAATGTAGGTATCATCCACTGACGTGTTGAAATACCATGAATCTCTACTTTTATTTCTCTGCCAGCTTCAGCAGCTCCTTCTTTAAATGCTTTCATAAAATCCTGCACTCGGTCAGCCATCGGGCGGTGCTGACACCATGAGGGCCCGTTTTTCCCAGGATAAAGTCCGTCCGTCCAACAAAAACCAGCTCCGGAATCGGTTGTTTGGAAAGAAAAAATCTCTAATTCAGGAATTAGTTCAAGCATCTTTTTTACAGACTCTCGATACATTTGAAGTACTTCCGGGCGATCTGTACAAGGTGCGAACTGGGCAGTACGGGAACGATTCACCTGATCGACACGAGGTCCTCTTAATAACGGATAGTCTTTATAAAAAACCTCGGGAAGTACATGTGGCTCATCTGTACTGTAATATGCTTTCAAATCATGCTTTCGCAATATTTTAGATCTAGCTATAAATAATTCTCTTGTTTTTTTTGAATGATCCTGATTAATGTAAGGCTTAAGAATATCCGGAGGGAATATCTCCACAATTACAGGATGAGTTAAAAACCATGCTGGATAAGGATCACCTGGAGTTTTGAACTTCCAGAAAGCGGGTGGTATATCCTCAGAGATATTTACATGAGTAACTCCAGCATTTTTAGACTCTATAACATAGTTTTCAAATTCATCCAGTCCAAGACTTTGAGCCATTAAAGAACTGCTGAACAGAAATAAAAATATCAGGTATAAGATTGTTATATTACGTTGCATTTTGTCGAATTCTACATTTTAATTAATTACTATTTATCGCTCACCAACCTGCTATAATTTGATCTAGATTTCTCATGGTTCAGCTTATATTTTGACGGTTTTCTTATCCAGACTCGTCAATCAAGGATTAGGTTGCGTAAACAAGCGCTTATAATCCTGCCATTTTCTGTTCATGATATCTATCTTCTTTTTCAACTGATCTGGAAGGTCCGGCGACAGAGTCATTATCGATTCCATTTCGGGAGTTGGCGCTGTATAAATCAAGGGTTCCTCCGAACTTAAAAGAAGTTTTCGCAGCTTAGCAGCGTTCTCGATTTCATTACGAGCCAATCGTATCAGTTCCTGCCTCTTCCACGAACCTCGAGCTCCCAGTACCGGATTTGGCTCCGGTTCATTGCCATCATTTTTAGCTAATTCAAGCAAAGCCTGGTATCCAACCATATTATCCGCCGAGTGAATAAAACTTTCCGCCACTGCTAACCTTTTGTCCAGCAGTATCCAGCGTTTCTCCTGAGACTCACTACTTGCCCCTTCTATCAAACGAGCGGCTGCCTGACGAGCTTGCTCTAAATCTGACAACGCCAACTCAGTAACACGCTGTACCAAGAGACGTGCCCCGTACCCCTCGTACATGCGCATAGCCTGGGTATCGATAAGATTATTGGCTTGTTCTTCTCTTTTAGCTTGAAATAAATACAGATGATAGTAGCCTTTTTCTTCTTCCGTCAGCTCTTCCGGAAATGGAACCATAGGTCTGTTTACCCAACGGGCGAAGAGGTTACCCATGCGAAATATTGGTCCAAAGTTAAGACCATCCAAATGCTCTGCCGAACTATATATACTTTCCCATATTGTCATGAGATCATCTGCATGATCTTCCCCTGCAAGTTCACTCGCAAACTCTCTCAGGGTAACCTTCATCTCAGTAGAACTTCTGGGAGATGCTTTTTGCAACTTTTGTTGCAACTGAAATTTAAAATCTAAGCCTGGTATAAGCGGGAACTTAGCAGCCAGTGGTACACCCAATTCAGAATTCTCCAGATCTTCCATTATTCCATTCGCAATACCTAATGGATTTGGAATTCCAAGAATAGGCGGGTTAAATTCATAGCCGTCACTAGGCCTGCGCCATTTAATACGATCACCTGAATTTTTATAACCATCTAAAGAGAATCCCTCAGGAAGACCTTCAGCAATTCTCTTTGGATCTTCGAAAGTGGGAAGCATCCATTCTCTGGGTGAGATACCGTACAAGTTTATCTGAATGTCTTCGCCGGCTGCTTCGGCTCCTTCGTTTAGTACATTCATAAAACCCTGTATGCGATCTGCCATTGGACGATGTTCACAGTGGGCCGGCCCGTTTACACCGGGATATAATCCATGCGTCCAGCATATGCCTGAACCCGAATCAGTAGTCACAAATGAAAACACTTCCACTTCGGGAAGTTCTTCAAGCAAGTTCTGCATTGCTTCTTTATACATTTCTAATACTTCCGGTTGGTCCAAGCAAGGTGCAAAACGCGCCGTACGAGAGCGGTTTACCTGATCTACACGGGGACCTCTCAACATGGGGTAATCTTCAAAAAAAGCTTCAGGCAATACATGAGGTTCATTCGTTCTATAGAAAGCTTTGAGATCATGACGACGTAAAATTTCAATTCGAACCTTAAACAAATCTATAATTTCCTGTGCATATTCCATATCCATATAAGGTTGAAGCTTTTTGGGTGGAAATATCTTCAATAGAGATGGTCTGAAAACATACCAGGTGGGATAGGGGTCGTCTGGCGTATCAAACTGCCATGTTGAAAGCGGAATATCATAAGTGATTTTTACATGAGTGAAATCGGCTTCTTTGGCCTGGATAGCATACGCTTCAAATTCTTCCAGACTAAGGTTTTGAGCTATTGTGGTTACAGGCTGAGCTACACATAACCCTATGATAAATATCATAATAGCTAATTGTTTAGTTAACTTCTGCATTTCTTTTTATTAAAGTTTGAAATTGAAATTAAGTTAAAATCGCTCGTAGGAGCAAACAGCTCCTAAAGCTAAATTTATTAATTATTTTAGGCAGTTAATTGAAGAAGGAATTTGGCTTTAAATTAGGATTTGACTCTATCGCACTTGCAGGTATCGGAAATAATTTTCTGGATTCTTCAGATTGTTCCTTGAACTCCCAAGGTTCATTGAATTTATCGAAACGAATCAAATCTCTGCGACGCGACATCTCGAACACAAGTTCTCTTCCCCTCTCATCTAGAATATCATTTAGAGTCAGGTTATCCAAAGGAGTTGCATTACTTCGTTCTCTTACCCTGTTTACAAGAGACAATGGATCACCTGTTCCCAACCTTAATTGAGCTTCTGCCTTAATAAGTAAAATATCAGCATATCGAATCCAGGCAATATCATTGCTGGCGTTACCACCATTTGTATTTGGATCTAATCTCCATTTTATCCAATTAACACCTGCATTCATTGGTTGATTACGAAGTTCTGTGGGCTTAATAACATCATATGGTACTGGACCTTCTGTAGATTCTCCAGGAACATACAATACAGAGTTTCCATCTGGAACAACCCGTTCTACATAAACAGTATCTCCATTTCTTGGATCCAGTAGAGGACCTGTCGTCATGAAGATGTCTTTACGCACGTCCTGATCTTCATATAAATCTACAACAGAAGAACGAACTGAATAGCCATTTTGTGGAGTATAAGGCAGTCCAAACAACCCACCGCTAATTCCTGGCATTACTTTTTGAACAAAAGTCTGTCCAATTCCGCCTGGATCATTAGGAGCATAAACCGCTGCAAAAATCATTTCATCATTGTTTGCATTGTCATGTGCAAAATTAGCATTATAATCATCAAGTAAACGAAAAGCATTCGACTCAATCACACTATCAGCATAATTGATAGCCATCTCATATCTTGGTGTACCTGTAAACACTTCGGCATTTAAATAGGCTATTGCTAATATACCATACACTGCTTCTTTTGTAATTCGTCCATAGTATTCATTTCCTACATCATTCGCTGAAGGTAAAATTTTTGCTGCAGCTTTTAGCTCCTCTACAACAAAATCAAAAACTTCTGCTCTTGTATTCTGTTTAGGAAGATTATTCGGATCAACTTTTGGCTCTGTAAATACAGGTACATTACCATACAAGTCCATTAGAAAAAAATAGGCGTAAGCTCGCATAGCTTTGAGTTCAGCAATAGGCCCAGGTTCTTCGAGATTGGAATTTTCTAGTGATGAAATCAGGGCATTTGCTTGCCCTACGGTCGTAAACATACGATTCCACATATCTTCAATTCGACGATTTGATGCATTCCATTCGTGCCATGTCAAATTGTGATAAGAGTAATCATCCCACCAACCTTGAATTTTGCCCAGTATTATCACCTGATCTGCTACAAGTTCAAGCACACGATAACCTTCATTGCTAGTTGGGATAAGTGCAAAATCTCTGTATATACCAGATAATGAAGTTAAGACAGCAGTTTCATTATCATAGAAAGTATCGGGAGTAAACTCCGAATAAGTTGGTTCGGTCAAATCACATGCCGGCATCGCTATAAATAAAATAGCTAAGGCTAATAAGAATATACGCTCGTTTTTTAGCTTCAATGATTTAATACTCATTATCTTGTTGTCTTTTTTTATTCATTTTTAAGTTTAACATAGTTGGTAATAGATCTTTGATTAAAAAGATAGACTAACACCGAATTGAAACACCCGAGGTCTTGGATATGATAAGTAGTCTATACCAATTGGAGCTCCATCATCCCCCTGAGTATTACTTCTAACTTCAGGGTCAAAACCAGAGTATCCAGTTATTAGTAACAAGTTTTGGCCGGTTACATATACTCTTGCTCTAGAAATCTGAGCAATATTATCTGTATTGAAATTATACCCGATTGAAAGATTGGCTAAGCGTAAAAAACTGCCGTCTTCAATCCATCTGGAAGAAAACTGCGATGTTTGATTGACACTACTTCCATTACTAAGAGCAGCTCTAAGTACATTTGAACCAGGCAGTATGTTGATATATGAATATTCTGCAGCTGTGTTATTAAATACATCATTACCGACCGTCCCTCTGATTGTCATTGCAGCATCAAAGTTCTTAAAGCGTACTGAATTCGACCAGCCAAAGGTAAAGTCTGAGTTCGGATCTCCTATTTTTACATAGTCCGGTTGGCCATCACCATCTTCATCGAGATATGTTTCAAGACCATTAGAATCCAAACCTGTAAATTTTCGTCCCCAGAAGGTGTTAAGGGCTAATCCCGGCCGAACAGTTTGTGTATTACCATCAGCAGATATAACTACACCACTAAGTGAACCAACACGGAAATTATCTCTCGAAAATTGATCGTTTGATATTGATATCACTTCATTCACATTCGCGGAAAAATTCATGCTTGTATTCCATAATAGGTTTTGGTTTTGAACTACATCAGCATCTAAAGTGAGTTCTATACCTTTATTCTCTACCTCACCAACATTCGCCCACTGAGTAGATACTACTGAAGGAGCGGCCGTTGAGAACTCTAACAATAGATCAGTAGTATTTTTTATGTAATAATCGATCGAGCCGTTAACTCGCTGTTCAAAAAGACCGAAATCCATACCAAAATTAATCTGCGTAGTTCGCTCCCATTTCAAATCAGGATTTGCATAATTACTTGGCAATACGCTTGGAATGGCTTCTCCACCTAATGAGTAGGTGGCTGACCCTGCAACTGAAAGCTGCTCACGGTACAAATTATCTGGGATTCCTTGATTACCAGTAACTCCATAACCGACTCGAACTTTCAGATTAGATATTTTATCAATATTGAAAAAACCTTCTTCCGAAATATTCCAGGCAAGAGCACCAGAAGGAAACAAACCCCATCGATTATTTTCACCAAAACGACTTGAGCCATCTCTGCGTAATGTAAAGGTTGCATTATAACGCTCATATAATCTATAATTAACCCTCCCATACATAGATATGAGACTATTTGAAGATTTATTTGATGTGCTTGAAAGTATATTCCCTGACTGAAGTAAGTTCCATTGGGTTGCATCAGAAGCAAATTGGTTAGCAGCAGAAAAAGTAGACTGCACAACGAATCGCTGGTATGAGTATCCACCTAGAACATTAATATAGCTATTCTCAGATATAGCATTTTGATAATTAAGCGTCGTTTCAATAAGTGAACTCTCATTTTGAAGTTTACTTACTGAAGCACGACCACCTTCACCTGCGCCAAGTGGGTGTGATAAAGGAACATGGTTAAACCGGCTTGCATATTCGCTTGTATGCCCCATGTCTACTGAAAATGCCAAATCCTCAAGAATGTTGTACTGAACCTCAAAAGCACCAAGAGTTGCGCTTCGCTCCGAGTTATCAGTGAGATTTCTCCATGAAACAGGATTTACTCTCAGTTCTCCTATTTGATAAAAACTACCATCATCATTGTAAACCGGCAAAGTAGGAGACCAACGTAAAGCATCTTTAAGCATATTTCCCCCTTCATTATCAATGTCAGAAGAAACAGCAGCATTATCTTCATTAACCTGGGCATGTGTCAGATTAATATTCATTCGGAGTCTGTCATCAAGTGCCCTTTGGGTAAGATTGATACGGCCAGTATATTTTTCTAATCCAGAAGATATTATCACCCCTTCCTGGTTATTGTATCCAAGTGAGGCTCGATAGTTGGTATTCTCACTTCCGCCACCAAAAGAAATATTATGGTTCTGTGATAAAGCTGTACGAAAAATCTGGTCTTGCCAGTTTGTGACCGCCCCTTCATTCGGGTACTCCATATTATTTGATTCAGCGTAATCAACATATTCATCTCTGCTTAAAAATGGCAGCTGCTCTCTTACAGACGATACATTTAAATAACTATCATAGTTTACTGTTGTCTCTGAATAATTTTTGGTAGTAACTATAATTACACCGTTAGCACCTCTTGAACCATAAATAGCTGTTGCTGAAGCATCCTTAAGCACATCAATGGAGGCAATATCTGAGGGATTTAATATATTTAACGGATTAGAAGACATTGAATTAAAAGGAGTGGACCCGGTTTCGCCGGCTACATTCACATAGTTATTTACAGATGCTGTTTGGATAGGAACCCCATCAATAACATATAGAGGATCATTTCCTGCAGAAATAGAGCTTGTACCTCGAACTCTCACTGTAGAGGAAGAACCAGGACGACCACTACTTTGAACAATATTTACACCCGCTATTTTACCCTGCATCAATTGCTCAGGGGCTAGTGTTACACCGGCATTAAAGTCTTCTGAACGAATGGAGGATATAGCACCAGTTATATCATCTCTTCGCTGAGTGCCATAACCTACTACAACAAGGTCGCCTCCTGATATCGATTCCTGCGTTAGTTCTATATCTATTATAGTCCGTCCATCGATAGGAACTTCTAGTCGTTGAAAACCAACATAAGAAAACACTAGTATGTTGTTTAAGGATGATACTTCAAGTGTGTATTCACCATTTGTGTCAGTAGATGTACCAACTGTCGGATTTCCCTTAATATAAATGTTGACTCCTGGAAGAGGGTCACCATATTCGGCATCTGTCACGGTTCCGGTTATTGTATCCTGTGCATATAAAGCCACAGAAAACGTAATCTGAATAGCAAGAATGCCAACCCATGAAATCGACTTTATGTATTTCTTGTAACGACGTTTTACCATTGTGTTTTCCTCCCGTTAATAGTTAGAACCGCTTCCATTTTCTCCAACGTATAAGATCTAATTTTAAGAAGCACTCCCAGTATTAGTATTGTTTGATTCTCGGTTAAAACAGTTTCTTTACTCTAAAGAGGCATTCGAATTTTATTTCTACTCATATTTGTAAATATATCTTTATAAATGCCTGAAAATTTATGCTGGTTAAAATCCTGAAAATTAATCTCTCATTTGTGAATAATCCATGATAGTTTCTGCAACTAATTTTTTTTAATTAGATTTTGAAATCCGATTCCTCACCTTATTAAGCTCTTCCAAAATTTGATTGGAATCTATTTCCATCTGATTGAATGGCATTGAAATCAACTTCCTGGCTTTGACAGCAATTTCCCGATGGTTTTCATCCTCATTTAACCATCGAATCCACTTTTCATTATCTGCAGGAAAGCCTTTGTCAAGCAGCCAGTTTACGAAAGAGGAATCTTCTAATAAGTTTGCAAGTGACAGGTTTTTTTTGCTTAAAATTCGCCCCCCTTTTTTAATAAAAGAGAACCTCACTATCTGAACCTACTCACAAAAAACCATTAATTCGGAATCTACACTTGTATAAAATCCTGCATTTTCTGGATGGCCTTGGAAATATGATTGTACACACTCTGCTTGTTCAATTCCATAACCTCAGAAATCTCACTGTTCGACAAACCATTGAAAAACTTGAGATATACTGCCTCCTTTTGGCGTTTACTCAATGCCTGAAGCGCTTCCAGCAACTGCTGCTTTTGTTTTTCTTTTGTTTCAAAATGAATCATCAGCTCTTCAACGTTATACATCTCTGCAAACATATCCCGGCTGTACTCGTAATTTCTTTTTGTTCTGTTTATCTGCTTTTTAAGCCTTCTGAAAATTATCCGCCGAAGGGAAGACAATAGGTAGGATTTAACCGAATGGGCTTCAGAGACCTCATTCCGGTTATACCATAAATTCATAAACAGCTCTTGTATGCAATCTTTAACAATGTCCTCATCCTGAACAATTTTATACCCATAATTAAACATCTGGGAATACGTGTAACAGAAAATCTTAGAGAGCGACTCAGAATTGCCGGTTCTGCTTTCTTCCCATAGTTTATTCCAGTCATCACCGTTTTGATGGTTACTCCATGACTTTGGCTTATTGATTTTAGCTAACATTTTTATTCCTTTGTTTCGTAAATAACCCTAAATATTTATTTCACCGTCAATGCAAATCATAGTTGGTTTAAATAATAATCAGCATTATTTTTAGATGAATCGAACATATGTTCACTATTGAATTTATGTTCCACATCAACTTAACGAAAATATTTTCAATGTCAATCCTGAAAGCGTTTTTTTATAAAGTAGGGTATGAACATCTAAACAAATGTTTATTTGCTCTTTATAATGTCTTTACAAAAACGTTATATTTTTTTGATATTTATTTTTTGTGCGGGGGAAAGTTCCAATCAAATGCGCTGATTCCAATTTATATATTCGGGTTTGTAATTTTGACTCTGTTTAATGTTATTTAACCGCATATTAATTTTTCTTACTTTTAAGCTTATATACACTCTATGATAAGAGTTAACAATTCTGTTGAAAACAGGCTGCTTAGCAAAGTCAGTTCAATGTATTATGATCAAGAGTATAATCAGCAGCAAATAGCTGACCGTCTGCATTTATCGCGGCCAAAAGTTTCCCGGCTTTTGAAGCAAGCGAGAAAAGTTGGAATAGTTCAGATTTCTGTTGTTTCACCCACAGAAAGCTTTATTGATTTAGAAAGTGCCCTTGAAGATAAATTCGGATTGAAAGAAGTATTAATTGTTGAAGTAGATGAGCAAGCTTCAGAAAAAGCAATCAAACGACAAATTGGCTCGGCTGCAGCTAATTATCTTCAGCGCACCATTTCGAAAGGAGAACATATTGGGGTAACTTGGGGTACCACACTGGAAGCTATGATTGATGCCATGACTCCTCTACAAACCGAAGAAGCTCATGTTATACAGGCCTTAGGTGGTGTGGGCCCCCCGGAAGCCAAAGCACACACTACCGATATTTCGAGAAGACTGTCACAGCTACTGGAATGTCAGCTTACGCTTTTACCCGCTCCTGGAATTGTAGGAAGTGTGAAGGCTAAAGAAGTTCTGCTATCTGACAGACAAGTGAAATCAGCATTAAAATTGTTTTCATCCATTAATATTCTTTACGTTGGGTTGGGCGCTATTGAGACAAATCCTGTTTTAAATAAGAATAGTAATGAAATAACAACTGAGCTTTATAATGAGATCATAACATCGGATGCGGTGGGCGATGTTGCTTTACGTTTTTTTGATGTAAATGGGAATAAAGTTCCTTCTGAATTGGATAAGCTGACTATCGGAATTGATATCGAAGAAATTAAAAAAATAAATACCGTTGTTGGTATTGCGGGCGGACTTGAAAAGCTGGATGTTATCTTAGGTGCCTTAAAAGGTGACTTTATTGATGTGTTGATAACGGATAGTGAAACTGCTAACGCCCTTACTGCTAATCTCCCCAACTAAAAGCAGAATTATTAGCGTCCGTTGGCACATTTCGAGATTATAAGCATGCGCGAGCAGCTGTATTCGGATATATCGAGGTGTGGTACAACCGAAAGCACCGCATATCTCACTGGGATATAAAACGCCAATGGAGGCTGAAGAAGAATTTTAAACTAAAACTACAACAAGCCGCATAAGTATCTTAACTCACCGTCTACTTTTTTGTAGCAACTCCATCAAATGCCCGTAGGTAGTTCCTTCCCCCCTCCTGCCTCAGCGTGTAAAATCCCGTTATTTCCCGTACTTTCTCTCAAAACTATAAAAGTTCACAATGAGCAGCTGGATATTAAAATCAATTCCCCCACACGACTGGTTTCTTTGTCTCGATATTGAATCTTACTTCGATCATGAGCATGAGCCCGAGAAGATATTTGAGGAAGGATTCACTCGTCCTGTTCCGGTTGGAGATCAGGATGTGCTTGTTACGATCTTTTTTAATGGCGATCCGGATCAGCCGGAATTTCATATCGAATCTTCAGAGTCTCTTTCAAAAGAAGAAATTACCGCAGCTAATAAAAGCCTGGCAAAGATTTTAGGCACAGAAATGGACGTGCGTCCGCTGTATGATAAAGCAGCAAATGATCCTGTTTTAGGCGATAAACTTCAAAATTTGTACGGCTTAAAAAGAATGACACGCGCCAATCTTTTTGAGGATATTTTGTATCGAATTGTGCAAATGCAGATGAATCATAAACCCACTGCCAAGAAGATGATGTTTCGGGTGCGGGAGGCTTATGGTACAGCCCTCATGCATGGAAAAAAATCCATCCCCGCCTGGCCCCGGCCACATCAGCTAATGAAAGCAGACCCGGCAAATATCCGAAAAATGGGTCCCACTTTACGAAAAGGGGAATACCTGGTGGGGCTTGCAAATGATATAGTTGCCGGAGAGGTAGATATGAAATTTCTGGAGAATTGTGATCCCCAAACTTTCTATGATCATATCATAAAAATAAGAGGAATTGGCCCTTCTGCGGGACAGGATTTAATGATGATGCGTGCAAGAACAGATGCTGTATTCCCTTCCGAGAAAAAAGCCGGTGAAGAAAAAGGCCTGCGCCGTTGGATCATTCGCAGCTATGGAGAAAACCCTGATACCATCAGTGAAAAGAAATTTCAGCAGCTCATCGAAAACTGGAAAGGCTATGAAGCTGCCGGTCTGGAATTCATGTATGCCAATTATATCATCAGTGAAAAAGAGAAACGGGCTAAGAAAGATCGCTGATTTCGCTGATCACACTGATTTTGGCTGATTACAAAACGAGCATTATTCTCTTTTTCTGGGGATTCTGAAACAAGTTCAGAGTAAAGCATTTAGATAATTGTCAGCTTAATTTACCGGTTCGAATAAAGCGAATGTAACATCATCCAGCCGCACTCCAAGATGCTGTTTAGAGATATGCATTAACATACTCTCTTTTGGTAAGTTAACAAGTTGTTCAATCTGCCCATCCATATTTATTACCAGCCATTTTTGATAGTCACTCCAAAGATTAGATTTTAGCCAAATATTTTCATTATGAAATATCATCTTATCCGCGGTAGCTTTGTATTCCGGTAAAAATGGTTCCACAGTCTTCCACTTCTCATTTCTATAACTGGATTTAATTTCATTCCTTTCTGATGTACTTAATTTTTCTTTGGGAAGATTTACCCGAATGGTATTAAGTGTATCAAAATTTGCATCTATTTCAGCAATAATATTGGTACGGGTATCAAAAATTAAGAGCGATTGATGGTCCGGATAGTAAACCACTAACTGAATATCAGCAAAAGGAACAGCAGAAGCTCCTACCAGTTTTCCATCTCTGTAGGTGCGTGCATATGGTTGATCCTTTAGAAATAATTCGTTTCCATATGCTTCAGTTTCAGGATCATATTGGACGAATATTTTTTCTCTGTCTTTATTTTCTTGTTCAAGATAAGCGAAAGAAGTCAGCTCAAACAGGAAATTTTCATTTGCCATAGGATACACCTTTACTATTGATGTTTCCCTATTAGGCTTAGGTTTAATTTCTGATACTAATTCCACATGTGAATCAAAATAAATTACTTTGTTATTTTTTTGATCGTATGTATAAACGTTTCCTTCAATATCAGAAGTAAACATATATGCATCTAAAATTTCGCCGGGGCCTCTACCTTCTCTGATTTTTTTCTTGAGATTACCTTCAGCGTCAATTACTATAATTGCGGTATTGTCACGATCAGAGATAAGAATTTCCCCATTGGCTAAGACCATACTTGAATAGCCGAGATGGCTGAAATAAAAATCATCAACATGATCAAAACTTATCAGCTGTTTTGGAGTGGATGTAGGGATATCCTCTAAATCAACTTTATCTTGATCAGAAGAGGGTTGGCAAGCAGTAACAAAAATAAGTGCTACTATTAGAAGTAGTGAATAATAGTCTTTAATTTTTTCCATGGATAGAATGTAGTAAAAATAAGTAGATGGGAAAATACAATGAGGTGATAAAGCTTGATTTTTTTGAACAGCAATAAAAACCCCTCACAAAAAATGCGAGGGGTTAATCTGTATGAGATTTTATGGAGATGATTTTACATCATTCCGGTAATCTTTAATTATTTTAGTTTAACTCATCAACAATAAAGGAAACTTTCCCTATAACTCCATATGAAAGTTCATTATTTGCTCTTACTTCTGCCTTCATATCTTTGACATACATCGAAGTAATATTATAGAGCTTCCTTCAGGATATTATTAGTGGCATCATCAAAACCTTTATCTGATGTTCCTATCACTTCAATTACTTTAACTACAGACATAACTATCTTTTTTATTTTTCAAACAGATTTTCAGTTAGCTTGATTCCTAGTGAGCAAAATCATTTAAATAGTTACACCTAAGATACCTTTTAGTATAATGTATGCCTGGTCGATAGAATTTTTTCTATTTGCATAACTATTCTCTTTATCCAATGCTACATCTATATGAGCCTTTAATAATGCCAGGTCACTAGTCTCAATTTCAGCCAATTCCTCAGGCAATTCCATAAAATTTGGTTTCTTCAGGCTATTACCCAGGCTGAGTATTTTATTTTTCATAACTGTTTTGGAGGGCTCTCTTAACTGCTCAGATGCCACTTGCAGATTATCAACCTGATCCTGTATTAATTTTTTACTGGTCATATTTTTAATTTCTTACGTTACCAGTTCATTATTGAAATGAAATAATAGAGAATAAAAAAATAAGTTTGTATCGCTTTTTGAAAAAACATTATAAGTTGATTTTACTAGTCGTGTCAGATTTTTAAATAGTGATAAAGTTACAGCTTTATCAGGGTATTGATTAACTTTAGAGCTTTTAAAGTTTAAGCAAAGCGGATAGATGTTTAATCCTACTGAAGAAGACGAGCGCAATTATTTAAGAGAAATAATAGATAAACTCGAAGATGCATATTTAGGAGTTGATGAAAATGTAAACCGGCAATACAAAGAGTTAAAAGAGCAGAAGAGTTATCTCTATGAAAATAAAACAGGAATGGATGCCGCTGAGAAAGCTGCCATAAAACAGTCTGTGAATATGCAGGCTATTTCGGGTGAAGCAGCTGTGGCTTATAAGGAAAGGCTTCGGAGATTAATAAAAGTTCCATATTTCGGTCGAATTGATTTCAAAGAAAAAGAAAGTACAAAAGCAGAACCTATATATGTTGGCATACATTCTTTCTTTGATGAAGAAGAAAATGAGAACTTAATACATGATTGGCGTGCACCAGTGTCAAGTATGTTTTATGATTTTGAACCCGGTAAAGCTTCTTTCGATACACCATCCGGAACAAAGGAAGGAGAAATTGAGCGAAAACGGCAGTTCAGGATCGTTGACAGTGAAATGGAGATGATGCTTGAATCAGATTTGTATATTCGGGATGATGTGCTTCAAAAAGAGTTAAGCAGGTCGGCTGACGATAAAATGAAGAATATCGTAGCTACCATTCAGAGAGATCAAAATGCAATCATTCGTAATGAGACTACACCGGTATTAATTATACAAGGGGTAGCCGGTTCGGGTAAAACATCAATTGCTCTACATAGAATCGCATTTCTTTTATACAGATTTAAAAATTCTCTTAGCTCAAGAGATATCATGATAATCTCTCCCAATAAGGTTTTTTCAGATTACATCTCAAATGTACTTCCAGAACTTGGTGAAGATACCATACCGGAAATGGAAATGGGAGAACTTGCTAATCGAGTATTAAGTGATAAATATCGGTTCGAAGATTTCTTTGATCAGGTAAATAAGCTGATTGAGGAGCATGATGAAGCAGTTATTGAGCGTATTCAGTTTAAAGCGACCTCAAATTTTTTAAGCAAGCTGAATGCATATGCCAACTGGATGAAGAGAAATCGTTTTCAAGAGCATGATATTAAAATTAGGTTTAAAACCGTTTCAGATCACTTCCTGCGACAGCGATATAATGCGAATTCACAACTTCCGTTGATGCGTCGCCAAACGGCCATTGCCACTGATGTGATTAATAAAGCTAAAAGAGATTTTAAATATATTCTTAAACCTGAGGAGAAGAAGGAGATTCGAAAGCAGATTAAAAGTATGATGGGTAGTGATAACCTACGGGTTATTTATAAAGAATTTTATGAATGGCTAGAGAGACCTGAGATGTTTAAATATGCCAAAGGTTCTGTGTTTGAATACTCTGATCTGTTTCCACTCTTGTATTTGAAAATGCAGTTGGAAGGCGTGGATAGTATCAACAAGGTTAAACATTTAATTGTAGATGAAATGCAGGATTATACTGCGGTGCAGTATGCTGTCCTGTCTCAGTTATTTCCTTGTAATAAAACTATTTTGGGAGATGCAAATCAAAATGTGAATCCTTACAGCTCAACTACTGCAGGCGACATTCAAAAAGTATTTTCTGAATCGGAAGCTGTAACCCTCACCAAAAGTTACAGGTCAACCTTGGAAATCACTAAATTTTCTTTACGAATTTCACCCCGGGCAGATGTAGATGCTGTAGAACGGCATGGAGAGGAGCCCATGATCATGAACTTCAACAAAATATTGGATGAACATAAAGCTGTCCTAAAAAGTGTTAATGAGTTTTTAAACTCTGATCATAACACACTTGGCATCTTATGCAAAACTCAAAAGCAGGCAACAAAACTGCATAAATATTTAGTACAATATGAAGAAGGTGTTCATCTGCTAACATCGGGCAGCTCAGTTTTAAAATCCGGCATAATGATAACATATACTCATCTTGCAAAAGGATTGGAATTTGATAGGGTTATCGTTCCCTATGTAAGCTCTGAAAACTATTCCACCAAAGTGGACAAAAGTTTGCTCTACATTGCTTGTACAAGAGCGATGCATAAGCTTACTCTCTCACACACCAGTAGTTTAAGTAATCTTATTCAATTGCATGAAAAAACCACTCTCTAAAAAAGCTACAAAGAGCGTTGTCATGAGATTACTAACGAAGGGGGTAAGTGTTTAACTAAAGAACTTTTTTAGGTACAAATGATGCCCACTGCTCCATTCGAGTGAGAAAATCATAAATTTGGGTGGCGAAAATATCTTTTTTGCTTAAGACCATTTCTTCCCATAGAAATATGATTCTTTTTTCAATTTCATTCTTTCCTTTAGCAGGTGCAAAATCATCACAATTTGGTGTTGCTAATTTCAGATCTGTTGAGTTACCATTTACATCTACTTTCACGCAGATAGAATTTTCCTGAATTCTGTTTCTATTGAGAACCCGGGTAATCCAATCGGTATCTACTTCTTGAAGCGTCTTCTCTTCTCCACAAATATGAACAGTTATCATAAATAATTATTTGAATGAGGTTTTGGCAGAAAGATACCAACTCTGTTTTACAGAATGTATCTTTTAATTTTATTTCTTTAGAATAAATAGCAGTAAAAGAATTTAAAGTTATTCGTTTTAAGATAGTGAAGGCTATTAGTGAAATGCTTCTCCTGTTATATTTTTTCGAAAAACAAAAAACCCCGAACCGCTAATAGCAGCCGGGGCTTTAAATTAATATGGGATTTGATCGGAAATGATCTTACATCATTCCGCCCATGCCTCCCATTCCGGGCATTCCGCCGCCCATTCCGCCTGGCATTCCGCCGCCGGCAGGTCCGTCATCATCATCGCCTTTACTTGGTTTTTCTGTGACAACTGCTTCAGTTGTAAGCATCAATCCGGCAACAGATGCAGCATTTTGAAGCGCTGTACGTGTTACTTTAGTTGGATCGATTACACCGGCTTTAATGAGATCTTCATACACCTCGGTGCGAGCGTTATACCCGTAAGCATCCTTGCCATCAAGTACTTTCTGTACTACGATAGCACCTTCTACACCCGCATTATCTGCAATAGTGCGAAGTGGAGCTTCAAGAGCTCTGCGTACAATCTGGAATCCTACTTTTTCGTCAGCACTATCAGCTTTTAATTTGTCCAGAGCTTTAATGGTTCTGAGAAATGCCACACCACCGCCGGGAACAATACCTTCTTCCACAGCAGCACGGGTAGCATGAAGTGCATCTTCCACACGGGCTTTCTTCTCTTTCATTTCAACTTCAGAAGCCGCTCCGATATAAAGAACAGCAACTCCGCCGCTTAATTTGGCAAGGCGTTCCTGTAATTTTTCCTGGTCGTAATCAGAAGTAGTATTCTCAATTTGAGATCTGATCTGATTAACACGGGCTTTAATGTCATCTTCTTTTCCTGCGCCATCAACAACAGTTGTTGTGTCTTTGTCGATAGTAATGCGGGCTGCTTTTCCAAGAAAATCCATGGTAGCATTTTCAAGCTTATAACCACGCTCTTCCGAAATAACAGTACCGCCTGTAAGAATTGCGATGTCTTCCAACATAGCTTTTCTTCGGTCTCCGAATCCAGGAGCTTTAACAGCTGCAATTTTAAGAGAACCACGCAGCTTGTTAACTACTAAAGTAGCAAGGGCTTCGCCTTCGATATCTTCAGCAATTATCAAAAGGGGATTGCCGCTTTGTACTACTTTTTCAAGGATTGGCAGGAGGTCTTTCATATTCGAGATTTTCTTGTCGAAAATCAGGATATAAGGATCTTCCAATTCGGTGGTCATTTTTTCAGAATCCGTAACAAAATACGGAGACAGGTAACCGCGGTCGAACTGCATTCCTTCTACAGTATCGAGGTAAGTTTCGGTTCCTTTGGCTTCTTCTACAGTTATTACACCGTCTTTTCCAACAACTTCAAAAGCTTTGGCAATTTTATCGCCAATTTCGTGATCGCCATTTGCCGAAATTGTGCCAACTTGTTTAATACTTTCGAGGCTGTCGCTTACCGGTTTGCTCATAACTCTGAGCTCTTCAACAATAGCATCTACAGCTTTTTCGATACCGCGTTTCAGTTCCATAGGGTTGGCACCGGCCGTAACATTTTTAAGCCCCTGGCTCAAAATTGCTTGCGCAAGTACAGTTGCAGTAGTTGTTCCGTCACCGGCATTATCGCTGGTTCTGGAGGCCACTTCTTTTACCATTTGAGCGCCCATATTCTCAACTTTATCGGAGAGCTCAATTTCTTTAGCAACGGTTACACCATCTTTGGTTACCGTTGGAGCCCCGAAAGACTTTTCGATTACAACATTTCGTCCACGAGGGCCAAGCGTGACTTTTACAGCATTGGCGAGCCTATCGACACCCTTCTTGAGTGCGTCGCGGGCTTCCATATCGTAGTGAACTAACTTAGACATAATTATCTTTGATTTTAGTTTATGATTTAATTTTGTGTGAAACGGGTTATGCTAAAATTCCCATAATATCAGATTCTCGCATAATCAGGTATTCTTCCCCATCAAGCGTAATTTCTGTACCGGCATATTTCCCGTAGAGGACTTTATCCCCTTTCTTAACGCTCATATCAACTTTTGTACCGTTTTCTACTTTTCCGGCACCCACCGCTACTACTGTACCTTGCTGTGGTTTTTCTTTAGCCGTATCAGGGATAATAATACCGGAGCTGGTTTTTTCCTCAGCAACATCGGCTTGAACCAATACACGATCGCCTAAAGGTTTAATGCTAGCCATATGAATGACTCCTTTTTGTTTTAGTTAATGATTAAAGTTTAATGGACAATTGCCCTTTATTTGTTTTCTAAATAGTGTGCAACATCCGTACCAAACAAAATCACACAACAAACATGTCTCTCTTTTGGTTCTTTGCGGAATTGGAAAGGCTATTCTTTAGGCTAACTTGTCAGACTCCTCGAGATGCTCTGCCAACTTTGCATAAGTTGCAGGCTCCCAGTGCTCTGCCCTCTCATTAAAATTAAATCCTTCGGGCAGGTAGTCACCCAATACAGGCTTTAAAGAATTGCTTAATTTTTTTCTTCGCTGATTGAAAGCAGTTCGTACTACTTTCTTGATAGAGGCATCTGAGCAGGAAAGAGCCTGTTTGTTAAACCTGAGCCGAATAACAGAGCTTGTTACTTTAGGCGGTGGGCTGAAAGAGTTGCGGGATACATCAAATAGTAATTCAACAGAACTGAAAAGCTGTGTTTGCACACTTAAAATTCCATATTGTTTGGATGAATGTTCAGCCACCAGCCGTTCAGCTACTTCTTTCTGCATCATTAGAATGGCGCCACTTAAAAGATCCCGGTGTTCCAGAAGATCAAACAAAATAGGACTGGTTATATAATAAGGTAAATTTCCCACCACAAATGTATTCGTTTCCGCCCCAGCAAATTTCCCCCAATTTACTTGCAATATATCTTTTTGATGAATGTTAAGAGAAGGAAATTCTTTTTTAAGATACTCAACTGCACGTTCATCCAGTTCGATAGCATGTACATCGTCGTATTTCTCTGCGAGCCATTTGGTGAGTGCACCGGTGCCAGGGCCTATTTCGATTACCCGATCTGTTGCTTTGGCATCAATCGCATCTATAATTTTAAAAACGATGTTTTTGTCAATGAGAAAATGTTGGCCAAGGCTCTTTTTTTTTCGGAATGTCATGCGCGATATTGTTATAAATTTATTTTGCTGTCAGCGCTGTAAACTGCATCTTATTGATCATCAGCAGAAATAACAGAGTAGTCGCTTAACAATCATTAGATTTGTAAATTAACCAACGCTTACTATACTTCTAAGCGAATCACACATATTATTTGAATGAGCTTTCTTGATAAAATAGGCCTTGGACAAAAAAAGAAAGAGCTGGCACCTCTTATCGGTGAGAAGAAGAAAAAAGAGCAGGAAAAATACTCCCTGAGACGTAATCCCTATATTCGTGCATTAATTTTTCTGTTGTTCATTCTCATTAGCGTGTTTTCGCTTCCCCGTAATACAATAAACTCTGGTTTAAATTATACCACCGGGCAACCATGGCGTTCTGCAGATTTAACAGCTCCTTTTGATTTTGCAATCAATAAAACAGAATCGGAAATTGAGGAAGAACGAGAAGAAATTAGAGAAAATGTAATCCCCATCTTTCGGGCAGATCAAAATGTTCCAATTAATATAGAATCCCGGCTCGATTCACTATACAGAGAAATTCAACCTGTTCTGGAAGCTTATCATGCTTGGCAAGAGATAAAACGGAATGCAGAACTATCTGCTTTTAATGATAGCCTTCGATTTGTGCAGGAATTCAGCCGCAGCGAAGTAGATCTTACCGAACCTTCCTGGGAATCTCTATTTGAAAGTTATGACCATGTTAAAAGCCAAAACCTCTCCTCCAACCAGTTTATTGGGGTAAATGTAAAGCAGCAGCTAGAACTTCTCATTGATCAAATTCTTACCCAGGGAATTATTAATCAAAGTAAGAGCTCAATCGGTACAGATAAAATCACTGTTCGAAATACCAGGGAAAGTACTGAACAGTCTGTGAATCTATCCAGGGTGCGAGATTTACGGGAAGCAAACGAATTTGCTCAATTCCGTTTAGGTCGAATGTTTAACGAGCAAAACGCACGTCTTGCTATGGAACTCTACAATAAAATTATCCAGTCAAATTATATATTTAGCGAGGAAGACACTGGAGCCCGTACAGAAGAAGCAATTTCTACCATCTCGGAAACCAAAGGAGCTATTGCCCAGGGCCAGGTAATCATTCGGCGGGGAGATATCGTTACCCAGGAAAAAACAAATATTCTGGAGAGCCTTGCCGATGCCAGATCTCAGAATGCAAGCGAAGTGGAAAAATGGATTCGCTTTGCCGGACAGGTAATTGTGGTTGTGGTAATCACCTTCGTCTTCTTCATGTACATCTATTTATACCGGAGAAAAATTACTTCTGATAATCCAATGTTTCTCCTCGTATTCCTGACTATGGGTTTGGTAAGTTTTGCCGCAGGACTGGTAAATTATCTGGATATTTCCGATCCATATATCATACCAATAGCTATAGCCCCGATTATTTTAACCATTATCTTCGATTCCAGGGTGGGATTGGTGGCTTCAATAACACTGGCTACAATGTTAGGCCTTATAAATGGTAACAGCTTTCAGTTTGTAGTAGCAACCTTTGCAGCTTGCAGCCTTGGCGTGTTTTCAGTGCGGGACATTAAAGACCGCTCCCAGTTTTTCTTCACAACCCCTGGTGTGGTATTTTTAACCTATGTAGTGATTCTTGGATCATTCAGCATTGCAACTTTAAGCGGCTGGGAAAAATTTGTCTCTGAACTGATGTATGTTGCTATCAGTTCGGTTTTTATTCTTTTTACTTATCCAGTAATTCTCTTGTTTGAAAAGATTTTCGGTGTTACCACCGATTTCACGCTCATTGAACTCGGTGATACAAATCAGCCTTTGCTTAAAGATCTGATGAATAAAGCACCTGGTACTTTCCATCATAGTTTGCAGGTGGCAAATTTAGCGGAATCGGCGGCAGCGGCTGTTGGTGCGAATGCATTGCTTTGCCGCGTTGGTGCTCTTTATCACGATATTGGAAAAATGGTAAAGCCTGAATATTTCGTGGAAAATCAATCAAAAGGGATAAATGAGCACGATAAATTAAAACCGCAGATGAGTGCCATGGTAATTAAAGCGCATGTCAGTGAAGGTGTGAAAATGGCACAGGAAGCGGATCTTCCTAAGATCATCGTAGATTTTATTGAAACTCACCACGGTACTTCTGTAATTCGCTACTTTTTTGAAAAGGCCAAAGAAGATAATGACCTGAAAAGCATGCTTCAGGAAGACCAGTTCCGCTATGAGGGCCCTCTGCCTTATACGAAAGAAACCGGGATTCTTCTTCTTGCTGATGGTGTTGAAGCTGCCTCCCGCGCCATGAAAAATCCTACCTATAGTAAACTTGAAAACCTGGTTAATCGCATGATTGATGATCGTGTAACTGAAGGTCAGTTAAGCCATTGTCCGCTTACCTTTCGCCACCTCCAGATCATAAAAGAATCGTTTATGAATATTTTGGTTGGCGTTTACCACAGCCGGGTTGAATATCCCGAAGACAAAAAAGATATCGAGAAAGAAAAAGAAGCGGCGGCTAAATTATCCGGAAATGGAAGCGAACAGCAACCGGAAGAAGAAGAAAAACCAGCCGAGTGAACGTGCCTTTTAAGCAAGAACTTGAAGTTTATTTACAGTTTGTTAAGCTCGAAAAAGGACTCTCTGAAAACTCCGTGATATCCTACAAAAATGACCTGGAGCGATATCTTAAGTATCTGGCGGTCGATCAAAAAATTGGCGCCCTGGGTGGAGTTACCCTTTCCCATATAGAAGGATTTTTGAATTTTTTAGTAGATGAAGAACTTCTTTCTTCAAGTTCTCTGGCGCGCAATATCTCCAGTATTCGCGGCTTTCATGAGTTTGCTGTAGTAGAAGGAATAACCAAAGCGAATCCAGCCGAATTAGTTGAACTTCCTAAAAAAGCACAAAAATTACCTGAAGTTCTGGATGCCGGAGAAGTGGAAAAGATGCTTGAATCTCCTGATACCTCCAGGCCTGCCGGAATCCGTGATAAAGCCATTTTAGAATGTTTATATGGAACCGGGATGCGTGTAAGCGAACTCACAGGATTGGAACAAGATCGCCTGATTTTTGAAATAGGTTTTATTCGTGTGATAGGGAAAGGGAACAAGGAACGCCTTGTTCCGGTGGGGGAAATTGCCCAGGATGCCATCTCTCATTATACCGAACATGTGCGGCCTTTTTTTCTGAATGCTGATAATCCTAAAAAGGCAAAAAATAAAGTTTTTCTGAATCAGCGTGGCGGTGCACTTTCCAGGATGAGTGTCTGGAATATCGTTCAAAAAGCAGCTAAAGCAGCCGATATCACTAAAAATGTATACCCCCATATTTTCCGCCATTCTTTTGCCACTCATTTACTGGAAGGCGGGGCTGACCTCCGAGCCGTGCAGGAGATGCTGGGGCATTCCTCTATTCTCACCACCGAAATTTATACCCATGTTGATCGTTCATTCCTGCATCAGGTTCATAAAGAATTTCATCCGCGGGCTTGATTTGGTTATTGGTTGATCGTTTTAGGATAAGTTTGTTTTCGGTAATTGTAAGGCTTCATCAATCCACTCTTGTACTTCAAACTTTAGCCTAGTGTTATATCAATGGTACATTGTTGGGTAGAATACCGCCAGATGGTTTGGGCACTGCCTTCGAAAAAGGAAATACGGTGATTAGCAGAAACACCATCCATCACCGCGTT
>JBBDNN010000008.1:0-8098 GCA_040877545.1 Balneolaceae bacterium
CCCTCGCGATATTTTCCGGTACAAGCAATCCGGCTTTGGCAAGAGCTATTGCTGAAGAATATGGTACAGCTTTGGGAGAAGTTACTATCAAGAAGTTTTCGGATGGTGAACTTTATGTGAAATATGAACAAAGTATCCGGGGCGAAGACATTTTTGTGTTACAGTCTACCCCCCCACCGGGCGATAACATTATTGAGCTGCTACTTTTACTGGATGCCGCAAAGCGAGCATCCGTAAAAAGAGTAACTGCTGTTATTCCCTATTTTGGATATGCCCGGCAGGATCGCAAAGATCAGCCGCGGGTTTCAATCGGTTCTAAGCTGATGGCCAATTTACTGGTTAAAGCCGGGGCCGACCGGGTGTTGACGATGGATTTGCATGCAGCTCAAATTCAAGGATTTTTTGATATTCCGCTCGACCACTTGTACGCAAGCCGGGCTTTTATTGATCACTTTACCAAAAATCCAATAAATAACCTGGTGGTAGTTGCACCGGATGTTGGAAGCCTTAAAATGGCTCGTGCCTATTCAAAAAAATTAGGTGCCAGTCTTGCCTTTATAGATAAAAGGCGGCCTAAGGCCAATCAATCGGAAATCATGAATCTGATTGGTGAAGTGGAAGGAAAGAATGTGTTAATTGTCGATGATTTGATCGACACCGCCGGAACATTAACAAATGCAGCGTCTGCGCTAAAAGAGCGGGGCGCATTAAATATAGTTGCAATATGTACACATCCGATTTTATCGGGTCCGGCATTTCAGCGAATCGAAGATTCGCCAATTGATGAGTTGTTAGTAACAGATACGGTTCAGCTACGCCAGCCTTCCCATAAAATAAAAGTGCTGAGTATTTCGAATATATTTGCTGAAGCTATACAACGAATTCACACTAACGACACAATCAGTGCACTGTTTGATAATTAATGATTAAGATAACCCTATTATGGCAAAACAAGAATTAGTAAAAATTGAAGGGAAAAAAAGAGAGCTTGGCAAAAAAGCCAACAGAGCTCTAAGAGAAGAGTTACGAGTACCCGCTGTTCTTTATGGTCCCGAAGTTAAAGAGAATATCCATTTTTCTATTGATGAACTGGAACTTGAGAAAATTTTACGCAAACCTCAGACTAAACTTCAGGATCTTGAAGTAGATGGCAAAACGTATAAAACACTGCTTAAAAGAACTGAGTATGACCCGGTTACCGACCGGCCTATTCATGCAGACTTTTATGTATTGGCCGACAAGCAAAAAGTAACTCTCAGAGTTCCGATTAAGCTTACCGGAAATGCCAAAGGAGTGGTTGAAAACGGAGGAAATGTTTTCAAGCCTATGAATTTTGTACGTATCCGTGTTCTACCAGAAGCTATACCTTCGGAATTTGAAATAGACATTAGTTCTCTCGAAATAGGTCAGTCTTTTCACATTTCAGATTTAGATCTTGCAGGTATTACACCTCTTGATGCAATGAGCAGAACCATTGTAACAATTCGTCCTCCTAAAGACATTGACTTCCTTGACAATCTTCTTGCCGGTATTACCGAAGAAGAAGAGGTTATTGAAGAAGCACCTGAAGGCGAAGTTGCTGAAGGCGAAGAAGGCGAAATTCCTGAAGGCGAAGAAGGTGAAGAATCTTCTGACGAAGAAAACAAAGATTAATTTCAACCTGTAAACGTGGCCTTTTGATATGTCCATTATTATTGGATTAGGTAATATGGGAGCGGAATATGAAGGCACACGACATAATATAGGATTTGAAGTTGTTGATTTGATAGCTGAAACTCTTTCCATAACATTTGGCCCCGGTAACGGGCCTTTTGTTGTTGCGGAGGGGCGACATCGGGGCCGAAATGTAGTGCTTGTAAAACCAACTACATATATGAATAAAAGTGGGGTAGCGGTTAGAAAAGCTCTTGCTAAATATAATTCCACGAAAGATGACGGGCTCATTATTTACGATGATCTGAATTTGGAAGTTGGAGACCTCAGGCTAAAGGGTCAGGGCAGTGCCGGAGGCCATAACGGGATTTCTAATATAATAGAAGAGCTGGGGAGCAATGAATTCCCCCGGCTTAGATTTGGGATCGGGAATGATTTTCGCAAGGGCAGACAAGTTGATTTTGTACTTTCTCCTTTCTCTAAATCGGAACGTGAAATTGTTGAAACAGCTAAACAAAAAGCTCATGATGTCGCACTCAGTTTTGCCAGAGACGGCCTCACGAAAGCAATGAATTACTACAATTGAAATTGCCAAAGGCGTACCTTCGGCACTGTAAACCTTAACAAACGAAACAGGAATCATGCAAACATTAGTCTATTTAATACCAGTAGCCGGAGTTTTGGCTCTTTTATATACTTTTTTTAAAAGCAGGTGGGTATCAAAACAGGAAATCGGAACCGAACGCATGGAACGCATCAGCAAAAGTATTGCAAGTGGCGCCATGGCCTTCCTCAGAGCCGAATACAAGGTTCTCTCAATCTTTGTACTGGTAGTGGCGGTGATTCTTGCACTTAGTGCTGACCCTGCTACCTCAAGCTGGATGGTAGCTATTTCCTTTATAATCGGTGCTCTTTGTTCTGGTTTAGCTGGTTTTATCGGGATGAAAGTAGCCACCAAAGCAAATGTCAGAACTACCCAGGCTGCTCGTACCAGCCTTGGAAAAGGCCTTGAAGTTGCCTTTGCCGGCGGTTCTGTAATGGGGCTTGGTGTTGTTGGGCTGGGTGTTCTTGGCCTTAGCTTATTGTTTATCATTTTTGGAAATATGTTTGGCCTTGAAGATGGCACAGCTGTAAATAAAGTATTAGCTATTGTTACCGGTTTTTCTTTTGGAGCCTCTTCTATTGCCTTATTCGCTCGTGTTGGCGGCGGTATTTATACTAAAGCGGCCGATGTTGGAGCCGACCTTGTTGGAAAAGTAGAAGCTGGAATTCCTGAAGATCATCCCCTAAACCCTGCTACTATTGCCGATAATGTTGGCGATAATGTTGGCGATGTTGCCGGTATGGGCGCCGATCTCTTTGAATCTTATGTGGGTTCTATTATTGGTACTATGGTTCTTGGTGCGGCTTTTATTACAGGCGCCACGATTGATGGAGGAATTTGGGCAGATAATTTCAACGGACTTTCTGCTGTAATTCTTCCATTGGTTCTTGTTGGAGTTGGTATTATTACTTCCATTATTGGAACGTTCTTTGTTCGTGTTAAAGATAATGGGAATCCACAAAAAGCACTAAATACGGGCGAGTTTGTATCAGCTGCCTTAATGCTGATTGCTTCCTATTTCATTATTACCATCATGCTTCCTGCCTCCTGGACTTTTGGTGATATTACCTACAGCAGTATGGGCGTCTTCTGGGCTACTATTCTTGGCTTGGCCGCTGGTCTTGGAATCGGATTAATAACTGAATACTACACAGGTACAGGCACAAAACCAGTTTGGTCTATTGTAAAGCAATCAGTTACTGGTTCTGCTACCAATATTATTGCAGGATTGGGCGTTGGAATGATCTCCACTGCCATTCCAATTATCATTATTGCTATCGCAATAGTTGGAGCTTATCATTTTGCAGGACTTTATGGAATTGCGATTGCCGCTGTGGGAATGCTTTCCAATACGGGAATTCAGTTAGCCGTTGATGCATATGGCCCTGTTTCTGATAATGCCGGCGGTATTGCCGAAATGGCTGAACTGCCGAGTGAAGTTCGGGAACGTACCGACAAACTGGATGCAGTAGGAAATACAACTGCTGCTATTGGTAAAGGTTTTGCAATCGGTTCTGCTGCACTTACAGCACTTGCACTTTTTGCAGCTTTTATAACCGCCTACAATGCAACTCACGAAGTGCAACTGATTTCTATTAGTGTCCTTAGCCCTTATGTAATAGCTTCTCTGTTTGTTGGAGCCATGCTTCCATTCCTGTTTTCTGCACTATCTATGAATGCGGTTGGCCGCGCAGCCATGAGCATGATCGAAGAAGTTCGCCGACAGTTCAGAGATATTCCTGAGCTTACCAAAGCCCTTGTAGCTATGAATAAAAATGAAGGCAGGGAATTGGCTGATTGGTCAGATGAAGACCGGGCAACATTTGAAGCTGCCGATGGAAAAGCCGAATACGAAAAATGTGTGGAGATTTCTACACAGGCTTCCATTCGTGAAATGGTAGTTCCCGGATTATTAGCTGTTATTGTTCCTGTGCTGTTTGGCTTTGTTCCTGGATTTTTCAGTGACGATCCCACATTAGGAGCAACAATGCTTGGTGGCCTGCTGGCAGGTGTAACCTCTGCAGGTGTTTTGATGGCTCTTTTCCAGTCTAACGCCGGTGGTGCCTGGGATAATGCAAAAAAAATGATTGAAGAAGGTGTTACCATTGATGGTGTTGAATATGGAAAAGGATCTGATCCACATAAAGCCGGTGTAGTTGGCGATACTGTTGGCGATCCTTTCAAAGATACATCTGGGCCTTCACTAAATATCCTTATTAAGTTGATGTCGGTTGTAGCTCTGGTTATTGCCACTATGATTTAATTTTAGCTTCTGCCATACAATTTAAAGCCCCTGCGAGTAATTGCCGGGGCTTTTTTGGTATTAGTTGAGAACGTTAAATAGCATTTTAATCTTACTTGTGAATAGCTACTTTTGCCATGAGCATTAATTACAGATAATTATTTAATTGCTAATTTTAATAGATAAAATACTTCTACATGGACATCTTCAAACTAATTTTTGAGCACGATCTAAGGCTGGATAAACTGGCGAAACGAAATGCAAATAAAGCAAAGGATGAGGATGAAGCTACGCTTGCAGATTTTATGAAACCAGATCCTACCTACTCAAAATTCTATCTAACCGGAACAGATCTTTCCAATGAATTCTTTGGATTGAACAACCTGAAGGAATTTCCTAAAGTCCTTGAAGCACTGCAAGAGGCTTTTTCCGGGAAAAACATTCACACATCAGGTACATCTCATAATTCTCTCGGTAGGGCCATAGAGTCTGTTAACACCGGCGAAGTGATTGTTCTCTCTGATGAAAAGAAATTAAATTTCGATATTTCCTCTATCCATATCGATACCAATTCTAATGTGGGCCATCTGAAATCCGAGCTAAAAGAATTTTTAGAACAAAGGCTTATCGTCATATATAAAGAGCAGGCAAAAGATGGATTTGACCTGCATATTTTTTCAAAAAGGAATATTTACCGGGATATGTTCTTCCCTCTTCAAAAACTGGTTCCTGATGCCTTCCGGTTTTTCAGCATCAACGGAAAGAAATTTCGGTCAGAGCGCCATTTTTATTTTGAAACCTGGACATTGGATAAGCCACCTCATGGTTTTGAAGAAGTATTTCCTGAATCGGTTTTGTAATTAAATGTGTTGAACCTACAGGTTGCTTGCAGCAGCATCTTCCTTATAATTTACTATCTTCGGACAAAATATTTTCCAGCATGACTTACCTTGAAAAATTAAAGCAGGCAGTTAAACACTCCCACTCAACGTTATGCGTGGGTTTGGATCCTGATCTCTTGCTTCTCCCCAACCCAGTTACACAGCAGTTTGAAACTCCGGAAGAGCAGGTAACTTATTTCTGTAAATTGGTGATTGATTTTACCGCTGAATTCTGCGCCGCCTATAAACCGAATCTTGCTTTTTTTGAAGCTTTGGGTAAAAATGGGCTTGCTGTTTTTGAAGAAGTGGCAGACCATATACCCTCCGATAAAATTGTTATTGCCGATGCAAAACGGGGTGATATCAGTTCAACAGCAGAACATTATAAAAAAACATTTTTCGATATTTTTGATGTGGATGCCATTACCATTAACCCAATGATGGGCTTTGAAACCCTTGATGCATTTTCAAAGGATCAAAGCAAAGGCATATACGTGCTGACGTTAACCTCAAATTCAGGGGCAGAGGATTTCCTGAAAAAACCATTTCGGGGATTTGACATGATGAGCCAGTTTATCGCAGACCAGCTCGCCAAACGATCTGCTTTCTCAGATTCACATTTGGGAATGGTGATGGGAGCTACGCAATCGAAAGAGGCTCCATCAATTCTGAAATTCCACCCTGAAGCGGCTTTATTAATTCCAGGTGTTGGAGCCCAGGGCGGTTCCATCAGCGACCTTTCAAAATCTCTAAAAAAACACAACGGAATTCCGCTGGTAAACTCCAGCAGAAATATTATTTATGCGGGAATGAATGAAGGGAACTGGCCAGAACTGGTTGCTCAAAAGGCCAAAGAAACAAGAAATATGTTAAGGCCAATCACTGATCAGTATGTCTAAAAAACCAGAAGTTATTGTTTACACGGACGGTGCTTGCAGCGGAAATCCGGGGCCGGGCGGCTGGGGCGCGGTTCTGATCTGGAAAGGAAAAGAAAAGGATATTTCCGGCGGTGATCCTCAAACCACCAATAACCGGATGGAAATGCAGGCAGTGATTGAAGCTCTGAAATCCCTGAAAAAGCCCTGCCGCGTAAAAATTCATAGCGACAGCGCCCTTATTATAAATGCTTTTCAAAAAGGCTGGATTGAAAACTGGCAAAAGAAAGGATGGCGAAAAGCCAACAAAAAGCCGGTGGAAAATCAAGATCTCTGGCAGCAAATGATTGAAGCAATGAAACCTCACGATGTAGAATGGATTAAGGTTAAGGGCCACTCAGGGCATGTGCTGAATGATCGGGTTGATGCCCTCGCTGTTTCGGAATCTAAAAAATTTTAAATGCTAAGTTTTAGATGTTAAATAGCATCATCATTTAACATTAAGCATTTAAAATTTAGAATTACAAAGAGGCAAAAGGTTTTAGATCCAGATCATCGAACCGGCCGAGTTCGGCTTTCATTTTTCCGGTGATGGCGATCATGGCCGCATTATCGGTGCAGTAGCTAAGTTTGGGGATGTACAATTTCAGTCTCATTTCATTTGCCATTTCACCTGTTTTAGCCCTTAACATGGAATTAGCTGAAACTCCTCCTGCAAGTAAGATGGTTTTCACGCCCGTTTGTTGAACGGCTTTCTTTAGCTTTTTCACCAATACTTCCGTTATAGCGAATGAAACACTGGCGCTAATGTTATTCAAATTTTTCTGAATCCACTGTTCATCTTGATCCTGCAAATAATATAATGCACTCGTTTTCAACCCTGAAAAGCTGAAATCCAGGCCTTCGTGCAGCAATGCCTGTGGAAATTTATGAAACTTTGGATTTCCCTCTTTCGAAAGTTTATCCATCTGGGGTCCGGCGGGATATGGCAGTCCCAATATTTTTCCAATCTTATCAAAAGCCTCCCCGGCGGCATCATCCCTGGTTTTGCCAATTACCTCGTGCTCGAGTGGTGATTTCACGTGCACCAATTGTGTATGGCCGCCCGATACTGTCAGCGCCACAAAGGGGAAAGCGGGGGTATCATCAATAAAATTAGCATAGATATGGGCATCCATGTGATTCACGCCAATTAGTGAAATATTACAGGATAAAGCCAATCCTTTGGCAAAGCAAATCCCCACCAATAGTGAGCCCAGCAAACCAGGGCCCTGGGTAACAGAGATCGCATCAATTTCATCTAAAGAAATTTTAGCTTCATCCAAAGCTTGATGTACTGTTTGGGTAATGGTTTTCTGATGCGCCCGCGAAGCCAATTCCGGTACCACACCACCAAATTTAACATGGACTGATTGTGAGGCAATGATATTGGAGCGGATTCCATCATCGGTTAAAACCGATGCGGAGGTATCGTCGCAGGAGGATTCGATTCCGAGAATGTTCATACAGGAAGTTAAGAACTAAAGCCATTAACTGCATTTGAATTGAACGCGGATGACGCGGATTTTGACAGATCTTTGCCGGTCGAAGATGGGTGGGGTTTAATTTAAATACCTGATCAACAACGTAGATACCTGCCTTCGCAGGTATGACTTTGATGGTCTTTGTTGCTTTATTAATAAAGTGAACCCTTTGCGGTTAACAAAAAAATCCCGCCCAAATAAATGGACGGGATTTGATACTCTAAATAAAAGCTAATTGATGATTACTTCTTATCGTCGTCATCAACCACTTCGTAATCGGCGTCAACGGCATCATCGCCGCCTTCACTGTCACTATCTTC
>JBBDNN010000009.1:0-8022 GCA_040877545.1 Balneolaceae bacterium
ACCCCGGACCTTCGCGCTGCCAGCGCGACGCTCTAGCCAGCTGAGCTATAGCCCCCTGTAGGGCACCAAATATAAAAGGAGTTAAAAATTAATCCTAACCTAATTACTTTTTCTTTGATACCCATTGTAGTATCATTATTTTAGTTGTCAAAATCTTTATTACAACAAACCCCAAAATAACCGACTGGAGTATTTAAAATATGAAACGTAAAATACAACTTCTTGTCCTCGCGCTGTTTTTTGCAGGCGGAACCATCATCCAATATGGGTGTGGTAGTTCTGGACAAATGACTGAGCCTGAAGTATTAACTATGGAATATCTTGAATCTTTATCTGACGAGGAACTGAGAGAAAGAGATAGCGACGAAGATGGTGTTTCAGATTATGATGAAATGCGTGAGCATGGCACCGACCCGCTAAACCCAGATACTGATGATGATGGCCTCAGCGATGGTGAGGAAATTAATGAGTATAATACCGATCCTTTAAACGCGGATACTGATGGTGATGACTTAAGTGATGGTGATGAAGTTAATTCTTACAACACTGATCCACTTAACACCGATACTGATGATGATGGCCTCAACGATGGTGAAGAAGTGAATGAGCATCGTACAGATCCTAATCTTGCCGACTCTGATGATGATGGAATTTCTGATTATGATGAAGTAATGACTCATGAGACAGATCCAAACAATGCGGACACAGATGGTGATGGCTTTGCTGACGGACAGGAGCTAGAAATGGGTACAGATCCTCTCGATGCTGAAGATCCATTATACCTGGACGAAGATACTTTCGGAACTATTAACTTTGATTTCGATCGTTCTAACATCCGTGATGATGCAGCTCAAATTCTTGCTGAAAACGTGGAAATCCTCAAAGAAGCTGAAGCATTCAGAGTACGTGTTGACGCCTATACTGATCATATTGGTGGCGATCAATATAACTTACGCCTGAGTCTCCGACGTGCAAATGCTGTTGTAGATTTCTATACACAAAACGGAATTTCTGAAGACCGTATTGAAGCTCGCGGACTTGGTAAAGCTCCGGTTGAATGTATGGATGAAACTGAAGAGCGTGGCTGTGAAAGAAACCGACGTGCTGAATCACACCCGATCAGCACCTTGCAATACAGCCCTAACAGAAATAACTAAGGCTCGTATTTCTTAATTTTTTAAAAGGCGATTTGCTGTTTAGCAAATCGTCTTTTTTTATGTTGTATTTTTTTGCTTGAATTCTTTCTATTTCAAGCCATGATACATTTTAGATGGGGTAATTCGCTAAAAACCAGGCCAATGCAGGTGCTTTATCTTTTGTTTATTCTTTAAATAACATCCACAAAATACTTCGAAGCTTATTGTATCAGGCAGCAGACATATTTTTTATAGTTTTTCACTCTTCCATTATTCTATTCAACCTGTTCGGATGGATATGGAAAACCACCAGAAAGTGGAATCTTGCTCTGTTGGTGTTGACGGGGCTTTCCTGGACTGTTTTGGGAATTTGGTACGGCTTCGGTTATTGTCCGTGTACCGATTGGCACTGGGATGTATTGCAAGAATTAGGAAGGCCGCCGGCAACCCCCTCCTACATCGAATATTTAGTAGAACGGCTCACCCCCCTGGAAATATCAAATCGTACTGCTGATATAGCTACAGTTATTTCCTACATCTTTTTGCTGATAATCTCAGGCTATTTAAATTGGCGGGATTGGAGGCGGAAGTAGCTTTTCCTGTAAATAAAAAAATACAATATCCTCTAAAAAAATCTTGCGATGCTTGCACCCACAAAAACACCAGGATTATCTATTCTATAGGCTACATCTACCCGTACCAGGTTGAAGATGTTACTGAGAGATAAACCCGCTTCCATATGCCAATTATCCGTAGTAGATGGAGCAAAACCATACAGGCTATTAAAAGCTGAAACCTGACTCTCTTTAACCCAAGTGCGCCCAATTCCACCAAAAGCAATGACACTTAACCCCGTTTGAGCGGCTCCTCTCCAGCCAACCATTTCTAAAGGAACGCTGCGGAAATTATGCTCCGCATTTAAAGCCACATAACTCGCCCCCTCATACGGAAGGTAACGTTTGGCTCGAAATGCCCCAAAAGGAGTAATTATACCGGGAGAAACATCCAACACTTCATTTTTTTGAATTGGCAGTTCTCCAATATAAGTACCGGCATTAAGACGCATATCCAGTGTATTGGGGAAAAATCTGCGTTGATAAAAAGTATTATAACGGCGGTACAGATCAATTTTAAAGCGAGTATAATTCCAGTCACTTCCTAACACTTGAGCCGATTGTTCTATGATAAAGGAGTAGTCGTCAGCTCCCACCGCACCAAATGCTTTTTTATCCGTTCCTTTTGATAACTCCAGCTCAAATGCACTTAAGCGACCTTCATCCACATACGAGTTTGGCCGTTGAATATAGGAAGTGCCAAATATATCATAGCTTGTTTTGTAATCAATAGATGAATGAATTTCATTCTTATAGGTAAGCCTTAAAGTTCCCAACCGATAATTAGGTATATATGCCGACCCTATATAAAAACCCTCTTGCCGATAGTAATCAAAATAATCCGTAAAACCGATTATTACAGGTATGCTTGTAATTGTTTTTGAATACATATCAGAGTTATACCGGGTAGCGGTGAGGGCGTTGTAACCCGCAAAAGCCACAAACCTCCTGGTATTCTTTAAGGGCCACCAGCCCATTCGTATTCCATAAGACGGTGCTTCATATCCCATACTGTATCCACCAAATGTGCGAGAGTAGAGCCTGTTGTTGAAATACCTTCGCTCGTGTTGTAAGCCGGCATAAATTGCATCTACCCTGTTATAGCGGGCTTGCGGCTTTATATTCCGAGTGAGCTTATAAAAAAGAGACGGCCCCGAATTTTTACCTCTGTTTGCAGAAGTGGAATCTTGTTTTTTATTACTATCATTGCCGCCAGCGCTAATGGTAACCGAACCACCTGAATCATCACTTTCACCATCCAAATCCAGGAAACGAGTGAAAAAACCTTTAGGCCGAAATGCTTTTTCCAGGGTTGCAGTGCTATCCAGGTCTTCGTAGGCTGATTGTTCCTGCTGATCTAAAGGAATGACATCCACTTCGTTAGCAAACAGGGAATCGCCGGAGTTGATAGTGGTAGAATCCACAGAAAACATCCTGTTGGTTTTAAAAAGAGTATCCGGCATCGGTATGTTTACTTCATAGTTATTCAATTTTGCAACCTGCTTGAATCCAATAGGCGGGAAACGAAGGCCAATCACCCCAACCTCAACCAGCCCTTCAATACGAACATCCACAGGGAGCCAAAAATCACCACCAAAATTGCTGAACTGCTGCGCATAGGAGAGATTGAAATCCTGCACCGGGGGAGGAAAAACCACCACAGAGTTTGGCTTCAAATCCACCAAAAGAAGTGCATATTCTTCCCCTAACACATAAATAGTACCTTCAAAAAGAGGCTGCAGTTTTCGGTTTGAAGTTACAGAGATCTCATACACCACCTGATTATCGATGCTTTGGATGTCTTCCAGTTTAAAAGTATAAAAACTTAAAGCCCTCGGATGGGTAATCCCCACCATATCGAAACCGGCTATCTCCAGGTTGTCATCATAAAAATTGGGCAGATAACTGACCCCCGCAAAATTGCTACCGGCGTCTATATTGGCGGTCTGCCGGCGTGATTTTAACACTTCTCTTGAACCTTTTTCTTTATCCCAATAGGCTATGGAAACACTTTCGGAAATGGACACAATGCTGGTATCATTTTTCAACTGCTGGCGTGTATAAGCTTCTGCTTTATAGGATTTTAAATTTTCACGCCAAATTGGTTTCCGCCGAATCACTTCTTTCATAATAGAAATAGCAGGATCTTCTCCGGTCACTGTAAATTCTCCCATTTCAGATACCGATTCCTTCAGCAGAAAATCCAGCGGTGCATTTCCTGTGGCAGGCACTTCCAGCTCCTGCGATTCAAAGCCAAGAAAACGAACCAAAAGCATGGCCGGAAATTCATTTACCAAAATTTGATATTCCCCATCCTGATTTGAAATGGTTCCTTTATAGGTGTCTTTAATTATAATATGTGCCGAAGGAAGAGGCTCGCGGGTTTTAGCATCTACAATTTTGCCTGAAACTTGCCGCTGGGCTGATGCCTGAGAATGGAACAACAGTATACTAAACAAAAAGAGAAATATGGTCTTAACCATCTTGTATGTGATTGTGTTTTAGGTAATTGAAGATACGGCGGCTTTTACTTAAATGAAGCTGTTTTGTTACACTAAGCTACGTATCTTTGCGCAGAAGATTGCCTAAACTCACCGACCCTGTAGTTCAATTGGATAGAATAGGGACCTCCTAAGTCCTAGATTCCGGTTCGATTCCGGACGGGGTCACTTCAGCATTTATTGGATTGTAGTAAGAATTTCGCGGCTGCTTTCACAGATAAATAAGGCTAAAATGTTTCAAGTTATTTCAAAGACTGCAAACATGGTGCAACTATGAAACGGTTCGAAATGCTCTAAAAAGAAACGGCTATCACCCCTCTTCCTGATCCCGCTCAATACTCTTCAATTTGAAATAAAACCAGAGAGATAAAACCATCAACAGCGTAGTTGATCCCGCTGAAATCAGGCAATAGAGGCAAAGTGCTTCAATTCGGAACAGCATTACAAACACCAGCCACATCGAAAACAGAAAAGCGGGTATAGTAAATATAGGTAAGATTTTTAGGATCGCGGGTTTTTCATCATACATCCAGGCCATCCCGGATATCAGCATAAATAGGTAAAAGATAGCACCGGGCAGTGCTACCGGGAAAGGCCCAATCGTTGAATATTCGCTGAGAGCCACCGCATTGCATCCGCTTATTGTGGAACAGGATAAATGCACTCCCATATAATGGCTTGCCGTTAGATAGGCAGCGTCAGCCAATCCCACGAATGCTACCAGGATGAAAATCACGATTGGCATGAAAAGTTGTTTTTGAGAGATCATTACTTTTAGAGATTCACTTGCTATCATTTAATAAGGTATCTGATTTTTAAATTCAACCACTGCAATGAAAGAAGGTATCAATGACGGTCTTCTAAATAAAAAGTCCCATCAAAGAGTGGATATTTTCATACTCTTTATGATATATGATGATGATATCTGCGATAAAGTAAGAAATTTCATTATCTCTCTGAATTCAAGTTTTTTTGCAAAGGTGCAAAATTAAGGTGGGTAGTTTTTCTGCCAGTACTCTCCTTTCAGCCTACTGTTTCTTACCCTATATTCAGCCATAAAAAATTACGTATGGCATCTTCTCTTACTCCTCTGGAATATCTGCGCAGTATACTGGCTATACTGGTTTTCTTTTTGATGTTTGCACTTTGTACCCCCTTCATCTTTTCCATCCTGGTGCTAACTTTTGGGAAAGCAACCAATTATGTGGTAGAAAATTTCGGCCCGATTATCGCCTACCCGGTATTATGGACACTCGGAATTGAATTCAACATTATTCAACATGGCGAGCCGATTCCGCCACCTGTCATCTACACTATTAATCACAGTTCTACGCTGGATATAGTTACTATGATTGCGCTTGGTTTGCCTCACATCCGATTTGTGGCAAAGTGGGAACTACAGTACAACCCACTTTTTTTTATTGTGGGAAGGCTGACCGGACAGGTATTCATCCAGCGTAAAAAAAATGAACAGGCGGTTGCAGCGCTTCAAAAAACCTATAACCGGATGAGAAGGCGCCGCCTTTCTATTATGGTAGCACCTGAAGGTTCCCGAAAACATGAAGGTATTATCGGCCCGTTCAAAAAAGGTGCGTTTCGAATGGCTATCGATTTAGGCTTCCCGATTGTACCCATTTATTTTGATGGAAATCAGGAACTGAGCCTGGGCGGATCGTTGCTATCAAAAAAAGGAACCATCAACGCTCACATCCATCCACCTATCGACACAACCCACTGGGAACTCGAAACAATTGATGAACACATGGCTGAACTAAGAGCAATGTACCTGAAATGGGCAAATGTGAGTAAGTAAGTATAATACTGCTGAAGTCCAGGAGACCCGCATCTCCACAACCGCTTTGTGCGATAAAACAATTTAAAATTTTGAATTCTTAATCTTGAATTCTAATCCCCAGCCGGTTCTAAAAATTGTACGCTAAATAACTTCTCCTCATCCATCCACACTTTCTTCACCGTAAACCATGGACTAACAATCTCCTCAAAATCCTTTAGAGAATATTTGTGGGAATTTTCGGTATGAATGGTTTCTCCCTTTTTAAAGGAAATGGACGTGCCGTTTATTTGAACTTCATGATCCTGCTGGCATATCAGGTGCATTTCAATCCGGCTTTTTCCCTCATCCCAGAATGCCTTATGTTCAAACAGAGACGCTTCAAAACCTGCATCCAGCACACGGTTTATATGATGCAGAATATTTTTATTGAAAGCGGCCGTTATACCCTTAGAGTCATTATAAGCCGCCTCCAGTATTTCAATATCTTTTTTTAGATCAACTCCTATGAGTAGAGCGCCATCCCGGCCAGTAATTTCAGAAATTACCTTGAGAAAACGTTGTACTGTTTCCAGTTTAAAGTTCCCAATTGTTGATCCTGGAAAAAAAACTACTCTTCGGGCTTCAGGGCTTGATGCAGGTAGTTTGAATGATTGGGTATAATCTGCCTGAAGAGGTAAAATCTGGATGCTTGGATAATCCCTGCGTAATTTACCGGCTACTTTTTGCAGGTAATCTCCTGAGATATCAATAGGAATATAACAGCAAATACCCGAAACCTGATCCAGCAGCACCCGGGTTTTGTCACTGCTTCCACTCCCCGGCTCAATCAAGAGGATGTCATCACCTAAATAGCGTTCAATCTCCCCAATTTTTGATTCCAGGATTTGCCATTCCGTGCGGGTGGGATAATATTCGTTGAGCTCGGTAATCTCATCAAAAAGCTTTGATCCTTTTTCATCATAAAAATATTTACTTGGAAGTGCTTTTTGAGGTTGATTTAAACCTTCCAGAACTTCTGCAAACATAGCTTCACGCTCATCTGAATTTTTCATAAAATGAATTCTTCAGCCATTTTTTCTTTGAAAGTACCGAGTGATTATCAGGGTTAACTGCTTTTTCTGCTAATAAACTCCTGTTCTAAAAAATAAAATGAAATTATACCAATCATTTTACTTATAAATTACCAGAATGGAGTAAACTAAAACATTGAAAGCTTAAAACTTATACCTATTTATCCCGGTAGAAATAAATCTTTTTATTTTCTGCGTCTCTGCGGCTTTTAACCTTGATGTCATTCTGCTTTCCAAACTGGTAAACAGCGGTTCGCATGGAATTAATATTTTTTTCATTTGAATAACTAACTTCTATTGCCTGGCCACCGGGTTTTAGTTTTTCAATAGCTTCTAATAGAGGTTTGAATTTCGAGGTTCTTTTTTTAGAAGATTTAATAGTGGCTCGTTTTACAAATTTAATATCCATGAGTCAGGTTTGTTTTGTTTAATTATATACATCAATTAATATATGATAAATATCTGAATCATAAATATTTTTAATGATTATTAATAACAACTCTCTTTATTATTTTTAGATTTGGAAAATCTTCATTTCTATAGTAAAGCTAAAACATCAATAGAATAATATCTTATGCTTTTCTGTTGATTCTAACGCTGCATTAGATTTATATGTTCCATATTTATAAACGTTATAATTGAAAAGGAGCAGCTCCTGAATCACAAAGCTATGAAGATCATCTGTATACCAGGTAGGCATTAGAGCCGAGTTTTATGAAAGGATGGCTTCGCCAGAACCCCCGACCCTCGGTGTAAACGAGGTGCTACGATCAACTATTCGAGGCTTTTCCTTAAATAAAAAAAAGCCAGACAAAATTATTGCCTGGCTTTGTAAGTGGGCGATGAGGGACTCCCCCGAAGTTGTACCGTTAATTTTCAAATAAATATTACATCTTTTTCTATATT
>JBBDNN010000010.1:0-1510 GCA_040877545.1 Balneolaceae bacterium
GATGCTGGCTGAATTGTTTAACTTTTAACAGGGTGTCCCAATGCGGAAGTCAGGATGTCTTCATCATTCACTCCATCGGCTGCCAGGACAGCTACTTTTCTTCCTGTGACAGGATATTTCTTATCTCTTTTTACCATACAAAGGGCGGAATCCTCTTTGGTGACCGCGGGTGCTTTAGAAGGCTCATAATTTTCCTGATCTGCATCCGCCGGAACTCCTCTATTCAAGGGTTTCTCGGGTTCTTTAATTTCCAGTCCTAGCCCGTCGGCCACTTCCGTTGCCAGATTTACATCAACCTGATTTATTTGTCCCACCATACGCTCACGGATCTTTTCCTCTTTTACCCTTCCCAATTCAAAACAAAAAGCACTGGCTATATGCTTTTTTTCTGTTTCGCTCATGCTGTGGTAAAACATTGCAGCCTGGGTGTAATGATCAGAAAAGCTTTTACTTCTTCCCCTGATTTTATTGGCTTCTATGCGCTCATTATGGCTGGTAAAACCACCTTCAGCCATTTTGGCCTGGAAAGGACAACCTCCGCCGGTTGAATTGGGCTCGTAACTTGATTTACCTTTATTAATTGTTTGCCGCATAAACCCATCCCGCTGGTTATTATGCACAGGTGCAACAGGTCGATTAATAGGAATTTCGGGAAAATTCGGTCCGCCAAGGCGAATAAGTTGTGTATCGGTATAAGAAAACAAGCGCCCTTGCAGCAGCGGATCATTTGTAAAATCAATTCCCGGAACAATATGTCCTGGGTGAAAAGCCACTTGTTCAGTTTCAGCAAAGAAATTCTCAGGATTACGGTTTAAGGTCATTTTGCCAATAATTTCAACCGGTACCTCATCCTCGGGAATAATTTTAGTGGGATCGAGTAAATCGAAATCAAAGGAATGTTCATCTTTTTCTTCCACTACCTGAATACCCAATTCAAACTCCGGATAATGTCCTTCTTCAATTGCATCCCATAAGTCTTTGCGAAGAAAATCAGGATTATTGCCGGATATCTTTTGGGCTTCGTCCCAGGTAACACCATGAACACCTAAGACCGGTTTCCAATGAAATTTCACAAAAACAGATTCATCATTTTTATTAATCATCCTGAACGTATGAACACCAAAACCTTCCATCATTCTGAAGCTTCGGGGAACAGCGCGGTCGCTTACAAGCCACATAATCATATGCATGCTTTCAGGCATCAGCGAAATAAAATCCCAAAAAGTATCATGCGCACCGGTTGCTTGTGGAATTTCACTATCCGGTTCCGGTTTAATGGCATGAACCAGGTCGGGGAATTTCATCGCATCCTGAATAAAAAAGACAGGAATATTGTTTGCTACCAAATCATAATTTCCTTCTTCTGTATAAAATTTAGTGGCGAATCCTCTCACATCCCGAGCAAGATCTGTAGAACCACGGGAGCCAACCACGGTGCTGAAACGGACAAAAACCGGTGTTTTCTGGTCTTCCTCCTGGAGAAAATGGGCTTTGGTATATTTGCTCATTG
>JBBDNN010000011.1:0-39826 GCA_040877545.1 Balneolaceae bacterium
CCCATCGAAACAAAAGTCTCATACGTTCCCTGCACAATGCCCTGACTTCCGATATAAATCCACGAACCGGCCGTCATCTGCCCATACATCATTAGGCCTTTTTTATCCAGTTTATTGAAATGATCCCAGTTTGCCCATTTTGGAACGAGATTTGAATTGGCAATCAAAACCCGCGGAGCATCTTTATGGGTTTTGAAAATTCCCACCGGCTTCCCCGATTGCACGAGCAGCGTTTCTTCATCGCTCATTGTTTTTAAGGAGGAAAGAATATGTTCAAAACTCTTCCAATTTCGTGCGGCTTTTCCAATTCCACCATACACAACCAGTTCATCAGGATCTTCGGCTACATCCGGATCAAGATTATTTTGGATCATCCGAAAAGGAGCTTCGGTGAGCCAGCTTTTACAATTTAGATTGATTCCGGTTGGGGCTTTAATGGTTTTTGGCATAGCTATTAACTTTTATCTAATATTCCTGTAAATAAATCTGCAATAGGAATATACAGGAAGTCAGCAGAAAGCTCATCCAATAAATATGTTAACCCGGGAAGAAACCGATGCTTCGCGGGCTCCTGCTTGAAAGTCTATCAAGCAAGTTGATAGTTTAATTGGTGCAGATTTTAAGATCTTTTTAATTATGATAATTTTAACAAATTATCTAAAGTAGTTGTCGATTTTATTATAAAGGCGACTATTATCTGGTTTTTAAAAGGGGAAATAAATGTATTGTGAAAGATGTACCGCTAAAGAGGGTTCTAAACATCCCTTTTGGGGTTATAAAGTTGAGCTAGAAAAGCTAAAAGTAAATAAAACTAACACAAACTTATGTCAAAGATGTAAGGCAAGGATAATTAATGAAGCTAATAATAAGGCTTCGAAAATTCACAAAAAATCAACCCTTAACTTCTTTAAAAAAATATTTAGTTAAATTACTTGAGTAGTGCCCCGATGAATAATTATAAATATCCCATTATAGATAATCATGTAGTTTGGGCATAGTCAGTTTATTTATTCCCGCATGGCAATAAACGGAGCTAAGATTTTCACCTCATATATTCGAAAAGTAGTACCAGGCCATTACTCCGGCGGCTATTACCTTCAAGCCGGTAGCAGCCATAAAGCCAATAAAAGCACCAAAGGCAGATTTCAAAGCCTTGTCTGATTTATTCCCCGCGATAATTTCCCCAATAAAAGCTCCGATCAATGGGCCGAAAATAAACCCCAATGGCGGAAAGAAAATCCCAACCACTAATCCAGCCACGCTTCCTGTGATTCCAAAAGGTGAGCCGCCAAATTTAGCTGTGCTCCAGGCCGGAATAGCAGAATCGAGTACAAAAGAAAGCAGCACCACGATAATCCCCCAAACCAGGAAAAACATAAAACCAAAAGGATGATGAACGAGTTGAAGAATGATTAATCCAAGGTAACTAAAGGGAAGGCCGGGAATGATTGGAAGAAAAGCCCCCACTAATCCGATAATGATTAATGCTGCACCAAGTATAATCCAGATGAGTTCCATAAATATTCCTATTAATTGTTTCCTCTAAACGGAAATGACGGGAGACAGTTGCAGCACTCTTAACATATTTTGGTGAAGAGGTTATTATTGGATAAGACAAAACATGATAGGAGGGGAAGTAAAAAAACTGCAAATAGAAAATAGCTCAACAAAGTAATCAGATGGTAAACCTGAATTTGTTTTTAATTTAGAGCAATTCCAACCCATCGGCTATTTTCTCATCCGATAAAAGCTCCACCGCCTTATTAATTTCATCCTTAAAAAAATGATCTTCTTTGGCATGGGGAATTTGCTGCCTGATATAAGTGTGCGCCATTTCTACTCCTTTCCCCGGCTTCAGCGGTTCCCTGAAATCCAAAGCCTGGGCAGCGGTAAATAATTCTATAGCCAAAACCTGCTCCACATTTTTGAACACATTCAGCAGCTTAAGCGCACCAATGCTCCCCATACTCACATGGTCTTCCTGGCCAAGGCTGGTTGGAATGGAATCTACCGAAGCGGGGTGACAAAAAACCTTGTTTTCAGAAACTAAAGCAGCCGCGGTATACTGCGGTATCATAAAACCTGAATTAATTCCTGTTTCTTCCATCAATAATTGGGGAAGGCCGTCATGACCTTTTAGCAATAAATACGTTCGGCGTTCTGAAATACTCGCTAATTCTGCCAACGCAATGGCAGCATAATCCAGTACCAGCGCCAATGGCTGCCCGTGAAAATTTCCGCCGCTGATGATGTCACCATTTCCAAAAACAAGTGGATTGTCGGTTACGGAGTTGATTTCCGTTTCAACAACCGAAATGCAGTGGGCTAAAGCATCCCGGCTGGCTCCATGCACTTGGGGAATACATCGCAGGGAATATGGATCCTGAACTTTTCCGCAATTCCGGTGTGATTCCAAAATCTCACTTTCTACCAAGAGAGCACGAACATTTTGGGCTACTGCCTGTTGGCCGGCATGAGGACGAATTTCATGGATTCTCTTATCAAATGGCTTGATACTTCCCTGTAATGCTTCCAGGCTCATCGCCCCCAAAAGATCGGCCATCTTTGTCAACCTTAGAGATTTCTCGAGAACGAAAGCTCCATAAGCACTCATCAGCTGGGTGCCGTTAATGAGGGAAAGACCATCTTTGGGTTGAAGGTCGATTGGCTTCAGGTTATGCCTGGAAAGAACTTCTTCTGCAGGAATGGTTTCTTTGCCGTCCGCATCCCAAAAAGAACCAAACCCCAGCAGCGGCAGGGACATATGTGCCAGCGGCGCCAAATCGCCGGAAGCGCCAACACTTCCTTTTTCAGGAATAACAGGAATCAGGTCATTTTCAGAAAAGTAGATTAGCCGGTCGAAACTTTCTTTTGAAATTCCAGAATATCCCAATCCAAGAGCGTGGATTTTGAGCTGCAACATTAACCTGGAAATGTCTTTGGAAATGAGATCGCCCGTACCCACCGCGTGAGAGAGAATCAGGTTTCGCTGAAGCTGTTTAAGCTGGTCGGCACCAATTCGTTTAGAAGCCAAAGCGCCAAAGCCGGTATTTATTCCATAAAAAGCCTCATCCTTTTTTAAAGCTTCTTCCACTACTTTGCGGGAATTGAGAATAGGAGAAGGATCTTTTTTTAGCTGTGAAATAGATTCTTCTATACCCGAATAAAGGCTGTTTATTTTAATTTTTTTCATGCTTTCTATTTATTTTCACCGGTTACTATAACTTTTACAATTTTCAAAGAGCTGTATGTTTAACATTATTCGCGGATACCTTTAGAAAACTAGTTGAATAATCTCAACACAAGTTCGTTAGTAATGATGCAGAATTCAATCCCTTCTTGCAACCTGTTTGCTGTTTAGGTATCATCAACGCAATTCATTCCACCCAAACCAATATTTAAATACAATGGCAAATAATACAAACGGGACGGATACATCTTTCATGGGGCATCCGCGGGGATTAGCCACTCTTTTTTTTACTGAGATGTGGGAACGATTCAGTTATTATGGCATGCGTGCAATCCTTGTTCTTTTTATGGTAGATGCGATTAGCACCGGTGGTTTAGGCCTGGATGACCGCACCGCCACTGCTATTTATGGTCTTTATACTATGTTCGTTTATTTACTGGCACTGCCCGGCGGCTGGTTAGCCGATAAATTTTTTGGCTTGAGAAAGTCTATCTGGTACGGTGGAATTATAATCGCTGCCGGCCATTTCACTATGGCAATTCCCACTACCGAGACCTTTTATTTTGGGTTGATATTAATTGTGGTTGGTACCGGACTTTTAAAACCAACCATCAGCAGTATTGTTGGTGGTTTATATTCCGATGACGAACAAGCCCGTCGTGATGCCGGATTTTCCATTTTCTATATGGGAATAAACCTTGGAGCATTTATCGCGCCGCTTATTACCGGTTATTTGGGAGAAGGAATTGCCTGGCATTATGGTTTTGGAGCCGCCGGAATAGGAATGGTATTAGGATTAGTACAGTATAAATTAACCGAAAGGCATCTCGGTGATATTGGGATTGAACCTGATATCCTTGCTGATCCGCAAATGCAAGCAACGCGTGAATCTCGCATTAAAACCGCACTTTGGGTTATTGGATCTGGTATTGTGATATTGGCAGGAATGATAGCAACGGGCAATTTAGACATCAACCCCGTGGTAATAGCTGATGCATCCGGAATAATTATTTTTGGATTGGTGGTAGCTTATTTCATCTACGTTTTTATAGCAGAAGAATTGACTAAAGAACAGCAAAAGAAAATAGGAGTTATTGCAGCTCTTTTTGTTTTTTCAGCCATATTCTGGTCAGGTTTTGAACAAGCGGGTTCTTCCCTTAACCTTTTTGCTGAACGTTATACCGATCGCGACATTTTCGGGTGGTTGATGCCGGCAAGCTGGCTCCAGTCTGTAAATTCATTCTTTATTATCACGCTTGCGCCAGTTTTTGCATGGCTATGGGTATGGCTGGCCAAAAAGAATTTGGAACCGGCAACTCCTGTAAAATTTGCCTTGGGATTAATCTTTCTCGGCCTCGGTTTTCTGGTAATGATGTTTGCTTCCTATTATGTAGTAGGTGGTGATCAGGTACTTCCTACCTGGTTAATCATGACCTATTTGCTGCATACCTCCGGTGAACTTTGCCTGAGTCCTGTTGGCCTCAGCGCTGTTACCAAACTGGCCCCAAAAAAACTGGTAGGGCAGATGATGGGAATCTGGTTTATGTCAATCGCGTTCGGAAATCTTATTGCAGGTCGTGTTGCCGGTCAATTTGATCAGGATGCCATTGCCTCCGATCCATCTCTTCTTCCCGACTTATTCTGGATTATTGTGATGACAACCGTCGGCGGCGGAGTTATTCTTCTGGCACTCAGTAAACCCATTCGTAAGCTGATGGGGAAAGTGCATTAATTTTATATTTGTCAGACAATTCAAAAAAAAGAAAACATTTACCCGTCCTTCAGGGCGGGGTAAATTGAGAGTGAACACACCCGAGGTAGAGTCTAATCCTTTTACTCATTCATTCTTTTTGCCACCTTGGATGGAAAATTCTTACGTAAAGTTTCTACAAAAGCATCTTCTTCATGTATAGATTTATCTACTTGCTCTCGATGATCATGGTAGTAAGCTAAAGCAGCGTATACATCCGCTAGTGATAACTCGTATTCGGTGGCAATTTCATCAGCACTGAGTGCTAACATTTCATGCCAAACCACAATATTTTGCACAGTAATTCTATGGCCTTTTATTCTTGGTTTGCCACCAGCAATGTTCTCACTAGTTTCAATATGGTCGTTTAAAGTATCAATGCTCATAACTCTAACCTTTTTGTATTCCTGTAACTAAAATCATTGGATAAATTAACTACTTTTGGGAGCGAAATGCCAATTAATGAAAACCTTTAGTGTTTCTCCCCAGCCTCAGTATCTTTCCGGCATGAATGAAATCAATCAAAAACCACCTATTGCCGCCATAGCCACTCCTGTTGGTGAAGGCGGAATTGCCGTAATTCGGGTTTCCGGAAATAATTCTATTTCTAAAGTTAATGAAGCTTTTAAGGGAAAAAACCTTACCAAACAAAAATCCCACACTGTTCATTTTGGAAAGATTATCAATAAAAAAGGGTTCCCGGTGGATGAAGTTTTAGTGACGCTATTTCATTCTCCAAAATCTTATACCGGGGAAGAAACGGTGGAGATTTCCTGTCATGGTGGGGTGTTAGTTACGCAGGCAGTATTGGAGGCAATCTTATCCCTTGGAATTAAATCTGCTGAGGCGGGAGAATTTACCCAACGGGCTTTCTTGAATGGAAAACTGGACCTGGATCAGGCGGAAGCTGTGGCAGATCTCATTCACGCCAAAAGCCGAAAAGCGGTAGATGCAGCTCATCAGCAACTGGAAGGAAGGTTGGGAAGCCATATCAAAAATTTCCGGCAACAGATAATTGACGCCACGGCTATGGTGGAACTGGAGCTGGATTTTATTGAGGAGGACGTAGAGTTTGCCAACAAAGATCAGCTGAAGAAACTACTGGAGGATTTGAATACTGAGATCGTCAGTTTATTGGAAACCTACGAAACAGGCAGATTGGTAAAAGATGGCGTAAAAACAGTATTGATTGGCCGGCCAAATGCCGGGAAATCCACTTTACTGAATACACTGGTTGGAAGTGACCGTGCCATTGTAACAGAAATTGCCGGAACTACCCGCGATACTATTGATGTGGATTGGAGTTTTGATGGCTTGCTTTTCAGGCTCATTGATACTGCGGGATTAAGGGATACGCAGGATATCATCGAAGCCGAAGGGGTGAAACGATCTCAAAAAGCTTTTGAACAGGCGGATTTGGTGATTTACCTAAAAGATCTTTCCCATCCTTTCAGTGAGGAAGAACGAAAAGAGATTGCTGATTTTCAAAAACGAGCCGGCGAAACACCATTCATTTTAATTGGCACCAAAGCAGATATTGAAGCCGGTCAGGAATGGAGAACCGAATTTGATTTGAAGATATCAGCCCTTGAGGACGAGAAAATCAAAGAGTTAAAAAAACTACTAAAAGACCGCGCCCTGGAAAATAAACACTATGACGCTTCCAGCCTTTTGGTTACATCATCCCGTCACCGGGATGCCCTTCAAAAAACAAAAGAACATGTAGAGGCAGCATTAACAGCACTTGCCCAAAACATGACCGGTGATTTTCTTTCCATTGATTTGCGGGCAGCGCTGAAAGAACTTGGAACCATCACTGGTGAGATCACTACTGAAGATTTATTAGACTCTATCTTTTCGCGTTTTTGTATTGGGAAATAATCTTAGCTTTTTAGTTCATACAAATTGAAATGAACTTCAAATTTGGCAAACTGGTTGAGAAAAGAAGAATTGAACCTTTTAAACTATTTCTAAAACCTCAAGATTATGAATTTCAGATTAACCAGTTTTATTTTTCTCACCTTACTTCTCACCACTTTTACCGGCTGTCAAGTCATGCAGGATATATTCGCGGCAGGAGCATGGACAGGAATTATTGGGATTTTAGTTTTAATTGGCATTATTTATCTCATTGTAAAAGCAGTGAAAAAATAGTTTCTAACCATGCTTTTATACCTCCAATATTTAACCCCTTAAAGCCGCAACCATGAATATCAAACCAATCAAACTTCTATTTTTAGTGCCCTTTCTATTGATGTTTTCCAGCTGCGATCTTGTTGAAGATGTTTTTAAAGCAGGAATGTGGTTTACAATTCTTGCAATTGTGATTATCGCTGCTATAATTTATGCTTTGCTTACAGCGGTTGGATATAAAACCAAAAAAGGCTCAACCGTAATGCAAGCTGAAAAGGTGCCTGAAAATAAAAAAGATATCAGGTGAGAAATCTGCTACTCATACCTGAGCGATTCCACCGGATCTACTCTTGCAGCTTTGATGGCGGGAAAGATTCCAGAGATTAATCCAATTAGCGTAAGCACTCCTATAGTTATACCTACGGCAAATCCTGAAATTTCAGGCCTTCCAAGAAATTCACCGGTACCACCTTCCATCTCCATTGCCAAAACTCCATAAACGATTGCTGAGGATATTGCCAGTCCCAAAAATCCACCAAGAAAAGAGATGAATAGTGATTCAAATATAAATTGTGTGATAATGTGAATTTTTCGCGCACCTACAGCGATTTTTATACCAATTTCCCTGGTTCTTTCTTTGACCACAACAAACATGATATTAGCCACACCCACACCGGCTATCATGAGCGTAAAGAATCCAACCGTAAAAAGAAAAATTTCCAGGCCAAAAAATACTTTCTGGTTCATTTCCTCCGCTTCAATAAAATCCCACATCGGAATCGCTTGTTCATCTTCCGGGTTAAATGAATATTTCCTGGATAGGATAAAAGTAATACCCGCTTTTATTTTTTCCTGCAAGGCAGGATCACTTGGACGAATTAAAATAGAACCCACATTCCGGGAACCGTACATATTTCTGAATGTGGTATAAGGAATGATAGCACGATCGGCATCCGGGCCATTATTCATGGAAGTCTGCATTTTTGACTTCATCACACCAATAACGGTAAAAGGTGAATTATCTAACAACACTTGTTTTCCTATGGGATTTTCTTCACCAAATAACCGGACTGCAATTTCATCTCCCAGAAAAAGCACCCGCCGCATTTCCTCAACATCTTTTTTGTTTATGAAGCGCCCGCCCGCCGCCGGATACATGGTGCGCATGATTTCAAAATCAGGATTTACCCCTTCCATATAAGTGTTTGTGGTAACATCATCTGTTTTTAGCTGAGCTCCCCATTTTCCGTACTGCGGGCTCGAATATTCAATACCGGGAACGGCTTGTTGCAGTAAATCCACGTCTTCTTCCGTAAACCTGATAGCCCTGCCAATTCCCAACCCTTCATGGCTTATACTGGTTTGCCCGCCATAAATAACAATAACCTGATTTCCAGCCCCCAACATGCCTTCCATCATACTTGTGCCAAGTCCGCGGCCAAAAGCCAGCAACAGAACTACGGAAAGCGTTCCCCATGCAATGGCTGTCAGGGTTAGAAAAGAACGAAGCTTTTGCTTACCCAGATCTGAGAAGAATTCACTAAATAAGGTCCGCCACATATAATTTTGTATTAAGAATTAATTTAAAATCTACTTATTCGTTATTGCCAGTAAATCAACTAAACACTAAAAATTACTTTAAAAAACTCCGTGTTTTATTCTTCCCGTGGCAAATTATTTACTGTCTCAAACAATCCACTACATCCAATCGAGAAGCTCGCCAGGCTGGTAATAAGCCGGCTGCAAAACCCACAAACCCCAAAACAGCAAAAGCTATTAATCCTACTTCGGGTGAGAAATAGGGAGTTCCTACAAAATCTTTTATTGGAATATTCTGCATCGCCTTAACCAACAGCCATCCAATGCCGTATCCTGCCGCAGCCCCGATTCCTACAATAACAAATGTCTCAAGAAAAAACTGACCCATGATATGATGTCGCCTTGCACCTACCGACCGGCGAATTCCAATTTCTTTCATCCGCTCCTGCACTACCACAAACATGATATTTGCTACTCCGATACCGCCAACAGCAAGGGTGAAAAATCCAATCAAACCAAGAAATCCGTTGATTCCTAAAAACATGATGTTAATAAACGACCAGAATTCATTGGTATCCCAAATTCCAATAGCATCTTTATCAGTGGGATCAAAACGGTGTTTCAGTCCCATAACTTCGTACACCTGATCTTGAATGGATTCGGCAAGAGCAGGGTCTGTGGGGGTATAAAGAATATTATTTATTTGATCGGTTCCCATCATGGCAGAGAATGTGGTAGCGGGGATAAATGCGCGGTCATAATCGCGCTGGGAATATGAAGAGTTTTGAATTTTATCCTGGAGGATTCCAATTACAGTGAAGGGGGTTTTTTGTACCAGCACTTGTTTCCCAACAGGGTCTTCATCACCAAATAAATTCTCTGCCAATCGATTTCCCAAAAATATTACGCGCCGGCGTTGTTCAAGATCACGATCGTTCAGCCAACGGCCCCCTTCCTGCGCAAAAGTATTTCGAAGTTCCCGGTAAACCGGATAAACACCTCCAATTGATGAGCTTCGCTTTTTTTCACCATACATAATTTGAATACTTCTCATATACTCCGGCGTGGCCACATCGATATCAGGAATTTGATCTTTCAGTACTTGCGCATCTGTTTCCCGATAACGGATGGGGCGGCCAATTCCGTAGCCTTCAAATGGTTTGGTGGTTTGTCCGCTAAACATGATAGCCAGCTGATCACCCATTCCTCTCATGTTCAATATAGTTTGATCCCGAAAACCCATCCCGAAAGCAAGAAGCAGAATCAATGTTGCAGTACCCCACATTATGCCAAATATGGTGAGGAAACTACGCAACCGCTGCTGGTTCAGGTTTTGAAAGAGTTCTTTTATGAGGTTTGGAAATGCCATGCCATCGCTGCTTTGATATTTATCGTACGGTGAGTGTTCGTACAGGCCGTTCAAGTACTTTTTCACCTACTTCCAGACCTTCTATTACCGCAACTGTAATAGCGTCACTCATACCAATGGTGATTTCTTTTTCTACCCTGCTGCCAGCTTCCGAGCCCGGGATATCTACGAAAGATTTGCCATCACGCATCTCAATAACCCGCTCAGGAATGGTGAGTGTATTTTCCATTTTTTGGATGATGATATCTGCGTTGGCAGAGTATCCTGCACGAAGTACCGCTCCCTTTGTTTGTGTGATGGTGATTTCAATAGGGAAAACAGTGGCATTATCTTCTTTCATAGCTTTTAAAGAAATGCGGGAAACCTCGCCCAAAACAGTATCTGCGGGAAGCGCACCTATTTTTAACTCAACAGGCATTCCTATTTCTACTTTTCCGATATCGATTTCATCTACAGTACCTTTAAACAGCAGATTTCCCATTTCGGCTAAGCTCATCAACGGGGTTCCGGCCTGGTAAGAAGTGAGTGGAACAACGGGTTCGCCCACATCCACCAACTCCTCCAAAATAAACCCACTTATTGGCGCTCTGATTACTGATTCTATCAAGGTATCGCCTATTTTTATTCTTCCGGATTCAAGTAATTGCAACCGCTCTTCATTAATCTGAACACGAATAGTAACATCATTATGGCGTTGTTGTAGCTGATCAAATTCCTGCTGCGAAACCAGGTTTTGTTTTATAAGTGTATTCATTCGATCCAGTTCTTTAGCAAGATTAGCCTCTTCAATTTTTGTTCTCTCCAGGCTTCTTTTTGCTTCCGCTAATTCAAGCGGGGTGGGGTCGGGGCTGACTTCAATTAATGGTTCGCCTTTTTCAACATAATCTCCGGCTTCTGCATACAACCGGCTTACCACTCCTGAAATTTTTGATTTCACCTCAATCTCATTTTCCGGCTCGATGGTACCAACCGCCAACGCTTTTTCAACGACTGTGCCTAATTCTGCAACTACGTGTGGTTCTGTCTCGGGTTCTTCATCAGAATTGTTACTGTATAAATAGTAAAACCCGCCGCCGCCGAATATAAAGATGAGAAGGAGGATGGACCAGATGGTTTTTTTTCTTTTTGGGGATGCCATAATATATCTGCTGAAAATAGTTATTATTTCCAACGCTCTACGACTACATAGAAATCAAGTTTCTTTTTTCTTGAAATTTATGAATTCGCTGACATCTGAGTTTGGGAAGCCGTGGTTGATAATTAGAAAAGAGGGGAAGTGTCATTAATTTAAAAAATAACCTCGACCCCCAGTTATCATTCAAAAACTGTCTAGCATAGTTGTGGCATCTGTTCCAAAATCAACCAATTCCATGCTGGAGAGATTCTCATCTTCGCTCGAGGTTTCATATTTAACAATTCCACCGGGAACTGCCGGAGACGACACCCGCCACATTTTCATGGAAATTCCAGAGGCAACCCCAAAGTCTAGTAAATCTGCTGTAAAGGTATCTTTGGGAACATCTACCGTTACATTCTCTTCCGATAAAGCTCCTTCAATAGATTCCTGAGTTAATCTTTGAGGATCATTATACCAGCCTTCTGAGACCGGTTTTTCCTGTGCTTCGGAGTCGCCGATTTTCTCCCGCATTCTCACAATAGACTCACGGTCTTCAGAAAACAGGACTTCAGCCACGTATTGTTCGTTGGAATTGCCTTCTTCACTTTTTAAAACTATCTGCCACCATTGCTGTCCGTTATCCAGCTTCTTTAGCAGAGCTTTCCGCATGAAAGTTTCATTAGATTCATCAGTCCGCCATTCAGTCCAGCCGCCCTCTGGATAATCTTCCAACTCAAGTTGATATCCGTAGCCGGTAAACAAGTAATTAAACATCATCGGATACATATTTAAAGCTCCGAAATTTATACCGGCAAGTTCAACCTCTGTGGTAAGATGTGCGGTTATTGTTTTGCCCCTGTCAGCCGGCATGGTTACGATGGTATTATTGGGCATAAAATTATCAGCCAACACCGTAACGGAGTGAATGCCTACACTGCCAAATCGCACACTTGCAATTCCATTGGCATCAGTTGTAGTTTTACGGCCATTTGAAGCCTCAACCTGAGCACCATGAATGGGGTTTTCGTCCTGATCTAGCACTTCCACGTCCAGGGAATTAATAGGTACTTTATTTAGAAGCTGAGTACCTGGATTAAAACAACCACCAAGCAGTACCAAAGAAAATAGAACTATAGCTATTGAAGCTTTTTGGGGAATATAACTGTAGCGTTCCATGACAAAGATTTTTTTAATAGAATTAATGTGTATTTATATGCGAAATACGAGGATATAATCAGGTCATTTAAATTTGGCAATACCTGCCTTAAAAACCCGTCGCCAGATCTTATATAATAAAAAGGTAAATGAAGAGGTTTAATTCCTCGTAAAAGCCCAAAAAAAATCCTGCTTATAATCTATAAACAGGATTTTAAAATTTAATACTTAACAGAATTTTTATTCTTCAGCTTTGATTTCCTGGTAATCTTCAATGATATCCCCTTTTTCAGAAACATCAATTATCTCATAGCCAAGTTTAGATAGCTTATCACGATTTGTTGCTGCATCCCCTACCACTACTATATAGAAGTTATCAGCTGCCAGATATTTTTTAGCCAAAGTATTTATTTCTTCTGAGGTGATGTTTTTTATGATTTCTGCTTGTTCATCTACGAAAGATTCCTCCAGATCATAGTGAATAATATCTCGCAAAAATCCGGCTTTCTGCCAGGGTGTTTCATATTTAAGCGCATCTCTCTGGCCAATGGAGTTTTTCATAAAAGTAAGCTCATCGTTCGTTATTCCATCTTTCCTGTATTCGGTAATTTCCCGCATAAATTCAGAAACAGAACTGTCTGTAGCTATTGCTTTAACTCCAGCCGATGCAGTAAATTGACCCGGCTCATCAGATGCCCTAAAATATGAGCGGGCACCATAAGTCCAGCCTTTATCTTCACGCAGGTTCAAATTGATGCGGCTGTTAAAAGCTCCACCTAAAGGATAATTCATCAAAGTGGTTTTAAAATATTCGCCTGTTGCATCATACGTGAGGTCGGTGATATAACCGATTCGGATTTCAGATTGGGGAGCCTCTGCTTTATCTACCAAATATAACTTAGTTTGCTCCGAAGACTTAGCTGGCGGCAGGTCCGGGAGATTCACTCCTTTCGGCTCCCAATTTTCCAGAAATGTGAGTTTTGACAAAACTTCCTCCCTTGCCACATCCCCCACAACTACTAATTCAGATAGTTCTGGTGAATAATAGTTCTCGTAGAAAGCTTGCACATCTTCAAGTGTAATTCGTTCAACGGTTTCTTCTATTCCACCCGATGGAACCGAAAAAATATGCTCATCACCATACAGAAGACGGGAATATACTTGACCGGCAATAGCAGATGGATTTTGATAGGTAGATAAAATTCCTTCAAGCTGTTGCTTTTTCAGGCGGGAAAAATCGGAAGAATCAAAAGCGGGGTTGAATAAAACTTCATCAGCTAATTCCAGCGTTCTGTCCAGGTTCTTTTTTAACGATCTTATGGTTACTGTAGTAGAAGAATTGCCTGCATATATGTTTATGCTGCTTGCAATAAGCCGCAGTTCTTCCTGGATTTCTTCGGCAGTAAAATTGCCTGTCGACTCATTCATCATCGAAGCTGTTAATGAGGCTAATCCTGACTTTTCTGGTGCCTCGGTATCCAACTTGTGTCCCCCATTTATATTCATTTGCAGGCTTACAATGGGTGCTTCACTCCAATTGGTGCCTATTACTTTTATTCCATTCTCAAAGTTCTCAGTCCAATACTCCGGCACAGTAATTAAGGGTGCAGTACCGGGCGTTGGCTTGGTGCTGCGATCAAAATCATCCGCATCTGGCCGATTGTAGACTACAGTAGAATAATCGGTGGTCGGAAATATATTCTCACCCTCTGTTTGTGGTGTAAAATTATCTGGCTTTGCAGGTTCAGTATCCTCAGGGGGAAGAACACTCTGTACTATTGCAGGCTTGTCTTTAATATATTTTTCAAAAACCCGCATTATATCTTCTTTTGTCACCTCGTTGTAACGTTTGATGTCCTTTTTGATGAAATCCGGGTCATCTGCAAAAATGTTATATCTCGCTAACTGCGAAACTTTGCCACTCACACTCGTCAGGCTGTTAATGAAATTCGACTCGTAAGATGCTTTTATTTTAGTGAGATCTGCATCAGAAACCCCGTCATTTGCAAAATCTTCCAGGATTTGACGAACTTCAGTTTCAAAATCAGCCAGTGTTTGGCCGGGAAATGGTAAAACAAACATAGAGAATTCACCCGCCAGTTCACTTGATGGATGCGAAACCATTGCCTGAATAGCTTTTTGGGTCAACACAAATTTCTTGTAGAAATAAGAGCTGCGTCCAGTGCCTAAAATTTGAGATAGAAAGTCGAGCGGGGCTTCATCCTCATGAAATTGCGGCACTGTTGGATAAGTAAAAATTAAAGCCGGAAAACGAATATTTTTGTCTACATAAGAAACATATCGATCCTCAGAAAGAGTAGCTGGTTCCAATGTCATATTTTCCACTTCGGGACCCGGCTGGATTACCCCAAAATACTTTTCTGCCATCGCTACTACTTCCTCGGGATTCACATCTCCACCAACAGTTAGTGTAGCATTATTTGGGCCATACCACCGAAGAAAAAACTTTTTAAGATCCTCCAGTTCTACGCGGTCCAGATCTTGCAATTTGCCGATTGTCAGCCACGAATACGGATGGCCATACGGATACAATGCTGCCGCATTAACTTCCCTAAATTTTCCATAGGGACGATTGTCATAATTTTGCTGCTTTTCGTTTTTTACAGTCTCTCGCTGAACTTCAAATTTTCTTTGAGTTACGGCATCAAGAAAAAATCCCATCCGGTCTGCTTCCAGCCATAACATAATTTCGAGCTGATTGCTGGGTGCGGTCTCAAAGTAGTTGGTTCGGTCGCGGTTTGTGGTTCCGTTTAAAGTTCCGCCGGCATCTGTTATAATTTTAAAATGTTCTTCATCACCTACATTTTCTGAGCCCTGAAACATCATATGCTCGAAGAAATGGGCGAATCCTGATTTATTCAGCTCCTCACGTGCAGAACCTACGTGATAAGTTACATCTACATGGACCAATGGATCAGACTCATCTTCATGAATGATTAAGGTGAGACCATTATCCAATTGATATTTTTCGAATGGGATTTCAATTCCATTATCGGATGCAGTTACTTTTTCAATCAATTGAGTTTGTGCTACACTTAGCACCAGAGAGAATAAACTTATGAAAAATGTTAATGTAATTTTCTTCATGACTTTATTATTTGTTTATGGAGATAAAAGGGAAGCGAGCAGATAAAAAAAACACAGCCACTAAACAAAAAAAGGTGGTACTAACTATCTAATTCGACAGGCCTTATTTTCAAGATTTCAATTAACAAAAATAAGTCATAAAATAAAAACCCATAAAAAAAGCCCTGCATCGATTAAATACAGGACCTCGTAAATTTGTTCTTTAGCAATTAATTATCGCTGTCTCCGTCGTTTTGGTCAGGAACATTCTCATTTGGTATTGGTACTGCAGGAGCTGATTGGCCAGGTGCTTGAATCGGAGCATTCACTCCATCCTGCAAAATACTTCTGCGAGCTTCATCACGGTCTATGGCGAAGTTTGCCAATATACACAACACCAAAAAAACGCCCCCTAAAATAGATGTTGATTTGGAAAGCAGGTCAGCTGTTCGCCGGGCCCCAAGGCCACCACCGCCACCCAATGATGAACCGCCGCCCATTCCGGAAATTCCTTGTCCCTGTCCATTTTGGAGAAGGACAACAAGGATTAAAAGTACACAAATGATTGCAATAACTGCGACAATAATACTGTAAAGCATAAGATAATTTCGTTAATTCTTTAAGAATGTAAAGATATCCAAATTTGTATACTATCCCAAGCACAATACACCTAAAATAAATTTTATAGAGGATGCAGAATTATTCAGATCAGCTTGGTGATTTTATAACGCAGTCGCCGGGGCTAACCATACAAGTAGTAGAAACCATTGTAATTATTCTGGTGCTTTGGCTGATCCGCATGGGAATAGTCCGGTTGATTCAGAATAGAGTAGAGAGTAAAAAGGCTATCTATAAATGGCGTAAGAATATGACCTACATTACATTTTTTGTAGGTCTTTTGATCGTCGGTCAGATTTGGTTTTCAGCTATTGGATCACTGGGGACCTTCCTCGGATTACTTTCGGCCGGTATTGCCATAGCCCTGAAAGATCCTGTTACCGATATGGCAGCATGGTTGTTCATTATCTGGAGAAAACCTTTTGATATTGGGGATCGCATACAAATTGGTAACTCAAAAGGTGATGTTATCGATATTCGGGTTTTTAAATTTACCATTCTCGAAATTGGAAACTGGGTGGATGCCGATCAAAGCACCGGCCGTGTAATTCATGTTCCCAATCACCGGGTATTTGAGGAAGACCTGGCAAATTACACCAGCGACTTTGAATTTATTTGGCAGGAAATTGCCGTTCTGGTAACCTTTGAAAGCGATTGGAAAAAGGCCAAATCAATTCTTCAAGAGATTGTAGATGATACCATGCACCACTTTATAGAACAGGCCCGTGAGCAGATAAAAAGAGCTGAAAAATCATACCTCATCCAATATCGGTTTCTAACACCTATTGTTTATACCGGTGTTAAACCCAGCGGGATAAATTTAACCATCAGGTATTTATCAGATCCCAGAAAACGAAGAAGCACATCCCAAGCTCTTTGGGAGTCTGTGTTAGAAGAATTCGCCAAACATAAGGATATTGATTTCGCCTACCCTACTGTTCGTTACTACGACAATCCCACTGAAGGCAAACCGGGCATCGTGCCGGAATAATTCAAGATTAAAAATCGCAGGACCCCATCCTGAAATAGGTTGACACAATTTTAAATCCTTAATTTTGAATTTCTTCAATCATCATCCCGTAATTTGGGAATTGGCTGAATGAGTTCGCGGGAATTATTGGAAGGATCGTTCACTAAATCGGGAACACGGTAGACAGCCATGTCGGGGAGTAAAGGTTCACCGCTGAATCCTTTTTCAAGCATTTTAATACTCCCTCCTCCCAGCCAATTATCAAATTCTGCTTCGTTTAAGATACAGGGCATTGTTTGATCGAGTGGTTCCACAAGAGCATTAGCAGGCATAGTTATAACAGCGAATGAATAATGAATTTTACCTTTTCCACTTTTTTTAGCAAAATAAATGCCTGCCAAAGCAAGTATTTCCCGGGAAAGCACCCGAAGATAAAAAGGCAACGGATCACGAACAGTTTCCTTCCATTTATAAAATCCACTTGCTGGAATTATACAAGCCGAGGATTTTGCTAATGCTTTCAATTCCTGATCTTTTAACAACTCCTCTTGTGAAACAGAAAAAAGGGCTTTCTTAGCTCCGGCAGAACTTAAACCCCAGGTTGCCTCCACCAGCTTTCGCTCCTCTTTATCTTCAAAAACAACCGGTACTGTGGCGCCGGGCATGATATTAAAGTTTTTTTCGAAGGAGGATTCCGAACCCGGACTTAATTCAAAAAAATCTTCCAGTTCATTTTCTTCAGTTTGCAGTACATATCGTTTCATATTATACCGGTTTTTAATTAGGTGCTTTGGTTCTACAACGAAAAAAGTCTGATTTATTATCCATTCCCTTAGTAGTATGAATAAAGATTCTGCACTGACTCATTTTTTTAAGAAAAAATTCCCATCTTAACCGCCGTTTCAACAGGGAACGAATCAAATATTTATGATTAATCCTATTTTTAATCCCGAAGAATTACGCTTAAGAGCTTTTTTCAGGATTATCCTATTTACAATACTTTTTATAACGCTGACTATACTACCCTTTTTTATCCCGATTGAATGGGCAGAATATGTAATGCGTTCTGTACTTATTTTGGGCCTTTACTACATAATGATAAAATATGTTGACTTTCGGCCATGGTCTGAAAGCGGCCTTATTTTTGATCACACATGGAGCAGAGAATTTATCGTTGGGATCGGAATAGCCGGATCTGTAATGGGTTTAATTTTTTTGGTTGAATGGCTTACCGGCAGTTTAACAGTGACAGGTTTTGGCTGGCATCGAAATGGCAATATCTATTGGATGTTTCCTGTGCTTGCTTTTTTAATCCAGATGGCTTCCGTGGGTTTTTATGAAGAAGTAATGGCTCGTGGATATATTCTAAGGAATTTAGCAGAAGGATTTTCAGTCGGTACTATCAACCCGGTATGGGCGGCGGTTATAGCTGTTATCATTAGTTCGGCAATTTTTGGAGTAGGTCATGCAGGAAACCCCAATGTCACTATGTATGCTCTACTAAATATATTTTTTGCAGGAATAATGCTGGCAATTCCTTTTATAATTACGGGTCGGCTGGCGCTGTCGGTTGGGATGCATTTTTCGTGGAATTTTTTCCAGGGCGGAATATTTGGCTTTCGGGTTAGCGGAAGAAGAGTCCGGGAATCTGTGATCCAAATACATCAAGAAGGTGCCGACTGGTGGACGGGCGGTTTATTTGGGCCTGAAGGTGGTTTAATAGGAGTACTGGGGATATTACTTATAATTTTATTACTAATTGTTTATTTCAGGATTAAAAAAATTCCCCTAAGATTTGCCACAAGTTTTTCAAAATCTTTTACTGAAAAAAGAGAAAATTAACTTCGATAGATGAGCTTGCCTGTCAATTTTTGTATATTAGAGAGCATTTTAGAAATAAAGTTGCGCATTGCTCCTCTGAAGAGGTTTTTGTTGATCTGAAATTTGAAGGATAGCAACTAAATGTAGATTCTGGTGATCCGGTACATAATCGAATATCACCGAAAGCTTAATCCAAACAGCTTTCTTATTTCCAAAAATATTAGCCTTGTATAAAGGCACGATCTTTGAAAATTGAACTATAACGCCAAAATGAAAGAGGTGGAACCATTGTCTTTTGAACAATTTGGCCTCAGCCCCGAATTATTGAGCGGGCTGGCCGACATACGAATTAAAGAACCAACACCTCTCCAACATGAAGTAATCCCTTCGGCACTACAAGGCAAACATTTGCTTGTAAAACATGAAGCCGAAGATGACGGTGTATTTTTAATACCTGCACTACATAAGCTTTCGGGCAACGGAGAGGTTTCTGGCACACGAGTTTTAATATTAACACCATCCATAGAACGGGCAAAAATTATTGATGAAGCTATTTGGGCCATGGGTTACCATGCACAAATTAGCAGCGTTTCCCTTTCCATGAAAGGAAACAGGGAAGAACAGGAACAAGCCCTTCGAGATGGAGCCCCCATGATTGTAGCAAATCCCGGGCGGCTAATTGAAATACTGGAAAAAAATAAGCTAACGCTTTCTAATGTGGAGCTAATCATTATTGATGAAGCCCATAATATGGAGAACTATAACCTGGTTAACCGGGTGAAGGATATCCTGAATTTTGTAGAAGGCGAAGCCCAGTCTATTATTTTATCCAGCGAATACAATAAAGCTTCTAAACAACTCGCAGAGCTTTTACTGAAAAATCCTGACGTAATAGGATTTGATAATCTTAGTGTTGAAGAAAATGCTTCTGCAAAAAAAGAGACGCCAACACAGGAAGAAGAAGAAAAGGAAAAGTTTGAACTGGACCTGGAACAGGTGAATCGCAAGCTGGAAGAAGCAAGTGTTTCTGTAGTATTAAATCCCGAAGAGAAAAAAGAGGAACCGGAATCAGTCTCTCAAAATGATAACGCAGAACCTGACCCGGATCCAATTCCCGGAGATTTAACACAAGCGTATATTTATGTTCCTCCAAGAGCAAAAATATCCACATTGCTTGCACATTTGGAAAAAACCCTAAGCACAAATATTGTAGTTTTTGCCGCATCAAAAAGAACTACCGACCGCCTTTTTCGCATCATCCGCAAAAAAGGCTGGGGAGTAGTAAGTATTGATGAACGGCTGACTGAGCAGGTCTATAATGAGCGGTTTGAAAAATTCACTTCAGGTAATATGAAAATATTGCTGGTGGGCGGATTATCTGCAACCGATGTTGAACTTGATGAAGTGAAACAGGTTATCAATTATGATGTACCTAATGAAGTAGAAGAATACAAATACCGCGCTGAATTAGTTGGCAGCGGTAAAGCCGCACGCATGGTATCTTTGGTATCCAAAATGGATAAAGAAGATATAAATGAGATTGTAAAAAAGGTAGGTTATGCGCCTACTGAAATTCCGCTTCCTGAAGAAGTAAAGGAAAAGAAGAAAGGAAGAGCGAAAAGCAATAAAGGAAATGACAATCGCCGAAAAGTTAACGGCAAAAACCGCCGTAGCAGCAAAAATGATGATCGCCAACGCAAAAAAGTGAAAAAGGAAAAGAATTCTAACGGGCTTCCCCGACCCACTTATGAGGGACTATCCGGCGGAAGAGACGGAAAAAAGAAACGCCCTGCGCCAGGCGAAGGTAAAGGAGCTTTTGGGTGGATCAAGAAGTTATTTGATTAATCCCCTTCTGTTTAATTAATTGAAACCCTGTGCATTTTCTGCATAGGGTTTTTTTTATGTCAAAAATACAATATGGAAAAATTTAACAATACGATTCTCCACGTCAACCCAATTCTCATCCAAATTTGTCCGATTCATTTTGTACCTTCTCGCATAGCAAAAGCTGATTAAAATATGTCTGATAACTACCGCGCTCTTACCAGAAAATACCGTCCGCTCACTTTTGAGGATATTGTCTCTCAGGAACATGTAAGCAGCACTATCCAGAATGCAATCAAACAAAACCGCCTTTCGCACGCTTACATGTTTTGCGGCCCGCGTGGGGTTGGCAAAACTACGATGGCTCGGGTTCTAGCCAGAACCATCAACGGAATTGATGCGGAAGTTGATGGGGAATCGCTGAATCAAACTCTTAATATTATAGAGATGGATGCGGCTTCCAACAACAAGGTGGAAGATGTACATCATCTGCGGGAAAGCGTGCGAATACCGCCGCAAAATGGCCGCTATAAAATATTTATCATTGATGAGGTTCACATGCTTAGTAAGCAGGCTTTTAATGCACTGCTGAAAACCCTGGAAGAACCACCTGAACATGCCATTTTTATTTTTGCCACCACCGAACCGCACAAGGTTTTACCAACTATTTTATCCCGCGTTCAGCGTTTTGACTTTAAGCGGATTCCGGTAGACGAGATAGTGCAGCGCCTGCGGAAAATTTCACTTGATGAGAATATTAGTATTGATGAGGAATCGCTGCATGTAATTGCCAAAAAAGCAGACGGGGCATTGCGTGATGCTGTTGGATTGATGGATCAGGCTATTGCCTTTTGCGGAGACACCATCACATATAATGAACTTTTGCAGGCATTGAATGTAGTAGGTATCGACCGGCTTTTTGAGTTCATGGATTGTGTGAAAGCCAATGAGGCCGATAAGGGACTGGAGCTTATAAACACACTGTTGCAGGAAGGGTACGACATACAGGAATATTTGATCGGACTCACCGAACATCTTCGGAATTTGTACATCGCTCATCACAGCGAAAAATTGTTTTTGGTTGAGGCCTCAGAAGACACAAAGTCACGTTACAAGAAATCTGCCCCTGATTTTTCACGCGATGATTTGATGCGGATGCTGCACATTGTTAGCGAAGCACAGATTAAGTTAAAAGATGCCAGTCAGCCCCGCATTCAATTCGAAATTACACTTCTGAAGCTTATCCACATGGAGCGAACCGAACAGCTTTCAAAGCTGCTTTCGGAACTGGATGATTTAAAAAAAAAATCCAGTAACTACCTAAACGGTTCTTCATCAAATAGAAGTGCAAGTTCCAATGGCCATCAGAAAACTGATGAAGATATAAAACAAACAACGCCTCAATCCACTCCGGAGAATACTCCAAAACCCATTTCTGAAAATCCAACAAATGGTACTGCTAAAAAGCAGGATGTACGCGATGTTGAGGTAATGGAACCTGAGCCTGAAGATGATTTTGATATTGGCAAACCGGCTTTGGAAACCAGCATTTCCAAGAAAATAATGGCTGAAAAAAAAGTCGAAAAAACCTCTGCTGAGCCAGCCTTACAAGATGATACTCGAAAAGAAGAGGTTCCCGCAAAATTAACATTTGAAAGTGTGCAGGAAGTTTGGCCGGAATATTTGCGCCTTATCAAAGAAACATACCCTATGCTGTTACATTTACAGTTAGAGAGGGTGAAGTTGGTGAAGCTTAAAGGCGCAGAATTGCATTTGCAGTGCGACAATCAATTCGCAAAAAAAATGCTGGATGAGCAAAATACAGAGCTGGCCAGGAAGTTAAAGGAATGTCTTGGCAATATGCTTCGTTTTCAAATTACGGTTTCTAATTCGTCGGATAAGTCCGGGAAAAAGATGAACCCGTATGAACGATTTAAACAATTACAACAAAAAGACCCCTTGATTCGTGATATAGTTGAAATCTTCGGGGCGGAATTGGAATATTAAACCAGGAATAAGATTATGAGTGAATTTAACATGGCCGATATGTTCGGCAAGATCCAGGAAATGCAATCTAAAATGCAAGAAGCTCAACACAAGTTGAAAGATGTTGAAGTGGAAGCCGAAGCAGGCGGTGGCATGGTAAAAGTGAAAGCAAATGGCCAGCGCCAGGTAGTATCCATAAAGCTTGATGAAGAAGTTGTAGATCCTAAAGACACTGAAATGCTGGAAGATCTAATAGTTGCCGGTGTAAATAAAGCCCTCGAAAAAGCCGAAGAAGCCGGAAAAGAACAAATGCAGGATATGTATAAAGGCATGATACCCGGCGGCGGAATTCCTGGAATGGACCTTTCTAAACTGGGGCTATAAATTCTTAATGTTAAGTGCTAAATGTTAAATGAAGGCTCATTTAACATTTAGACATTTAACACTTAACATTCTATATGCAGATAACTTCAGAATATTTAGAGCGGGCTATTGAGCAGCTTGCCAAACTTCCCGGTACGGGAAGGAAATCAGCTCAACGAATTGCTATTCATCTTCTAAAAAAAGATAACGAGTACGCTCTAAAATTGGCACACGCCATCATTGATCTGAAGAAAAAAGTAGTACGGTGTTCTTCTTGTGGAACGGTCAGTGATGTTGATCCTTGTAAAATCTGCGAAAACCCCAAACGCGAAACCGGTGAAATTTGTGTGGTGGAAGAATTCAATGATGTGTATCTCATCGAAAAAACCAATGAATTTCGGGGAAAATATCATGTGCTTGGCGGGGTGATTTCTCCCATGGATAATATCGGCCCCGATAACCTTCGCATTCAGGAATTGTTACAGCGCACTGGCAGCGATGAAAATATCAAGGAAGTGATATTGGCTTTGAATCCAGATGCTGAAGGCGAAGCTACCTGTTATTACATCAATAAATTATTGAAACCATATGATGTGAATGTAACCCGAATAGCTTATGGAATCCCAATGGGCACGGAACTTGAGTTTATTGATGAAGCTACTCTAAGCCGAGCCTTCGCCAGCCGTAATGCTTTTTAATTCGCCCCCACTAAAACTCTAAATCACAAAAAGTGTAAAAAGATTAGTGTTTTTATATTTTTGTGGCTTCTTTTATCCCAATAAAAAATCCATTACATATGAAAAAGACATTATTATTATTTCTCATTTCCTTTTTTTCTTACTCCATTTCAACCGCACAAAATGACGGTTACTGGCAGCAGCATGTTGATTACACGATGGAAATTGATGTAGATACCGAAAACCACCAGCTTTCAGGAAATCAAAATCTGGTGTATACCAATAATTCTCCCGATGAACTCACCAGGGTATATTATCATTTGTATTTTAATGCTTTTCAGCCGGGAAGTATGATGGATATCCGGTCCCGAACCATTAAAGATCCTGACCGCAGGGTACAGGATCGCATTCAGAGTTTATCAGAAGATGAAATCGGCTATCAAAAGATTAATTCCTTAACTCAGGATGGCCAAGCGGTAGATTATGAAGTAGACGGCACCATTTTAGTTGTTGACCTAAATGAGCCAATTCAGCCTGGTGCTTCCGCTACTTTCGAGATGGAGTTTGAAGCGCAGGTTCCCTTACAAGTCCGGCGGACTGGTAGAGATAATGCCGAAGGTGTTGAGTTTTCCATGAGCCAGTGGTATCCCAAACTGGCCGAATATGATTTCATGGGCTGGCATCCGAATCCTTACATCGGCAGAGAATTTCATGGCGTTTGGGGTGATTTTGATGTAAAAATTTCTATCGACAGAAATTATGTGCTGGGGGGTACCGGAATCCTTCAAAACGCAAACGAAATCGGCTATGGATACGAAGATGAGGGTGCTACGGTTAACCGTCCCTCCGGCGATAAACTCACCTGGCACTTTAAGGCTGGGAATGTAATTGACTTCTTTTGGGGAGCAGATCCTGATTTTGTACATACTACCGCACAAGTACCAAATGGACCAAAGCTGCATTTCCTTTACCAACAGGATGAAGTAGTTGAAGGCGCCTCTATGGAACAAAATGCGCAATACACTGAAAATTGGGAGCAGCTTCCTGAACTTACCGTAAATGCTTTTGAATATGCCAATGAGCATTTTGGTGAATATCCTTATCCACAATTTACTACGCTTCAGGGCGGTGATGGCGGCATGGAATATCCGATGGGAACCCTTATCACCGGTGGCCGAAATTTACGCAGCCTCATAGGTGTAACCATTCATGAATTTTATCACAGTTGGTATCAAAATGTTCTGGCTACCAACGAAAGCTTATTCCCTTGGATGGATGAAGGTTTCACCAGCTTTGCTTCTGCTGAAACCATGGCACATTTATTTGGCGCAAATGGAAATGTACATGCTGGCTCCTATAATAACTACAGATTTATTGTGAATAGCGGGCAGGAAGAACCCCTCACAACTCATGCAGATCACTTTGAAACAAACGCTGCCTATAGTGTTGCCTCGTATTCGAAGGGAGTCGTATTCCTTAATCAACTGAGTTATATAATTGGCGATGAGGATTTCAGAAATGGTATGCTTCGTTATCATGAGGAATGGAAAATGAAGCACCCTACTGCTCTTGATTTTATTAGTGTGATGGAAAAAGAATCAGGAATGATTCTGGACTGGTACTACGAGTATTTTGTACAGACCACCAAAACCATTGATTATGGAATTAAAGCTGTAGTTGGAACAGAAGAAAATACTCACATAAGCCTCGAACGCGTGGAATTAATGCCTATGCCGCTGGATATTGTTGTAGAATATGCTGATGGCAGCCAAGAGCTTTTTTATGTTCCATTAAAAGTAATGCGTGGCGAAAAACCGACTGAAAATGACCGGCAACAAACAGTTTTAGAAGATTGGCCGTGGATTCAGACAGAATATAATTTCACTATAAATAAACCGACTTCTCAAATTAAAACCTTCACCATAGATCCTTCCAACCGATTAGCAGATATCAACCCCAATAATAATTCGTTTGATGTTGCCGGAATGATCAACGACTAATTTTTTAATGAGTGCTGTAAAAATGCAGCACTCTTTTTTTTAATATATACTTCTCCATGTCTAAAAAAGATTACGCCAAACTTTCGATTGAGGCTCATAAAAAAAGCCGGGGTAAAATTTCAATCGAATCAAAAATGCCGTTGGAGACCAAAGATGATCTCAGCATAGCTTACACGCCAGGTGTGGCAAAACCCTGTGAGGAAATCGCCCTCGATAAAGAAAAAGCCTACGAGTATACCTCGAAAGGCAATATGGTAGCGGTGGTGAGTGATGGAACAGCCGTTTTAGGGCTGGGCGATATTGGCCCCGAAGCAGCACTCCCGGTAATGGAAGGAAAGGCGGTATTATTCAAAAAGTTTGCTCGGGTAGATGCAGTTCCAATTGTGCTGGATACAACAGACACCGAAGAAATCGTACGTACGGTTAAAAATATCGCCCCAGGATTTGGAGGTATTAATCTTGAAGATATTTCCGCCCCGCGTTGTTTTGAAATTGAACGCAGGTTAAAAGAAGAGCTTTCTATTCCTGTTTTTCATGACGACCAGCATGGGACCGCCATTGTGACTTTAGCAGGCATGTATAATGCCATGAAATTGACCGGAAAGAAACTGGAGGATCTGTATGTGGTTGTGAATGGGGCCGGAGCTGCCGGAGTTGCCATTGTTAATTTACTGTTTGAAGCCGGAGTTCGCGATGTGGTAATGTGCGACAGCCGTGGGGTATTGCATAAAGACCGAACTGATTTAAATGCGACCAAACAGGATATGGTAAAAATTACCAATAAAGGCCAACGTACAGGAACTCTGAAAGATGCCATTTCGGGAGCCGATGTATTTATCGGTGTTTCGGTACCCGGTGTGTTAACCAGGGAAATGGTAAAAACCATGAATAAAGATCCAATGATTTTTGCCATGGCCAATCCCACCCCGGAAATCATGCCGGATGAAGCCAAAGAAGCCGGGGCATCCATTATAGCCACCGGCCGCTCAGATTTCCCTAACCAGCTGAATAATGTGCTGGTATTTCCAGGATTATTCAGAGGAGCATTGGATGCTCGGGTTAGTAATCTCACCACTAAAATGTATATCACCGCGGCAAAAGCCATTGCAGACTGCGTGGAAAAAGTAAGCGTTGATATGATTATTCCCAGTCCATTTGATGAGCGAGTGCCTGGCAGAGTGGCGGATGCAATAAGAGGGAAAAAGAATAGATAGCTCTAATTCCTATTTTAAAAGTTATCGAAAAGTATCGAGTTTAGATAAACCTCTATTTATTTTGATATTACAGTAGGTTTGTTTTGCAAAGATTAGATTTTGTAACAAAAGTCCCCGAAAAAACTTATATAGTTGTTTTCAGTTCCTGAAAAATGACCTCCATTTCTAAGGATAAGTGATTTTTGTTTTTTTATAACTAATCATAATCAACATGAATAATGATACTTTAGCTAACATTGCTTTTTCAATACTGCTGTTTCCAACTTTTTTCCAACAAGAGTTTCTCGCTTTTGCCTGGGCGGCTGGTGATCCTCTTTGGGCCATGACGTTGAAACGGGGACTGCTTTTGCTTCCGGTGCTTACTTTTATATTAGGCTCCTGGGTTACCATACCAACAATCCTATCTATTGTGTTCCGGCAAAACCGAAAGGAATTTACCCTTTCATTATTTATGGCCTGGTGGGATTTCGGAAAATCTATTGCCTATTATTGGGCTGGATTGGCAAATTTCATGTTCTACCTGGTGGTTTATTTATTGGGAATGGTGAAAATTTTAATCCTCGGTATAATGTCGGTATTGCAAACCATTTTGCTGATGCCTTTTCGGCTACTTGGTTCAGCGGGAAAAAAGGTTACGGGTTCCACCATTCCCTGGATTGCAGTATTTCTCACACTATTTTGGGTTTTAGTAGAAACCACAATTTTTACCTATGTAACCACTCCTCTTGTTCTTGATACTCTTTCAAATATCACCGGAGAAGCCATAGATATTGTGTTAATGCGTATACCACTCTTCACTTTTCTGTTCTTTATTGTATTGGGAAGTTATGCTGTACTTTCAACCTTTGTGGATGCATTTAAACAAAAAAATGTGTCTCAGATACTTGGCATTGCTGTTATTGAAATTATAGTTCTTCTGGTAGAAGTGCTGTTCCTGTACAGGGAATTTGTAGATTCTTTAATACCCTGGTTTGCCTTATACGCAGAAGATTTCCAAATAAGCATACTTGGCATTTTAGGAATTTCAGCCTTTGTATGGTTTGGAATTAGAAGCCTCTCATGGTTCTTGTTTGCGTCTTATGGCACACCTACCATTATGGCTGTCATTCAAGGTAAAGGTGTTCAGGCTGACCAAAATAAAGCAGCAAAGGCATCAGCTACCGATAAAAAAATCTCTGCCCGAATATTCGATACTGATGAGTATATGAATAATATTAAGGAGAACATTGACTGGGTACAGAAAAAAGGCGATGATCTTATAGAAGCATTTATGTTGCCGCCGCTTCAACTAATTGCTTCAGCCATTAATTTTTGCACCCTACTAGTAGCAAATAAACACCTTTTTAAGCTGCCGCTTACCGACATGGAAAGTTTAAAGGAAATGAACGGATTTTCTTCAATAGCCCCCCAGGAAGAAGAAACCGAATCCGTGCCTTTAAAAGGAACAGTATAAATGTCTGAAAGAAATATCATGAAAAACCCAATACCATTTGTACTGCTTTTCGCCAGCTTGTTCATAACTGCCTGCACTTCAGGACAGGAACCTAATCCCCGTCTATCCCTTTTTATAGGGGTAGATATAAGTGGCTCATATATAAATAGTGGAGATTTTGATAATTCGCTGAATTTTCTCTCTAAATATATTTATGCTCATTTAAATGGAGTCGATGAACTGGAAAAGCCCAATGTGCTTTATATAAGTTCAATTGGTGGGGCAAAGGATGATGAACCTAAAACTTTTTTTCCCATTCAAACTTTTGAACACAAAAGCATAGCGGAAATCGAGGAGAAACTTCACGAAATTTTCCCCGCGGAAAAACAAAATCCTTATACCGACTTCAATGCCTTTTTTGAGCAAATTGCGCTAACTATCCGGAATAAGAATTTGATCCTGCGGCCGGTTTCCATTGTAATGTTAAGTGATGGAGTTCCCGATATAAAAAAGGATGGAGTGACCGATTTCCGTAGTATTAATTTATCAACCCTTGAGAAACTCTCAAGAAACATCACCCTTCGCCTGCTTTATACCGATGCTTCAACAGGGAGAAATTGGCAAACCCAGGTTCCACGCCGCAGAGTTAAAGTATGGACTCAAGATTCAGAAGTAATGAAATCATGGAACGATTCAACCATCTTTATTCCCAATAAACCTTTCAACGAGCAAGACCGGTTTATTTCGTGGATAAAAGATAATGTTGATTTCGGGGTGCGCGCCAGGAGAGTAGATTAATAATTAGCCTTCCCTTAATAAATAATTTCAGGTATTAAAGGATTAAGGATGCCTCTGCGAATCTTATAAACTCTAAGTTATAAGTGCTTTTTTGCCCTAAAATAAGCTCGTCTGCTCTTTGTCTTCTTTTTGAGCCTGCTCAATTTTGGGTTCTTCGGCGGGAGTGAAGGTTTTGAGCATTTCAGGCATGAAACGTTTCTCATAGATGCGCCGGGCAATACCATGCAGGGCTTTTTCTCCTCTTGGGGTGATTCGTAAAAAGCCGCTGTCATCTTCATCCAGAAAACCGAAAGTTCGCATATCATTTACAATCAGATAAGCCAGTTTTTCTGCGATTCCGGAATTTCGTTCAATGTACTCGCGGTGGGGAATTTCATCTTCACTCACAAAAACCATCCCCAGTACATTCAATTCTACATCGGTGAGTGGAAATCCTTCGCTGCCTTTGGTTAGCAGATTGTCCCAGGTTTTTTGAGAAAAGTATAAACCGAACCACCACTTAGCTTCTTTCAGCAAATGCTTGCTGTCGGCGCAGGCGTAATATTGACCTGGCCCTGCTTTACGCGGCTCGCCCCTGGAGCGATACATATTCACCATCGTAGCCAAATCCAATTCATGGATGTTGGGCGGATACTTGAAATAAAAGTCGCTACGCTTTTGCATGGAAGTTCTTAATAGTATTTCTGCCGAAAATATTCCTTTGGAAGAATCCTTTCATATTCTACAATGAGAGAAATCTACAAAATTTTTGCTAAAGCCGGGAATGAATATCGGAATAAGGAATTTCGAAGCAAAGCTTATTCCAATGTTCGATGTTTATTTCCCTTTCTCAGTAATCAGTTGCACTGCTTCTTCCAGGGTAAAATCCTCAGGTACTTTCTCCTTTGGAAGGCTGATATTTTTCTTACCATGCTTGATATAAGGGCCGTATCTGCCCGTCATCACTTTGATTGGCTTTTCTGTTTCGGGATGCGTTCCAAGATCTTTGATCTCATTACTTTTCCGGGAGTTTGTTTTCTGAGCCAGTAACTCTACCGCCCGGGCCAATTCAATATCAAGAACATTATCCGTTTTGGGGATTGACTTAAACTTTCCATCATGTACCACAAAAGGGCCATAGCGTCCAACCCCGGCTTTTATCACTTTTTCGGTATCGGGATGATTCCCCAACGGCCGCGGCAATTCAAGTAGTTTGAGAGCCAGATCAAGGTCAACATCTTCGGGTTTCATTCCTTTTAATAAAGAAACGCGTTTGGGTTTTTTATTCTCTTCCGTTACTTCACCCCGCTGTACATAAGGGCCGTATCTACCCGACAGTAAAAATATTGGTTCACCCGTTTCCGAATCATGCCCAATAGGTTTGTCTTCTTCTTCCGAAATTTTGATCAGGCTTTCCAGTTTCTCAAGGGTGATATCGCTGGGATCCATATCATTAGGAAGCGAAGTAGTAAGTTCATCCCCGTTTTTCTGCATTCTGGCATAGGGGCCAAACCGGCCGACTGCTACTTTAATGCCTTCCAATCCTTCCAGCGGCAGATCGAGAAGTTTGGCTTCCTGCGGGTTGATTTTATCTTCCTGCGTATCAACCCGTGCTTTTAGGCCTTTTTCTCCATTGTAATATTGTTCCAAATATTTCACCGGATCCTGTTCTCCACTTGCAACCGCATCCAGCCTGTCTTCGAGTGCGGAGGTGAATTTACTGTCTACCAAATCGGGAAAATGATTTTCGAGCAGCGAAGAAACCGCAAATGCTGTGAATGTAGGTATCAAGGTTTTACCGTCATTTTTGGCATAACCACGATCCTGAATAGTGCTTATAATGCTGGCATAGGTACTTGGGCGGCCAACTCCGCGCTTCTCCAATTCCTTAACCAAAGTAGCTTCCGTGAATCGAGCCGGCGGTTTAGTTTCATGGCTTACAAAATTCAAATCATCCAAATCAGTGGTATCGCCTTCTTTCATTTCAGGAAGAAATATCTCCTGATTTACCAGGGCTGCTTCGGGGTCATCACTGCCTTCAACATAAGCACGGAAAAATCCCGGGAATAAGATCTTTTTGCCATTGGCACGGAAATCAGCAGCGGTGCCATTATTTTTTGCACGGATGGTAACATTGGTGAATTCCAATTCCGCTTCTGCCATTTGTGTGGAAATAGTCCGTTTCCAGATCAGGTCATAAAGCTTAAACTCACGGTCTCGAAGTCCAGCCTTTTCGGGGTGAACAAAATTTGAACCTGAAGGACGAATCGCCTCATGAGCCTCCTGCGAAGACTTCCCTTTCTTGGTATAATTACGAACCCGTTCAAATAAATACTCATCTCCATATTGCTCGGTTACCGCATTTCGGGCGGCATTAATTGCCTGGGATGAAAGCCGCGTTGAATCGGTTCTCATGTAAGTTATAAAACCTTTTTCGTATAATTTTTGGGCCACACTCATTGTATCGCGTGCAGAAAACCCAAATTTACGGTTGGCATCCTGCTGCAAAGTGGACGTTATAAATGGTGGGGCCGGATTTCGTTTCTGGGACTTTACCTCAACATTTGTAACGGCCCAATCAGCCTCTTTTAAATCGTCTACAAGGTTGCTGGCTTTTTCTTCATCCAGTAAGACAACAGAATCAGGCTTTTTGAGCTTGCCGGTATTTTCATCGAAATCTTTACCACTGGCAAGGCGCTTTTCATCAAGGTGAGTCAGGTCTGCTTTGAACTGGTCGTTATCTCCTGATTTATGCAACTGAGCCTGTAAATCATAATAAGTGGCGCTTCGGAATTTCATACGTTCCCGTTCGCGTTCAACTAAAAATTCAACCGCTACCGACTGAACACGTCCGGCAGAAAGTCCCGGTGAAATTTTCTTCCATAATAATGGTGAAACGGTGTAGCCGGCGAGGCGATCCAAAATCCTGCGGGTTTCCTGGGCATGCACCAAATTCATATCAATGTCGCGTGTATTTTCCAGTGCATTCATGACCGCTTCTTTAGTGATTTCCCGGAACACCATCCGTTTTACCGGAACTTTAGGCTTCAGAATTTCAAGCAAATGCCATGAAATTGCTTCTCCTTCCCGATCTTCATCAGTGGCGAGAATAAGTTCATCGGCATCTTTCAATAATTTCTTTAGCCGGGTAACTACTTTCTTTTTTGAGGATGGAATTACATATAAAGGATTGAAATCTTCATCCACATTAATACCTAAGTTCGACCAGCTTTCTTTTTTGTATTTAGCGGGAATTTCTTTCGCCGAAGAGGGCAGGTCGCGAATGTGACCCATAGAGGAGTCCACCACATAGCCTTTCGGCAAGTACTTCTTGATGGTCTTTGTTTTAGTTGGTGACTCTACAATTACGAGACTTTTCATGTAATACGTTTAATTTTTCAGGCTTTCAATCAGCTCTTTTAACTCTGTAGCGTGATCTTTGGTATTAATTTTCTCAATAGCTGCCAAAATAGTACCATCTGTATCAATAACAAAGGCCGAACGTGAGGGTCCTTCGAACTTTTTGCCGTACATATTTTTTTCGACGATAGAATTTGCCGCAGCAGCAAATTTAGTATCAGGATCAGAAATCAAGGTGTAATCTATGCCATACTTCTCCGCATATCTTTTATGGGAGCCGGGCGAATCTTTACTGACGGCAATGAGATTATAACCTTGCTCATCAAACCAATCCTGATGCTCTGCTAAACTCTGGTTTTGCAAATCACACCCGCTGGTGTTGTTTTTCATATAAACCGAAACAATAGCACGGCGGTTTAATAACTCTTTGAATTCCACTTCTCTCTCTTCGCCATTTTTAACCACGTTAATGGTGAAATCAGTATCAATTTTTTCTCCGGGACTCTTCATAAAGCTGCTGTCTTTTTTAGATTATTAGTGATTCGCATAAATGATAAGAGCATAGTAATCGTTCGAAGATGAGATTTCCAATTGATTTTTTTGAAGAGGCTGATATAGAGTAAATATTCTTGAAAGCTTTTTCCTTTTTATGCATCATAGATTCCTGCCTGCGCGGGAATGACTAGAGAGTTGTTTAGTTTCGATCTCCCGTTACCGAATCCACAGTCAGATTAAGCGACCTGGCAAAATTTCATCCCATAAATCCTTCATTTCAGGATTTATGGATTTTATCAGCTTAATTTTCCATTCCCTCTTCCATTTTTTAATCTGCTTTTCCCGAAAATAGCCTGATACATCGATTGATGTTCTTCATAATACATCAAATGTTGTGCATTATATTTTGAAGTAAACTTTGAACCAGTGCCTTTTTTGTGCTGGTAAACTCTATTTATTAAATTGCTCGATACTCCGGTATATAGAACTCTTCTGGTTTTATTTGATACTATGTACACATATCCTGTCTTCATGTTAAGTAAGAGCGAATTCAGAAGTAATACTTACAATTTAATTTTAAATACATTACAGCTGATTAGAATATTGGCCATTTTGGATTCGATTTTCAGAGTTCTTGTTCACAGGGAATAATGCTTATTCACATGAAGGCATTTTTGAGTCACTTTGTCCATCATTTCCTACCTTCCTCCCATACATTCATATTAAGATTATCGGCTATGAAAATTGAACACCTCGGCATTGCTGTCAAAGACTTGAAAGCAGCCACCAAAACGTATGAACTGCTCTTAAACATTTCTCCCTATAAATCAGAAACGGTAGAAAGTGAAAAAGTAGAGACGGTATTTTTTCAAACGGGTGAATCAAAAATTGAATTATTGGGAGCAACTGAAAAGAATTCCGTCATCGCCAAATACATAGAAAAAAAGGGCGAAGGCTTGCATCATATCGCCTTTGAAGTGGAGGATATTTATGCCGAACTGGATCGCCTGCGCAGCGAAGGTTTTACTATCCTCAATGAAAAACCCAAAGAAGGTGCCGATAATAAACTGGTGGCTTTTGTCCATCCGAAGGATAATCATGGAGTATTGGTGGAATTGTGCCAGGGGAAAACAGAGGCTTAGCTCCTCTCTGGAATGTCGGAGAAGCCGGATTTCTGCCTCTCCAAAGAGACACAGATTTTTGGGATAATAAGAGTTTAGTCTCTCCCTTCGATAGCAATTTTTCCAAAGTTAATGGGAAACAAAATGAATAATGGATATTGAAAATTCATTATTCTTTCCCCTCATCTCCCAATACCTTCAGCGCTTTCTCAATATCAATTCCTTTGCCGAGTACTTTTTTGAAAGGATCTTTCATGGAATCCATTCGTTCGGGCATAGAATGGATATTGAAGTCTTTCATATCTAAGCCGCTTTTTACTTCGCTCCATTGCAGGGGGGCGGAAGCAGTGGCCCCGGTTTTGGGGCGCAGACAATAAGGCGCGGCCAGTGTTTGTCCGGAGCGGTTTTGAAGGTAATCGAGGTAGATTTTGCCTTTTCGTTTTTTAAGGCTTCGCTCCATGGTGGTGAGATCCGGCAGTTCCTCTTTGATATAATAACACAGCAGTTTGGTGAAATCACGGGCTTCATCATAGCTGTATTTGGCATTCAGTGGGAGATACACATGCATTCCCCGCGAACCGGAAGTTTTGCAATAACCTTTTATTTTAGCACGATCTAATACTTCTTTAGCCGCCTGTGCCACTTCTATCACTTCTTCAAAGGTAGTTTTGGAGGAAGGGTCAATATCTATGACGGTATAAGTGGGATTATCCAGTGCATCTGTTTTAGAATTCCAGGGATTGATTTCGATACAGCCCAGATTTGCCATGTACACCAGGGCCGCCGTGTTTTGGCACAGCATGTATTCAATATCTTTTTCGGAGGATTCGGAATAGATGCTGATCGAATCTACCCAATCGGGCAACATGGAACCGCTGTCTTTTTGATAAAATCCTTCGGCATGAATACCGTTTGGATGCCGGTTCAGATTTTGGGGACGGTCGACCAGGTAAGGCATCATCACGTCCGACATCTTCAGGTAGTAATCTATCAAATCATATTTTGTGTAACCCTCGTCGGGCCAATATACCTTATCCAAATTGGTGACCGGGACTGAAATTCCTTCTATCTCTAAGGTATCTTTGCCTTTTTTTACGCTTTTACTTTTAGCTTTTTTGGAGGTTGAACTTTTCTTTTTATCCCCGGCTTTTTTCTGCTCTTTTTCTTTTTTCTTCTCCTCTGATGGCTTCATAACTTCCCTCTCCTTTGTAATTTCCGTTGGCACTTTATCTTCCCGCAATCCTTTAAAAACCGGGTGCCGCATCGAACCTGACTCAGTCCATTCCGAAAAGATCACTTCGCAGATTAACTCAGGCTGAATCCAATACGCTTTTCTTCCTTTCAGGTTAATTTTCTCCTCAAAAGGCTTTTTTTTGATTTTCAAGGGTTTTAGCTTTTCCAGGATTTCCCGCTGAGAATTTTCATCAAAACCTGAACCGCAATTCCCGATGTAAATAAGTTTCCCCTCTTCATACATTCCCAGGATCAGTGAACCAAACAGTCGTTTTCCTTCGGTATAACCACAAATAAGGGCTTCCTGACTTTCCTGCGATTTTATCTTCAGCCAATTACCCGAACGGGTGCCGGGAAAATATTTGGATCCGGCTTTTTTAGCAATCACGCCTTCCATTCCAGACTCAATCGCTTTATCAAAAAACCCGGCAGCTTTGCCGCTCATATGTTCGCTGTAAATAATTCGCGGCGCATCTTCTATGACAGCAGGGAGCAGGCTCTTTCGCTCCTCCAATGACAGGTGCATAATATTATGCCCATTCAGGTACAACAGGTCAAATACGTAATAATACAATTCACCCTCACCCTCACTCTCCGGTGAATAATTCTGAAGGTTCTGAAAAACCGGTATCCCATCATCATCAAGAAGTACAATTTCTCCATCTAAAATGGCATTGTGGGGGATAGTTTCCAGTGCTTTTACAATGGGTGAAAATTTTGTGTTGAACGAAATTCCGTTGCGGGAATACAGTTGTACATTGCCCTCATTTATATTCGCAAGTGCGCGATAGCCATCCCATTTCATCTCATAAAGCCAGTCAGGGTCCTCAAATATTTCGGAAGTCTTTTTGGCAAGCATAGGTTTTACCATCTCCGTCAGATCTGTTTTATCCTCTGCTTCTCCGGCTTCTTCAGCAATTTCCTTTTCGGCGAGATCTTCGGCGTCATATTCTAAATCGGCAGCGAATTCATCCTTCTTTTTTATTAGCAGCCACTGATTTTCTTTTTTCATGGAAACCAGGGCAAATTCACCCTTCAATTTCTTTCCTGAAAAGTTAATCTTAAGGTTGCCTTTCTCCAGCTGCTCAACCAAATCTCCCTCTTTTTTTCCTTTAGTTGATGCGGGTGTATAGGTACCGCGATCCCAAATCCTCATTTCTCCGGCTCCATAATTCCCTTTGGGGATGGTCCCCTCAAAATCCAGGTATTTGATGGGGTGATCTTCGGTATGAATGGCAAGCCGTTTATCGGAAGGATTCATAGATGGCCCTTTGGGAACCGCCCAGCTCTTCAGCACACCTTCCATTTCAAGGCGTAAATCGTAGTGAAGGCGGCTGGCATCATGGCGTTGCACTACAAACCGCAGCACCTTTTCACTTTTTGCGTTTTCTCCGCCCGGCTCCGGCGTGGCGTTGAAATCTCTTTTTTTACTGTATTCTTCGAGGCTCATATCAGGATTTTAAAATTTCTCCCATTACCATGTTTATGCGAAAGCATCGGCTTTTCATTCATCCTGAGAGCGCATTTTATTCTCCCAAAGAATGCTTCGGCATAAATGACAGAAGGTGAGTTTTAATAACACTCAGGCCTTCGCTTTACTTTTCTTCTTCTTGCTTTTCTTTTGCTTTCCATTACCTCCCTTACCATTCTTTTTCTGTTCAAGACTGGCTTGAAGTTGCTTCATAAGATCTTTGGCTTCGGTAGGCTCAGATTTCACTTCTTCAACTTTTGGCTTCTTGCCCTTAGATTTGGCTTCAATTACTTTCATCAACTGATCATTATAGGTATCCGAATACTTCTCATAATCGAATTCCTCGGTATACTGCTCGATTAGCGAAAGCGCCATATCCACTTCCTTTTTTTTGACTTTAGCTTCGGGAAGGTTAAGCTCGGAGGGATCGCGGATTTCATCGGCAAAACGAATTACATTAAGCACAATGGCATTTCTATACACGCCAATCAGGCACAGGTTTTCTTTTTGGCGCATCACAAAAGTAGCCACACCAACTTTGCCGGTTTTTTTTAGTGCATCACGCAGCAGGTTGTAAGATTTCCCGCTTTCTTTTTGAGGCTCCAGGAAATAAGGCTTTTTATACACCACCTCATCCACTTCCTCTTTCTCGATAAATTCCTCAATATCGATGGTCTTGGATTTTTTCATGTTGGCTTTTTCGAAATCCTCTTTCTCCAAAATCACATAGTGCTCATTCTTTTTAAACCCTTTCACAATATCACCCCATTCCACTTCTTCGCCGGTATTTTCATTCACACGTTTATAGCGAATACGGGAGTGATCATGTTTATCCAGCATATCCAGGTCCAGCTTTCGCTCTTCAGATGCGGAGTACATTTTAACGGGGATTGTTATCAGGCCGAAACTTATAGAACCATTCCACATTGATCTCATAACAGGTCTCTCTTTATTTAATTTTATCCTGTAGATGAATAACAATATGTGCTTTTGAATTGTTCAGTTTCTTAAGCCATAATGAAAACCATAAAAGGCTCTTTACCGAGTAGTATAAGTACCACATAGTCATGCGGTGTAAGAATGGCTGTCTTTTAGTAGTCTTTCCCTCATTCAGTATTTCCAATTCTACCATTGATACAGCCGCGGGGGGTATGCCACAATACCGGCAAAAAAGGCTGATTAAAATGGGAATTGGATCAAGGCCAATTAAAATTGGATATAAAAAAATTAATCAGTTTATTAGGAAGTTCTAATAAATCAAAATTAAACATATGAGAAAATTATTATTATTAGTAAGCTTTTCGGTTTGTTTCAATGCTCAATATGTGTTGGCGCAAACAGAGGAACCGGAATCAGAACCGCCTCCAACCATTCAACCTGAGAAGGGAGATATTGGATTAGGCTTTGATGCGGTGCCATTTCTGGAATATTTAGGGAATATTTTTAACGGTACTCAAAACAATTCCGTCGGGGCCGCTTTTCCGGGTAATTCACAACAAATTTTTGTGAAATTTCATCTTTCTGATGATGCTGCAATCCGAAGCCGTTTTCGAACGGATTATGACAGAGTTACCAATCGTAACCGGGTAATTTTAGATAATCAACCCATCCCGGATCCAAGTGTTGAAGTAACTGACGAATGGATTACTTCCCCAACTGATATCCGTATCGGAGGTGGTTTGGAGTTCCGAAAGGGTAGTGAAAAAATAGTGGGTGTATTTGGCGGTGAAGCAAGCTTTATTTACAGCCAGCAAGTTATCAGCTATGAATACGGGAATCCCATTACGGAGCAGAACCAGTCTCCCACTTCCACATTCAGCCAAATAAACGCCGGCCGTTTTGAACGACTGACCGAACAAAGGCAGAATAAACAATTAGGGGCCGGATTTAATGCTTTTATAGGTGTTGAATATTTTTTCGCACCTAAAATATCATTGGGAGCGGAATTTACCCTTGGCGTAGATTTTATGAAAGCATACAGAAGCCAAAATACGTATGAATTCTGGGACGCCGCTTCCTCTTCCATCCAAAATAGGACTACAATTTCTGAAGGTGGTAATTCTTTAGCTGTTGATACCGGAAATTATGGTGGCTCTATTAACCTGATGTTTTACTTCTAATCACCAAACAAATTTAACTTGAAAAATATTTATCCTATGAAAACTTTCAATTCAATACTTAAAATTACTTGTGCTGTGGCTATTGTCGCCATGACATTCGCCTGCGAAACCATTTCAAATCCGGAACCCATCGACGCGATTAATGAAGAGAAAATGGCAACCATACAGGGAACAGCCTATGCAAATTTAGATGAAACCAATGATACCACCGGTGTCATCCTGGAAAGAGCCCCGGCAAATACCAATGTAAAGGTGGTTTTAGATGCCGCTGATTTTGTAAATATAGCGCCCGGAGTAGATTACCAAAATCTCAGTTATACAACTACGGTTGATGGCTCTGGTAATTTTGAAATAGAAATCCCTGCATTAGATGAACCCATTAATGCCGAGATTTACTTAGACAGCTTTATAGCTAACCAGTTTAAGGCTGATAGCACGAATGAGAGCAGACTCTTTACTCCAGCAGCATTTCCAATAAACGCCTCTATAGTTGCTGATTTTACTTCTTACCACAACGTGACGTATGTGGCTAATTAATTAAGGATAACCTGAAGTTAATTTAAAAGCCGCCCCAAAAAGGGCGGCTTTTTTTGAATACAGATATTTGTTCAAAAATATAATCCGGCCCGGATTATTCACCGAACGCAAGATATTTCACCCTTGTTTTAGAACAACATCATAAAAAAGAACAGGAGAGAGATGGCTAGAGATCATGGAGCCCAAATCAAGGATGATGAACAATACGAACGCCTGCGCGAAGAGGGGATGAGCAAAGAAAAAGCGGCACGTATCGCCAACAGCGATAAAAAGCAAACCGGTAAAAAAGGCGGCACAAGTTCTAAATATGAAGACTGGAATAAAGATGAGCTACAGGATAAGGCAAAGGAAGTTGGTATCGAAGGCCGCTCAAAAATGGATAAGGATGAGCTGATTGATGCACTGAGAAATCACTAGTGTTATGTCAATGGTACATTGTCGGGTAGAATACCACCAGATGGTTTGGG
>JBBDNN010000012.1:0-39362 GCA_040877545.1 Balneolaceae bacterium
TGCATGGGAAAAACGATTTTCTCCAAGCAATCTTGACAAATAAAAAGGTGATTTATTATGGGACGAGCAATGTTAATTATATGTTCCGCAGCACTTATTTCAATTGGTTTTATTAGCATCAGCACCTCCAATCAAGGCAGAATGCTGACAGAAAATACCGTGGATTATGCCGAGTTTACTATGGCAAAGAACACAGCACATACAGCTATACAAATGGCCATGCAGGAAATCAACAAAGATGACACCTGGATGACCACTTATGATAAGGACAATCCGTGGACCGGAAATATTGAGGGCAGAAATTTTGAACTTTATATAGATGCTTTGAATGATGTTTCTTCTAATAATTACTGGGATGATGATTCTCTTCGGATTGTTTCCCGGGCAACTCAACCTATTTCCGGAGGAAAGGACTCTCTGCAAGCCGAGGTAGTCACTGTTTTCCTGAAAGGTCGTTTTAGTGGTTTAGTGCCGGATTTTGGCGGCGCTCTACAGTTTCCAACCGGTTTTGGAAGTATAGATGCAAGTGGAAATGCTCATTCAATTGACGGTTCTGCTGACCATTGTGAAGATAAACCGGCAATTGTTACCAGTGATGAAGCAACTAAAGATTCATTGGATTCAAATTCTGATCTTAATTTAGACGGTGAAGTTGCGGTAGATTCTACTCTTAACTATGAACCGACTGATGAGCTTATAGAACGTCTGAAAAATTCCGGTAATGCAATTACCGTTGACTCTGACTACAGCGGTACATTAGGAACAGAAGAAGAACCCGGGGTGTTTTTTCTTAAGGGTGATGTGAAGCTAACCGGCCAGCAAAGTGAAGGCTATGGAATAATGGTGATTCAGGATAAATCATATATGAGTTATGATTCGGCCGGTACCTCTGTGGATATCAGGGGTAACTTTGAATTTAATGGCTTGGTAATCTTTGAGAACGCTTCCTTATTCGAAGGAAAAGGAACCCCCACCATTAATGGTTCAGTATTGGTAGGGCAAACCTCAGATAATGAAGACCCAATTGATATTAAATTAGCCGGTAATATAGAGATAAATTATGATTGCGACGGCGAAAACTATGCAAAACAAGCCGCTGCAGATGCTGTTGAACAAAACAGGTACACGAAAGTGGTTAGCTCGGAAGGTACAAAATATATCAACTGACTAATGTTTTCCCACTAAAAATTTACATTACTCTAATTAAAATTAATTAACTGGCGTTGGTAGTGTTTAAGCATGTACTTTAGAAGTATCATTGATTTCAGTTCATGCTCAATTTTTTTATGAGATATATTTTATTAGCAGTTTTCTTTTTTTATACAACTTCACCACTATTATTAGCGCAAAATCAGAGAGATAAGCACGTTTTTTCTGCCAGTATAGATGTTAGAGCTACAATTATTCCGTCTATTGAACTTATCACAGTAAATTCCATGACCTTTGGAAATTTGCAGCCTGGCCAAAAAGAAATCTATGTAAACCCAATCAACAGCTTAAATGCTGGTTTTATGATTGCAGTAGGTATGCCAGAAACAGAATTCAGGCTTCTATATTTACCTGAACGAGAGCTTACCCAAACAAACGGTAACAACACTCTTACCTTTAAATATGAGATTTCCGGAAATTCTGAAGAGAATCAATCCACATCTGAATTATTAGAACTTGATAACCGTAATATTAAGTTTAACGAGGAAGGGCGATATTACGTCTGGATAGGCGGAAGAGTTAATATAGAAAATGCACAACCAGGCAATTATGAAGGTGATTTCACCATTGAAATCGACTATATATGATTCTTACTAAACTTTATATCAAATCATTTTTAATAGTTTTCGTCTCTTTTCTGTCTGTAAATGGGCAAACTCAGGAAATTGATTTTGGCCAGTATAGTAGCAGATATACTATATCTCCAATATTAGTACAGCCAAATTTAGATTTTGGTACCATTGCACAAAACCAAGGGGTTAAGGAACGTGGTATTGATGAAGCTGCAATCATTAAATTAGAAGGTATCCAGTACCTGGATGTTCTTATTGATATCGAATTACTTTCTCCGTTTGAGACCGATGGGTGTTCTGACGAAGAATGTACTCTTCCTTTTATACTAAAAGCTGCTTATTCAAACTTTGGTGATGACAATGAGATAAGCGCTCAAAATAAAGTTGTACATATTGGGGAAATGAGCATTGACCATAGCCAGCAAACGGGAGTATTAAGCACTCAATTTCAAATATTGAGCAGAACTTCTGCCCCACCGGGACCTCCCCCCACACCTTATCATGAAGGATATGATCTTGAAGCGCAAAAAAAGAGCGCTTATTTATTTTTATATGGGGCTATCAACGCCAATGGAATAATATCAGGTGGATATTCCGCAGATATTCAAGTAACTGTCTATTATGATTAGAAGTAGAATATTTTTTGTTTTCATATTTATCCTTTCCCTGAGTGGTAATATATATGCTCAGTTTGTAAATCTGCAGCTTAAGATAGAAGCTGAGCTAAGTGCCACGGTTGAACAAGATCTGGATTTCGGTACCCAGATCACCAATGCCGGCCGCACCGAAATTCAACTTGGTGATGTTAAAACTGGGGTATTCAGTATTAGAGCGTTCCATACACAAAATGTGTACTTAAATCTTCAGTATCCGGATGTTTTAGTTAACGCTGAAGCGGGAGTAAACGCAGAAATCCCCATTCAACTAAACATTAACTATAACAATTCAGGAATAAATTCAGTGGCAAACTCTTCTCCCCTGCCGGCTAACCATGGTTTTGTTTCTGTACACGAAAAAACCGCATTAAATAGCAATGATATATGGAAAGAACTTTTCCTGTATGTTTATGGAGCTATCGAAATAGGTAATATTCCAAATGGTGTTTATACCGGTGAAATTATTTTGAGTGTAGATTACGACTAAACACTAAATATCAACCATTGTTGTTGATTCATTAATATTCTGAATCTCAAATGCTTTCCGCTCATGAGTATTAAGAAACTCTATATTTAAATGTGCTTTCCTCTAATTACCTTTGCACCCGATAAATAGATCATCTATACAAGCTTCTATTGGTCTCAACTTTTTTGTTAGAAAATATTGATTAAGAGTATCTAACTTGGACGACAAAAGGAACATCGATAATATTCTCTCAGAATTAATTAAACAATTAAATCTCCCCGATTATGAAAATTTTAAACAATCTTTTATTTGCTTTCACAATAGTTGCTCTTTTTGCTACCGGTGCATTGGCTCAAGGTCAGGCAAGTATAACCGCTTCTGCTAATGTTGTCACAGATGTTACATTAACAGGTGTACGCGGCCTTGATTTTGGAGTTTTAACAGAAGCTCAGGTTGATGCTGGTGAAACTATCGCACTTGATGATGCTGTTGCTGATCTTGGTAAATTTGAAATGACCAGTTTAAGTAATGGACAGGATGTTGTATTTACCCTTTCGGCTCCTTCTGTTTTAACACCAACAAGTACACCTGATTTATCTGGTGGTACTTCTCAGGATGATATTCCCTTTGAAGCTATTGCTACTTATACTGAAATCGATGAAACACCAGGTGGTGGAACTGATGACTTTACTGCAGGTACTTTAAGTAAAACAGTTGGTGCAACCACCGCATATGTTTACGTAGGTGGCTCATTAAATCCTCTATCTGTTGATGCTAATTATCAGGGACAATACACCGGGGATATTACGCTTTCGGTTTATTACGACTAATTTCGCATTTTATAATTTAAAGCCTTGTCTTTCCTGACAGGGCTTTTTTTTTTATAAAAATTCCCTCAAAAGACAAGGATTATTATAAGATGGTAAAAGTTCTTAACAATGATTACTATTAGTGTAACTCGGGTATTTAAATAATTTAAAAGAATTATGAAAAAGCTATTCCTTACATCTTTGTTTACGCTGTTGTTGCTCACTTCTGCTTATAGCCAAGTAACCATAGCCCCTACTAATTTATTTGTTGATGAGAATTCCAAGTTTGGAACATATATGGTGATTAACAATTCCAATGAAAATCAGGAAATTTCCATTGATTTTATTTTCAGTTACAGTGCGTTAAATGAGGATGGAGAACGTAGTATTGTTGAAAATGATACACTTCGTGCTCAAGATCATTCCATTGCTGATGTTATTCGTGCTTTTCCACAAAATTTTATTTTAAACCCTGGTCAGCGTCAAATTGTGCGTTTAAGAGTTGCTGCTCCAAATGATCTTCCCGACGGTACATATTGGGCTCGAATAAAAACCAGCGCCTCACCAGAAAGCCCTCCCGTTGAACTTGCTCAAACAGAAACAGTTACGGCTAATCTGGGACTTATCGTTGAACAGGTAACAGGACTTTACTACAAGGTGGGTTCTGTGAATACAGGAATTTCAATAAACGATATTTCTCCCCGCCAAACCGAAAATGGAAGTCTCGAAGTAGTTACAAATTATCAAAGAACCGGAAATTCACCATTTTTAGGGTCTGTAATTACCACTCTAATGAATGCAGAAGGAAAAGTAGTTCAACAAGGCCGAACCTCAACCACCTTATATTTTGATGGCACGCATAAACAAGAGATCAATGCAGCTGATATCGAACCTGGTGAATACACAATAAAAGTGGAGTTTGTAACACAACGAAATGATGTCCCCCCTGAAGACCTGGTGCAAATGCAACCTGCCTCTCAAACAATAACATATGCTATAAGGTGAACCTTTGGACAAAATTTTTACTAACCTTAAATTTTATTGTCTTATGCTCTTTCAGTAAACCTACAACTCCTTTAGCACAGAGCACTAATTACAATGAAATTGAGGTTTACCTTGAATTTCGTCATAGAGGTATCATTGGTTCTGTTGTTACTTCTTATTATAAAGACGATCATTTCTTCCTTCCTGTTAATGGGCTTTTTTCTCTTTTTAAAATAGATCATACTTTTAATGGCCTGATCATTAACGGCAGATTCGGCTTAGATCAAATCCCCTATCGCATCAACTTCCAATCCAATCAAATTCGTTTTGGAGACAAAATAGTTGAATTAAAAGCCGAAGATTATTTAGTCAAGGAATTAGATTCCTATATAAAAGCCGATATTTTTTTTGAAGCCTTTGGCCTTGATTTTTCTATCGATTTCAATAATCTCAGCCTAAAACTGCAAACTCAAAGAGAACTTCCGGCTATTGCTGAAGCCATTCGAAAACAACGCCGGCGTCTTGCTGACGATAATAGATACCAAAATGCCAATTACGAACTACTTTACGATCGTGAACGGCCATTTCTTGATGGAGGATTTATAGATTATAACCTTTCAGCAAATGTCAGCTCAGGCCGAAATATCTATAATGCCAACACAAACCTCGGTATTCAACTATATGGGGGAGATTTACAAGGATCAATATTCGGAAGTTATTCTGAAAGCTTTTCAAATGTTGCCACTAACAATTTACGCTGGCGTTATATGTTTCGTGATCAATCCTGGCTTTCAAAATTAACAATTGGCCAAACTACAACTGACGGAGTTGCAAGAAATTCATACACAGGTGTCAGGTTCTCAAATGAACCTATAGAACCACGTCGTCTTTTTGATGAATTCGAAGTTCAGGGTAATACTATTCCTCAATCAGAGGTAGAGCTTTATAAGAATAATGCCCTGATTGATTTTCAGCAAGCAAATGAAATGGGAGATTACCGCTTTTTAAGTCCTATCACCTATGGTTCTTCTCAGCTTGATCTAAAAATATATGGACCTACCGGACAAATAATCGAGCGTTCCAGCAGGATACAAGTTCCCTTTACATTTCAGCCAAAAGGAGAGTTTAACTACAATTTGAATATTGGCCAGTTGGATAATCCTATAGTAGGAAATATTGATCAGAATTTAACGGCTCAAGGTAGTGGTGCTTTTGGCCTAACAAATTGGCTGACTGCGAAAGCCGGGGTGGAATATTATGAAGGTTTACAAGAAAAACTTCCAACTTTTACTTCAACCTTATCTTCAAGAATATTGTCTAACTATATATTAACTGCAGAGTTTGCTTCCAATGCCTATTATCGAGGAGTCTTTAATACTATTTTTCCAAATTCTGCCAGTATCAATGTTGATTATACAGATTATATCAGTGGTTTTAGTTTTTATAATCCATCAAACGAGGATAAACGGCTGGTGGCATCTGCCTTCTACCCTTTTAATATATTTGGCAATGCTTTTAATTTTCGGGCATCCACTTTTTCAAGAATAAGGGGGACTTTAAATTCAACAACGGTACGTGTTGACGCCAGTTCAAGACTTGGGAAAATGAATCTTCGTGTTGGTTATAGTGATCGTTTTACTGGAAGTGTGGACTTATTTAATCCCACGAATACTTCCTACATAGAAACATCTGCAACATATAATATTTCACGTAATCGAAACCTGCCAGCATATATTCGTGGTGTTTTTATTCGTGCGCAGATGCGTTATCAACCAACTCTTAATATGTTAGAGACTGCTGAAGCATTGATCTCACGTAACATCTTTCAGCAAGGAAGATTTCAGCTATCTGTTGGCCGAAATTTCAGAGGTAATTTTAATACTCTTCGTTTTAGCCTTGTAGTTGGTTTCGATAAAGTAAGAACCAATACCACCTACAATTCCATTCGTGGAAATGGTAGTTTTACCCAAAATGTTCGTGGCTCTATGGGTTACGACACCAACTATAACAATTTTATATTTACAAGTCGTAATCAGGTAGGACGTTCTGGAGCTGCTATTCAACTTTTTGTAGATAATAATGGGAACGGGAATTTTGACAAAGGAGATGAACCTGTTAGCGGTAATGCAGTTCGTGTTAATCGTTCTGGTGCCAGCAGTATTCAAAAAAATGGAATACTGTATTACACCCAAATGCAGCCCTATTTTTACTACAATATGGAAATGAATAAAGGGGCTATTAATAATCCAATGTTAGTTCCAGAGTTTGAAAAGTTTGGCTTGATTACTGATCCAAATCGGTTCAAAAAAGTTGAAATACCATTTTATATGTCAGGAGTAATTGAAGGTGTGGTTGAACGCCAACACTCCGATGGAAGATTGAGTGGTATTGCAGGTTTAAAATTACTTTTAGAAAAGCAGGATAATGATTTTATGCAAGAAATCAGAACCTTCTCTGATGGTAGTTTTTATGCCTATGAAATTCCCCCTGGTGAATACGAGATAAAAATTGATTCTTCTCAGCTTAATATTCTAAATAGTAAGGCCAGTCCTGGTATGCGAAGATTTGAGGTGAAGGCAATTCCGGAAGGGGATTTTGTAGAAAAATTAAATTTCCTGCTACTTCCTGAAGATATTGAAATTGCACCAGAAGAAAGTCCAGTTACCTCTAATATGGGATCAGCTAATTTTGGCTTTACTGAAGGAAGGATATCTGTAAATTTCCAAATACCGGTCGATAGCCTTCAGAAAAACAGGTGCAACTATTTAGCTCAGTTAGGTGCCTTTTCTACAGAAGAGGCAGCCAATAGCTATATTCAGAAGCTTTCAACACAATCAAATCTTTTTACAGTATACAATAAACCGGCTGATCTTTTTGCGGTGCGCAAAAATTTACAACAAAGTATGGGTGAGGCTTACCGTTTAGCCAAGAAATTAAATGCCGATATCCAGAACAATGCAGTTATAATTAATCAGTGTGATATTACCACCACAAATATAGCTGCCGGTGCTGTTGAATACGAACTTCAAGCCGGTGCTTTTTCCAATATAAACCGCGCCAGCGCTTTTGCTGCTGACCTGAAAGCAAATTTCACCCTTGAAACTTTTCAGGTTCAGGATAATCAAAGCAGGCTGCATAAAGTGAAAATTGGCCCATTTCAATCTTTAGAACTCGCTCAAAAGAAAAAACAGGAGATTATTTCCTCTACCTCCATTTCCGATCTTTTTATCACCAAAAATGAATTATCCGCATCTGCTATAAACGTTGGTTTTAATTTCATGCTGCAACTGGGTGAGTTTGAGGATACCAGGACAGCAGCATTATATGCCCTCCGAATTGAAGAAGAATACAAGCTTAAATCAAAAATCCTGATAGATGAAAATTTTACTGTTACTCTCGTGTTAAATGAAATTTATGAGGACTGGAGCAAGGTTCTGAAACTTCGAGATATGATTTCTTCTAACAACACATTTCATCCACCCTTGATACACCTGTTGGAATTCGATCTCTGATCTTGATGTTTTAAACATCAAATCTTCCATTGATGCTAATCATTTCCCAAGGATAAAAATGTCGAAGAGAATTTTGACTATAACAATGAATCCTGCACTGGATGTAAGTAGTGAGACAGAAGAAGTATTAACCGATCAAAAAGTAAGATGTGAAAAACCTACTTATGATCCTGGCGGTGGCGGTATAAATGTAGCACGGGTGCTGTCGCGGCTAAAAATTCCGGCTGACGCACAATTTATCGCAGGTGGAATCACCGGAGATTACCTGAGAACTCTACTACAGCAGGAAAAAGTCAATGATGTTCCCATTCAAATAAAGGAAGCAACCAGAGAAAGTGTTTCTGTTCTCGACAATAAATCAGGAAAACAATACCGTTTTGTTTTTCCCGGCCCACATATTAAAAAGGATATTTGGGAGAAGGTGCTTAAAAATGTAGAGCAAAATATTTCCTCTTATAATTATGTAGTTGCAAGTGGAAGCCTGCCTCCCGGTGTTCCAGTTGACTTTTATAGCAGACTGGCTAAGATTGTCTTAGGCAATGGAAAGAGCTATTTGCTCGATACTTCAGGAGACGCACTCTCGGAGGGAATTAAGAATGGTGCCAGTTTCATAAAACCTAATGAGGAAGAATTTAATGAGCTTATAAAGCAGACAGATTCAGCAGATGAAAATGAACTTATTGAAAAGCTTTATTCGCTGGGCATCGAGAATATTATCCATACACTGGGAAAAGAGGGCACTTATCTGTATAACCGCGAAGGGAAGAAAAAATTCAACCCACCAGAAATAAAAGTAAAAAGCTCAATTGGTGCAGGTGACAGTTTTGTGGGAGGGCTTGTTGGAGGACTAGCAAGTGAAATGAATGTGGAAGATGCAGTTTGTTACGGTATTTCAGCAGCAGCAAGCACTTTACAAAGTCCGGGAACTTCCCTTTGCAACCTTAATGAGGTACAGGAAATACATGCTGATTTATGCGGGAAAGTCGTATAGGTTGTTATTTTCTCGCCAGTTTTACCTCACTTCGTATGGTAGCACAAAGTGCTTCAAAAGCTTCATTTTTAGTTAAATAGGCTGTTGCTCCGGCACTTCGCATACTTTCTGCTACATTCTGGTGATCATGAAATGAAAGTCCTATTACTCGAACGTTTGGCATTTTCTCCATTAATTTTTGTGTAGCTTCGATACCATCCATAACGGGCATATTCACATCCATTACCACAATATCAGGTGATGTTTTTTCTGCTTCATTTAGTGCCTCCTCCCCATTAGAAGCCTCTGCAATTACAGTTAAATCCTTTTGTGTATTAATGATCTTTCGCAATCCTTCCCGCATCATTTGATGATCATCAACCAACAGCACTTTAACTATATCTGTCTTACTTTCCGGTTTGGGAGGAACATCAGATTTCTCAACTTCAGGTATTTCTTCCTTCTGTACTCCATCTTTAATGGGAGCACATAATGTTATTTTAGTACCTTTTTTCGGTTCAGATTCAATCGTCATACTACCTCCCAAAAGATCGATCCGCTCGGAGATGTTAAAGAGGCCGAAACCATCCTCCTCTGACATAAAATTATTAAATCCTGTATTAAAACCTTTACCTTTATCCTCTACAATAATTTTTGTTTCTTTTTCTAAGCGGATTAAGCCAATACGAGCCTCTTTCACACCTGAATGCTTAATAATATTAAATAACAGTTCCCGAACGCATTGCACAAGAATAATCCGGATTTCATCATCTACCGGTTTAGGTTGTCCATCGTCTTCAATAATCACATGAAGATCGTGCTTCTCCATTTTACTGGCAAGCCATTTGATACTCACCCTGATATCTTCCTTATCAAGCGAGGGTGGCGGTTTTAAATCAGACATCAGGTCTCTTGTGTAATTAAGTGCATCATCCACTCCCTCTATTATATCTTCAACATCAGACGCTGACTCTTCAGGTAATTGATATTTTTTTAAAGTACTTATCTTCATTTTACTAACAGCGAGCATTTGCCCCAGGTTATCGTGCAATTCAGTAGCTAATCTTTGGCGCTCCATTTCTTCAGCCTTACTTAATTGTGATGCCAGTGAACGCAGCTGATCCTGGTAAGCCAATAAAGATGCCGTCCGTTCATCCACCCGCTCTTCAAGTGTTAGATTTATTTCCTGAAGTTCTCGCCTTGCTTTTTCACGCTCAGTCTCATCTTTAATTACTAAAATAAGTGCTTTTTCATTTCCCCTGGTATAGGTAAAAGAGGCGGCGGTAAGATTTAATATTTGATTAGAATCATCTAGTAATCTCCTCTCCAATGTCAGGGATTCAGCCGGACCTTTTCTTTTTGAAAAGTTGTCTCTAATATAATTTTCTAATCTTTTTCCCTCCGATTTATCAAAATATTGAGCGAGGGGCTTTCCCAAGGCTTGAATTTCCGTTCTTTTGAAAATTAAAGATGCTTCTTTATTCCAGCCTAATACATTCCTATGTAAACCTATAATGGCTATTCCGATGGGAGCAATATCCATCAGTCTATTAATAAAATTTTGATTAAAAACCGACTTTTGTGAGGAAATTGATGTAGAAACCTGACGATTGGTTTCAGCTATCGTAGCACGGTATTTTTCCGCCTGGAGGCTATCCTGAAAAGTCTGGATTAGTTCAGATTTAAAACCGTCCTTTGACTCGTCAAGAAAATTCACATCGCTTCCAACAAAAGGAGAAAACTTTATCGCTTCTTTAAGAGCAATAACTTTTTGTTCAGATTTTGTTAGAAATATAATCTTCGCATTTTTTTTGAATGCATGAAGACGTTGAGCGCTCTGGATTGGATCATCTACATCACTGCCGATGATAAATGTGATAATATTTCCATTTGATTGATACTCCCTTAAATCTTCAGAACTCTCAATTGACCTGAAGCGAATATCTTCTTCTTTAATAGATTTCGATACCAGGTGCTCAACATCCTTATCCTTTGTCTGCAAAAGACAAGTATAATCTTTAATTAAACGTGAGGATTCTAAAACCATACCAATGTGTTACCTAAAATTAATCACCTAAAAGTGGTAAATCTAACAATGCTCTTCCTGTCCAGGTTCTCAACAGATCGGTTGTTGGGGCCATAACATGTGAAGCCCGTGCATCCCTCAAGAATCTTGATAGCTTTCCTTCTTTTGCATATCCTATTCCTCCCATTAAAGTCATGACTTCATTTACCACCTCTACAACACAATCTGAAACTTCTGCTTTGGCACTTATAAGAGATATAAGAGCCTCAGATTTTCCAGCATCTCCTTTAGCGGCTGCAGAATAGATAAGTTGACGCGTTCTTTCCACCTTTGCCCATAAGGCCCCAAGCCGATGCTGAACTACTGGCTGATGAGATAAAGTAGTACCGGTATGGGAATGAGCTCTTTCCTTTAAATGTTCTTTAGCCTCATCTAAGGCGGCAGTGGCTATTCCTAAATAAGTACCCGCCATAGATGTTAAAAAGTAGGGAGTGATCACTTCAAAAACATACCATATTTGATCTCCTTGCTCCCCTAATAAATTCATTGGGGGGAGATGAAGATCTTTTATTTCTACATTCCTGGAGGAATTTCCTTTCATTCCAATTCCTTCCCAAGGCTGTTTCCAGTGCAGCCCGTCGGATTGATTAGGAACAAGAACACACGAAAACTGTCCCACAGGAGTATCAGGATCTGGTATAACTACAGAGACTACATAAGAATCGGCGTGTGCCCCATTAGTAACAAAAGATTTTGTTCCGTTCAGTAAATACCCGCCCTTTTCCTCTTTTACAAGTTCGGCTTCTGGTATATAAAAATGAGATCCGGTTCCTGGTTCACTTAATGAAAGAGTGGTAAGATGTTCACCTTCTATGATAGGAGTTAAAAAATTTTCTTGTTGTTCAGGTGTAGCCTTCGCTGCCAAAACTGCAGAACCCACTAAATGCATCCCAAAGCACATGGCGGTTGAAGCACATTCCCGGCCCAGAATTTCACAAACTTTCGCCACTCCTAAAAGACCATGCCCACCTCCTCCAAATTCTGAGGGTATTACCATACCGCCAAGTCCGGCTTTTTGCATCGCCCTAATAGACTTCTCCGGCCATTTTCCTGATTTATCTACTTCTTCCGCTCTTGGAGAAAGCTCTGTCATAGCTATCTCCCGCACTATTTCTAATAGGTCATCCAAAGCAATACTGTTATTCATTATTTATTTTTTTTGGCAAAGTGAGTTTATCTGTAGGTGATGGTATTAGAGTACAATAATTATATAAGCTTATCAAAATTGAAGAACTATTGTTCCTTATCTGTTTGATATGGTCATTTATGTTGGAATGCTCAATAAGCTTTCCTGTTTTTAAATAATTCCATTATAGTATGGAACATTTTATTAATAAAGATGTGTAAATACCATAAGTTTAAACTAATTTTAAAATTAGTCTCAGCTAATCAGGAGGAGGCACCATGTTTATACAGAAATCATTTACAAAGAAAATTACATCATTAATTTCTCTTCTGTTACTTCTATTCATTGTCAATGGATGTGACTCTACAGAATCAGATCTGGAAGCCAGAACAGACTTCGATAGTGGATTTCTTGCCACTGGAGAGACCTTTAGTTTCACTTTTGAGCAGGAAGGAACTTTCGATTATTATTGCCGTTCACATTCACCAGAAATGACGGGACAGGTGATAGTAGATTCAGACGCTGAAACTACTAGTCAGGATACTGTGACAATGGAAAATTCCCAATTCAATCCAAGCCAAATCACAATAGCACTTAATACAACAGTTACATGGATCAACAATGAAGGCGAAGGGGTTGATGACCATACGGTAACCAGCGGGACCCCGGGGGTAAACGGTGATGATGATGACGGTATCGATTATTAGAAATCATACATTTAATTCCAATTGAACGTTAATTTAGGTTTAGTCTTTGAGTAAAAGAATTTTTTTATTGCCAGAGGAAAGAACCGGCGGCGGTAATTCTCAGACTTTTATCTTTGCCTTCAGCAGCAAGGTCTTTCATGTTTGTATGCTGCAACATTTCTTTTATAGATTCTCTTGCAACAGCCCAGCTGTCGTGTAAAGGGCAAGGTTTTTCGATTCCGCAACCCGGCAAACCCAGAGCACATTGGGTAAATAATCCTGGCCCGTCTATTGCCAGCACTACATCCAGTAAAGTGGCTTTTTTCCCTTTGTTAGATAATCGAATTCCACCTTTTGGGCCGGTATAGGATTCCATCAAACCATCGGCAGTTAGCTGCTGCAAAATCTTAGTTAGAAAATGAAAGGAAATATCCAGCTCTTCACTCATTTCCCGAATAGAATTGAATTCATCGCTCTTTTTCGAAGCAAGGTATAGCGAAGCCCGCAAGCCATACACACAAGATTTTGATAACAGCATATTTCTCTATTCCTTAATTTCAAAATCCAACTTACTATTTTGATGATTAGTTTAAAATTCTTTTTTATTCCCAAAGCATCATCAGAATCGTTAGTGTGGGTATGAAGGTTGAAATAACTCACGGCAACTTCGATAGAAATTTTTTCAAAGAGAACCTTCTAAGAACTTTGGACTGCCCTACCCCCAAACCTTCAGCATTAAAAAGACCAGCACCCCGGTTACTGATACATACAGCCAGACAGGAAAAGTATAACGGGAAACTTTTTTATGGGTGTTAAATTTCCCTGACAGGGAAAAATAGAAGCTGGTTAATACCAGCGGAACTACGAAGATGGAAAGCACGATGTGGGTAATCAAAATGAAGAAGTATATATAACGTATAAGGCCTTCACCCATAAAAGAAGTATCTCCCGCAAAATGATGATATACCACGTAACTCACCAGGAAGAGAGTGGAAGTCACAAAAGCACTCAGCATAAAATGCATGTGTTTCTGAAAATTTCTTCTTTTAATCTCTCTGAATCCTAACAAAAGAAAGATTGTGCTGAGCGAATTCAACCCGGCATTGAGAGCAGATAAATTTTTTATCCATGGCAGGGAAGTTTCGGAGCCTTCTTTAAAATAAATCAGCCAAAAAAGAAACAGAACAGCAGCGGTGCTCAAACCTACAATAATGGTTATGGCTTTCCCTGTAGAAATTTGTTCCAGTATTTTTGATGATTCCGGTAAAGTGAATTCCTGTGGCATTTAATTTGTACTCTAAGGTTTAGCGTAAGATGCTGGAAAGATACTGATGTCTTTAATGATTATTCCAGGCGATTGAGTTGAAATTTTTAATCCTGTGACGATTAGATTCTGAATTAAACAGAAGTTGGAAAGGGCTTAAATTTTTCAATAAATTCATCAGAATTTCCCATTACTCTTCGGCATTTATGTAAAATGTGTTATATCTTCGCTCAAATTAATTTTCAATGTTATCAAGAGTCAATCGCAACTATTTAGAATGATTTTAAATAGAAAAATTTCTGTCCTTTTAATTCAATTTAGAATTAAAAAATTGATAGATTTGCGCGGCCTTAAACCGGGAGCATCTTTGCTCGATACACAAACTTAAATCAGCAATCTTTATGGCGCAGATTTTCCCCAAGTGGACAAATCAGGTACCCCGCAAAATTTTAATTGGAATAATTGTTCTGCTTAACGTTGTTGTTTTTGGAATATGGTACTTTTTCTCACCTGAATATACCGATGTCGGCTATGCCCCTGAACAACCCGTACCATACAGTCACAAACTTCATGTAGATCAACTTGGCCTGGATTGCCAATATTGCCACACCGATGTATTTGAATCAAAACAGGCAAATATCCCAGCTACTCAAACCTGTATGAACTGCCATAATATTATACAAACAGAAAGTGAAAACCTGGCACTGGTTCGCGAAAGTTGGGAAACCGGTGAAGCAATTGAGTGGATTCGCGTCCACAATTTGCCGGATTACGCATACTTCAATCATTCTGCGCATGTGAATGTGGGAGTTGGCTGTGAGAGCTGTCACGGACGTATTGATAAAATGGAAGTAGTATATCAGGAAGAACCTCTAAGTATGGGATGGTGCCTCGACTGCCATCGTGAACCTGAAAAATATGTAAGGCCGGTCGAGGAAGTTACCACAATGGGTTATCAGGTGGAAAATCAGTTAGAGCTTGGTAAGGAACTGGTTGATAAAAACAATATTCATGCACCAACATATTGTCAAGGCTGTCATTACTAATGAAGGATTTAGAACCTACAGATCAACAGATGAGCGAAGTTAAGAAAAATACATACTGGAAAAGTTTAAACGAATTAGCTCAGAATAAGGAATACCAAAAATTTACCGAACGTGAGTTTCCCGAGAATGCCTCTGAGTTAACAGATGGTGTTTCGCGCCGGGGATTTCTTCGTGTGATGGGAGCTTCTATTGCACTTGCAGGTTTGGCTGCCTGCCGGCGGCCAGTTCAAAAAATATTGCCTTATTCGAATCAACCTGAAGATGTGGTTGCTGGAAATCCTCTATACTATGCTACCTCCATGCCCTTCCAGGGAAATTTAATTGGGCTGGTAGCAGAAAATCATGAAGGTCGGCCGACAAAACTGGAAGGAAATTCACTGCACCCTGCAAGCCATGGCTCAACGAATATTTATAATCAGGCAGCTACCCTGGAATTGTATGACCCTGATCGCTCCCGCTCTCCTTTAAGAAATGGAAAAGGCGTTTCAGTTGAAGACTTTGCGGAATTCGCGAGTTCACACTTTTCCAATACCAATCAAAGAATTGCTTTTATATCTGAGGCTAATTCCTCTCCTACTTATAATGGCCTGAAAAACGAGGTGCTGAATAAATTCAACAATGCAAGCTGGGTTACTTATGAACCCTTTGGTGAAGATAATGCTATAGAAGGTACTCAAATTGCTTTTGGCCAACGCGTGCGCACTCTTTATAATTTTGATAATGCTGATGTAGTTCTTTCCCTGAATGATGATTTCATGGGTTCAAATCACCCCAACGGAATTACTTACGCACGCCAAATTGCTGCAAAAAGAAGAATGAATAATACCGGCGATTCCATGAGCCGGATTTATGCCGTTGAAGATTCATACTCACCTACCGGTTCTTTCGCCGATCATCGTTTAAAACTGAAAGCAAGTGAGATAGAATCCTTTACCTATGCTCTCGCTTCTGCCTTATCAGGAAGAATTAATGGGTTGAATGCCTTTAGTGGAATAAACAATCAGTTTACTGATCATCACTGGATTTCTGTCCTGGCAGATGAGCTAATTTCCAATTCAGGAAGATCTGCAATTTCTGCAGGTGCTGAACATAAAGCAGAAGTTCATGCCGCAGTTGGTGCGATAAACCTGGCTTTGGGAAATGTGGGCAATACCGTTTCTTATTTGGAAGTGCCTCATTTCAATGAACAGAACAACCGACAGGCTTTTGCCGATGTTGTTGAACAAATGAAGACCGGTAATATTGACACAGTTGTATTAGTGGGTACTAATCCGGTGTTCACAGCCCCGGATGATCTTGGCTTTGAAGAAGCTCTTTCAAATGTGTCTATCGTGGTAAATTTGTCTCACTATGTAGATGAAACAGCCAGAAAATCTACCTGGCATATAAATCGTGCTCATTTTCTTGAAACATGGGGTGATGGATTTTCTTTCAACGGTGCCCGCTCTGTTATTCAGCCTCAGATTCAGCCCTTATATAATGGACTGAGCGAAATCGAATTTTTAAGCACAATTCTTACTGGAAATTTGGATAAAGGCTACAACCTGGTTCAGAATACGTTTAGCGGATATTACTCTTCAGGTTTTGATGCCCGGTGGAGAACTATTCTGCATGATGGAATTGATACGCAGGATAATTTCAGCGCCGCTTCTGTAAGTCTTGCTTCCTCTTTTGAAGTAACTTCTGCCAGTGAAACTGAATCTTCCGGTGGAATTGAAGTTGTAATCCGTCCTGACCCTACTTTATATGACGGGCGTTATGCAAATCTTGGCTGGCTGCAGGAATTGCCTGACCCAATGACCAAGATTACCTGGGATAATGTAGCATTGATGAGCCCGAATACTGCCGCAGCTTTGGATGTTGACAATGAAGATGTTGTCGAGATTAATGTGAATGGAAAATCTGTTAAGATTGCAGCCTGGATTCAGCCCGGACATGTTGACAACAGTATTACGCTTTATACAGGTTATGGCCGTGAAGGTATCGGACGTGTAGCTAACCGTTATATTGATTACACCGCGGGTGGCGTAAATACTTATCCCTTACGATCCACATCGGCTATATTATACTCTAATGCGGAAATTTCAAAGACCGGTGATGCTTATGAGATTGCCTGTGTTCAGGATCATCATAGCCTGGAAGGGCGCGACATGTATCGTCAGGCTACTATAGATAATTATAAAGAAAATCCGGCTTTTGCTACTTTCAAATCAGTTCATGGATATGATGTTCCGGGAATGAGAGAAGCACATGAGTTAGAAAAAGAAGCGCCTGTTTCTCTTTTCAGAGAACAAGAATATCCCGACAACATTTCTTACCCCGAGCATGAGCCACAATGGGGAATGGCTATTGATTTAAATTCCTGCTTTGGATGTGGCGTTTGTGTGATTGCATGTCAATCTGAAAACAATATTCCTGTTGTGGGAAAAAAAGAAGTTAAGCGTGGCCGCGAAATGCACTGGATTCGCAACGACCGTTATTTTGTAGGCGATAATGTTGATGAGCCGCAAGCAGTTCATCAACCAGTTCCATGTATGCATTGCGAATTAGCACCTTGTGAGGAAGTTTGTCCTGTTGCGGCTACCACCCATAGCGAAGACGGAATGAACCAAATGACCTACAACCGCTGTATTGGTACCCGTTATTGTGCAAATAACTGCCCGTATAAAGTGCGCCGTTTCAACTTCTTCAACTATCCAAAAGAATATCTGACAACCGGTGATGATCCGGATATTATACAAATGGCAATGAACCCGGAAGTTACTATTCGTTTCCGTGGTGTGATGGAAAAATGCACCTATTGTGTTCAGCGTGTGAACCGTGCAAAAATTGAAGCAAAGATAGAAACCGGTTCTCCAAAACCTGCTGATGGTACTGTTCAAACGGCATGTCAGCAAGCTTGCCCAACCGAGGCGATAACTTTTGGTGATCTTACCGACGAAGATAGTGTAGTATCACAAGCAAAAAGCAACGACCGAAATTATCAGATGCTTGAAGAATTGAATACACGTCCGAGAACGTCCTATTTAGCAAAAATTACCAATCCAAACCCGGCTTTGGCTTTAGATATTAATCAGGAATAAATTCAGAAATGAGTAAATACGAATACGTACCGGAACCCGCTCTTGTAAAAGGCAATCACGATTTTGCCAGCCTTACCAGATTGGTTACTGATGTGAATTTACGACCTACTCCAAAAGGCTGGTATTTGGCTATGATTGGCGCCAATAGCCTCCTTCTTGTTCTTCTTGTAGCCATTGGTTATTTGTTCTGGGAAGGAACCGGAATTTGGGGATTGAATAATCCTGTTGGCTGGGGTTGGGCTATTATAAATTTTGTATGGTGGGTTGGTATTGGACACGCCGGAACCTTGATTTCGGCTATTCTTTTTCTTTTCCGCCAGGATTGGAGAACAGCAATTAACAGGTTTGCCGAGGCAATGACCATTTTTGCGGTAATGTGTGCTTTGATATTTCCCGGGATTCACGTTGGGCGTATTTGGGTGGCTTATTGGATGTTCCCCCTGCCCAATCAGATGGATATATGGCCAAATTTCAACAGTCCGCTTCTTTGGGATGTATTTGCGGTAGGAACCTACTTTACCGTTTCTTTTTTATTCTGGTATGTAGGGCTGGTTCCTGATTTAGCAACCATTCGCGATCGTGCCACTGATAAATTCAGAAAATGGACCTATGGCATTTTTGCCCTCGGATGGACCGGCAGTAACCGGCACTGGTGGAATTATGAAAAATCTTATATGATACTTGCCGGACTGGCAACCCCACTGGTGCTTTCGGTTCACACTATTGTATCCTTTGATTTTGCCGTTTCTATAATCCCCGGCTGGCATACTACTATTTTCCCGCCTTACTTTGTGGCCGGTGCTATTTTTTCCGGCTTTGCGATGGTTTTAACACTGATGATCGTAGCCCGCAAAATATACGGCATGAAAGACATTATGACCGATGACCACATGGAGAAAATGAACATCATTATCCTGGTTACAGGTTCTATGGTAGGTTTTGCTTACATGATGGAATTTTTCATAGCCTGGTACAGTGGTGTTGAATATGAAAAAGCTATTTTCTTGTTACGAGCAACAGGTCCTTATGCATGGGCTTACTGGACAATGATGATCTGTAATGTGGTATCACCCCAGTTTTTCTGGTCAAAAAAATTACGTCGAAATGTATATTTCACATTCTTCATATCAATAGTTGTAAACATCGGTATGTGGTTTGAGCGATTTGTAATCACAGTTTCTTCACTTGCCACCGATTACCTTCCATCAAGCTGGGATTATTATTCTCCAACTATTTGGGATGCCCTTACTTATATAGGAACCTTTGGCTTGTTCTTTACTTTCTTCCTGCTATTCCTGCGCTTCCTTCCAATGGTTGCCGTAGCAGAAATAAAAGCTGTACTACCTCAGGCCGATCCACATAATTATGATGATAATGATGAATATCAGGCCCCCGAAGTGGAAGTGCCGGAATCTCAAGCTAGATTTTATTAAAAAATATGAGCACGAATAACGACCATACCGATTCTTTACATGGAATTCTCGCCGAATTCAAAAACCCCAAGCAACTGCTGGATGTTGCAAGTAAAATGTCAAAATCGGGCTATCACAAATTTGACACCTATAGCCCCTTCCCTATTCATGGAATTGACAAAGCTATGAACCTGAAGAAGTCAAAACTAGGATGGATTGTTCTTATTTGTGGGCTCATTGGTTTTACTGGTGCCGTTGCCATGATGTATTACATGCTTGTGATTGATTACCCGATGAATATTGGTGGTAAACCATTTTTTAATGCCCCGGCCTGGGTTCCGGTTACCTTCGAACTAACGGTTTTATTTTCTGCTTTTGGTGCTGTTATCGGGATGTTCGTTCTCAATGGGCTTCCCAAACATCACAACCCACTTTTTAATATAACCCGCTTCAAAAAAGCCACTGATGATGGCTTCTTCGCCTGTATTGAAGCAGAAGATGATATGTTTGACACTGATAAGGTTAAAAAATTATTTGAAGATGCAGGTGCTACTCACATCGAGGAAGTATATGAATAAGATGAACAATGAAATGTCATTTCTAAAGATGCTAAAAGGGATGAAAGCTGACAGACTTTTAAAATACACCTGTATTTTTGCTCTCGGTTTAACGCTTTCGGCTTGCAAAGGAAGGATATCAGACAAACCCCCTATTCATATCAATCCAAATATGGATGATCAACCCCGGAAAGAAGCTCAGGAAGAAAATAGCTTTTTTGAAGATGGCCGTTCTATGCGTCAGCCTGTGGAAGGTACCGTTGCCCGCGGCTTTGAAAAATCTGATGGAGCTTATTATGAAGGAGTTGATGAATCCGGTGATTTTATTGCTTCAAATCCGGTGGATATTACCCGGTCATTTCTATACAGAGGTAAAGAACGGTATGAAATTTTTTGCTCACCTTGCCATGGCATGAGCGGAGCAGGTGATGGAATTATCATGAATTATGGATATGTACCCGCCCCCTCTTTTTATGATCCGCGAATTCAAAGCCTGCCGGATGGGGAAATTTATTCCGCCATTCACAATGGAGTGAGAACAATGCCTTCATACCGAACCCAAATTCCGGTAGAAGATCGTTGGGCGATTGTAGCTTATGTAAATGCATTACAGTCTACACGTGTAAGTGAATCTGAAATTAGTGAGTATGATGAGGCAAATGTAGATGAGCTTAAAGAAGAATATCAAAAAGAGCTGGAAAGACTTGATTCTTTAGCAGCGGCCAGGGAAGCTGAGCAGCCGGAAGAAACCGAAGCAGGTGAAGAGGGTACGGCGAGTGCAGAATTAGGAGAACAATTGTTCGTAGAATTAACCTGCCAGGTTTGCCACTCAACGGATGGAAGCAGCGGCATTGGCCCCAGCGTGCAGGGGATGTATAATTCTGAAGGTGAAGTAATTACAGAAGAAGGCGAAACAATTACGGTAACCAAAGATGAAGAATACATCACGGAATCTATTCTTAACCCGATGGCTAAGAAACCGGTTGACTTTGAAAATCAAATTATGAGCCAGATACCTGTGGAAACACAGGAAGTTGAGGCTTTGATCGAGTACATCAAAACACTGAGCGAAAACTAAAATTGCTGAATACACCTGAAAAATGAGTCACACGCCTCCTACAATAACAGATTCTTTACAATTCCCTGCCCACAGTAAGGTTCCACGCGCGCTGTTTGGGATGGGTGCTTTTGGGTTGATCGCAAGCTTCATTGGTTATTATTTGGATGCTGATCAATTTTTCTTCTCATACCTGGTCAGTTTTGTTTTCTTTACGGGAATTGCCCTTGCTGCTTTACTGATGGTAATGCTGCATCACATTACACGCTCCTCCTGGGGCGTATTAATCCGAAGAATTTCGGAAGCATTTTCCGCCAATTTATTGATATGGGGGATTTTTGCAATCCCGATTCTACTTGGTATCCACAACTTATATCACTGGAGCCATGAAGACGCCGTTATGGGTGATAGCATTCTTCAGGCAAAATCCTCTTACCTGAACACGCCCTTTTTTATTGCACGTCAATTTATTTATTTCGGAATTTGGGGCTTTCTTGGTTATAAACTACATAAAGCCTCCGTTGAACTGGATGAAACTGACGATTTAGGCCTGACCACACTCATGCGAAAAATCAGTGCCCCGGGCATTCCCATCTTTGCCCTTTCTATTGCCTTTGCAAGTTTCGATTGGTTGATGTCACTTGATCCCCACTGGTTTTCAACTATGTTTGGGGTCTACTTTTTCGCCATGTTTTTCCAGGCTTTCTGGCCCATTATGATTCTCCTGGTTTTCTTTATGCAAGGCAAAGGGCTTCTGCAAAATACCATACAAAAAGTGCATATTTATGATTTGGGAGCCTGGTTTTTTGCCTTTACTATTTTCTACGCTTATATCGCTTTCTGTCAGTTTTTACTCATTTATTATGCAAATCTTCCGGAAGAAACCTTGTGGTATTATCACCGCTTAGAAGGCAGCTGGAAGTACATCGCCTACAGTTTATTAATTTTCCGCTTTGCAGTACCATTCCTGGTATTGTTGAATCGTGAAGCCAAACACAATCGTAAGGTTTTAGGCTGGACGTCTGCTTTAGTAGTGATTGTTCATTTTGCAGAAGTTTACTGGATTGCAATGCCGGTTATCAGCGGGCATGGAATTCAATTAAGCTGGATTGATCTAGCCACTTTCCTTGGTTTGGGAGGTGTTTTCTTCGGGTTATTTTTCAACCGGTTCCAAAAGCACAGTATGATTCCGGTTAATGATCCAAAACTGGAAGAAAATCTCACGAAATCGTATCACCATTAATCGTCCGAAAATGTCAGATAACTACAGTTCAGAATTTAAAGCTAAAGTTGCTCTTGATGCAGTTTCACAGGGCCGGGCTGTAATTGAAAAAGTAGCTCAGAAATATGATGTCCCTGAAGAAGAAGTAATTGCCTGGGCATCGCAACTTCAGGCTGATGCGGCAAAAGTGTTTGGTGCAACAGAAGAAGCAGGATTTGTTGGGGAAGAAGCACCCAAAGCCGAAAATGTTACCATAACAAGTGATAACCCGGTATTTAGTTTTGCTGTAGATCGGGGAGTTACCAAAGATGATATTAATTATAGCCAACTCATATTTTGGTCTTCTTTCGGAGTAACCCTCCTTATTGTTTTTATTGTTGGGTTGGTTTATTTCACCCAGTACAGTTTATTTGAAGCTCAAAGAGAAGTTTCAAGCCAAAGCCATTTTTCCGAGGTTGTAGAATTGCGTAGCAATCAGGAACAAGATTTAAATAGTTTTGGCGTTGTTGATTTGGAAAATGGTATTTATAGAATACCAATAGATAGCGCTATTAATAAAATGGCCATAGACTAAAAATATATGAGACGCATAGCACTGCCGGTTCTGACTTTGCTTGCAGTGCTTCTGATTTCACAACCTGCTGATGCACAGTTAAATCGTGAAGTACCGGATGCACTGCAAAATCTTGGAATTGATGAACATCTGGGCGAGAATATCCCTCTTGATGCTAAGTTTGCAACATCCAAGGGTGATAGTGTTCGTATTGGCGATTTACTGGAGGAAGGAAAACCGGTTCTCCTTAATCCCCTTTATTACGATTGCCCCATGCTTTGCGGACTTGTGATTGAAGGAGTACTCAATGTAGTGGATGAGTTGGAATGGAAACCTGGAAAGGAGTTTACTGTAATTTCATTCAGCATAGATCCGACCGAAAATGCCGAACTTGCAGCAAGTTCAAAACAAAATTATTTATCGAACATGGATCCCGCCGTTAATGATGGCTGGCATTTCTTAACGGGAAGTAAAAGCCAGATTGACAAGATGATTGATGCGGTAGGTTTCCAGTACAAAGAAATTGAGGAAACCGGAGAATATGCTCATACTGCAGCTATTATACTCTTGAGTCCTGAAGGGAAAATTACCCGTTACCTGTATGGAATTACTTACAACGAATTTGATGTACGAGGCGCACTGTACGAATCAGCGAATGGAAAAATTGGCGACGCACTCACAAAAGTACTCATGTATTGCTATCAATACGATCCCGATTCCAACAGCTATGCACCTCTTGCAACCAACATAATGAAGCTTGGCGGCTTGGCTACACTGATATTTCTCGGTATATTCCTCGGCCTACTTTGGCTTCGCGAAAAACGACTAAAAACAACTTCAAAAACTGAATTTAATTAATGGACAGGATAATAGGCGGTTTATTTGACTTTATGCTTCCCGAACTTAAATCTCCATTGACGGGGGCAAGTTCGGATGAGATAATGGCCTTCATTCATATCGTCAGTTTCATCATTTTGGGTGGAGTTACCTTTGCAATGGTTTACTTTGCAATCAAGTACCGCCGCAAATCTGATGACGACGAAACCCCGCTGATTACCCACCATAATCAACTTGAAGTAGCATGGTCGGTTATCCCCCTTTTATTGGTACTAATTGTTTTTGGTTGGGGATATCAAGGCTGGTTAAATCTAAATACGGCTCCCGATAACGCCTATGAAATTCAGGTGACAGGTTTTAAATGGGGCTGGACTTTCAGATACGACACCGGAGCGCAAATCCCAAACGAGGTTCATGTACCTGCTGGAAGGCCGGTAAAACTGGTGATGAAATCGGAGGATGTAATTCATTCATTTTTTGTACCCGATTACAGGGTAAAACAGGATGTTCTGCCCAACCGGTTTTCCACTGTTTGGTTCCAGGCAGAGGAAGCGGGAGAATCCCAGGTATTCTGTACCGAATATTGCGGAACATCCCACTCGAATATGCTGGCAAAAGTAGTAGTGCATGAACCGGAAGACTTTCAAAACTGGCTGTCGGAACAAGCCGCAGATGGAGGTGGAACACCGGTTGAACGGGGTGAAAATCTCATTTCAATTCAAGGTTGTACAACCTGCCATTCCACCGATGGCTCTACTTTAATTGGCCCCACCTTTCAGGGTTTATGGGAAAGTGAACGCACCTTCGAGAATGCTTCACCGGAAACAGTAGACGAAAACTATATCCGCGAATCTATTTTAAATCCAAGTGCTAAAATTGTAGAGGGTTTTCAGGATCAAATGGCAAGCTTTGAAGGCCGCCTGACTGACGATGACATCACCGACATTATAGAATATTTAAAAACCTTAGAATAAAAAATGGCTACAGCTGAAGTACCAAAAAAACGAAAGCTAAAAGTAAAGCGGTTTAAACCGGTTGATAATCCAAAACATACCTACCTCACAGACGAAAAAGGACTTTGGGCGTGGATGACTACTGTGGATCACAAGAAAATCGGCCTGATGTTTCTTGGTGCCACAGCTTTCTTTTTCCTTCTTGGAGGTATTCTTGCCCTACTATTAAGAACCGAATTACTTACACCCGCCAAAACCTTTGTTGAAGCAGACACTTACAATCAATTGTTTACGCTTCATGGTGCAATAATGGTGTTTTTTGTAATCATTCCTGCCATTCCCTCCGGTTTAGGAAACTTCATATTACCCATGCAGCTTGGGGCAAAAGATGTAGCCTTCCCCAGGTTAAACCTGGCAAGTTTCTATATCTATGTAGTAGGTGCCATTTTCACTTTTATCGCTCTTGCAAGCAACGGCCTGGATACCGGCTGGACATTCTACACCCCTTACAGTTCCACCGATTCCACCTCAAGTGTGATCTGGGTTACTATGGGAATCTTTATATTGGGATTCTCTTCTATTTTGACCGGTACCAATTTTATTACCACCATACATAAACTGCGTGCTCCGGGTATTACCTGGGGTAAACTTCCCTTAAACCTCTGGGCCATCTATGCTACCAGTGTAATCCAGGTTTTAGCAACTCCCATACTTGCCATTACCCTTCTTCTTTTAACTATGGAACGTTTTATGGGCATTGGCATTTTTGATCCGGCTATGGGTGGTGATCCTGTTCTGTTCCAGCATTTCTTCTGGTTCTACTCACACCCCGCCGTTTATATTATGATTGTGCCGGGTTTTGGAATTATATCAGAGGTTATTACCACCTTTTCCAAAAAACACATTTTCGGTTATTGGGCTGTTGCCTTTTCGTCTTTGGCCATCGCTTTTATTGGCTTCCTGGTGTGGGGCCATCACATGTTTGTTTCCGGACAGTCTCCCGTGGCAACTACCGTCTTTTCATTTTTGACCTTTTTGGTGGGAATACCTACCGGTATTAAAGTGCTCAACTGGGTAGCTACTTTATATAAAGGATCCATTGATATGAAAACACCCATGATTTATGTGTACAGTTTTCTGTTTCTGTTTTCTATCGGTGGATTTACCGGCATTATGGTAGGTGCTCTTTCAGCCGATGTACATTTACACGATACTTATTATGTGGTTGCCCACTTTCATTATGTGATGATGGGCGGAACAATTATAGCGTTATTAGCCGGACTCCATTACTGGTGGCCAAAAATGACCGGCAGAATGTATAATGAGTTCCTGGGGAAAATTGCGGCCGGATTTATCTTCATCGGTTTCAACCTCACCTTTTTGCCTCAGTTCATAATGGGTTCAATGGGAATGCCCCGGCGGTATTACAACTATATTGATCAGTTTACCATCTTTCACCAAACTTCAACCATTGGTTCTTATATAATTGGGATGGGGTTTTTACTCATCGCTTATTATCTCGCTAAATCTCTTTTTAGAGATGGGGAAAGAGCACCTGCGAATCCGTGGGGGAGCCGTGGTTTAGAATGGCAGGCAACTTCACCGCCAGACCTGCATAATTTTGATCATATCCCGGTTGTCATAAACGGCCCCTATTACTATCACAAACCTATGGAAGAATTTCAGCTTGGGCTGGTAGATTTCCATGGTGCAGAAGTTGAGGAATCCGAAAAAGAGGTGGATATGTCTGATGAAAAAGAATGGGTTAATTATAATCTCGACTGATAATTAAATTTTAAATAAAAAAAATTAAATGGGAAGCTAATGTCGAATGAATCAACACAGACACATCAGGTCGAGCATCATTTTGTAGATGCCGAGCATCAGTTTGATACTGCAAAGATGGGAATGTGGGTTTTTATAGTGAATGAAATCCTTTTCTTTGGCGGATTATTTTGCGCCTATATTATTTACCGGACCTGGTACCCCGATTTGTTCCAGGAAGCCGCTCTACAACTTGACACCCTCTGGGGAGCAGTTAACACGGTAGTACTTATCGGTAGTAGTTTAACTGTAGCTATGGCCATACGTTCGGTACAAAAAAATCAAATAAAAGGCCTGAAGATAAACCTGCTCATCACTATCGCTCTTGCTTGTATATTTATGGTAATTAAAGCTTTTGAATACTTCCACAAGTTCGAGTTAGGCATCTTCCCCGGCAGTTATTATACCTATGCTGGTATTGAACACGCGCAAGCCCCCATATTCTTTAGCATCTATTACATGCTTACCGGAGTTCATGCCCTTCACGTTTTAATCGGAATTGGGTTGATATACTGGATTTACCGCCGGGCAAGTAAAGGTGAATTTAGCAGCGAATATTATACCCCCGTCGAGATCACCGGCCTGTATTGGCATTTGGTTGACTTGATCTGGATTTTCTTATTTCCACTACTATATTTAATTGAATGACAGGAATCTAACCATGACTTCACCAACACAACACGAACACCACGGACATCATATTTCTACAGCAGGCCAGCTTTGGGCGGTAGGTATCGCATTGGTTTTTCTTACTATTGTAACTGTAATATTGGGAAAATTTGTCGCCATTCCTGCCCCATTTGATATAATCACAGCACTTTCTATCGCTGTCATAAAAGCCTCCTTAGTAGCTGCTTTTTTTATGAATCTTTATTGGGATGTAAAGTTTAATACCATCCTGCTAATAACAGCTATTGTGTTTTTTCTTTTGATGATCTCTGTAACCCTATTAGATACACTCTATCGAAATGATGTAATTCCCACTTTTTGACCAGGTTGATGGATTAAGGAATTACACAGATAAAAAGCCTCCTTTTTAAAGAGGCTTTTTTTTCATACCAACCCTTAAATAATTAATTCAACCACAAAAAGTAATTTCTGTTAACTGATCACTATTACCTCCCCCCTGTTTACTAATCTCTCTCTTCACTATATTCTAATTCATCTTAAAACCCCTTTATGAGTTTATCGAAAACCACGCTTGGCCCCTTTGAGTTATATACAATTGAAACCGGAGATTTCAGGCTGGATGGCGGAGCGATGTTCGGAGTAGTTCCCAAAACTTTATGGTCCCGAAATCTTCCCGCAGACCACAAGAACCGCATCCCGATGACTATGCGATGCCTGCTCATCAAATCCAACAATACCGGCAAGATATACCTTGTTGACAATGGAGCCGGAACCAAATTTGATGATAAAATGAAAGGCATCTATCAATTAGACCAGGAGAAAAAAAACCTGGAAAAATCTTTTAAAGAACATGGCTTTACTTTTGAAGATGTGACGGACCTGATATTTACTCATCTACATTTTGATCACTGTGGAGGTACTACCTATTACAATGATGAAGGTGAACTGGATTTACTTTTTCCCAATGCAGAATATTACGTGGTAGAATCTCACTGGAAAAATGCCACCAATCCTAATGCACGCGAGAAAGCCAGCTTCCTGCCTGAGAACATAGATCCGCTTTCAAATACCGACAGATTGCATCTTGTGGAGGAAGGCCATGAATATGAACCGGGGCTTTCAACTATCATCGCAAATGGACACACCATTGGCCAGCAGCTTCCTAAAATTGAAGCCGATGGAAAAACCCTGGTTTTTGTTGCCGACTTGCTGCCCACACACGTACATACCCCCCTGCCCTGGGTAATGGGTTACGATATGTATCCCGTGCAAACGCTGAATGAGAAAGAGACGTTTTTACAGCAGGCAGCACAAGAGAATTGGTATTTATATCTTGAACACGATTCTGAGAAGGAAATAATCAGGATAGATTCAAATGGAAGAAAATATTCAGTCTCAGAAACGTTACACCTAAGTAATATTTAACCTGAAGGCTCTTTCTGTAATTTTGCATCGTCTTATTAAATTATGAGCAAACAAAAAACCGGCATAAATTCATCACAGGCAGAGCAGAAATTATATACTGCTTATCAGTCTCTGGCTTCTAAGAAAAGAAGTACGGTTTTGCTGCGTTCGCTGTTTATCTTATTGGCAGGAATCACAGCCTTCATCATTGCTGAAGATCTGTTTTATTTTTCTTCCCTTACAAAAACCTTTCTTCTGCTTGTTATTGTTGCCCTTTCTACTTTCTCCTTATGGGGAGGAATGAAAACCATTACCAATCAAAGCTTTCAGGAATTTTACAGAATTTTTAGCCGAAGCAGTAATCTGCCGGAATTAAAAGATACCCTTGATCTCGAGAAATCAACTTCTGGTAACAGGAAGCTTATTGATGCCGCCATCTTCCAAAACCTGTCGAAGCTGGAACCGGCAAAACTCGAAAAGGTACTTACCGATTATGTCAGTCAGGCTGATATCAGCCATCAATACCAAAGAACACTGTTATTATCATTCCTGACTTTAATTATTGCCGGTTTGACAATTTTTAATTTTAATCACGCCTTTGAGCGTTCTGTTACTTTTTGGGAAGCCTATGAAAAACCCAATCCTTATGTTTTTGAAGTCAAGCCCGGGAATGTCACTATTGAGCAGGGAAGTCCGTTCCAGGTAGATGTGCAATTCAGCGGCACTCAAAACCCGGATGATGTCTCCCTTAAAATAAAAACCTCGGTTGAAGAAAATTACCGAACACGCGGGATGAATATTTCGGGCAGCACCTACCAATCCCTCCCCTTCGATTTGAATGACGATCTCGAATATTACATTCAGATGGATGAGTATAAAAGCGATGTTTTTACTGCTGATGTCCAGCTGCGGCCGCGTTTTTCTGAATTATTTGCAACAGTGATTCCACCGGCTTATACACAGCTTGATACTGTTCAGCAATCCTATCCATTCTCACAAATAAGGGCTTATGAAGGTTCCGAAATCAAATTATCGGGGCTATTAAATAAACCGGTACAATTTGTAGAAATAGAAAGCATAGACAGCACTCAAAAGCTGGCGATTTTTGATGACAGCACTTTTTCTCATCAAGCCCTCATCACACAAAGAGATACTCTTGCATTTTCAATGGCAGATGAAAGCGGTTTAACCAACAAGAATTCATTCCAGGTTATTCTTTCCCCTCAAAAAGATGAATACCCTTTTGTTGAAATTCTTGAACCTCAAAACTCTTTCGAAAAAGTAAATCCCAAAAATATAAACCTGCTTTTTCGCGTCTCCGATGATTTCCAGTTAACAAGCTCCTCATTACATTTTGAACATCAGCGGGCTTATGTAGACAAGCCAACCACCGGGTCAATTTCCCTCGAAAAACCGGAAAATGGAGCTTTGCAATCCTTTAGCTGGAATTTGGAAGAACTAAGGCTGAAGCCACAGGACGTACTTTCGTTTTGGGTTGAAGTTCAGGATAACGATGAGTACCGGGGCTATAAAACATCGCGCTCCAGTGTACTTACACTCACTGTTCCATCCATGGTAGACTATTTTGAGGGACTGGATGAGCGGGAAGATGAGGTAGGAACAGATCTTGAGGATATCTCTGATTCTTTCAGTGAAATGCAGGATCAATATGATCAGTTTAAAGAAAAATTGAAGGAGAACCCCGAAGATGCCGGCTATGAGCAAAAAAGGGAACTGGAACAGGTTCAACAGCAACAAGAAGATGTCCAAAAAAAGATAGATGAGCTGAATGAGAAATTTAATGAGATCAAAAATGAACTCAGCGAGAACAGCATTTTATCAGAAGAAACCCAGAAGGCGTATGAAGAACTGAAAAAGCTGATGGAAGAGATTGATGATCCGGCTTACCTGGAAGCCCTGGAGAAAATGAAAGATCAGCTGGGACAAATGAGTCCCGAGCAGCTTCGTGAAGCAATGGAGAACCTGGAGTTCAATGAAGAGCTTTATCAGGAGCGGCTGGAACGTACTATTGAGCTGTTCAAGCAACTAAAGCTAAATTCTGACCTTGATAAATTAGCCAGGTCTTTTGAAGACCAAGCCCGAAAAGAAGAAGAGTTGAGCGAAGATGATACTTCCGAAGAAGAGAAAAATCAGCAACAGGAACAATCGCTTAAAGAAAATAAGAAGCTAAAAGAGAAAGTAGATTCACTCTCCAAAAACACCAGCAAAAAGAATGAAAAGAAGATAAATGAATTTCAAAAAGAAGCCGGCGAAGAGTTAGAACAACTCATGAAGGAGCTGCAAGAACAGCTTGAAAAAGAACATCAGAAGGAAGACGGCGAAGGTGAACAGAAAGGTGATAACGAATCGGGTGAAAAAAATAAAAAGCAGGATAATAATCAGGGCCAAAATCACCAACAGCGATATGAGCAGCTTGCTCAAAAAACAAAGAGCCTGATGGAAGGAATGAGCCAACAACAAATGCAGATAAATATTGCCGGCATGCAGTACGCATTGCATTCTTTATTGACTATTTCAGTGGAGCAGGAAAATCTATCCAGCCTTGCTTCGGCAACTGAAAACCGTAGTCAGGCTTATGTAAGTTTTGCCCGAAATCAAAGAAATGTGGAAGAAATTTTTGGGGCTATTTCAGATTCTCTCTTTCAATTATCATCGGAAATCCCGCAACTATCAAATAAAATAAACCAGAAGAAACTGGAGGTTGAAAAGCAGCTGAGAAGTTCTCTGGAGCATATGGCTGAGCGGGATCAAAGCAGGTCGTCTGTAGCTTCGCGACAAGCATTGGGCGGGATTAATGATATTTCTTTTATGATAGCGAATTTGCTCGAACAGCTTCAGAATTCCCAAAATAATGGCGGTGGTGGTGGAATGAGCTCCGAGCAAATGATGGAACAGCTTCAGCAATCCGGCGAGCAGCAACAAAAATTGAATCAGCAAATGCAGGATATGATTAATGATATCCAGGGCGAGCGGCTTTCGCAGGACCAGATGGAAAGACTGGAGCAAATGGCACGGGAGCAAAACCGTATTCGGAAGCAACTCCAGCAAATTCAGCAAGGTGGTGAGGGCGGCGATAAAATTGGCAGCCAGCTTGAACGCATGATTGAAGACATGGAAGACACCATTAACGATCTTCGTGGCGGAGCCGCTGATCCACTGATGATAGAACGGCAGCAAAACATCCTGTCGCGCATGCTTGAAGCCGAAAATGCCATGCAGGAACGTGATGAAGAAGAAAGACGTGAAGGAGATGCCCCCGGCGATTTCGAACGGTCAACACCTCCCGAACTTACACTCGAAGAACTTGAAAAGCAGATCCGAAACCGCCTCAACGATCCCGACTTCACCAAATACTCCTCCGACTACCAACGCCTGATCGAGAATTATTTCGAACTCTTGAAGCAGCTACAGGATAGGGAGAGTTCTTAATCTTTAACCCACTCCTTTATTAAATTCGATCAAATTCTCATAGGCTTCAAGCACGCCCAGGGTAGCTTCGGCGGTAACAAATCCGGCTGATTCTTTGACGTAGGAACCCGCATTAATAGGGGCATAAGCTTTCCCCACTATTTTAAGGGCCTCGATATCACCGCTGCTGTCGCCGATATAGGCAACCTCATCTAAATTAAGGTCCAGCATATTGCAAAGGAAGCGGATGCCGTTGGCCTTATTGGTCTTTTTAAGAATCACATTTACGGAGACATCGGTATCGTGCACCTCAAATCGCGGATATCTTTTCGTGACATAATTCAGAATCTCTTTATGCATCAGCACTATTTGTGATTTCTCAGGATTTATTAATCCGGCATCAGTGAACTTGGTGAATTCTGCAATAGTGCCATCAAATTTATTAATGAGATGCTCTTCCATCCAGCTTTTAATTTCTACCACAGCCTCCCTTGCCTCTTTATCAAAATGAGGATTCCATGAAAGTTCATTTTCCTGGAGATCATAAATGCCGCCGCCGCTTTCAAAAAGCATCGGGAATTTTACATCCAGCCACTGGGCAACAGCTTCAACAAAAGGGAGCGGCCGCCCGGAGCAGATCGTGAGTGGGGGAATAGCAGGATCGTTTTTACTGAGATTATTTAATTCTTTAATTCGGGTAATGGTTTTCCAATCCGGGCTCACAAAAGGATGCGCGATGCAACCATCCAGATCAGATATAAAAAGTTTAATCATTCATTTTCCTTCTGTAGTTCGGAATCAGGGCTGAGCAGACCAAAAATAGCAATCCAAAAGCGCCCATCCACTGATATTGATTTTTATAATCGGCATACTCCTGGCTGGCAAATTCTCCCTTTTCCAGCTCATCTACACGCGCCAAAAACGAATCAATACCGTCATTACCTCTCTCAATAGAATAATAATCTCCATTACCGGTATTGGCGATACTTTGAAGTACGCTATTTTGCAATCTTGTGGTTACCACCTGCCCATTATTATCACGTTTATAGCCAATCAACTGGTTCGAATTTTCTTCATAAATCGGTATAGTGGTTCCCTCTTCTGTGCCAATACCAAGTGTGTAAATGGAAATAGAATGATCAATAAGTCTTTCAAGCTCCTCGCTATATGACTGCCCGTGATCTTCCCCATCGGAGATAATCAGCAGCACTTTAGCCGCCTCGCTTGGGTTATCATCAAGAGCTTCAAAAGCCTGGAGGGAGGTTTCCATCGCCGATTTAAAATCGGTTGCAGAACTTGGCATTTGATCGGTGTCGGCTATATCGAGAAACAGTTTAAGCGCTGAATAATCGAGAGTCATAGGACTTTGAATATAAGCCTCACCGGTAAAAACGACCAAGCCTACCCTGTCACCTCTCAGCCGTTCGATAAGCCTGTTGATTTCAAATTTTGCTTTTTCCAGCCTGCTCGGACGAACATCCTCCGCATTCATACTCGCTGATAAATCCAGCGCAACCAGCATATCCACCCCACGACGTTTTACCTCGCGAACTTCCGTTCCAATTTGGGGGCCGGCCAAAGAAATAATCAGGAAAAAGATACCTGTTAATAAAAAAACCGTCTTCAGATTGCCACCAAAAGACCAATATCCTTTGCGCAAAGATGAAAATAATTCCTCACTAAAATAGCTTGATTTTTTGACCTGTAAACGTCTCCCTTGCCACCAGATAAGCATAATAGCAACGGGTAATAAAAGAACAAACCAGAGATACGAAGGATTTTCCCAGATCATAGATGATATTTTTGAATTGGGCTTAAAATATAAATTTTAGGAGATAGATATTAGCTTTGTAGAAAACAGATTACCTGCCCTTCCGCCGCCTTTTTTTGAAATATCTGCTATCTCATATTACTTCCCAAACATAGGATGTGGGGTATCGGTCTCCGGTCCTCCGTCCCCCGTCCTTCTGGAATCGAGCAACCAGGTTTATTCAGTCTTAAACCTTTAACTCACCAAAACCACCTGAAGATCCATCAGGTTATTACCCGTGGGGCCGGTTTTTACCAGTGTCTCCATCTTTTCATGAAAATGATAGGAGTCGTTGTTCTGTAGATATTCTTCGGGATTCAGTTTCTTTTTGCGGGCCAACAGGGCAGTTTCAGAATTTATGATGGCACCGGCTGCATCGGTTGGCCCATCCATGCCATCCGTTCCGAGGCTGAGCAGTGAAATAGAATGCTGGCCTTCGATTGAAATAGCAGCATTCAATGCCATCTCCTGATTCCTGCCGCCCTTTCCCTTCCCGCTAACATTCACCGTGCTTTCACCAAAATAAATGAGAGCCGCCGGTTTGGAAACAGGTTTATCTTCACTCACAACTGAAATTGCTTCACTGCATATTTTCTTTGACACCTTTTTCAGGTCATCATCATAAGCCTCTTCTGCTATAAAGACATTCCAACCACGATCTCTAAGCTCTTTGGAAATATTTTCGGCCAGAACTTTTGCTCCCGAAATCACATTCACCGAATGATGCTCCCACTTTTGATCCCCGGCTCCTGGATTTTCCCGGACATCCCCATGCATGCCTTTCGAAATATGGATTCGGGCGGAATGAGGCATGTGATCCCACAATTTAAATTGTTTCAAAATTTGAAAAGCTTCTTTAAAAGTTGAAGAATCCGGGATCGTAGGGGCGCTGCCAATACTTTGGGGATCATCACCCGGCACATCAGATAAAATTACAGAATGCAGATTTGTTTGCGACAACACCTCCCCCAATCTTCCCCCGGCTGTTTCCGAGAGATGTTTTCGCACCACATTTATTTGATGGATCGAAGCCCCTGAATTCAGTAAAAGCTCATAACAATTTCTTATTTCCTCCAACTCAATTCCTTTTGCAGGAATACAAAATAAAGCAGAAGCTCCGCCTGAAAGGCAGAAAATCACCGTATCTCCTTTGGGAATTTTTCGAGCGAGATTCAGCAGTTCGTATGACGATGAAACTGTATCATTATCCGGCAAGGGATGAGAGCCTTTAAATACCTGAATCTGATGTAATTCTTTGGATTTTTCCGGGGCAATGATAATACCATCTTTAATTTTATCCTTAAAATAATCTATAGCTTGTCTGGCCATTGCTACCGAAGCCTTCCCTGCTCCCAATACCCACACATCACCACTACTTTTGATTGATGAAAATATTTCATCCAGGTCCAGCTCAAAAAATTTCCCTGAAACATAATCACTTACAATCTCCTCTAAAACCTGATGATGTTCCTTAAGCTTTTCCTTCATTTGGTTATTGTCTTTTTTGGATGAAAGCAAGTGGGACGATACCCAAAGAACAAAGCGGCATCAGGTATCTCATTATTAAATCTGTTATAATTAAAAAATTAGCAGAAGAAACAGTTCCGAAATAAAAGGAGGCAAAAGCTACAATACCGCCTCCCAATTGAATAGCTGCTAAAATCCAGTAATAGCGGTTTTCTGCCTTCACTAATATTAAACCTATTATCCCAATTAAAAAATTTAGCCCGAAAGGGATTTTTAAGTAAAGTTCTTTGGGATTGGAAATATCACCCCACTCAATTCTGTTGCTAACAGTACCACTCTGGCTATAGCTGATTTGTGAGTCACTTTCTTGAATACTTTGTTCCACTAAAGGAAAAATAGTTTGGTTTATTTCACCCCTGATTGGCCGCAACAGGAAAAAATAGACGAGAAGGATCAAAGCTGTTAAAAGAATTCTACTAAGAGTATCAGGCATGACTCATTGTTGCCTTTTGTTCAGAAAAATCAGTTTCAGCAAAATTTACCCATACCATCCAAAGCCCAAAAATAACGATGTAAAAAATAGCTGTTGTGGAATAATCATGTGTGAACTCAAAAAATTCCGGCCATTCAACCTGTGTAATTGTGAGAGTGATAACTCTGATAAGGTTCACCAGGTAAATAATTCCAATCCCGATAACACTGAAGCTGATCCTGTTTTTCCAGTTACCGGGATAGGCTAAAATAAAGCCCAGGAACAGGCCAATTGCAGCAATACCGTTACAACCATCCACAATTTCGATACCGCCGTATTCACCAATCCCAATAATCCTGTTTATGGTATAAACTTCATATCCAATCCACTCTAAAAAACCTGCACTGGCACCAATAATGTTCAGGGAAAGCCGTTCATCCAATGTTCCTTCGGGCAACAGCCATAGTTCGTACAATAAATACCAAACTATAAAAATTGCCAAAGCCTTAATAATAAAACGGGTAACAGGTGAGTTCACTTTAGTTGCTTTATTTAAATTTTCTTAACTTCGTAGGCTGAATATAACAATAAGATTCAATCGGCACGTACTTTACTCCTCTAAATATATTTTCTGAATGAAATATTTAAAGAATACTTTTTTCACATTCCTTTTAATGATGTTTGCCCTTCCTTTGATGTCACAGGATATCGGCATTGATTTTCGAAATTTTAAAGCGGATGACCTGAGCGATCAACAAATTATGCAGCTGTATGAGCGCATGCAGGATCGGGGAATGACCATCTCAGAAGTGGAGGCTCTTGCCGTTGCACGTGGCACACCTCGCTCTGAAGTCTCGAAACTGAGGTCCAGGCTAAACGAGGTACGATCTGCGAGGCCCGATTCTGAAAGAACAACCACCAGCCAGGACGATCCGAGAATGCGCACCGGTTCACAAACAGATTATAGAACTACCAGGCCGCAGGAGCAAGTAACAGATACACTCGATCTACTCCTCAGCAGACAGGAAGAAGATACTATGGTGGTTTTTGGGTCTGATATTTTCTCTAATGAAAACCTTTCCTTTGAACCCTCCTTAAATATAGCCACTCCAACCAATTACACCCTCGGCCCGGGCGATCAGCTTATTATAGATATTTGGGGCGCCGCTGAAAATACCTATCAGCTTAGGATAAGTCCTGAGGGTGCGGTACAAATAAGTAATGTCGGCCCCGTTTTTATTAGTGGCATGACTATAGAAGAAGCCACTCAGCGTTTAACCGATAAACTTTCCAATATATATTCCGGTCTTAAAGGCGCAAATCCCAATACTTTCATCCAGGTTACGCTTGGAAATATCAGGAGCATAAAGGTCAGTATTATTGGTAAGGTTTCTACGCCCGGTACTTTTACTCTTTCTTCCTTATCAACAGTTTTTAATGCTTTATATGCAGCCGGCGGACCCGATGAAGAGGGAAGTTATCGCTCCATAAAAGTACTACGGGGCGGGGAAGTTCACAGAATTGTGGATTTGTATAATTTTCTGACTACAGGAGACCTGACAGGTAACATTAGCTTACAAGATCAGGATATCATCAAAGTTGATCCTTATGTAAACAGAATTACTGTTGAAGGAGAAGCTAAAAGAGTGGGTTTATTTGAGACTATCGAAGGAGAAACTTTCGAAGATTTACTGGAATATGCAGGAGGCTTCACACAAAATGCTTTCAAAAAACGGGTAAAAGTAGAACGTACTACAGCAACTGAAAAAAGCATTATCGATATTCGTTATCCCGAACAAAAAAATACAGAACTGCAATCAGGTGATATAGTAACTATTGGAGAAGTGCTGGATCGGTATGAAAATAAGATTGTAGTTGAAGGTTCGGTTTTCCGGCCGGGGGAATACCAGCTCGAAAGTAATCCCACACTTTATGCTCTTATTCAGAATGCGGAAGGTGTGATGGGTGATGCTTTTATGGATCGTGCCATTATTTACAGAACCCGCGACGATTATTCAATCGAAGCCATTTCTGTAAACCTGAGAAGGCTCCTGGAGAATCCGGATCAAAATGATGTCCAACTCGTTAAGGACGACCGCATCAAAGTTTCCTCTATATTTGAATTACGTGAGTTACGCACTGTCACAATTAGCGGCTCTGTCATTGAACCGGGCACATTTCCATTTAATGAAAACACCACCCTCAAAGATCTGATATTAGAAGCCGAAGGTTTCAAAGAAGAAGCAGCACCATACAGAGTTGAAGTTGCCCGGCGAATTCAGGACGACAGGACGGGAAGAATAAAAAATGAAATTGCTGAACTCTTTACTATCGATATTGAAAACGGCCTTAACTATTCTGAGGAACTGGAAGAGATGATTCTTCAGCCCTTCGACCAGATTTTTGTACGAAAATCTCCCGCATACGAAAAGCAGCAAACAGTGAGGATTGAAGGTGAAGTCTTATATCCGGGATCTTACGTGCTAAGTACACGTGATTTTCGCCTGAGTGATCTTATCGAAGAAAGCGGTGGAATTACCCAATATGCGTATATAGAGGGTGCTTCGCTTGACCGAAATTTTAGCAGATTGTTAAATGAATTTGAGCTGAACCTGGCTGATACGGTGATGGGTGAAGAAATTGAATCTTTATCACAAGTAGGCATTCAACTCGAAGAGGCTCTTAATCGTCCGGGCTCCGATTCCGACCTGTTGTTGCAGGAGGGGGATGTAATTAAAATTCCAAAACAACTTGAAACGGTGCAAATTCGAGGCGAAGTACTGTACCCTGTTAATACCCGCTACCAGGAAAATAAATCTTTCAAAAGTTACATTGGTTCTGCCGGTGGTTTCACTGAAGATGCCAACACAAAAAGCGCCTACATTGTGTATGCTAATGGAGAAGTAGACCGCACCAAACGATTCCTCTTCTTCCGGTCCTACCCCGACGTCCGGCCCGGATCCGTTCTCATCATTCCACCTAAAAAGGAAACACAAAAGCTGACTACAGCTGAACGTATTACGGTGATGTCCACCATTGTTTCCCTGGCAGCCATCGTTACTAATACCATCTTCCAGATTAGGAGAAATTAGGAGAGAGATTTGAGAATGGTTGGAGAGAATACCAACAACGCCATTGTCATCCTGAATGAAGCGAATGCGGAGTGCCCCGAAGAGGTGTCTTGGGCGAAGAATCCCTTAAAATGGCATCCTGGAGTTGCTACATTTTAGTAGACACCAAGTTAAGGTATATTGTGGCAGATAAAA
>JBBDNN010000013.1:0-38408 GCA_040877545.1 Balneolaceae bacterium
TGCTGCACTGAAAGTGCAGGGTTTTAAACCCTCGGCTGGGACCAATAAAATAAAAAGCTACCGTCCTGCTTTTATAGTTGTAACTACTCTATTCTTTATGTGGGGGTTTATAACTGTGTTGGTAGATGCATTAATCCCGCGGCTTCGAGACATATTTGAACTTTCATATTTTGAAGCCGGCCTTGTTCAATTTGCTTTTTTTACCGCCTATTTTGTTTTCTCTATTCCCGGCGGAGCTTTAATATCTAAAATAGGATATAAAAAAGGCGTAGTAGTTGGATTAATTACTATGGGTGCCGGTTGCCTATTATTTTATCCTGCTGCTTCATTCAGGATATTTCCCATTTTTTTATTGGCATTATTCGTTCTTGCAGGTGGAATCAGTTTTTCCTCATTCAACTTGTTCAGGGCATAAGCATATGCACCCAGATTTACGGCATTGCTTGTACCCAGTACTGTTTTTCCAACTCCAGCCCGCGCCCAGTTATCATATTCAATCTTTCTGCCACTTCGCGGTACAATGATCTCAATAGAGTTACCTTTCAGAAATTTCTCCGATTCCTGTTCATCTTCCAGATCATACACTACAAAGGACAGGCGGTCGGATTCATCTCCATTGAAATTATTGTATTTTTTCCTCAGCGCTTTAAACATAAATGGAGCAAATAAATCCCAGCCCGCCGAAACTCCTCCTCCTATTACCACAAGGCCATCAATTAATGTGAGTACATTGGCAATGGAATTCCCCAGGGCAGTACCAAATTGCTGGAATGATGTTAAGGCGGCAACGATATTTCCATCCTTTTCATCTTTTGCAATTTCATAGATTTCGCCAGGCATAAGAGCTTCAAAATCTAACCCGGCCTCCTCTGCATACACTCGCTGAATGGCCCGGGTACTTACCGATTCCTCCGCATTCCAATCTGAATTACCCACATTTAAGGTATTGTGAATTTCAGATCCACATGAATTATCCCCGGTTAATAATTTGCCATCCAGTACAATACCACAGCCAAAGCCGGTGCCAATGGTAATCCCGATCAAATTATTAAACCGCTTTACACTGCCGGCTGCTTCCAGTTTTTGATTGATTTCTGGTAAAATTCCATTAAGTGCCTCACCATAAGCGAAAAGATTCCCATCATTATTAATGAACACAGGAATACCAAATTCGTCTTCCAGCATTGGGCCTAAAGCTACTCCCCCTTTAAAAGCTTTAAAGTTGGGCAAATTTCCGATTATACCTTTTGGATAATCAGCCGGGCCGGGAAATGCAAAACTGATGGCATCAGGTTTTTTATCCAGCTGGGAGATGATGCTTTCAAAGCCGGCAATCAAATTTGCCAGGCATAATTTCAGATCATGTGCCTGGGCTGGTAATGTTACCGGGTCTACAAGTTCTTTTTCATTTTCAATGGCCGAGAATACAAAATTGGTTCCACCGGCATCTAATGTGAGAACAGTTTTTGATTGGTTCATGATATTATTCTTGATGTTTTACTTCTTTTCCTAAAATGTACATAGCAGCATAGGCTACATATAAAATACAAGCAACCAAAACGAACAGTGCGGCTACGACTCCGAAATTCTGGTTTACAAAGCCCATTAAAGGGGAAATTACAGCACCCCCTGAAACAGCCAGTATGATAAAGCCTGATACTTCATTGGCGTAGTCAGGCATCTTGTCAATTGCGATTGAAAATAATAATGGGAACAGGTTTGAAAACCCAAGGCCAAATTCGAATAGCACGCTGTTTTCTTCGGGAACACAGTTGAAACACCAGGCAAAATTTTCAGGTTCTTCGTCCAGCCCGCAAACCTTGCGCATCCATTGTCCGCCCCAGGGCCCGGGATCAAAAAAGGGAACTACACTAAAAGGTTGTTTAATTGTTTCCTGAAGTGCAAAATCAAAAGTATTTTTATCAATGAGTTTTGGCTCATCTTTCTTGTTTGTATCTAATATGAAATCAAATTTTTCATACTGATCTTCTTTCAGCTTATCACAGATTCTCCAGTCAACAAAAAAGCCTCTCTTATATTTATCCTCTATCCCATTGCCGGCATTGTTGATGCCAATATTATTTACTTCGTTGTTCCTCATTCGCTTCTGAATTTCCCACCGGGCCATATCAGCATAAATAAGAACATCCATATCTTCAGCGATAATAGAGGCTCCCTCTCCTATTATCAGAATAATACCCGAATCCTGATCTTGCATCTCATCCCTGCATTTCTCCACTTTGTCCGAGTCCAGCAAATCTTCCATTTCAAGATTCGTCAGGCGGCCGAAAATGCGGTCATCGGTAACATCAGGCTGAGTAATTTCCCTGATTTTATCCTCGCTGTACAGATAATCTGAAGCTTCAATCAACAGTTCAGGTTTGAGGGCTTTTTGCAGGTTTTGAACCAAGCAAACTCAGCATACGTCCTACTAATCAGCTAAACCAGTAGATGGCATAATTCCTTTATCCCACTCCCACTCCCACTCCCACTCCCACTGGCGAAGCTATTCCTTCTAGTCAATCTCTGATCACATATTACGTCTATACTGCCCGCCAACTTCATAAAGAGCATGGGAAATCTGTCCCAGGGAAGCTACTTTTACGGTCTCCATCAGCTCTACGAAAAGGTTGCCGTTATTTCTGGCAACTTCTTTAAGACTCTCAATTGCTTTCTCAGCATCAGGTTCATTTCGTTTCCAGAAGGCTTTGAGATTGTCGATCTGCTGGCGTTTTTCCTGATCTGTAGAACGTATCAACTCTATGGGCTTATTTTCGCCTTCCTTATTTTCTCCAAGGAAAGTATTTACTCCAATAATCGGCAATTCGCCGGTGTGCTTTTTGGATTCATAGTGCAGGCTTTCATCCTGGATTTTACCACGCTGATACATGCTTTCCATCGCCCCAAGAACTCCCCCTCTTTCAGTAATTCGATCGAACTCGGTGAGGATGGCTTCTTCCACCAAATCGGTAAGCTCTTCAATGAAAAAGGAACCTTGGTTTATGTTCTCGTTTTTGGTGGTTCCCAGTTCTTTATTGATGATCATCTGAATGGCTAATGCCCGACGTACCGACTCCTCAGTTGGAGTGGTAATTGCTTCATCATAAGCATTGGTATGCAGCGAGTTACAGTTATCATATATTGCCAATAATGCCTGCAAAGTGGTGCGTATATCATTAAACTGAATTTCTTTCGCATGCAGCGAACGGCCACTGGTTTGAATATGATATTTCAGCTTTTGGGAGCGATCATTTGCGCTGTATTTATTCCTCATAGCCACCGACCAAATTCGTCGGGCTACTCTCCCAATAACTGCATACTCGGGATCTAAGCCATTACTAAAAAAGAAAGACAGGTTATGAGCAAAATCATCCACACTTAATCCTCGTGCGATGTAATACTCCACAAACGTAAAACCGTTTGCGAGTGTGAATGCCGCCTGGGTGATTGGATTGGCTCCGGCTTCGGCGATATGATATCCCGAAATAGAAACTGAGTAGTAATTACGGACTTCCTTTTCAGTGAAGTATGCCTGAATATCCCCCATCATTTTTAGGGCAAATTCAGTAGAAAATATACACGTATTTTGCGCTTGATCTTCTTTCAGAATATCCGCTTGAACGGTTCCGCGTACAACAGACAGGGTTTGATCTTTAATTTTTTCATAGGTCTCTTTTTCCACAAGATGATCACCCGAAATGCCGAGCAAGCCCAAACCGAATTCATTATGTCCGGCGGGAATCTCACTGCAATATTCAGGTACTTCAACCCCGCGCTCTTTAAAATATGCTTTTATCTTTTTCTGAGCTTCCTCCCACTTCCCTTCACTTATCAGATGGCGCTCTACTTCCTGATCGATAGCTGTATTCATATACATGGCCAGAATCATTGGGGCCGGACCATTGATAGTCATTGAGACAGAAGTAGTTGGGGAAGTCAGATCAAAGCCGGAATAGAGCTTTTTCATGTCATCGAGTGTACAAATACTCACACCCGAATTGCCAATTTTTCCATAAATATCAGGACGAAAACCGGGATCTTCGCCATAAAGAGTAACCGAATCAAAAGCAGTGGAAAGTCGTGCGGCGGGCAGTCCTTCACTTACATAATGAAATCGTTTATTAGTGCGCTCCGGAGTGCCTTCGCCGGCAAACATGCGGGTTGGGTCCTCTCCTTCTCTTTTAAAAGGAAATACGCCGGCGGTATAGGGGAAATAGCCGGGGAGATTCTCCTTCAGCGCAAACTTCAAACGGTCTCCTGCACTTTTGGTTTTGGGAAGTGCTACCCGGGGAATTTTAAGTCCACTCAGTGATTCCCGAAATAACTCATTTCTAAAAACTTTTCCCCTCGTTTTCACTTCCAGATGGCCTTGGCGGTACTGCTGGTACAATTCATTCCAGCCTTCCAAAACTTTTTTGGGAAGCACATCCAGCTTCGAAAGCCAGTGTTCTTTCATTTTGGAGAGATTTCCAATCATTGCCTCTCCCTCATCCGGGTTCCAATTCTCAAGTTGATTCATAGTTCCCGAAACCTGGTCCAATTTCGTAGCTGTTTCAACCTGATCTTCCACCCATTCGTGATAATCGCGAATGGTCTCAGAAATTTCCGACAAATACCGAACCCGTTTCCCCGGTATAATAGCCTGCGCCTGAATATCCTCGGCTGGTTCAGCATTGGTATATAATTTGGTTTCCCAGCCGGTTTTATATTTGTTGTTGATGATTTCCACCAAGGCTTTAAAAAGCCGGTTTACGCCTTCATCATTAAACTGAGCAGCTATCGTTGGATATACAGCCATGTCTTCAGGTTTCGCATGCCAGGAGCCGCTGTTCCGGATAATTTGCTTTCTCACATCGCGCAGCGCATCCAAAGAACCTTTCTTTTCAAATTTATTCAGCACCACAAGATCAGCCAGATCAAGCATATTAATTTTCTCAAGCTGAGTGGCGGCGCCATATTCGCTAGTCATCACATACACCGGAATGTCGGTAATATCCACAATCTCGGTTCCGCTTTGGCCAATTCCGCTGGTCTCTACAATGATGAGATCAAATCCGGCTGCTTTATAAAGTTCGATAGCACCCAGCAAACCTTTACTTGTGGATCTATTGGAAGCCCGTGTAGCCATACTTCGCATGAATACACGATCCGTATCAATGCTGTTCATCCGGATGCGGTCGCCTAAAAGCGCACCGCCGGTTTTAATTTTGGATGGATCTACGGAAATAATCCCAATAGTCAGATCTTCATACTCGGTTAAAAAGCGGCGAACAAGTTCATCGGTCAGGGAGCTTTTTCCAGCCCCGCCGGTTCCGGTAATTCCCACTAAAGGGATGGTTTTGGATGCGTTTTCTATCTCTTTTCCCTGCTCATCAAAAATCTTCCCTTCTTTGAAAGAAACCACATCGGTGTGTTCATTTTCGATGGCGGTAAGGCTTCGCGCCAGAGTATTGGTATCCCTGTTTGCTAATTTAGATACATCAGGTTTGGCTACAGAAATAGGATCATAATCACATTCTTTCAGCATAAAATTGATCATGCCCTGAAGTCCCATATCACTTCCGTCGCTTACTGAAAATATACGGGTGACACCGGCTTCATGCAGCTCATCAATTTCATCCCCAACAATAACGCCGCCGCCGCCGCCAAATACTTTGATATGTCCGGCGCCATGTTCATTCAGCAGCTCAATCATGTATTTAAAATACTCAACATGTCCTCCCTGATAAGAACTAATGGCAATTCCCTGGGCATCTTCCTGGATAGCACAGTTCACAATTTCGTGGACGGAGCGGTTATGACCTAAATGTATAACCTCTGCCCCGCTGCTTTGCAGGATGCGGCGCATAATATTGATACTGGCATCATGCCCGTCAAATAAACTGGCAGCCGTTACAAAGCGAATTTTATGCTCTGACTGATAAGGCTCTTGCATCTGCGAACTTGCAGGTTTGCTGTTTGATTTGGAAGATGTTGATTTCGTTTTTACCGACATAAAACTGATTTATTAGAATTTTGAAAGCGGTTCCATAAGATAAGAATTTGAATGAGTCTTTGTAAGGTGTTGATCGATTATTACAAATCACTGGCATAAAAAGCTGATGACACAAATCGTGCGGATTGCATTGTCTATTCAGACTCTGAAACATCTTCAGATTTGGAATTTTTATACACCAATGTCCGGTGAGGGAATGGAATTTCAACACCTTCTTTATCAAAGCGTTTTTTGATGCTTTCCAGTACATCACAACCCATTAAAAATGCTGAGGGTGGATCAATTGCCCAAGACCATGCCCGCAGGTTTACAGAAGAGTCACCCATTGAAATTACTCGAACAGGCACGATGTCATCGCCGGCTTCTTTTTGCATTTCCGATCTGTTATCAATGAAGTTTGGGTGCTTTAATATTTCCTCTTTCATTATTTCTTTGGCTTTATCGATGTCCGAATCATAGCTGATCCCCATATCAATCCACTTGCAGATTTTATCATCTTCATAATTGGAATTGATAACCACTTCGTTACTAATCACAGAATTTGGTATGATAATGCGTTTGTTTTCAAAATTTCGGATAACGGTATGGCGCAGGTTGATATCTTCAACCACGCCAGATAAATCGGTTCTGACCTGAATTCTGTCCGAGATTTTGTATGGTTTAAAAATCACTATAAAAATACCGCTTATCACATTTGCCAAGGCTGCCTGAGAGGCAAAACCTATAGCCAAGGCTAAAACACCGGCACCAGCCAGCAAGGAGCCGGCTATTACTTTTAGCGGCGGAATCATGAAAATGGCGAAGCTTATTCCCGTGAGGTAAATAATTACATTTAGTGAACGCCTTACAAAAACAAGACTGGTTACATCGGCACTATCCTGAGCTCTGGCTTTGATGGTAGCGGACATCAGCTTGGTAAAAATCATGCTGATGATTACCGTTATAATCAGAATAAAAACTATTAGCAGCGGCCGGTGCCAAACTACAGGTATAAAATCGGTAATTAGTTCATCCATTATTTTAATTAAACCTTATATCTATTTGTGAAGTAAAACCTTCCTGAACCTGAATGCCCCGCTGCACATAATATGGTTCCGGAGCACGAAAGGGAATAACGCTTCCCATATCCCACTCTCCATTTTCATTGCTGTCTTTAAAAACCACCATTGTGTAAGATACCGGGGGCAATCTATCAAAAGTAAATTCCTGGAAGAAATCCTGAATTCTGATTTCATCTCCTTCAGGATCAAACAATCGTGCTATGAGGGTTGTGGATGTATCTTCATTATCAACAGATAACTCGATTTCACCGTAATCAGTAGAATCCCAGGTAGCGGGGCTAAACATCTTTCTGCGTTGTGTGGAGGGATTCCAGACCAAAAATTGATAATCAACATCTTCAATCCATTCATCCTGGGGATTTATGAAAAGATGATTTCTTTCTGCTTCAATTTCCGGCCAATCTTCAAAATCAACATCACCCTCTATTACTACTGTCGAATCTGTAAGTTCAGGTTCTGTAATTGGAGCTGCATAAGTTACCCTGAACGTCTCTTGCCGGCTAAGACCGTTGCTGCCGTTAGCGGAAATTATACGCTGTTGTGTCGTATCTTCCTGCGAACTTCCCATAAAAGTAATCCCCGAAGTGTCTGCCTTGTTTCCAAAGTGGTCAGTAATTCCTCTCAAAGTTAAGGAAAACTCTTCTTCTTCGGGCAAGGCTTCCTCACTTTGTGCAAAAAGCACAAAATTTTCTCCGGGTGAAATGTATAGTGGATAAACGCTGCTGTACATATTCCCGAGTGAGTCAGAAATTGTCAGATCAACTTCATCCTGAACAAGAATAGGTTCACTGAAGCGCAGCCTCATTCTGTTTGTGGAAAATAAACCCACTCCCTGCAAGCTCGGTTTGGTGGTATCAACTTGAGTTGTATAAAGCACATTTAGTGTATCACTGCCTTCTTTTTCTAATTCTATAAGTTCTTCAGAAAAAGGCTGGGCTGATTCTGAAGACTGGTCCCATATTTTATTTCTATTTCGATCATCAACCAGTAAAGCCTGATAAGTTCCCTCCCTTAAATAGGAAAAAATGAATGCCCCGCCTGTATCTGTTTGCGCTTCATAATTTGCTTTATTGGAGAAATCAACCGGAGCCCTGTACAAAAGTATTTTTTGCTCGGGTGCTCCCCGCCCGTCATCTGCTAAAAGGATTCTTCCAAATATTTCGCCACTGTCAATTTCATCCCCGGTAGAAATAGCCAGAGTTGTTGGCCTGCCGATATTGTTGCCCCTGGTATCCGATATAGTGCCGTCTAGTTTCAAGATAATAGTTGTAGAATCTGGTAAATCGTCTCTGAAAGAAATAAACATGGTTCTTCTCTTCCAGCTGATCTCGTAATTCAAATTCAGATCCGGTTCAACGGTTATTGCTCCGGCTACTGAAGAACGGTTTATATATTCATCGAATTGAAATTCAAAAGTATTGCCAGTATAATTGGTAGTTCCTGTTTCTGGAACCGTATATTCTAATATAGGTCCGGTTTCGTCGGGTGGCCCGCCGGTAGGCGCAATAGGTACAGCGCAAGACACGGTAAGCAGGCCACAAACAATCAATAATATTTGGAACAGTAAGGATTTTTTTTTCAAGTATTTTGAGTACGTTTGTGTAATTTTAACAGAAACAAGTTAGCTCCTTTTAGAGCTGAATTTTCGGGAATAACTTTAGAACTGGCAGAAAATACTGAATGATTGGGAAAGTGCTAAAAAAATCCATATTTAAGTAGTCATTTTCTGCGATAGCAGATAAGGTAGAGAGTTAATTTAAATTTTCTATAACATGAAATTACAGGTTACGGGGTTTACAGCTTTACTGCTTTTATGTTGTTCATGTGGTGCGTATGTGCTGGATACTGCACAAACAGATCTCAGAACATCATTTGCAAGTGGAGATTACAACAGTACAGCTCAGCTTATTGAGAGTTTTCAGGAAAAGGAAGTATATAAATCTAAAGACGATGTGCTTCTTTATTTAGAACAGGGCACAGTAAATCATTTTGCGGGGAACTATCAAGAGAGCAGTAACTATTTTACAACAGCCGAGGATCGCATTGATGATCTTTTCACCAAAAGCGTAAGCAGGGCTGTTCGTTCTTTTGTGGTAAATGATAATACACTGGCTTATGATGGGGAAGATTATGAAGATATCTACATCAATGTGTTTAAAAGCCTCAATTATGTACACCAAAATGAATTGCAAAGTGCTCTGGTAGAAGCCCGAAGAGTTTCATATAAGCTGGACCGGCTGAATATTAAATATAATGGCTTGATCGAATCTCTTTCCAAGGCTGACTCAACCAATACAGACAATGATAAATGGAAAGCGGGGAAAAGCAATTTCCAGAACAGTGCACTGGCTAACTATCTTTCAACAATACTTTTTGCTAAAACAAATAAACCGGATGATGCCCGAATCGAATATACAAACCTGCTGAAAGCTTTTCAGGGCCAGCCTTCGATTTATACTTTTCAAACACCTGATAAAGATGATTTAAAGCATTTAACACGGTCAGAAACTTATAATGTGCTAATAAATGCCTTTAGTGGGCGTGCTCCGGTAAAAAATCAAAATGATATCCGCTTTTACCATGAGGAGTCCGATACCTATCTGAAATTTTCCCTCCCAACCCTTGAAATCTATAAATCACAGGTAAGATCTATTGAAATGGTGGTAAATGATACGGATGTATATTCTATCCCATTGATCGAAGAAATGGATATTGTTGCCCAGGAAGTGTATAAGGTAAAGGAGCCGATTATCTATGCCCGAACTATGGTTCGAACTGTGATGAAAGCTGTGGCATCCAATAAACTCAAAAACGCGGCTAAAAAAGAAAACGAAACCTTAGGTTTATTTGTGAATGCATTGGGTAAAATAGCCCAGGAAACTACAGAAAAAGCAGATTTACGAAGTTGGCAAACAATGCCGGGAAAAGCTTATGCCAACGTCATTCTTTTACCACCGGGCGAGCACAACATTAATATTAACTATTATAATAGTGTTGGCACCTTATTGTATACTGATCGGCAGACATTACCTCTCACAGGGAACGAAAATCTTAAGCTCATCGAATCAATCTACTGGAACTAAAACTAATATTATGAAAAAATACAACCTGATCACTTTTTTGAGTATAGTCTTTTTGGGACTGATAATAACCTCCTGTGGTTCTTCCAATAACCTGCAGAATAATGCAACACCAGATTGGGCAGATAATCCGGGTGATTTTTATAGCCATGACAAATATCTATTGGCTGTTGGAAGTGGAAGCACTTTAAATGAAGCGACCAGTGATGCTTTTGCCAGCTTATCCCAAATTTTTCAAATCAATATTGATGCCCGCGAAGAGTTGTATGATGAGTTTGTGGAAACATCCAAAAATAACACGGATGTATTTACTGAAGGAACCACAAAGCTTCTGAATAATGTAATAATTGGCACAAATCAGGAACTATTAAATACCAGTATTCTGGAATCTCAGGTAGGCGGCAACGGAACTTATTATGCCCTTGCAGGTATGGACAGAATGGAATCCGGACGAATTTACAGCCAGGAAATTTCGAACAATTCTCTCAAAATAAATGACTTTGAATCCACTTCTGACAAAGAAGAAAATATCCTTCAAAAACTCATTTTGCTTAAAAAAACCCGTCTACTTGCAGGGGTAAACGAAAATCTTTCGCGGCAGTATAACATTATTATGGGCGGGGCCTCCGATACAGATCTTTCAGCAAGAACTTTAAGCCGAATTGAAGAAAAATTCAGAACTGTGCAACAATCAGCCGTTGTCAAAATATCTTCCGAAAATGCCACCGGGACTATAATATCTTCAGTTGCTGAAGTTTTTCAGAATGCCGGTTTTAGTGTTTCAGATAATACCGAGTCTGAAGTACTGGAAGTTGTTATTGAATATGGCACACAAAAAGCTGAACTAAATCGGGATGATGCAGAATTCGTAAAATGGGAACTCGTAATTAATATTCACAACAAGCAGGCAAACCATTCCTTTAAAACATTTATGGCCGAAGGCCGTGATGGAGCCCTCTCCTACGATGATGCCTTAAAACGCGCAGATTTCACTGCCAGAAAAAATATTACCAATCAATTTAAATCTTTCTTAAACCAAGAGTTATTAGCCTCTAATTAAAACAACATATAAAATGAAACACCTATTCATACTTTCTATCACATTATGCCTTGCCTTTACAGCTTGCGGACCTTCTCAAAAAGTTAGCCGTGTAGCAGCCGACAGCCAAACCGATTTATCAGGAAAATGGAATGATACAGATGCCAGGCTGGTAGCTGAAGAAATGATAACTGATGCTGTAGAAAAACCATGGTTATCCCGATTTACTACTAATCACAGTGGCACCCCACCTGTAACTATTGTTGGCCGTGTTCGCAACGAAACCATGGAGCATATTGACACTGAAGTATTTACCAAAGAGATGGAACGTGCCTTTATAAACTCCGGAATGGTAAATGTAGTGGCAAGCAGCGATGAACGTGCCCAAATGCGAGAAGAACGACAAGACCAGCAGAGTAATGCATCCTATGAATCAACTAAAGCATTAGCTCAGGAACTCGGGGCAGATTTCATGCTTATTGGAAATATCAGCTCTATTCTGGATGAGTCGGTAAGCGGCAGAGAAGCGGCCGTCTTTTATACGATAAACCTGGAATTGGTGAATGTAGAAACAAATCAAAAGGTTTGGATTGGAAATAAAAAGATCAAAAAAATGATCGAACGAAACAGATACAGGGGGTAATTCCACCCACTATTTTTCTTTAAAGGCTTTCTGTTTTTCGGAAAGCCTTTTTTATTTTAAGGTATCTACTGCTATTGGTGATAACCTTTTTTAGTAATAAATGCATTTTTAATATTTTGAAGCCTGATGTTAAAAAAACCTGCTTTATATACCGACTTTTATGAACTCACGATGGCCCAGGGGTACTATCTTTCAGGTAAATATAATCAGACTGCCGTCTTTGACTATTTCTTTCGAAAACTTCCTTTTCATAACGGTTATGTGATTTTTGCAGGACTTGGAGATCTGCTGGAAGTACTTCAGAATTTTCACTTTCACAAAGACGAATTAAAGTATTTAAAAGAGCAGGGTTTTAAAGATGAGTTTTTAAATTACCTCAGGGACTTTCGTTTTAAAGGAGATATCTGGTCGGTTAACGAGGGTGAAATTATTTTCCCAAACGAACCTGTTCTTCATGTGGAAGCCAATATAATTGAAGCTCAGATTATTGAAACACTTTTACTCAACCTCATTAATTTTGAGTCTCTTATTGCTACCAAAGCAGCACGAATTGTAAAAGTGGCTTTGAATAAACCTGTAGTAGATTTTGGGTTAAGGCGCTCGCAAGGAACCGGTGGAATGCAGGCAAGTAAAGCAGCTGTTATTGGGGGAGTGAATTCAACTTCAAATGCGGCGGCAGGATTTGAACACCAACTTCCAGTAAGTGGAACCATGGCTCATTCCTGGATTCAGTTTTATGAGGATGAGCTTAAAGCCTTCAGAACTTACGCTGAGTTTTATCCCGATGCTACCATTCTGTTGGTTGATACCTATGATACCTTAAAAAGCGGCCTGCCAAATGCAATTACAGTAGCCAGGGAACTCGAAAATAAAGGGCATAAGTTGAAAGGAATTCGACTTGATAGTGGAGATCTCGCCTATTTAGCCAGAAAAAGCCGCAAAATGCTAGATTCAGCAGGACTTGATTATGTTCAAATAGTAGCCTCCAATCAACTCAATGAGCATGTTATTAAAAGCCTGAACGAACAGAATGCACCAATTGATCTTTTTGGGGTAGGCACAAATTTAGTAACGGCATTCGATAATCCAGCTTTGGATGGTGTATATAAACTTAGTCGGGTTGGTCAAAAGCCCTCACTTAAAATCTCTGAGAATATTGAAAAAATTACCCTGCCGGATATCAAAAAAATATATCGGTATAAAAATGAGGATGGTTCATTTAACAGTGATGGAATAACCCTGGAATCTGAATCTGCTCCCGATAATATAATCCACCCTCTTTATCCTTTGAAGACAAAAAATGTCAGTAGCCTAGAATCTGAGCAAATAGTTCATCAGGTGGTTAAAAATGGCAAAGTAACTATAGAGATTCCATCCGCAAAAGAAAGCGGTAAATATGCCCGGCAACGTCTTGGGAAACTAAATGAAGAACATAAACGCTTTAGTAATCCTCATATTTATAAGGTAGGCATCAGCAAGGCCTTACAGAAATTAAGAGATCAACTTTTAGAAGAGCGAGGTGTATAATGAGAGCATTACTTATTGTAGACGTTCAATATGATTTTTTACCGGGGGGAGCTCTGGAGGTACCCAATGGAGATATTATCATTCCGGTAATTAATAAGCTTATCCCCCACTTTGATTGCATTGTTCAAACACAGGATTGGCATCCAAACAACCATTCTTCTTTTGCATCTAATAATGAAGGCAAAAAACCATACGAAACCATTAAAGTGAAATATGGCGAGCAGGTACTTTGGCCGGATCATTGCGTACAGGGAACTCACGGGGCAGACTTTCATCACAACCTTGAGCAAAACACTTCTCAGCTAATCATCAGAAAAGGATTTCGTCCGTCCATAGATTCTTATTCCGCTTTTTTTGAAAATGATCATAAAACCACAACAGGATTGCACGGCTATTTGCAAGAAAGGCAGGTAGATGAGATTTTTATTACAGGATTAGCGACCGATTTTTGTGTAAAATGGTCGGCTCTTGACACCATCAAAAAAGGCTATAAAACCTATGTTATAGAAGATGCTGTCCGCGGTATTAATATTGAAGGTTCTGTTCAAAAATCCATTGATGAAATGGAAGCTGCAGGTGCCATACTTTTAAAATCACAAGTAGTTCAACAACTTGACTAATTTCTCTTCTGCCGACTTTTGTATTTTGGGTGCCGGTTTAGCCGGCATTTCACTGGCAGACGCCCTGCTTCGTAATGGAGTATCTGTTTGTGTAATTGATGTAGGAGAAATTGCTTCAGGCGCCTCAGGTACTCCCCTCGGCTTAGTAAATCCTGCCACTGGCCGATATGGTACAAAAACTTGGTTAGCTGAAGAATGTTACCATTCTATTTATAGCAGCCTTAAAGAAACTCAAGCTCAAACACCGGCAATCTTTTTTCGAAAATCAGGAGTTTTGCGCCCTGCACTTGATGAAAAAATCGCCTCTAAGATGAAAGAGAATTACAAATCCACCAACTGGCCCGAGAACTGGTGCCAATGGCTGGATGAGAAGGAAATGTATGAGGTAAATAAAGAATTGAGCTGTGTGGACGGCGGAATTTGGCTGCCGGTGGGTTTAACTGTAAATATCTCTGCTTATTTAAAGAATAAGGCAAGGATTCTGATGCAGCATGAAGCAAAATTTATTACCAATGCTGAATATGAGATCACCAATAAAAAGCATGGCTTTGAGATTTCTTTAAGTGATGGCAGTAAAATTCAATCTGCTAATATCATTTATACCGCCGGCTTTGATTCCATAAAAAATAAGTATTGGGATTTTTTGCCACTCATTGCCGTAAAAGGACAAATGGCTACCTTCAAAAAAACCTCTCCCCTGGAATTTGATTATGCTATCTCTGCTTTGGGATATATAGCCTCACTCTCAGAATCAGAGTTTGTGATCGGAAGTACTTATGAGCATAATTTTGAGCACCGCAATCCGGATAAAAACGGCCTTGAATATCTCACCAAAAGGATGTCCAGGGTTTACCCTTCTCTTATTGAAGCCTCTACATTAACTGGGCAATGGGCAGGTGTGAGAGCTTCAACTCCAAACAGAAAACCTATACTGGGCCAACATCCTGAAAATAAAAACCTGTTTATTTTTACCGGCTTAGGTTCTAAAGGATTATTATACAGCGCCTATCTTTCTGAAATAATGGGAAATTATTTAATTGACTCCGCAGAAGTACCAGATGAAATATCCATAGAGCGGTTTTAGATATTCTGCTTATTGAATTTATATTTCGAAGACAATAAAAAAGCTCATCTTTATGATATTTAATTCATAAAAATGAGCTGAAAGATGCTTGTGCCAATTACAGGATTTAAAATCTAATTACTAACCCACTCCACGCAACTCCTGCCGATGTGCCATAATTTTCAGAATTATTAACTGTCGAAAGTCCAAAAGTAAACTCAAAATTATTAAAGTCTAAACCGAATCCGGCTGAATATGAGGCAGATGAATACCCTCCGATTCTTGTTCCAAGGCGGAGAGGTAAAAATCCAAAGAATTTATATTGAGTGCCAAGATTCATCGACATTCGGCGGCTGTTTGCACCATTATTGTTGAATCCAAAACCAAGGTCTAAAGCAAGCAATAGATTTCCCATCTCTAAAGACGAACCTAAGTTATACATAGCGGGTAAAGAATAAGTAACGGCATCTTTTTCCTGAGAATTAAATTTGCCATAGACATCCTTTTCCAGGCTATCGGCAAGATTATCAAAGAAAGTATTAAAATCGTCCTGATCTTCTGCACCCACGTATTTGAAATCTCCTTCGGCGTATATGCTTGAGGCAGATTGATCAAAATTCAACCTTCCCAGATCGGTAAACGACATTGAAATGCGAAGTGTTTTTACTTTATCCATAAATAGCGGGATGGGAATTGAGGTAATATCCATTTCTACAGTAGCTCCAAGATCTACCCCAAATCCTGATGCTTGTTTCTCCCCTAAATCATCTCCTCCGTAATCTATGTAATCTCCGAATTCCGCCTCATTATCCTGATTGTATGCCGCCTCATAAGCTTGTAACTGCCGGGATAACTCACCTATTGTTTGAAGGCTATAGTTGAATTCATGATGAATAGTAAAAGGTTCATTATCAGTTGGCTGTTGCATGTGCAGGGTAGAATTAAAATCAAAAGAGGTCGTATAAATACCATGTAAATATTTTGGGGCAATACCAGCAAACACCTTAATATCTTTGGCAAATAATACTTCGGGGAGTGTGATGATATGCCTGGCATACCCAACCGACATCTCAGCAAAAACTACCGTATTTGATCTAAAATCAATAGGGGTCGGAGTATTGAATATTTCTGAATCCAGGCCATAGGTGAGAAGTTCAGCAGTTCCTTTATTGATGCCAAAGTCTTGCGAAACCCTGACACGGGTTGCTAAACTGAATGCGGATTTCTCACTTCGATGTGAAAAACCAAAAGGTACCATACTGAAGTCGGCAGATACATCCCTGAAGTTATTCTGGCTTCTCCCAAACCACTCACTAAGCATATTTTCCCGAATTTCACCATCTATTAAAAGTCCCGTGGTAAGATATTTGTTATATACCGAGACATTAAGAAGGCTTCCTCCCGCTTTTATACCTAATCCACCTACGATGCCTACTGTATTTTTGGGACGATGCATCTTAAGCATCAGGTTGGCCGGATTAACAAAGTTTGCATGATAACCGTCAACATAGGCAGTTCCGCCGCTTCCCATTCCCATAGATTGAGAACTGTAGTGCCTTGATTGAGCAAATAAAGAATTTACAGACAATCCCAAAACCAGTACAAATAAAAACCCTTTCATAATTTTCGATGCTTTAAACATTTAGTTTATCTCCGATTCAATGGTTAACTCTGCGCGAACCGAAAGTTTTATAAAGTCATCGGTTTTTATTTTAATATTTTCTGAATTAGTAGTGTTTATGTTCAGGTTAAACTTGATATTTTTGGTCTTATATAACTGCCTGAGTTGGCTGGTAGAAAGGACAATAGCGGTTGTACCTATGTTAGGATTATCCACAAAACGAGAATTATTATCTACACCTGCAGAAGCTAATTGAATTGAGTTTTCACCTGATATTGATTCAAACTCCTGCCCATTTTCATCAAGAAATGCGAGTGTGACATTTACGCCCAAAGGTAATCCATTTTCATAATCCACTTTAAGAATTCCATCTGTTATATTGCCGGAATCTCCTTTGTCGGTTGAAGGTAAATCTCCAAAATCGAGTTCATCGGTTGTATCGGAGAAAACAGCTTGATCGGCTCTGAAAGCCAAGGGTATGTCAATACTTATTTTCGGATCAAAAATCAGGGTGTCTAAAATGGTTGCCTCTCCCTCATCCTGGTTAATAACAGATTTTCCTATAAACCGAATTTGGTCTGGAAGGGAATTCAGGAAGTTATTTACATTGGAATTATCACGGTTGAAGATAATTGGATCACCGTAAATTCCTGTTGGGTTATCTATTTCCTCCAGAGAAAAACGTATCAGATTATTACTAGCAAGCTGGATACCATTTGCCTGTAAACCATCAACAGGATCTGCAGATTTAATTTGATATTCTCCACCGGCATTCCCGGTTAAAAATACTTCCTCATTACGGCTGTTGGTTCCAACAAAAGCCCCAAAAATAGTGGTAGGAAGTCCAATGTTTGAGAAATAATTAATAGATAAACTTGGGTTGGTAAACTCTAAACCCTCAAGTTGAGAAGACAAATCAGCTAAACCATCAATTTCGGTCAGCTCAGCTTCATTAGGATTAAATAAATCCAGTTTTTCGTCCTCACCCTCATCATCATTTAACAGCTCATTTTGTGCTTTAACAATTCCAAAAGCAATCAGGATAGTGATATCATGAATTTCAACGGACGATGAAATAGCCTGTGTTTCATTCACCAACCTAATTTGATTCCCCGGTGCAGCATTTTGTGTGTTTTCTGTGATTGCAAAGATGTCATAATTCACCTCGTTACCCTCGGCATATAAAGTACAACCGGCAATATTTACATCCTCGGCAGGTGCAATCCCAACATTGCCATTATCGGAAGCACGCGGAATGCGTTTAGCATTTATATAGCTAATTTCGAGGGGATTATTATTCGTCACAATAGGATTGGATGACTTCAGGTTAGCCGGGCATTCCTGAATGTCAGGAAAGGAAATAATCATGCTCTCAATATCGAAACGAAGCTCATTTACTATTTCATTAACAGATATCCATCCCGTCTTTAGCTTTATAAAATGAGAAGGCTTGGTAAATTCAAACTCCGAGTCATCGAAAAAAGTAACATTATTGGTTGAAAAATCCTGTTCTTCGAGAGCGGCCTGAACCTGAGATGCGGTAAGTTCATTTCCAACTGCCGATTCAACAACAAGTGATTGGGGATCTCTTTGAAAATTTTGCCCTGTGCCGGTCCACTCAATAGATACACGAACATTGGGATTCGCAAGTTGACAACTCGCTGGGTCGGCCTGGCAATTATCAAAGGGAATGCTAACCGTTATTCTTTCATCATCATTAAGCAGTCCGGTTTGCGTGGATGAAAGATCTTGCTCATCCCCATTCACAAAAGTATCAGGGTCTGAAACCAAAGTTATATTTACCTGATCAAGATTGAAGCCAAGATTATTTTTAAGGGTGATATCCAGTGCACCACTTTTGAAAATTGCACTTTCAAATAAATCAGTTTCCAGGTCGATGGTTACTTCAGGATTTACTACCTGGTTTGGAACAGGATCACCTGTGGAGACGGTTAAAGGATTTATACCTGTTAAATCTTCAAAACCGGCCTCGCCTAAATTACCATCATCCGAGGAAAAGTTGGTGAGTTCCAACTCCCCTACTTCCGATTCAAACGAAGTGGGATCTACATCAATAACCGGCACTGCGCCATTTAAATCTCCGAAATCAAAATCCTGTTCTTTAGATATGGTAATGAAATTATCCCCATCTACCGAAAACAAAGAATCCATATCTGAACTTGTAGTATCAATTAATGCGGTAGAGTCTCCCATAAAATTGAAAGATTTATTATAAAGAAGAGGAGCTTCTACTTTATGAGAGGCCGTAAAGTTTGGTTTGCCTGGCATTTCGCACCCTGCCAAGATGATGCTGCCAATTAGCATCACCAGGAAATAGTTATTTTTATTCATGCTACCCTATGATTACAATATTTGAATTATTTATACCCCGAACTCGAATGAATTCGCCTTTTTCTCTAAATTTTGTTAAAGCTATCAAAGGCTGATTCTAAAAGAAAATTAAAAAAGTATAACTGATAAAAAACGCCGAAATATGCGGTTATTAATTTCTTTTTAATATAGAAGTAAAAATCCTCAGCGTACATACCCCATTAATATTTTTTTTTTGATGGACTAAAATATTTAAATCATTCCACTTTTTGAGCTGATAAAATTTGAAGAATTATTTAGTTCAGGGATATCTCCATACCCACACGAACTAATAGTAGATTTTAGAGCAGCGATGTAAGCTAAAAAAACTTGACTGGTAATTTTTAGTCAGAAATATAAGTCTCTTCTATAAACCGACGAGCGGCCCAGCGGCTTCCCCACCATCCCATTAAAATAGACAGCAGCAGCATGGCTCCAACCATAAAATACCAGCGCCCAAAAGGCCAGGCAAGAGTTCCCAGGTCTGCTAAATAAAAGGGAATGGCGAATTCAAAAATCACAAAAATACTTAACACACCAAGTGTACCAGCAATAACTCCTTGTAGAATACCCTCCACGATAAATGGACTTCGGATAAACCGATTGGTTGCGCCTACTAATTTCATAGCACGAATTAAATCCCGCTTGGCATAAATTGTGAGACGGATGGTATTATAAACCAAAATCAAAGCTGCCAACAAAATCAGAATAGCTAAACCGCCCCCTGCAAAAGAAAAGATATTCAGGTTCGATTCCATCACTCTTAACAGCGCCGCGTTATAAGTTACTTCATCCACTCCGCGAAGATTTTTGAGCCGTGAAACCAGGTTTTCAATTCTCACCGAACCGGCATCAGTATTTACATTTAGCCGAAAAGATGCAGGAAGAAAATTCAACTCCACTAATTCTTCCACTCCTGAACCGAATTCCTTTCGCATAACAGCTGATGCACTATCTTTAGATATAAAAGTAACACCCCGCACCAACTCCTCGCTCTCCAGTTCCTGCCTAACCTGATTGGTGGTGCGTTCGTCAACATCAAAAAGAAAAACCTCCACTTCAATAAGATCTTTAATCGACATTGCCTGGTTGTACACATTAAAGCCGATTCTCGTAAGAATTCCAAGCAGCAATATGGCGATAAAAAGGGAAAATATAGAGGTTGTAGCCGCAAGTTTGGCCCTCTTTAAACCAGTAAATCCTTCTCTTACTATATATTTTACATTCATATTAATTTCTGAATTGTGCTCGTATTCCTACAATTAATCGCCGAGGCGGCATCGGAAATCCGGCCGCCTCAAAGTACCCTGCCTGACCTATTCCGTCAAGTGCATTTTCCCATCTAATTACCACCATTATTCTCCGAACCCTGGCAGAAACTTCCGCATCTAAACGAAAGAATGCAGGAAGCTCATGATAGGTACTGTTGCCCTGCCAATAGCCTAATTCTGTGTTATAGGTTCTGCTGGCATATATAAAAGGTGAAAGTAATGTTTTTACACCAAATTTAAGAAACGCAGCCCGGTCAAAAACATAGCCTTTTACAAAGGCCGAATTTCTAAACCACACTATTTGATCCTGATTATTGAGAGCCGCCGCCTGAGAATTTATCTCCGAATATTCAAAAAGCTGGGCTGTGGCCGAGCTTTCAAACTCGAACAGGGAATTTTCAAATCGCCCATAAACCGTAGCCGAAATTTGGTCATAATTTTCACTGTTGATAAAAGAACTGTCTGCACTTAAAAAAGTTGTGTTTTCGGCATTTTTAAATCTCCCCGAAGCTCCAACGGAAAGGCCCCGTGTCAAACGCAGATCCAGACTGCTGGTTATTGATGTTCCAATTTCGTTTTCAAGTGCAGTATTTCCGGTGTAATTAGCCGATTGCCAGTACAAAGTCTGCATCTCAGGAATCCGGCTGAATTCAAATGCGCTGGTGGCGAACTGAAGCCAATCTGCCAATTCCACTTTTATCCCTCCTCCTAACTCATATCCATTTCTGCTATCGCTTCTACTGTTAATAGTTGCATTCCCATATACCAAAATATTTCCAAGCTGATAACCGGCATTCAAATTAACATTCGAGGTATTCCAGCTTTTATAGTCGAGTACTGAAATATCATTAATAGTATGTTGTTTTCCCTCTACCTCTGCTTTAGCATTAAAACCCTGCCATTTTATGCTTTTGAATAATTTTGCACCTACAGAAGTCAAATCCCATGAAAGGGTATCCTGGATGAACCAGAGATCTTTTTTGTTTTTGGATATAATGGCTTCAAAACCGGCGTTCTCTACAGAACTGGTATCTTTTCGGTGGTAAATTCCTGATACCAAATCCCACCGTCTGAATTCGGAGTTTCCGTTTGAACTAAATGGAGTAGAGGTAAAACGGTCGAAGGCAAATGTCTGCGGGTCTGGGACGCTATATCCAAACGGTTCATTATTACTGAATTGATTTCTCAGGTAAAAAGCTCTTACTAAGAATTTCTCATTCAAATGATGATACAGCCGCCCCATTACCTGGCTGCCTTCAACATCATTATTTGGATAAAAATCACCATCCCTCCGATCCCAATAAGACAATTCCAGGTTTGTCTTTTCTGTAAAATTTCGGGCTACAAAAAATTCCAAATTCCGGTAATTCTGTTCGCTTTCATCGTAGTTCAAATAGCTGATGGGTTGAGTGAGATAATAATCCCGCAGATAGATTTCCGAATGATACGAGCCCCTGAATTCCTCCATGGCTTCCCCGATTTTTCTTTGGGGAACCAGGTTATAATTTACTAAGCCGGTTATAGGATTATTGAGGGAAATTCCTTCCATATTTACCTGCTGCTCATTAGGTTGAAATCCATTTATATGAAAGGCATCAACCCGCCCGGCGGTTCCTTGCCGGAATGAAATAACATCTCTGCGATAGGCCTGATAATCTCCCCAATGCGACCACACCTGCCAGCGCAAAAGACTGTCGGTTGTGATTGTTGAACTCGCAACAGGCCTCTCTTCTACCCAGGGTACTACAACTAATGGTTCTCTTATCTCTTCCTCTGCAGCGGAAGCCGGCGGGGAAGTATTAACGGTATCACCCGGAGATAAGGTAATGAGAACACGGATCAGGGAATCTGCAGCTACAGATTCCACCTCCTGAGCAAAGACGCAGGTAGCTGAAAAAATAAATACGATATGAAGTGTGGCCAGTAATTTCAATTCAGATGCTTCCTGAGGCCGTAAGGCATTTGCTGAATTCCAAGCAATGTTCGCCGTATGATATCCAGGCTAATAACCATGGTTCGTCTTTTATTTAAGATCCTGTTCTGAGAAATGTTAGCTTTTAAGGCAAAGTGTTCCTCTTTTGAATAATAGCCTATCCAAACAGTTCCTACGGGTTTCTCTTCAGAGCCGCCGCCGGGTCCCGCAATTCCGGTGGCCGAGATTCCAATATCAGTCTTTAACCGTTCCGCAACGTTCGCTGCCATCTGCATAGCTACTTCTTTACTCACGGCTCCTTTTTCTTCAATCATCTTTTTTGATACTCCAAGCTGGGCAATTTTCACCTGATTGGAATAGGAAATAATTCCGCCCATAACATAATCGCTGCTTCCCGGCACATTCGTTAATGTATCGGCAATTAACCCCCCGGTGCAGCTTTCGGCAGTAGCAATAGTAAGATCTTTTTGCTGAAGAAGTTGTCCAACAATTTCCTCAAGCCTCACATCCTTTCCTTCCCCAAAAATAAACTCTTTAGCTCTCTCATAAATTACATCATACAAAGGGCGAACCTTCTTTTTTGCCTCTTCAAGAGTTCTGCCTTTGCTGTTTAAGCGCAAAGTAACTCCACCAAGTATAGGTAAAAAAGCAAGGGTGACATCATTTTCTAAGTAGGAACTTAAATCACCTAAAACTTCATCGCTTAAAGTACTCTCACCAACGCCAATTGTTTTTATGTAAATAGAATACAGAAAGCCAACATCGCCAAATACTTTCATCAGTTTGGGGTTAATTCTTTTCTGCATCAGGAATTTCATTTCAGCAGGCACTCCCGGTATAACGGCTAAATGACTTCCGTTTTCATGAAACCACATACCCGGAGCCGATCCCATGTCATTAAATAACACTTCTGCATTTTCAGGAACAAGTGCCTGATCATAATTTGATTTCGAGAAGGGAATATTCCATTTTTTAAATCTTGATTTCACAAATTCCAATACCTCTTCGTTAACCACCATTTTAGCGTTAAAGAGATCAGCTACCGCTTTTTTGGTAATATCATCATGTGTGGGACCTAAACCGCCGGTGCAAAATACAACGTGCGATTCTGCCATAGATTCAGAAATTGCTTTTTTTATCTTATCCACCTCATCCCTAATAGTAGTAACCTGTGTTACCTCAAAACCTATTTCAGTCAGGAAGTTTCCCATCCAGCTCGCATTGGTATTTAGGGTGTCGCCAATAAGCAGCTCGTTGCCGATGGAAATGATCTGTGCTTTCATGTGCTTAAATTCCAAATTCCCTTACCCAATTTCCACAGTTATTCCTTATTCTTGACAGATAAAATAAAAGCTACTACCACATGCATAACCTTCCAAATATCCTGAGTACACTCAGAATGCTTCTTGCTCCGATCTTCCTGTTCATGTATATACAAGATGAATTGATTTGGCGCTCATTAAGTGTTGCGGTTTTTGCTGTAGCTGCTTTTACCGATTATTTTGACGGAAAAATTGCACGTAAATACGAAATTGAAACTGAATTTGGAGTTTTCCTTGATCCACTTGCCGATAAATTTCTCACTTTTGCAGGCTTCTTTATCCTCCCTTTTTTAGATCCATCTCAATTTCCATGGTGGGCCGTAATTGCTATAGTAATACGGGATGTGGTAGTAACAGCACTCAGAATTTTTGCCAAGCGAAGAAATATGCATTTGGTAACCCGTTTTACAGCCAAGGCAAAAACGATGGTTCAAATGATTTTTCTGTACGTGATGATATTACTTGGTGTATTTATCCAGGCAGATATTGACTTTGCAGATGATGCCCTACGATTTTTTAATTCCGGTATTCTCTATTACGTCATGATGTTTGTAACCGCTCTCACCGTTTATTCGGGAATTGAATATCTCTATCTCAATCGTGAGCTTTTTAAGAAAGCGGGTTGAAGAAGATGGATCGGGTAAAACTATTTATTGGCACTGGTTTTGGCATAGGGCTCGCTCCTCTTGCGCCCGGCACATTCGGAAGTTTGGTAATTATCATCCTTCTTTATTTCCTAGTGAGCTATAATCTCCAGGTATTATTACCGGCATTTGTAATTTTATTTTCTGCCCTTACACTGTGGGTGAGTTCCTGGTTCGAAATCCGGTATGGGAAAGATCCAGCTAAATTGGTGATGGATGAATGGGCCGGCCAGTTTCTAACCTTTATCAGTATTTCCTTCACCGGAACGTTTAATACAGATATTATCATTTTAATAACAGGTTTTGTCCTGTTCAGGCTATTTGATATCTGGAAACCGTTAGGCATTCGCAAACTGCAGAATCTGAGCAGTGGATGGGGCGTTTTAGCCGACGATTTATTAGCAGGATTATATGCACTTGTCTGCTTAAAAACCCTTATTTTCGTGTGGTCAAAATTTTTCGGCATGATTTAAGCTACATGATCATAGCACGGTTACCATAAAAGAATTTTAAAAAAGATATGATAATTAACGACTCATTTGCCCGTGAGCTGGCTGCTCATTTGCTTGAAATAAACGCCGTTGTACTTCGGCCAAATAATCCTTTTACCTGGTCTTCAGGATGGCATTCGCCCATTTATTGCGATAACAGGCTTACTCTTCGGTACCCCGAGATCAGAAATAAAATAGAAAATGAATTTACAGATTTAATCAGCGATAAATTTCCAGACATTGATGTAGTTACCGGAACAGCCACAGCAGGAATTCCCCATGCTGCCTGGGTAGCTGCAAATCTGAACAAACCCCTCGCCTATGTGCGCGCAAAAGCCAAAGCGCATGGAATGGGAAATCAAATTGAAGGCGGTGTTCACAAAAGAGAGTCTACCGTAGTGATTGAAGATTTAATTTCTACCGGCGGCTCGGCAATTTCGGTTGTAGAAGCACTTCAGTTTGTGGGTGCAAAAGTGGATGCCGTAATTTCTATTTTTACCTATGGTTTCGATAAAGCCGAAAAAAGATTTGATGATATAAATGTTCCTGTTTACACCCTTACCGACTATAAAACGTTGATAAATGTAGCCGTGGAAAAAGGAATTATCACCGGTGATGACCTCGACCTGCTTTCCAGCTGGAGAGATCATCCGAGTGTGTGGCCAGATAATCCCTGAGATTTGGAATCCACAACAGTTGAAAAATAGAACGTGAGAGCGTTCTGTGACGGAATCAGATAAAGAAATCTAGATTTTATTTCAGTTTATTCTATTGTTTATCGGGTACAACTGAATGTGTATATTTTGGTGAATAGAAATCTGCAAGTGTGACAAAATCTTGCAGCGTTCGGACGAGAATCATGAATTCTCTTTTTTAGTAATCACCTCTTTTTGGATTTAAAAATAGTAGTGTAGTGACTGATAAAAAATTTTATATAGAGACTTACGGCTGCCAGATGAATTTCGCAGATTCGGAAATCGTGAATTCCATTCTTTTGAAAGACGGAATGAAACCCGTTCATGATGCAGAAAGCGCTGATGTGGTATTAGTAAATACCTGCTCAATTCGTGAGAATGCTGAAACCCGTGTCTGGAGACGGTTAAAGGAACTAAGAGCCATTAAAAAAGAAAATGGTGATCTTACCGTTGGCGTACTTGGCTGCATGGCCGAACGCATCAAAGATCGAATTCTTGAAGAAGAACATTTAGTAGATATAGTTGTTGGCCCTGATGCTTATCGCGATATCCCCCGACTGCTGCAGGAAGTTGAAGACGGGCGGAAAGCGGTAAATGTGCTGCTTTCCCTGGAAGAAACCTATGCCGATATTGCCCCTGTGCGAACCACCGGAAACGGCGTAACAGCTTTTGTTTCCATCATGCGCGGTTGTGATAATATGTGTTCATTTTGCGTGGTGCCATTCACCCGTGGACGCGAACGCAGCCGTCCGATGAGCAGTATTTTAGGTGAGGTGAAACAACTTAGCGATGAAGGATATAAAGAAATCACACTGCTGGGACAGAATGTGAATTCTTACCTTGATGGCGAGAACACTTTTACCAAACTCATGGATGAAGCCAGCAAAGTTGATCCTGAAATCCGATTTCGATTCTCATCACCCCATCCCAAAGATTTTCCCGATGATTTACTGCACCTGATTGCAGAACGCCCGAATTTATGCAACTACATTCATATTCCAGCCCAGGCCGGGAGTAATTCCATGCTCGAGAGAATGCGCCGCCCATACACGAGGGAAGGTTATTTGGAGCTCGTTGATAAAATGCGGCGAGTTATTCCCGGCGTTTCCTTATCCACCGATATTATCACAGGCTTTTGTGAGGAAACCGAGGATGAGCATCAGCAAACAATGTCGCTGATGAAGGAGGTTGAGTATGATCTTGCTTATATGTTCGCCTATTCCGAGCGTGAACGAACGCTGGCTTATCGCAAATACGATGACAATGTTCCTGAAGAATTAAAAAAGAAACGGCTTTCCGAAATCATCACTCAACAACGAGAGATTCAGGAAGTGCGAAATGGCGGCGAGATTGGTAAACGTCACCTTGTGTTGATTGAAAGCACCAGTAAGCGCTCTGATAAACAAATGAGCGGACGTACTGATACCAACAAAATGGTGGTTTTCGATCGTATGGATTTCAAAATTGGCGATTATGTGGAAGTGGAAATTACCGGTGGAACATCGGCTACTCTTTTTGCCGAACCCATCAAAGCCACCACGATTGCAGATTATTATGGAGCTGAAGTTATAGCCTAAGTGATATCTAAGGCTACATATCTCATCCTGCTTACCACAGCCATTTCTATTGCGGGAACTGATTATTTACACGCCCGGCAAACACTTGGAGTAGCCTGGGAGATTTCAGAAAATGAACCTGAAACACGAATCCAGCTGGAGAAATTTTCTGAGCTTGGAATTAATGTTTTGGAACTGCGGCATCCGGTAAGCCGTGAAACCGTGAGCTTACTTTCAGCTTATGATTTCAATATTCTGGTACGTTCATCAGAAGAATTCTATACCCTTTCCGAGATCAGGCGTCAGCACCAGCATTTGTCAGAGAGGTACCTGAAATTAGTAAATACTTATAGCACCAATTTTCAAATCCCGGCTATAGGATTGCTTTCCAACAGTCAGATTTACCGGCAAGCCTATATGACAGAATTTTCTCCTGTGGTTGATACCCTGGCGTTACATTCTAATAAAACCTTTTATTTTGTACAGGGAGGTGAATGGTTTTATTTCCGAAATCCACTGCAAGCTTTTGCTCGTTCAATATCAGGGCCCGATTTTCGGGATCAGGATCTGATCGCTTTAGATGCTCATCTTTCTGATTCTGTCTTCTCTAATCCGGAAATCATTTTATTTATGCACTCCTCCTGGCTTTTGGATGGAATAGAAGCCTATCCTGAGCTGCAAAATAGCCTGGTAGAGTATCAGGAATCAGGAGAATGGCTTTTGCCTCTTCCCTTTATAAGCGCAAGTTCCTATTCCGCAAACTGGCCGGTTTTGTTGCTGCTTGCACTCTGGGCTGGATTGGCTGTTCAACTTAGATTACTGCCCGTCAGCGGAGCAATGATTTTCCGGTATTTTCTGGCTCATCGTTTTTTTGCGGATGATATCCTGCACTACCGCGAACGATCTTCCGCCGCTGGAATTACGATCATGACCCTACATGCTTTTTTTGGCGGAATGGTTTTATATTTATTAGCCCATGCGTACATCAGTGAAATCGGACTTGAGGCCTTTTATGATCATTTACCCGGACTCGCTATAACAGGCAGAAATTATATCTCCTTCTTTTTTCTCGGGGTGATTTTTCTTTTGCTCATGCAGTTTTTGGCCCTGATTTGGCTTTACTTTCCCAATCAGTCACTGGATCATTTCAGCCAGGCCATAAACCTGTATTCCGGAGTTTTTTATATAGATTTTATATTGGTAACGGTAATGTTAACCCTTGTCCTATCCGGAGCTGCAAATGCAGCTATTCTCGTCTGTGCAATACTATTCCTGCTATTCTGGTTTTCCGCATTTTATATTGCTGCCGGCGATGCCTCAAAATACATGGGTCCGGGAAAAGTGATCTACCTTTTATTAACCGTAGGCCTGCACACCGCCGCCACTGCCGCGCTGATTATCCTGCTATTAAACTCCAACGATTTACTCGAAGTGATAGATTTGGCTGTTTCGATCACAAATTAGGTGGGATTATTCGATTCTGGATAGTTATTCCTGCAAAGGCAGAAATCTAAGATTTCTTAAACCTGCCAACTGAACTACTGCTACTAAGCCTCACTCCCGTCATCAGCAGCAGTAAAATGGTACTCACCGATAATCCCCAGAAAACCACGATGGCAATATTCTCCCAGAGTTCATCGCCGCCCCAAAGCATCATGGGGAGCAGTCCGGTTATGGTGGTGGTTGTAGTGATGAGAATTGCCCGCAGCCGTTTTCTATACACATACATCCAGCTGCGCAAGCCGAAGATGCCCTTCCGGTTTTCAAGCTGTTTTTGATGGTAGAGCAGAATGGCATTATTCACCACCACCCCAACGCATAATAATGAACCGGCAATTGCGCCGCGATCAAAAGACAGGTCATTCACCATCACCCCCAGCATAATTCCAATTATACTGTAAGGCACCGCCATAATCACAAACATGGGATATTTAAAACTCTCCAGCAGCGCCGAGACAATCATCCAAACACTCAGTACACTTAACAATGCAATAAAGAAAAGATTTCGGGTACTTTCATCCTGTGAGGAACTGAAAAACCCTCCCCCGAACTCTATAGAGGCACCCACAGGAACCGGTGTACTTTCTATAACCTGTTCGATGAAATCAGCTCCCATCCGGTAATTTCCCAAATAATTAACAGCAATCATTCGCTGATAAGATTGATTATCCCTCCGGATTTCCGTCAGCCCTTTTTCTTTCGAAATAGAACCAATAGCAGAAATATTGAAATTCACTTTATCAAACATGCGGGTTTTATCCAGCACATCATTCTGATAATTTCGTTTCATTTTAGTCCGCCCAAGCAGGTACATTTCCTTTCCTTCAAACTCTATTCTTCCGAAGGGATTTTCCGGATTTAAATCAAGTGCCAGGCTGGAAATTACCTCCCGTCGATCCAGGCCCCGGGCTAAAATATCTTCTTCATCCAGCTCCAGTTTGTACTGGAAGAAATCATCCCGGCTCCAGTAACCAGATTTATTGATATCCACCTCCTGAACCCTGCGGCTGGTTTTTAGCCTCCGCTCCAAATCCTGCGCCAGGCCGAGTAATTCATCATAAGCATAGCCATTTAACCGGATAGTATGATTGGAGGAACCGCCGCCAAATCCTGTACTGATTCCATCCCCAAAACCGGATACAGAAATACCGGAATTACCTGTACGTGCCGCAAGATACATTGCTTCCCCAAAGAAATAATATGGAGCAGGATCCATCAATGCTTCAGGATCAATGATGAACTGAATATTGGCTCCATAATCTTCGGAGAGATTCGCTTCATAATAGATAAAAGCATATTCGTAGGGTTTGGCAATGGTTTCGTAATTCCTGACAATCTTGTCAATCTCGGAAAGCGGCGTTCCCTGAGGTGTTCTGATGGTGACATTTACCCGCTCCTCGTAATTCCTGCGCCAAGGACTTCCAAAATAGGTTTCGTTGGTAAACTTGAAGGTTAGCCCGCCAATCCAGGGATCAATATCATCCCGATTATCGAAATAATTTTGAGTGAATTCGGGCCACCAGGTTTCAGAGTCTTCATCCCAGTCCGGCTCTTCGATGGCGAAAAGTGGAATTCCAATTGTTAAAATCACTCCAATAATAAACACCCACCGCAGCCGTGATTTCCATTTAAAACTGTGAAGAAGAATGCGATTCAGGTGGCCGGGAAATTTACTCTTTTTAATTTTTTTGATTTTTGAGGAGGTCAGCCAAACCAAAGAATAGGGAATCCAGGTAAAGGCGATGATCACCGAACATACCAGTGTAATTGTAAGCGCGGCAGCCAGGGGAACAAGGAAAATCCGGAGTTCTTCAAGGGCAAAAAGCAGTGGTACAAAAATTCCGACTGTAGTAAAGGTGCTCCCCAAAACCGGAACCACTGCTTTCGGAAGTTCTTTTTTGATATGCTCCAGCCGCAACTCCCTAATGCCTGGTAAATCAGGATTCAAATGCTCAAAAACCACTACGGCATTATCAATCAGCATTCCCAGGGCAATGGTTATGCCTGCCAGCGTGATGATATTGAGGCTGTAGCCGGTCAGGTACAAAACGATCATGCTCAGCAGAATCGAAAACGCCACACTTCCGATAATTATTACCGGTGCCCGCACTTTGCGGATAAATAATATCACCACAAAAAACACCAGGAAACCACTGATAACAGCCTGTAGCTGGAGCCGGTCAAATTGTTCGCGGAGTTCCTCGGTAGAATCAATGGTTAACATCAACACCAAACTTGGGGGAAGTTGATTTTTTATCTCCTCCATTTGGCTTCGGATGTCACGCGCCAGTTTAAAAGCATCGGCACCGCTTTCTTTCACAAACTCGATGGTAAGTGCGGGATCACCATTTATGCGTTTTATATATTTTGCCGGGTAATCCTGAACTGAAACTGTGGCTATATCCGCCAATTTTAACTGTTTTTTTGAATCAGGAAGTGCAATTGGAAGGGCGGAGATTTCAGCCGTATTCTTGAATTTAGGCGGGATGATCAGGCTATACCTCGAATTTCCTTCATCCACATAACCCGTAGAACGCCAGCTAAGGAACTCCCGAACCTGTCCAAGAATCTGAGTTGGGGAAAGATTATAATTCTCCACCTTGTCGCGATCAAATTCAACGATCAGCGCAGGATCACGGACACCCTGGATATTAATTTCTGCGAGTCCTTCGAGTGCCAGCAATTTTGGTTTAATGGTTGTGCGAGCATATTCCAGCAACTCCCGCGGATGCCTGTCCCCATTTAGCGTGTACACTACAAAAGTCTGTTGGTCTTCCAATTCCTGTGGTACCTGCCGAGTAACAGTGGGCGGCAGCACGCTTTCCGGAAGGCTTTCATCCAGTGCAAAAAGATACTCCCTAATTTCCAGCACACGATAATCGATGGGCGCATCTTTATGAAAGGTAATGGTAACACTCGACCTCCCCTCGTTGGTTACCGAGCGAATGTCGGTCACATTCCGAAGCCGGTTTACTTCGCGTTCCACTTTCCTCGTAATTTCCTGCTCCATGATCTCTGGCGCCGTGCTTCCCCAGCTATAACTGACTGTAACAGATGGCAGGTTTAAATCCGGTGTATTTTCAACAGGAATGAGTTTCCACACCGATAACCCTATCACGCAAATAATGAGATAGAAGAAGGAGATGAGATATTTTCGGCGGAACAACTCTTTCAAGAATTAAAAATTTAAGATTAAAAATTAAGGATTATTTTTCTTGCTGTATTCTTACCTGTCCGAATTCTAAATTTTGAATTTTTGAATCTCATCTGTCAGCAACCTCGCAGGTTCTGCTTCGTCCGGAGCTACTGCTCACTGCCATCAACGGCACCACTTTTTGCTGATGACTTATGCTAAATGTGTTTGCCACGAAAGCACGAATGTGGTGATTTTTTTAATTCATTTTAGATTGTTCTAATATTTTTTCCCGATCATATAATTCTATTATATCATCATTGAGCTCATTTTTTGACCTCATTGCAATATACATCTTGCCAAAAACCATTACTGTCTTTCCTTTTGTGAATTTATAAGTAGTTTCACTTCCATTTTCTGATAAAGAAGACCATATTTGCCCATCAGCCTTGGAAGCTTTTAACATCCATATATTACCTAACGGATCTATTTTTATTGAATTTACAAGAGGGAAAAATTCAGAATTACTTTCTTCAAGTTCTTTTTTAATTTTACCCCGCAGATGTCTATACGGATTCTTATGACCGAATAAAGGTTTGCCATTAAGAGGAAATCTTTTATCAATAAAGAAATCAATATCAGAAACAGAAATTAGTATTGCTTTTTCAGATGTTTTTAATTTGGATATATTATTAGTTCTTAGACCTGAGATTGAAATGTATTCTTCTTCTCCACTCCAATAGTATAGTTTCCCATTTTCAGACAAAGACCAATATGGTGCAGGAATAAACGGATCTGTAAAATTCCAGCTCCTCATTGGACCTTCAGGAACAAGTACTTTTTTGGAAGCAGGCTCAAGGAGCACGGTTAAAGTATCTAACCTATTAGAGTTATCATCCAGTAAAACAAGATGCCTTTCCCGTTCAGCAAATCTGCCTATTTCTAATAATTTGAACCCACTTCCAAATTCAAACCTATAGCACATTTTTATACCAACTCTATTCAGCGGATATTCCGAAATAATAACACCCTGTTGATTGTATTGGATTAATTTACAAGCTCCGGGGCGTAAATCTAAGAGGTATATTGAGTTATCAGCCAGTTCAATATCTATTGGATTATTAACTTCTCCCGGACCATTACCTTTTCGCCCCCATGAACTATAAGAACTGCTGTCTCTAAGATTGAATTTGTGTATATACGGTTCAGCGGATGTAAGCACAAATAGTGCATCCTCTTGTAATGCAGCTCCACTTATTCCTTCTAAAATTACTTCTTCTCCAAATATAAAGGATGCTTCTACAGATTGAGCAGTACCATGCTCTGCAGATAGTAAAATAATAAAACAGATTAGGTTTAAGCTTAATAACACTTTTATAAAATACTGCATTCTTGAACCCATTTTTTTAAAAAACTTAGAACACACAAACACAGAATTCGTCAATCATGAATCATAAAATCCATCAACGGCACCACTTTTTGCTGATGACTTATGCTGAAATGCTGATCCACGGCTAGCGTATCGCCGGGGCTAATTTCTTCATGATTGATTAAAACCCACTCCGTATTCATGGCTTCGGGCGTTACATACACCCACTCTACTTCCTGATTGTTCAGTTTGAAAATCAATGTGCGGCCATCACGTTCGAGAAGTGCTTCGCGGGGCATTTTCACTTTGCTTTTTAGGCTTCGCACAAATACGCGGCCTTCAATCGTCATTCCTGTTTTCAGGCTGTAATCTGCATTTTCAACTTCCACCAGCACCTGTCCGGTTTTAGTCTCGGAATTAACTTCCGGCGAAACAGCCACAATTTTGCCCTCAAAATTCTTCCCGCTGGGATCAAATAATTCCACCGGCATCCCCTCTTCCAATGCATCAATTTCTGATTCCAGAACATCAAAACGCACACGCACTTTACTGGCATCAATAAGCACACCTAAGTTTTGTCCGGCTGAAACATAAGCCCCGGTTGAAACCACTTCTTTTGCTGAAATTCTACCCGCAAAAGGCGCCGTGATTTTAGTGTAGCTAAGATCCAGTTTAGCACGTTCGTAAGTTAATTCCGCTTCCGCCAGGCCAGTGGTAATTCGCAGTAATTCGTTGGTTCTTTCGCGGCTGCTGTCACTTCCAGCCCTTAAGCGGAATTCAATATCAAACTCATTTTTAGCTTTCAGGTAGTTGTTATAAGCCTGACTTTCCGCATTCTTACCCTCTTCCTCATTCAGATGAAGAATAACTTCACCCTTCTGCACTCTTTGGCCTTCCACAATGGAATGTTGCTCCACGAAACCACTAATTCTGGGAATTAACTGAATGCGCTGCAAAGGTTCCACCACTCCACGGCTTTCGATGAAGAAATTCAAGGGATCATCATTTACAGTCGTAAATACCACTTCCGGCCTGATTTCAATACTCTCCAGGTCTGGGCGGTCGGCTTCTTCTGCATCACTTTTACATGAGGTAAACAGGGTTGTAGCGATCAGTAAACAGTAAACAGAAATCAGTTTTATACTGACTCTCAAATTGATGTTTTCTTTAGCAGTGAATTTTATTCTATTCATAATCTCTGATTTTAAAAAATCTTAAATTCTTAATCCTTAATTTTTAATTTCTTCTTCCTTCTTTCAACCCATTTGAATACAAGTGGAATCAGGTATAATGTAAGGAAGGTGCTCGTGATCATCCCTCCCATTAGTGCGACAGCCAGCGATTTGCGGAATATGTAGCCATCCCCGAAAGGAATCAACATTGGGATGAGTGCGAGTATGGTGGTTACGCTGGTCATTACGACCGGACGAAAACGGTTAATTCCCGCCTGATGAATGGATTCATCCAGATCCCCGGTTTCATCATAATAACGCCGCATAAAATCTACTTTCAGGATAGAGTCGTTGACGGCGATGCCGGTCAAGATCAAAATCCCCATAAAAGAAAGCGCGTTGAGGCTGACGCCGCCGAGGTACAAAGCAAAGACCGATCCAATCCACGCAAAAGGAATCGCCAGTATAATTATCAGCGGATATTGCAGGTTTTCGTACTGAATGGCGAGGATCAGGTAAATTAACAGAACGCTAATCAACAGTAAAAATCCCAAATCTGTGAGGAGTGAAATGACCTGCAAGGCAGAGCCGCTTATCCTGACTTCATAACCAGACTGCTGCATAAACCGGTTGATCTGTTTTTTGATCTTCCCGCTATTCCACCACCAGTCGAAAAAAGTGAATTGGGTATTGTAGGTGAGAATGGGTGATTGCGCTTTTCGCTCCAGTTGCTCGGCTTCTTCCACAAAAGAAATATTAGCGAGAGAAGTTAAAGGGATGATTTTATTTGCGATGCCAAGTGATATTTCTTCCGGATTCAGATTGTTTTCCTTCTCCCCGATCATTCGAATAGAAATTTGCTCATCCTGCCGGTTCCAGTCTGAAATCCACGCGCCCCGAGTCAATGATTCCAGGTAACGGATTACCTCATTTTCGGAAAGATCGAAGGAAAGCAAAGCATCCGATTTAAACTGCACCTGATAGGCCTGTATACGCTGCGGATATTTTTCCCGGAAATTCACTTCCGCAAAGTCGCCGCTGAAATAGTCGCCCAAAGCAGTACCTATTTTTTTGCTGAAGTTGCGGTCGGTGCCAATCACACTAAACTGAACCGGGGCTTCTTCTGAAATTCCAATCCCCCCAAAATTTTCATCGCCAGCTTTTTTAAAATCCCAAAAGGCATAAGTTTCTGCAATTTTCCCCATCAACCCATCCACGCGTGCGGCCTGTTCAAAAGTAGTGACCGGCACCGAAATGGTGAACTTATTCAGCCCCTCATTGGTAATGGATTCCAGGTTGCTGTTATCGGTATAGCCGCCCAACGAAAGAATATTGCTCCTCTCGAATTCCCGCTCAAGTATATTGCTGATATCAGTTGCGGCGGTTTTTGCTGAACGAAGTGAGGTATTTCCCGGCATGGTAACCAGGTAATCTACCGAAGAAGGTTCCGCTTCGGGCAATACATCTTTAGGGATCATCATAAAGGCCCAGCCAGCTAAAGCCAGAACCAACAACGATCCCAGGATGATAGGAACAGGTTTTTGAATGGCTTTTCCGAGGCTTCTTTCATATTTATTAATAACAGTATCCATGCCTTTGGAAACACGGGAAAGAATACTTGCCGAACCTGCTTTTTTGCTGAATCGCGCCACAAAAACCGGAAGGATAAATAGGGCAACCAACAATGAAGAAACCAAACTAAAGGAAAGTGTAGCAGCCAAATCACGAAAGAAAGCGCCTTCAAATCCACCTAAAAATATCAGCGGCAGAAATACGGATATGGTTGTGAAAGTGGATGCCGTTACCGCCAAGCTGATTTCTTTGGTCCCTTCCCGGGCAGCTTCTAAACGGCCTAATCCTTTTTGGCGATAGCGGTTTATATTTTCCAGCACAACGATGGCATTATCCAGCAGCAATCCGATACCGAGGGTAAGCCCGCTCAGGGAAATAATATTGAGCTGAATATCAAACAGATACATGGCTACAAAAGTGAGAAAAATGCTGACCGGAATGGAAATCCCGATGGTGAAGGGGCTTCGCATATCATCCAGGAAAAAGAACAACACCAGGAAGGCCAGAACTCCGCCAATTAGTAAGGTTTGAAGAAGGTTTGAAATGGAATTTTCGATATAGCTCGCATCTTCTTTAATCACTTCAATCAGTATGTCAGGATTTTGGCTTCGTACCTCACCCAAAATAGTACTCAGCGTTTCAAAAACTTCGACCGTGTTAGAACCATACTCCTTTTTAACCAGCACATTCAGCACCTCTTCCCCATCCAGTAGCGCGAAGGAAGTTGGATCGGTTTCCGCCATCACCACATCGGCTACTTCATCGAGCAGCAGTACACGCCCGCTTGCCAGGGAAATGATGGGAATATTTCGCAGGTCGTCGAGCGATTCAATCCTGCTTTCTATTTTCAGGGCATATCGGTACCAGCCATCCCGCAGTTCCCCGGTGGATGAAAAAATATTGGCATCGCTGACTTTCTGCTGAATTTGAGAAATTGTGAGTCCATAGCGGTCAATAAGCCGTGGGTTAAACCGAACCTGAACTTCCGGTTTCACTTCGCCTACCAGCACCGCCTGTGCAATTCCATCCTGCTGTTCCAATCGCCGGGTAAACACCTGTTCCGCCCAGCGCTTCAATGCCAGGCGGTTCGAAAACTCCTGATTGGAAACCGCGGCGAGGTTCAAAGCAATCGTAGCAATGGGTTCATCCGAAGCAGAAGAATACACCAGTTGCGGCCGTTCGGCCTGATTGGGAATGAGATACCGAGCCTGATCCAGTTTTTCCCGCACATTCAGGAAAGCGATATCCATATCAAATCCCCATTCGAAGGTGAGAAAAATGAGACTTTGTCCCTGCCGCGAAAGTGCTTCAATTTCTTTAACGCCGCGGACCGAACTCAGTACTCCCTCCAGCTGCTCGGTCACCCGGAACTCCACCTCCGAAGCAGGCGCCCCGGTATAATCCGTCCTGACAAGTAAGGTTGGCCGGGCAATATCCGGCATCAGTTCAATAGAAAGGCGCTCCAAAGCAATACTCCCGAAGATGAGTACCGCTAATACCAGAATGATTGATGCTATGGGTTTTTTAAGAAGCAAATGGTAGATTTTTTCTCACTTAGCAGATGATAGTAAAATAAAATCCTTATTGAAACTATGCGTTTAGTAGGGATTGGATTTTAGGTGCAAGTGTGATATCTGAAGGTGATGAATCGATAATAGCTTTTTAAGCACAACTGAAAGGAACGCAAACCTGGCAGATGATCACGGGTTTTAAAAAACCTTCGTAGGGTTTAAATGGTTTTTTCTGACCCTACACTATCTTTATGTATAAACAGAAGCAAAGCCCTATACTCACTTTTTAACCCTGTACCGTTCCTGGACAAATCCATTCTCAGATACAAATGCCTCAATCAATTCTAAAGGTTGCTCATCGCCTTCATTACCAAATAGCGGGATACCACTTCCCAGAAGTATGGGGATTTCTGTAATGGTTAATTCATCTATCAATTTTGCTTTTAGAAACCGCTGAATGGTTATTCCCCCATCGATGTATAAATGCTTTTTGCCTTTAGCTTCGAGTGTGGAAACAATTTTTTCCGGTGCCCCTGATTCTCTTCTCACCTTTCCCTTTAAATACTCAGGAATCTCTACATCTGTACTTGAAAGTACAATAACCATTGTACCCTCATAAGGCCAGCTACTAAATGACAATACCTTTTCAAAGGAATGCCGTCCCATAACAAGTGCATCTACTGTAGAAATGAAATCGTTATAACTCAACCCTTTCATTTCAGATGCAGAATACTCCGGTCTATTGAGCCACTCTATGCCGCCGTCAGGTTTGGCTATAAATCCATCGATACTTATAGCAATATAAACTGAACATTTCATATTAATGGGTTGTCTTTAGATTAACAGTTCACGGTTTTATTCAGTAGTGAAAAGATCCCCTCTTCCAGAGGATGTACTTATATAGATATTTGTAGATCATTATTAAGTATAAACCATGTACAAAACAGAAGAAATTGCACACATCAAATAAATCGATACAACTGCCCAATATCGAAATCTGTTTTCTGTTTTCTCAACCCAACCCTTTCGGATCAATATCTTCTGATAAATCAATGCATAATAACTAGTGTTGTGTCAATGTTGAAATATCGGCAGAAAACGATCGAGGTTTCAATTATAGGCAGCCTTTGGCCCGCTCCATCACCCGGCTCGTTTTTAAGGATGTCTTTGATGCCTGTTCCGGCTGAGCCGAAAGATGGAGCTATAGCCTCAAAATCCAT
>JBBDNN010000014.1:0-7257 GCA_040877545.1 Balneolaceae bacterium
GGACTTTCAGTCCCAAATCAAACCTCTGCACTTTCAGTGCAGAGTGGTTTAGTCATTTCTCCATTTGCTTGATTCGGGGATGAGAATAAGCAATAATGGATTATGAAAAAACTGGGAAGAATTCCCAGGTATTGGGTTGAAGAGGATTTTCAATCAAATAAAAAAAAGGCTTCTTATAACAAAGAAGCCATTTCAAATTATCTGGCAGCTATCATTCCTTTTAGCCGTTGCGACTCCGCAAGTTCAGCACTTGTAGGATATTCATCTATTATTTGTGAAGCCAGTTCATCTGCCCGGTCGTAATTGCCTGCTTCGTAAAATGCTCGTGCAGCTTTTAACAAGTTAAAGGGAGTTGTGGTTTCATTCTTATTCCAGTTTGCAGCTTCTAAATATTTCTGAGCAGCTCTTTCAAAACTGCCATTGGCCTGGAGTAAGTTAGCGTGAAAAGAAAGAGGACCAACCCCCAGGATTCCATCAGGCACATCAAATCGATTGATATACATCAGGGCGTCTTCGATATTATTCAAGTTTAAGCTGGAGACAGCTGCATAATAGGTGGCTATATTTCCGGCATTGGTCCCCGAATAATCGTTGGCAATTTGAGAAAAGCCGTAGGTTAGCTCAAATTCATCTCCATGCAGAGCATTTTCATAATCCCCTTGAGTGTAATAAGATTCTGCGACAGATAGTAACTCCTGAGCTTCAGCTTCCTGGACAGAGGAATAAAAATTATATCCAATCAGGGCAGCAATAATGACAACTACCCCAATAATCATGGACGAAATAACCGCTTTATTTTCACTCAAATAAGCAGCCGCTCGATTATAATTTTCAATTAGCGGATCTGATTCTAATTCTTCTTTTGAAAGTCTTTTAGACATTTTATGTATTGATATGGGTGTGATTTTGAGGGTTGGAAAATATCACTGTTTTCGGACTTACCAAAAACTAAAGTGCTTCTAAAACCCCATTTTTTAATTCAAGTATAGTATCCGAACGTTTGGCAATATCTTTCTCGTGTGTGATCAACAAAACCGAGATTCCTTCGGTTTCGCGGAGCTCATGCAATAGATCTAAAATAATATTTGTGTTGGTTTCATCCAGGTTTCCTGTAGGTTCATCTGCGAGTATAAGGCGTGGCTTATTCATTAAAGCACGCGCCATAGATACCCGTTGTTGTTCGCCACCCGAGAGTTGGGTAGGGCGGTGGTCCTGCCGGTTTTCAATACCAAACCTTGCTAATAATTCGGCAGCTCTTTCAAAGGCATCTTTGGCAGTTTCACCCCCAATAAGCGCTGGCATACCAACGTTTTCGAGCGCAGTAAATTCGGGCAGCAAATGATGAAACTGAAAAACAAAACCGATGTATTTATTTCTGAAATCGGCAAGTCTATCTGTATCTAAAGTTGATATATTTTTCGCATCCCAGATTACATCACCGCTATCAGCGCGATCTAAACCTCCAAGGATGTGCAAAAGAGTACTTTTTCCACTACCGCTCGACCCAACAATGGAGGTTATACTGCTTTGCGGAATACTTAAGTTCATTCCTTGAAGCACCTTTACATCCGGCTTATCAGTGCCGCTTGCAAAACTCTTATAAAGATTGGTTGCTTCCAGTACTTTGTTTTGAGACTCCATTTTCTATCCAGCCGAGTTATTTAGTTCGGGATAGATAACCGGTTCAATATGTATACACCTTCCGGTTTCAGTATCTACTTTTGCGAAAGTTCCGCACAAATGATTATCTCCTTTAGCGGCTTGATATTTTTGATGAACTCCAGTCACAAAACGCTTAATTGCTACTTTTTTATCCATTCCGATTACTGAATTAAAAGAGCCGGTCATCCCTGCATCAGTCAAATAGCCAAGACCTTGTGGGAAAATACGGGCATCATTCGTTTGAACATGGGTATGGGTTCCAACTAAAACGGAAGCCTTGCCATCAATATGCCACCCCATAGAAATTTTTTCTGCGGTGGCCTCTGCATGCATATCCACAAAAATAATATTGGTTTCCTTCCGAATATTGGAAAGCGCCCACTCTGCGGTTGTGAAGGGATCATCAATGGCTTTCATAAACGTGCGGCCCTGCAAATTCAAAACACCAATTTTAAGATCAGTGCCCGGAATGTCATAAATTCCATAGCCCAACCCAGCGTTGCCTTTTGGATAATTTAAAGGCCGCAGAATATGATCATTGTCCCGCATGTAATCGAAGATCTTCCATTTGTCGAATGAATGATCACCGCCTGTTACTACATGCACACCAAGGGATAACAGGTTCTTTACGATTGTTCGGTTCGTTCCGAATCCTTCATGTGAATTCTCGGCGTTAGCAATCACAAAGTCGGCATCGTGCTTTTTTATGAGACTGGGAAGAACGGTTTCAACTAAACTCAAGCCGGGATCACCGACAATATCTCCTACAAAAAAAATGCTGATAGTATCAGCCAAATCATGCTCCTTTTAAAATTCTGATTAATCTCTTATTTCGCTAAGCAGGCGTTCAAGACTGCTGTTTACTCTCTCCATTAACACTTCTTCGCTGTTTTCCAGTTCGCTGTTAGAAGCGCGGGCTTCAAATAATTCTTCTGCTATACTAAGTGCTGCCAATACCATTACGGTAGATTCAGGTTGTTTAACTAATTGATGACGATACGTTTTAAACCGTTCATCCACATATTTGCAAATCCTGACCATTGATTCTTCCTCATGGTCTTCCACTTTAAGAGGATATTGTTTCCCCAGAATGGTGACTTTAATCGACTTCATGATTATTCCCTATATGATGATCGATTTTAGATATTAAACCTTGTACATGTTGGCGTAAGGCAAGCCGTTCCGATTCATTGATTGCTGAAAAGATATCCGTTTGCTTGTCTCGTTCTTCTTCCAGCTTACTTACCAGTTTACTATTCTCTCTTTGAAGCTCGCGAATTTCTTGTTTTAAAGATGTTATTTCCTCGCCAACTTCATCTAAAAGTTGCCTGAACCGATCGCTTTGTTGTGCAAGTTGATTCATGAGCTCTAAAAACCTATGATCTTAATTTAGCAGAATAATTTTTTTCCAACGTTTTAACTATCCGCTGAATAATAGGTTCTACTTGTTTGATATTCAAGGTCTTGTTAGGATCAATGAAATTTAGCCTGAAGGCGATACTTTTATTTTCTTCACCTATGGATTCCCCCTCAAAAACATCAAAAATTTCAATGCTTTCCAGTTGATCGCCTGCTTTATTTTCAATCACTTCCATTAAATCTCCCGCGGTTACCGATTGATTTACCACCACGGCAAAATCGAATTCGAAGGCAGGGAATTTGGGAACTGCCTTGAATTTCCTGGCAGGAATTTCCTTTATCATCTCAAAAATTGCACTTACTGAGAGTTCGGCTGCAAAAGTATCATGCTCAATTTCGTAAGCTTTTTTCAGTGCATCTTTCACGCTAAAAAGAGAAGCAATTTTTTGATCTTTCCAGAAATAATCTAATACAAGATCATCACTTTTCCTGGATGAAAGATGCTTTAAGAGATTCAGTTTTGTGAAAAAACCATGGATTAAAGATTTTAAATCAAAAATAGTATAGGCTTCAGCCTCTCCCGACCAATGTTCTTCCTGTTTCAGCCCTGCTAATCCTAACAGAAGATGTACTTCTTCACCAATACCATTATAGTACGTTCCTTCTTCGGATGACTGAAATACATGGCCTACTTCAAAAAATCGAAGGGCATTTGCCCGCCGATTAAAGTTATAGGAAGTCGCTTTCAAAAATCCATGTAAAAGTGAAGGTCGTAATACACTCATATCTTTGTTGAGCGGATTGAGTGCGGAAATCATGTTCTCCAAAGCTCCGAAATGCTCTGCTTCTTTTTCTGAGATCAAAGAGTTGGAATAAATTTCCCGTAATCCAAGTTCTAAGGCTGTGCTTCGAATTTTAGCATTTAAATGTTCCCAATCGGTCAGCGGCTCTGAAGAAACAAAAATGCCATGAGAAGGAGAGGGGATATTGTTGTAATCAAATAGTCGACCGACTTCTTCAATCAAATCCACTTCACGTTCCAAATCAGGACGGAAAGTTGGGATTTTATATGTAACAGAATCTTTTCCTTTGTTGATGATATCGAGTTCAAGTCCATCCAGGATTTTAATAGTCTCATCCACATCAAAATCTGTTCCCAGCAAACGATTCACATAACTCATTCTGAGCGTTAGCTGATGTGTTTCTGTTTTGGTAGGATGAATATCAATCGCAGCACCAACTTTTCCTCCGGCCACTTCAGCTATTAATTCGGCCGCACGTTCTGCTGCAATTAATTGCATGTTTGGATCAATGCCTCGTTCAAAACGATAGGAGGCATCGGTTTGCAAGGTTTGCTCTTTAGCCGTTTTACGAACTGAACCGGGATCAAAGTAAGCACTCTCGATCAGGATATCTGTGGTTGAATCGTTTACTTCAGAATCCAAACCGCCCATTACACCGGCTATGGCAACTGGCCCATCTCCATCACAGATAAAAAGGGTACCCGGCGAACATTTCCGCTTTACATGATCGAGCGTTTCAAACTCAACAGGTTTTTCATAGTCACGAACGACAATCTTTTTTTCCTGGATGTTCTGGTAATCAAAAGCATGTAAAGGCTGACCTAATTCATGCATCACATAATTGGTGACATCCACTACATTATTCACCGGCCGCACACCGATGACTTTCAACTTATTTCTTAACCAGTTTGGAGACTTTTTTATCTCAACACCCTTCACCATTTTTCCCACATAACGATGGCATTTGTCCGGGTTTTTAATTTCTATGGTGATGTCGGGAGAATCAGAAGTTGCGGGAGTAACTTCTTCAAAGTTAAAAGGCTTCTTTAATTTCAAATTTAAAGCAGCAGCTAAATCTCGTGCAACGCCTAAGTGACAAGTAGCATCCGGCCGGTTTGGGGTGATGGCAATGTCGATAACAGTATCCTGATACAAATCGAATACTTCACTGATTGGAGTTCCCGTTTTCAGCTTTTTATTCAGGACCATAATTCCTTCGTGTCCTGTGCCAAGCCCAAGTTCATCTTCGGCGCAAATCATTCCTTCAGAAACTTCGCCCCGCAATTTGGCTTTTTTGATTTTTAGAAAGCTTCCATTATCCAATTTTATGGGAAGGGTTGAGCCGACTGTGGCAACAGGTACTTTTTGTCCGGCAGCCACATTTTTTGCCCCACAAACAATCTGGGTTTTCTCTGTTCCCAAATCTACCTCACAAATTTGAAGTCGATCAGCATTAGGGTGGGAGCGAACATCAAGAACTTTCCCAACGATTACCCCTTCAAGAGTGCTTCCAAATTCTTCAACACCTTCCACTTCAAGGCCAATTAAAGTTAGCTTATCAGCAGTTTTATCAGGTGAGAGTGGTAGGTCAATAAATTCTTTAAGCCAGTTGTAGGATACTTTCATTTATAAAATTGTATTAAGAATATTTCTCAATTAGTTCGTCAATCTTGAATTTTAATTCTGGAATTTTGGAATCCAGCACATTCCAAAGTATTTCATAGTCAACATTATCATAATCATGAATTAGAATATCCCTCATTCCGGCCATTCGCTGCCATTCAATATTTGGATGTTTTTTTCTGAATTCATGCGGAATTTTCTTTGTAGCCTCGCCAATAATTTCGAGGCAATGTTCTGTAGTTTTTCTTTCAGGGTAAGAGAGGAGTAATTTTCATAGAGAAAATCAGCCATTTCTTTAATATGATGAAGCAACTCAAGAATGTAATTCGACATATTCAATATCCTTTTCCATCACACTCCTTAACCAATCACTAACAGATTTGTTTGTCAATAAATCAACTTTATGCCCGAATTGGTCTTCAAGATAAAAAGCTAAATCCATCAGGTTATCAAATGATTTCTGCCCTTCTTCAAATTCAACATAAAAATCCATATCACTATCTAAAGCCTGCTCACCTCTCGCATATGAACCAAAAAGACCTAATTTAGCCACACCAAATCGCTTCAGATTTTGTGAATTTTCTTGAAGTATTTGAAGTATTTGCTCTTTGCTATATGTTATTTGAACAGTCATACAAATCAATTTAAGTATTTATAGTAAACTATTTAAACTGTTCTAAAAACCGGATATCATTCTCATAAAAGGTGCGGATATCGTCAATTTCGTGTCGTAAAATTGCAATTCTTTCCACACCCATTCCCCAGGCGAATCCGGTATATTTTTCAGGATCAACTCCGGCGGATTCAAACACATTGGGATCAACCATACCGGATCCAAGAATTTCCAGCCATTTGCCTTCTTTCTCGGTTCCCCACCAGATATCCATTTCAAGACTTGGTTCAGTGAACGGAAAAAACCCGGGACGTAACCTATATTTCACATCACTGCCAAACATCAGTTTTACAAAGGTAATGAGTGTTTCTTTAAGATCAGCCACACTCACATTCTCATCTACATACAGCGCCTCTACCTGGTGAAATAAAAAATAAGATTTAGGTGAAACCGCTTCATTTCGATATACACGTCCTGGCATTATAGCACGAATGGGAGGCTTTGTATTTTCCATCAACCGTATTTGAACGGGAGATGTGTGTGTTCTCAGAACTAAATCCTGCACGTCAGGATCACTGCTTTTCCGAATGAAAAAAGTATCCTGTTCATCCCTGGCCGGATGATTGGGAGGAAAATTGAGTGCTGTAAAATTATGGAAATCATCTTCGATCTCAGGGCCGTCAGAAATGGTAAATCCCAGCCGGTAAAAAATGGATTTCATTTCTTCGAGCGTCTGCGTCAACGGATGCAGGGAGCCTAATGGAAAGGGTGGAGGTGTTAAAGTGACATCATCCACCGCACGTTGAGCTTGTGCATCAGAATGCTCGAGAGCCGTTTTTGCTTCTTCGAAAATAGATTCTGCAAGTAGCTTGGTTTCATTCATTGCCTTACCAACAGCCGCACGTTCTTCTTTGGGAACTTTCCCCATCTGTTTGAACATGTTTTGAATTCGGCCATTTCTGGATAGAAATTCCAACCGAAAAGTTTCTGACTCTTCGCTGGTGGTAACAGGATATTTAATGATTTCCTGTTGGAGTGCTTTTATTTCATCAAGCATGAAATAGATTTAGATTTTGAAATTTTTTCACCCAAAATAAAAAAACCGGTAAACCTTATACAAAAAGATCTACCGGTTTATAACATTTAATGTATGCAATTAAGCAGTGGCTTCCTTAACAATAGCAGCAAACGTATCGG
>JBBDNN010000015.1:0-7256 GCA_040877545.1 Balneolaceae bacterium
AGCGTCGCGCTGGCAGCGCGAAGGTCCGGGGTTCGAATCCCCGTAGCTCCACAAAAAAGCCTTTTCCCATATTGGGAAGGGCCTTTTTTATGAAAAATGCATAAATGAATGATTATTCGCCCCTTTTGTAGCTTTTTTATTCTAATTGCAAAAATTTGTTTGTGACCTTCATTAATATTAAAATACGTCTCATTAATAAAAAGTGGGAGTATTATGAATAAAAGGTCGTGGAAACAAATTTTAAACTTCTTACTGCTATTGGTCTGGGTTGTTCCCTCTGCACCAATATTAGCACAAAACCAGCAACTAAGCCTCGAAATAGAATTAAGCCCTGTTCTGGAAAATAGCCAGATTCTCAGTTTAACAGGTTTGGGCCTTGATACTGATGGCAGCGGTCCTGTGTTATTATCTGGCTTTCTTGAAAATATATCTAATGAAACGCTCGATAACCTTTTCTTTGATGTTGAAATACATGCTGCGAAAGTGGGTACAATTGTCGAGCTCACCCAAAAAAGCAGCCAACCCTTTGCATTGAGGCCAAATCAATCGGCCTATGCCACAAATAATGATTTGGCAAATGGAAGAATCCCTGGAATTGAAACCAGTATAAATTTTAACGGGGGATTGACCTCGGCGGGAGATGATTTAATCAATAATTTAGAAGGCTCTACCACTTTACCAAGAGATACTTATACGGTAAAAATATCCGTTTTTCAGGTTACTAATGCCACGGGTAGACAAGAATTAGTATCCACTTCAGCAAGTGTAGGCGGCGGCGGTTCTTCTTTTGATGCCAGCGAAGTATACCTTAAATCGCCAGGAGATGTAGTAGGTACGGAATCTGAGATTACTAATCCATATCCACAGTTTAGCTGGGAAGGTGAACCAAACACTACCTATCGCCTGCTTGTGGTGGAAGCAAATGGAGAAGACAGCCCTCAGTCTCTATTGCAGAGTGCAAAAAGCTCGGGACCCCTTAGTTTGGGTGGTTCACTGCTGGAATTCGAAAACATGGATGTGATGATTGAAGGTGATACTTACCAATTTCCTTCATCGGGAGTTCAATCGCTAAAAAGAGGCCAGCAATATTATTGGCAGGTAATTACGACTTTACAGGTCAGCCGGGATACGGAAGAGCGATCTTCAGAAATTTGGAGCTTTCAACTTGCAAGTAATGATGGGGGTATGGTTACGGTTCCTGAAGATAGAAATGTAATTGAGGCACTTGTGCAGCTTATAGGTCAGGAACAATATGACCGACTTAAAGATGGTGGTTTTGACCTGGAAGGCGTTGAAGTTGATGGCCAGGTATATTCGGGCCCTATAGCAGCTCAGCAGTTAGAAATGATTTATCAAAAAATTCAGGATGAAGAAATTATCTTAAATAATTAATGTGAGCACCATGAAATATTTATACAAATTATTATTACCGGTCGCAGCTTTATTTGTGTTACTTGGATTAATATCTACAGATATAGCTTATTTCTCTGAAGAGCGCCCCATAGCAATAGTAAAAAAATTCAAACCGGATGTTACTATCCAAAATATGGAAGTTGATAAAAGTATTCTTCTGGACCTGCTGGAGAATAAAGGCGAAAAACTATTTAGCGGCGATACACTTGCTACACACGTGGAAGGATTTGCGCTTGTGGTTTTTATGGATGCCAGTGTTGCAAAAGTAAAACCAAGTTCTCTTTTGATTGTAAATGGGGAAGTAGGTAATGCTTCAAAAGAGATGGCTACAAGAATAAATCTTGAAAAGGGTGAAATATTTCTGAATGTGGAGCCTCAGGGATCTAATGATTTTGAGGTGGCAACTTCAAGATCTTTAGCCTCGGTTAAAGGCACCGATTTCGGAAGCCGTGATGATGGCTACACTTGGGTAAATGAAGGTCAGGTAGATATTACCGCACTAAATTCCGGACAAACTATATCTCTATTTGATAAAATGTTTGCACAAGTAGATCCGGAAGGTAATGAAATTGAATCCGGTACTCTTTCGGACGAAGATCTTCAGGCTTTAAGCGATGGCTACGATGAAATAGAAAGCGATCTTATTCAAAAGGAAATTAAACTTCGGTTTCGGGACGAAAATGGACAAATTCGGGAAATATCCATTGATATATTTGAAGATGAGGGGAATTAAGAGTAGCTGGTTTTTAAAAATTTAAGAAACTGTAATTCAATATAAAGGTTATGGTACAAAGGGTACTAAAAAGGGTATTGCTTATAATGCTTTGCATGTTGTTTTCTGCCAATATTTGGGCACAATTTAATATACAGCATCAGGCTCCGATAGCTTTTGAACGAGATGAACCAACTCAGCTTGAGTTTACAGTACCGGGTTTATCCCAGGGAGAGGTACAAGAAGCTACCCTGTATTTTCGGTATGATGGGGATTTCGCTTACCAGCAACAAGAAATACAGTTACAGAGTGGAGTTTTTAGCACTCTTTTTGTTGTAGATGATAAAAGTGCCGGAAGCATAGAATATTATCTCGAAATAAAGCTTACTTCAGACGATATTCTACATTATCCAAATAATGTAGAGAACCCTGTGCAGGTTGAAGTGGTAGAACAACTGGAGGATAAGGAAGAGCAAAGGCTGGAAAAAGTTGATTTTAGTATATTATCACCCAAACCAGGGAGCGGAGTTACACCAGATGATGCGATCATTGCATTGGCACTTTTTTATGATCCAGCGGATTTAGAGGATGGAGAATTCCGGCTCCTTATTGATAACATAGATGTAACAGGTGATGCAGATACCAGCGCTTATTATATCTCTTACATTCCAACAGGATTGCGTTCAGGGCTTCATAAGGTGACCCTTGATTATGTGACTAAAAAAGGAAGTTTGCTGGTTACTGAATGGGAATTTTATGTGGTACAGCCTGGGCAGGCATCTTTCAACCAATTCAATCAAAATTATATACCTACCGGACAGGCAGAGTTAGCAGCAAGAAATCAGGTTATAGCTGGAGATGTAAATAATGCCTATTCTGGCCGCACGCGTTTTTCAGGAAAATATGGCTCCTTAAAGTATTCCTTAAATAGCTATTTCACGACTCAGGAATCTAACCGGTTGCAGCCACAAAACCGATATGGCCTACGCATGGAATTGGGTAAATGGTGGGAATTTGAAGCGGGTCACGTTTACCCGGTTATGAGTAAATTTACCATTTCGGGCAGGAGGGTTAATGGCATCAATACCTCTCTTCATCTGTTGTGGGAGAACCTGAATTTTCAGTTTATCCATGGTGAACTGGACAGGTCAATAGAAAATTTATACAGCTCAATTGATGTCCAGCAGGTAACTTCCAGTGCAGACTCTGTTGTTGATACCAGGTATACATTGAATTATGATAATCGCGGAAGGGGCACATTTAAAAGACGTGTTACTGGTGGCAGGATTGGATTAGGAAATGAGGAGAAATTTCAGCTTGGATTTCATGTTTTGAAAGTGCAAGATGATACTACCTCGCTGTTCAATGTGAGAAATTACCTGGATTTATCTGGCAGTCCTTTAAATTTAGGCAGCAATCTTGGCACATCTGATCACACAAAGCTCCAGGAAAATCCCAATTTACTGAATATTGAAGGAGGTAGCGTACGTCCACGTGATAATCTGGTAGCCGGTACCGACCTGAAATTTGGCTTTGATAATAACCGGGTTCGTTTTGAGTCGGAAGCTGTAATTAGCGCACTGAATGACGATATATACGGCGGTCCTTTTTCGGTAGAACGTGCCGATGAACTTGGATTTGATATAGAACAAGAGGATGTAGATTTATTAGAACAACTTTCCTGGCTGATCATTATCAATGAAAACCTGAGTACTATTCCGATCAGGCTTACAGATGATGAAGATGGAAATGGAGCCGGTTTTTTCTTCCCAACCAGTATTGTAGCTGGGAATAGTGAGCTTTCATTCCGCTATCCAAGGAATAATTTTCGGCTGCAGTATCGTTGGATTGGCCCTAATTTTAACTCGTTGGCAAACACTACCATCCGAAAAGATATAGCCGGTTTTACATTTACAGACAGGGTAAACCTGTTCTCTAATCGCTTGTATTTAACATTGGGTTTTGAAAATTTACAGGATAATGTAGTAGGAAATAGAGATGCTACAACAGAAACCAAAACCTATCGAACTAATGCCAGTTGGTATCCAGTCAATAGAAGCCTCCCCCGGGTAAGCCTCGGTTTAAGATACAGAACCAGGGACAATAGCATTGAAAGGTATAATCCTTTAGTAGAGGCTGGTTTTGAAAGTGCTGCCGTGCAGAACTTGAGAATTGCAGCTGATGGAGATTCCACCGTGTATTTTCCTACTACTTCTCCCAAACTTAATAATACGGTTAATCTCACTGCCTCTATCACTCAGCAAGTTAAATTCCTGGACATGACTCATGATATTTCCCTGAACTTGTCGAACATGAAAACAACAGATAAGGTTTTTGCTTTTGGTGATGTTAACAGCGCTTCTGCTTCTTTAAATATGACTTCTCGATTTTCTGCTATGCCTATGAGGACTCAATTGGGTGTTAGCTATAACGATACAGAGTCTGGCAGCGGCCTAAATCAGATAAAAATTCTGGGGATATACGTAGGAGGAAATTATTTTATGCTTGATGATCGTCTGAGTCTCAGTGGCCGTTTTGCAATCACCACCAATAATGCTTCTTCCAGAATGTTAGATGTTGAGTATGTTGAGGACATTGAAAATAACGAGGTGAATAATACCCAAAACGATTACTATTATTTAGGTGATGAAACCATCCAGCCTGCCTTTTCTACTTTTGCACTTCAAGCCGGTGCACAGTACACCCTGAATGAATATCATGCTTTTATCTTTGATGCCAACCTGACGAATGTAAGTGGTAATAACCGGGCAAATGATCGCACTGTACAGTTCAGGTATGTGTTCAGGTTTTAACCAATATGAGCAGCAAAAAAAGAAAAGATTATATTTCATTTATTGTTATTGGCTTAGTAGGATTAGTATCCGCTGTGCTACTTACTCAATTTGAGCCTGTAGCAACTTTTGAGCATACTTATACCGACCAACTTTTTGAATGGAGAGGCCCCCTTGATGTTTCAGAATCTCCGGTAGTATTGGTCGCAATTAGTGAATTTGCCGACAGCGAAATTCCTCAAAAATATCCCTGGCCGGCACATGTACATGCCCGGCTTGTAGAAAACCTGAATAGAGCCGGAGCCAGTGTAATTCTATATGATGTGATATTTCAGGATGCCGATTCCTATGACTTTCGGAATGACACTCTTTTTGCTGAAGCGTTAAAAAGGCATGGAAATGTAATTCTCGCCGGTCAGCTCCAAAGAGAAAATACGCGTTACACTTCCGAAGAAAACACATCATTTCCCCAGCAGTTACTAAGAGATAATAATCCCAATCCGGTAGCTTTGGTACAAGTACTGCCGGATGTAGATGGCACGGTAAGAACTTACAATTTTGGGAGAAATTTCAGGGAAAATTCTTATTACACCCTGGGAATTGAAGCTATCCGGTTGTATGGAAATATACCACGTTCTGAGGTTGATCCTTTAGACCCCAACCTTACGAAAAAAACTTTTGATGTGGGGAAGTATGAAATTCTTCGAGATAGAAAAAACTCCTTCATCATTAACTACACCGGCCCCGAGAGTCATTTCCCCACATATTCATTTGAGGAAGTTATCGATGACAGAACCTATCAAACAGAATCTGAACTCATAGCTTTTGAAATGAATACCTTTGATGACCCTGATATTGGCTTATTACAACAAGGGGTTTTCGAGGATAAAATAGTTATTGTAGGCTCTACAATGCCGGTACTGAAAGATTTTTTTCGCACCCCTTTCGCTACTCAGAGTAGTAATCCACGTCCCGGTTATGAGATTCATGCAAATGCCATTCAAACCATTCTCGAGGGTAATTATTTAAAAAGATTAGGTGATTGGTACACTGTGGCTATCATCATTTTATTTAGCTTTTTCGTTACAGGAATTACACGCCTGTTAAATACGTATTTAGGCCTTACCTTCACAATTCTATTGGGGGCCGGATATGTATTAGTTACATATTTAGCTTTTATTCATTTCAACCTGCTGATGATTATTACAGGGCCTCTCTTAGCTCTTTTTGTTTCACAAGTTGGTTTGATTGGCTATGAATATTATATCGAGCAGAAAGAAAAACGTCGGATTAAGGGCATGTTTTCTTCCTATGTATCACCAGAATTAGTAAACCAGATGGTTGAATCGGGGGAGGAGCCACAGCTGGGTGGCGAGGAAAAATACATGACTGCTTTTTTTAGTGATATTGTTTCCTTCTCCACATTTTCGGAACAGCTGAAAGCCAATGAATTGGTTGAACTCATCAATGAGTATCTAAGTGCCATGACAGAAATTATAAACGACCGCGGCGGCACACTCGATAAATATATTGGAGATGCGATTGTAGCTTTTTATGGTGCACCTGTATTTTTGGAAAACCATTCACTCCAGGCATGTATTACATCTCAACTGATGCATAATAAATTAGCGGAACTCAGAGAAAAATGGAAAAAAGACGGCTGGCCTGAAATTGTGATAAACATGCAGCACCGGATAGGATTGAACACCGGAAATATGGTAACTGGAAATATGGGATCCGAACGCCGTTTTAACTATACCATGATGGGAGATAATGTAAACCTTGCCGCACGGTGCGAAAGTGGAGCCAAACAATATGGGGTTTATACAATGGTGACAGAATCAACCAAAAACGAAGCCGAAAAATTTGGTAATAATTGTGTATTTCGCCTGCTCGATAATATTATTGTGAAAGGCAGAACGCGGCCTGTAAAGGTTTTTGAAATAGCAGGTTTGCGGGCAGATGCCAATCAACAGTTGTTTGAGTGCATCGGGTTATATGAAGAGGGAATGGAATTATATTTTAGCCAAAACTGGAATAAAGCCATCAAAAAGTTCAGGGAATCACTAAAGTTGGAAACTCACGAAAAGAACCCCTCGGCTATTTTTATCGAACGCTGCCGTATGATGAAAGAAAACCCACCGCCCGAAGACTGGAATGGTGTGTATGAGATGCAGGCGAAGTAAGCAGGGCAGGTTTAAGGGTACTTGAAGCAGCTTTCTAAAACTTCCGTGCGAGCACCACAGTTTCTTTAAAAGTCACATTCTTGCCATTTGCGCTGTTGTCCTGTTTTGTGCAATGCATGACCCACATTTTTAAATTTGCATACTCAGCAGTTG
>JBBDNN010000016.1:0-24108 GCA_040877545.1 Balneolaceae bacterium
ACCGGGATTATGATCGCCTGGGTAACGGTACTTATATTTATGTGCTTCGGGTTACGACAAATACCCCGGAAGGACGAGAAACAGCAGAGCAAATCGAAAAGCTCGTAATTATACGTTAACACGTTAACAATTCAACTTGAATCTCTTATATTCAACATAGCTAACATATCAGGTTTATGAAAAGAACAATATCTACAATAGCAGCAGGATTATTATTTTTACTTCCTGCAATATCACATGCACAGGTTGCGATTACAGCTGTGCCCTTTCTACAAATAGAACCGGATTCGCGCGGTGCCGGCATGGGTAATACCGGTGTAGCCATTGCAGATAATGCATCAGCGTTATTTTGGAATCCCGCAGGCTTGGCTTTCCAAAAAGGAACACATCAAGCCAGCATTACTCACTCCAACTGGCTGGCCAACTTTCAGGTAAACGACTTGTTCTACGATTATGTAGTAGGCAAGTATTTCGTGGAAGGTATTGGTACCATTGGTGCTCACCTTACCTACCTGAATCTCGGTGAACAAGCCCAAACCAGAGAAGATGGGCCGGAAGTGATTTCTCGTTTCAATAGTTATGAGATCGCTTTAGGCGGATCCTATGGATATGAGGTAAATAAAAATCTTGCCCTGGGAACCAGCCTCCGCTTAATTTATTCCAGTTTGGCAAGTGGAGTAAGCGGGCCCGGAATCAGCGCGCAGAAAGTAAACCCCGGCACAAGCGTGGGATTAGATCTCTCTTTTCTATACAAAACCGATGTTTTTGCTCTCGGGGGGCGGGACGCAAGATTTAGTGTGGGATCCAATCTCTCAAACTTGGGTCCGGGAATTCAATACACCGATAACGCGCAGAAAGATCCGCTTCCAACCATCCTTCGTTTCGGATGGGCATTTGATATTGAACTGGATGATGACGGTATCAACAAGCTTACCATTGCTAATGATGTTTCTAAGGTGATGGCACGTAAAAAACAGGAATTTGGTACAAAAGCTGATGGTTCCCCAGATACTACTTATGTAGCAGCAGGCCCTTTGGAAGCACTCGTAAAATCATGGGATAGCTTTGAACGGTTTGACGGAACCAAAACAGTTAACATTGGATTACTCCAACAATTTATGATTGGTGCAGGATTGGAATACTGGTACGCCGATCAATTTGCACTGCGAGGCGGCTATTATTATGAAGATCCCAACAATGGAGACCGGGAGTATATAACTTTTGGCGCAGGTATCAGGTACAATTTTCTTGGGGTTGATTTCAGCTATATAAAAACACTTGAATCGGAACATCCGCTTGCAAACACTTTAAGGTTTAGCCTGCTTCTGGATTTTTAATATATGTACAAATTTAAGTACTACATGAAAAGCATGTTAATTATTAGCATGCTTTTTACTTTTTGGGAACAGGATATATTTGCTCAGCACATTGAGATCAAACGCTCTCATGCTATCGCTGATATTGCTCCGCAGTTCAATCATCAACCTGCCGTTGGCACACTTAATGTAGTCGCTATAATGGTGGAGTTTCAGCCGGATGATAACCGCCTTACTTCAGGTACCGGTATTTTTGGTGATGGCGGCCTGCCCTACCTGGAGAACCAGCCGGATTTTACCATTGAACCTCTCCCCCACGATCAGAACTACTTCGAATCTCATCTTGAATTTGCTAAAAATTATTACGAAAAATCTTCCAATGACCAACTTACGATAGATTACCAGGTTTTACCTGAAGTGTATCGCCTTCCCAAACAAATGGAGGAATATTCGCCAACGGGTGAAACCTTCACAAATGAAAAATTAGCCGAACTCACACGCGATGCCTGGAAACAGGTAGAAGAAAACGGTGGATTTAATGCCGCCGGACTCGATCCTGAACACACTGCCTTTATTATTTTCCATGCCGGTGTAGGTCGTGATATTGAACTTACAGGAACCAATCTGGATATCACCCCCTACGATATTCCTTCAATATATCTACGCAAAAGTGATCTTCAGGATTTAACTGACGAGCCCTCTTTTGATGGTTTTCCCGTTAATGATGGCACCTTTCGAATAACGAACTCCATGATTCTGCCGCGAACAGAATCCCGCCGCGGACTCGATATTCAGGATAATGAATTTGTCTTCCCGCTATCAATAAATGGACTGGTCATAGCCTCTATTGGCAGTCATCTGGGACTTCCCGATCTTTTTAATACCGAAACAGGCGATCCCGCTATTGGCCGGTTTGGACTAATGGATGGCGCGGGTTTTTTCTCTTATCACGGCCTGCTTCCACCCGAACCATCTGCGTGGGAAAAAATTTACCTGGGCTGGGAAACACCTTTTTTGATTGATGTAAATACAACCGGTGACATCACTCTTCCTGCCACTTCCCTCAATCAGCCAAACAGTATTGCAAAATATGAACTTTCTTCAAGCGAATATTTCCTCGTTGAAAACCGCCATCGCGACCCTGATAGTACGGGCATCACTATCACCACCCGCAGGCCGGATGGCAGCGAAGTTCAGCAAACCTTTACGAATGATGATGTGGAGTTTGTTTTCCAGGAAGCTGGATTTGATTCACTGCTGGAAGCCGGCGTTTTTGTTGATGCTGATAACTTTGATTTCAGTCTGCCAGGTGGCTTGGATATCGGTGAAGATGGAGAAGAAGACACTGAAGACGATCGCTTTTTAAATGGCGGGATGTTAATCTGGCATATTGATGAAGCAATGATTCAATCACAATTGCAGGCCGGCAGAGTGAATACCGACAGAAGCCGCCGTGGTGTTGATTTGGAAGAAGCGGACGGTGCACAGGATATCGGGCCCGGAATCCCCGGAGCACTTGATAATAGCGCGGCATTTGGAACTGCTTTTGATTTTTGGTGGAGTGGAAATAACTATCGTGTAATCGCAGAATCCGGAAGTGAAACACAGTTATATGAAAATCGATTTGGCCCCGACACCAAGCCAGACAATAGAAGTAACTCTGGATCTTCCTCCTTCTTTGAATTATACGATTTTTCGGATAATCTGCCTGTGGCAAGTTTTAAAATCCGCAGAGCTGAGCAGGATGAGTTAATTTATGAACCGGTTTTTTCCATATCCTATTCGACTCTATATTTTGCTCCTCCAAACCTCTTCACTCCCGAAAATTCTTATTGGGATTATTATCCCCTTTCACTTGGAATATATGAAGCTGCATCAGATACTTTATTGGTTGTTCCCGGTGCATCTACTGTTCATTTTTATGATCATATAAATCCTAAACCGCGACATATCAGGCTTATTGGAACATCCAGTAATCAGCAGCCATTTATTGGAGAGGATATGGTATTTGCTACTAATCCGGCTGATCAAACACAAATTAACTTATCATCTAGGAGTCTAGATGAAGAAGGACATCTCACAACGAACTGGGGTGATACCGTACAGGCAAATAATGCTTTTTTAAGCTCACAATCGGGTGACACTCTATTTGCTGATTTTACCGACAACGCTTGGCTACTTGAAGATGGCACGGAAGTCAGTAATCCCTCCTCTTTCGATTTTACCTCAGAAAAAGTAAATGGAAAGTATGCCGCCATCTCCGGAAGCACAGTTATTTTTATAGGTGATAATCTCCCTGATTTTACTTCAAATTCACAAAACCGGCTTTTTGCAGGCACCATTAAAACCAATACTTCATTATTTTATTACATTTTTGAGGATAATGCCTTCACCCTTGTAAACCCGGAAAAAGATGACCCTTTCCTTACTTTATTTGAAGAGGAAAGTGCCGAATGGCCTGCTATTGTAGATGGGTTGAATATATACCGTATTAATAGCGCAGAGAGCAGCATTGAGGGCTACAACTTAAACGGAGGCTTACTCAACAATATGCCCATTAAGTCGCCTGATGACATTCAGTTTATTGGCACGCCGCTTATTGCCGATATCACCGGCGATAATATCCAGGATATTATAGTAGTTGGTCAGGATGAGGTTTCACTTAATATTTATGGCTATGAAACTAATGGCAGTGTAATTGAAGGATTTCCTTTGTATGTAGGCAATGTAACAGATAAGCAAACACAGCCTATCCACCCCGTCTTTTACGGTGATATACTTTATGCAGTAAGCCACAATGCCGATATGAAAGCCTGGAGATTTAAACATTTCACTAGTTCTCAATGGCCTACCCGGTATGGGGAAAAAACCAATAACAAAGTTTCTGCAGAAGTTGAATTTCAGGATTCACCCCACAATACCTTTAGCGTTTTAAACAAGACAGAAACCTACAACTGGCCAAATCCTGCAAATGATCTTACTAATATTCGGTTTGAAGTTGCCCGTCCCGGCGGTACAGTTGAAGTAAAAGTAATCACTGTGAGTGGAAGAGTAATTTTTGAAGAAAAAGTGGAAAGTGCAGGCGGTTTTCCACAAGAAATTCAGGTGCAAACCAGCGGCTGGGGCAGCGGCGGATATATTGCTTTGGTGAAGGCCACCGTAGACGGGAAAACAGAAACGAAACTTGTTAAAATCGGAGTAGTTCATTAATGAGATTTTTCAATCACATATTTCTTTTCCTGTTGATGCTGTTTCCATTGATGGCCACTGCCCAGACCAATCCTCAATTTTACGATTACCCCCAAAATCACCTCAATTGGTACACCATTGAAAGCGAACATTTCATGGTACACTTCCAGGAAGGCAACAGCCGTTCGGCACAGGTAACTTCTCGTATCGCTGAAGAAGTCTATCAGCCACTAACCAGTTTATACCAATATGAGCCGGATGAAAAGGTAAGTATCGTGCTAAAAGACCGGGAAGATTATTCCAACGGGGCGGCTTATTTCTTTGATAACAAAATTGATATCTGGCTGCCGGCACTCGACACACCTTTACGTGGAACTCATAATTGGCTGCGAAATGTAATTGCCCACGAATACACGCACATTATTCAAATTCAAAAGGGCATGAAAAGAAGCCGCAAGATTCCTGCTTTTTACCTGCAGTGGCTCTCTTACGAAGATGTGCGTCGCCCGGATGTACTTTACGGCTTCCCCAACGGAATTGTAACCATGCCATTTGCCACCGTAAATGTACCCGCATGGCTGGCAGAGGGAACTGCGCAATTTCAAACTACCGGTTTACTTTATGATACGTGGGATGCTCATCGCGACATGATTTTACGGACCCGGATAATGTCAGACACTTATTTTACGCTGGAAGAAATGGGCACTTTTTCATCCAAAACCAGCCTGGAACGCGAAACAGTTTACAACCAGGGATATGCGTTTGTAATATATCTGGCCCACACTTTTGGTGAAGAAATATTACGAAAAATCACCGAAGCTTTAGGGGAAAAAGGCGTTTATGATGTTGCCACAGCCATAGAAATGGCTACAGGAATCCCTGGAAAAGAAGTGTTTGATAACTGGATTACGGATCGAAAGGAATTTTATAATACAGCCACAGAAAATCTTACCCTCACCGAATCTGATACCAGAGAAGGAAAAGGTTTTTTTAATTTCTACCCAAAACTCTCGCCCCAGGGTACAAAGCTCGCATACCTTTCCAATAAAGGATTAGATTTTGGGTTACTATCACTTTACCTGGTTGAGGCTGATGGATCAGAGGTGGAAATAGCAACCGTGGATAATAAAACTTACCACGAAGCAGATAACCATGCCGACGCCATAAAACCGGTTTTAAGCTTCCTTGCCACATCTTATTCTTTTTCACCGGATGGAAATAAAATTGCCTATTCCATCAACCAAAAAAATAAATTCGGTGAGTCTTACCGTGATATTTTTATTTTTGATATTGATTCTAATGAAAGTGATCGAATTAGCCATAGTGCCCGAATTGAATCTCCAGCATGGAATAAAGCGGGAGATAAAATTGCAGCAGTTCAATATGAAGCAGGAACTCAAAACCTGGTTCTGCTTTATCCCGATCATCCCGATTCTATTACAAAATTGACTTATAACCAGGATGGTGAGACCATTTTCACTCCAGTATGGAATGCTGATGAAAGTAAAATCTATTTTGCGACGGCTTCAAAATTCAACCGGAATATTCATGTCTATAATATGGAGACCGGGGATGTAACTCCCTTACTTGATGATCCTTATGTAGATTCCAGAGATCCACACCTTAGTGCTGATGGAGAGTATTTATATTATGCTTCAAACCCGGATGGAATTTTTAACATCTATCGCCAGAATTTAAATAATGGTGTGCAGGAGAAATTGACAAGTGTGCTGGGTGGTGCTTTTATGCCTTATTTAAGCAGCGAAAATAGGCTCTATTTCTCTGAATATGAAACAAGTGGATATAAAATAAAATCGGCTGATAAAGTAAAATTACTTTCACAAACAGATACCGGAATGTTTGACCCTCCCTTCCCGGATGACCTGATGGAACCCACAAAAGACTTCCAGTATATCCAGTCTCTCAACGAATTTGATGACACAGACATCATGCCCTTTTCTCAGGAAGTGTTAGCCATTGCCGATACCGGAAATTATAGATTTGCTATCAATTCTCTGGATTCTGATTCACTCAGAACTTTCCGGAAGTATGAAGATACCTATTCCGGGTTCAGCTTTTTCCCGCTGCTACGGTTTGATAATTACTCTAAGCCAAATGGAAATAATGGCGCTCTCATAAAAAACGGCAAGTTTGGCCGGCTTGGCGAAAACCTGCTTCGGGATATGAAACCCGGCGTCTACTTTTCATCACGGGATGTAATTGATAAACTCAGCATTTTTGGCGGCCTTATGGTTGGTGTGGCTTCTCAACCTGCCGAAAGTATCGGTGGATTTTTCCGCCCTGACAGGCTCATTGGCCTCGACAGGGATGCTTTTATGATCGTTGAACATCGTGGCCTTCCTTTCATAAAAAGAAGCTGGTCTCCCACTGTTTCTCTGGAGATATATAACCTCAGAAGAAATGTAACTGATGGCCTTTCTATCGAAGAATTTCCCTGTACCTCCTGTCTTCCCGACACTATTAGTACGGATATAGCCTACGATATCTGGGAAGCAGATCTGTTCCTCAGAAGTAAATTAAGCCGGCGAAGTTTACTTGAACTCGGCATTGGGTACAGTCCATATTCTGTATCAACCAACAACTTTTATTCCCGGGAATTAAAGCAACAGGTAAGCGGATCATCCTCTCAATATTTCCGCGGTACTACACTCTCCGCAGCCTATACTTTTGATTATTACCAGTTTTCTAACGATGCAGATATTGCGCCTCTTGGATTAAAAGGATATTTACGCTATCAGTATCAGCCCTCCAAACTGCTGGAAGAATATGAAATTAAAGATGGTTCACTCATTCCGGTTTACAAAAGCTCGAAAAATCATTCTTCCGAACTACACCTGCGCTATGGTTTTAAGGCTTTTGCAGATCAGGCTTTTCAGGCACGTGCCAGGGGTTTTTATTATTTCAATGATCCGGAGGATTCTTTTTACACAGATTACATTGGCGGTTTTCTTGGAATGAGAAGTTACCCATTTTTTGCCCTTGGTGGCAGTACCACAGCATTTGCCAGTTTTTCGTGGTTCACGCCCCTTGTGAAAAATATTACCAAACAAGTAGGTCCTTATACTATTGATAAGCTGTACGCCCGATTCTTTTTTGAAGCAGGAAATGGCTGGAGAAGTCCTTATGATACCGGCAACAAATTAAAAACCGGAGTGGGCGCAGAATTACGATTGGCTTTAAACGGCTATTACCTGTTCCCGCTAAAATTCTTTGTCAGTACTTCGTATGGTTTCGACCGCTTTACACTTACTTTACCTGATGATTTTGTTACAGGTTCTGAAAATAACCGCGTTACCTACGGGCGGGAACTTCTCTTTCACTTTGGCTTAACTTTTGACTTTGAGTTGTTATGAGAACTTTAGCCATCATATTTTTTTTATTGGGATGTAATGGCGGGCTAGTCAATGCCCAGCCGGTGAAAGGATTGACTGGCGGGATTTTTAAAGTAGAAGAAAAAGCCCCTTCTAATCAACCTCTTCATATTTCCGATTTCCGCTACCAGCAAGACCTTTCCCCTAATTCTTTCTTGAATTTACCCAGAACAAATCCCGGAGCTGCATTTCTTTCCTCAGCAATTATTCCAGGAAGTGGGCAGGCAATGAATGGCAAATGGGTACGGGCAGGAATTTATTTTACCGCAGAGGTGGTGGGCCTTATTTACCATCTCGACAGAAATGCCAAAGCACGAAGGCAGGAAAAATCCTATGAGCAGTTCACCCACCAAAACTGGAGTGTGATGGCTTATTCTCAGTGGCTGGTACAGTATTCTGACGCCAATAATCTTAATCAGGAAAAATTAGGGGAACTTCGTAGCCAAAGTTTTGATGATAATGGTAACCCCTACTCTCCAAACTGGGGAAATACTCATGCTGATTGGAACGAGATAGACATCTCCACACTTCATGATGTTGAAAATCAAACACCATTTATATTTGAAAATCACTATGGAAGCGAATTTTCACATGAACTTCCGCAATACGGCTCGCAGCAGTACTACGAGCTGATCAGTAAATATTACCAGTATCAGCCGGGATGGCAGGACTGGTATGGAGAAATAACAACAAATCCCAATCAGTCCACTGATTTGTACCGCTACATGTGGAATGGGCAAGATCAACCCTTTGATATGTTTTACCAGGGAAGAAATCTCGCCGAAGAATTTAATGATAACTATCGCGTTGCAGGGAACATACTAAAGCTCTTGCTGGTAAATCATGTAGTATCTGCTTTCGATGCTCTGTTTACGGTGCAGTTGAAAAACAGCAGAATCGAAACCGACACTAACTTGCTGAAACTCGAACAATTTTCAGTAAGCTGGCATTTTTAACATCCTGATACTTACCGTATTTTCTACCATGTTGAAATTCTTTACCAACAAATATTTATATATAAGCCTGATCTCCATTATTATTTTTGGAGTGGCCGTTCTTTTTGTGGTAGATAAACTAATCATGCCCGGCTATACCAATTATAATGAAGGTATTACTGTTCCGGATGTGACAAGGGTTTCTTTAGAAGAAGCTCAGGACGTGCTTACCACTTATGGACTAAGGTTTGAAGTTGCCGAACGAAGGTCAAACGCTGCATACCCTGCCGATTATGTAATTGATCAGAGCCCTACCCCCTCATTAATCGTAAAACCAAACCGTAAAATTTATTTAACAGTAAATACGGCAACCAAGCCGCAGGTAGAAGTTCCTGCGGTAATCAACTTATCATATAGAAATGCTGAAATTCAACTCCAGAATTATGGACTGGAAGTGGGTTCTACCAGTTATGAGTCATCGCGTTTTAAAAATGTAATATTGCGGCAATCTATACCTGAAGGTGCCATTGTAGAAAAAGGAGCAACCATTGACTTGGTGATTAGTGATGGCCTGGGGGATAATGTTGTTGACGTCCCTGAAATAATTGGATTACGTTTACCTGAAGCTCAATTGGCATTAAGTGAAGCAGGGCTTCGAGTTGGGGAGATCCAATTTCAACCTACAAAAGATGTAGTTCCTAATACTGTGCTTAGTTTCACTCCGAAAACAGAACAGATCAGGGAAGGTGAAACTTTGACCCTTGTAATTTCTGAAAGGTATGAAGCTATTGAACAAAGCGAAGAAGGTGCAATTATCATAGATTCTACCGATAATAGGGAGTCAACTCCATCAGACTCTCTCGATGGCCAATCAAATAACGAAGAATAACAATAAATGAATTTTGAAATTCCTGTTCTTGCACCTTCCATTCTCGCAGCAGATTATTCACAGCTCGGAAAAGACATAAAGGATTGCACAAAGGGTGGCGTTTCATGGATTCATTGTGATATCATGGATGGCCATTTTGTGCCGAATTTCAGCTATGGCCCTGCAGTTGTAAAAGCAGCAAAAAAATCCGCGCCCGAAGCCTTTTTTGATGTTCACCTTATGATTGAGAATCCTGATGTGTATGTGGAAAAATTTGTCGAGGCCGGTGCCGACCTTATTTCCGTTCATTTTGAAACCTGTCCCCATCTGCACCGCTCTATTCAACATATAAAAAAATATGGCATAATGGCCGGCGTAGTGGTAAATCCCGCCACCTCTCTTCACAACATTGAACCGATTCTGCCTTTAGTTGATTTAGTGCTCATTATGAGTGTTAATCCCGGTTTTGGCGGACAAAGTTTTATTGAATCCAGCTATGATAAACTTGAAAAGCTTGCCGCTATTCGTGAAGAAAAAGGCCTCAGTTTCTTAATTGAAGTAGATGGCGGAGTTAGCCTGAAAAACATCCGAAAAATAGCTGAAGCGGGAGCCGATGTATTAGTTGCCGGCAACAGTGTGTTTTCCGCCCAAGATATCACCGCGCGTGTAGAAGAACTAATGGGAAAGCTTAAAGAATAAATCGAATTGATGAACCTTTACTATAGTTAAATCTCAACAATTTTTCCTTCCCTCAACATCTGCACACTATTCGCCATCCCTCTATAATTGTGGTAGGTACCTTTCCAGATATGGCCTTTGGGGCGGGTTTTATATTCTGCCTGTTTATCAATACCCTGCTCATACCACCCGCCATTTTCATGGTCAATCAGGTACCGTTTCACATAATCCCACTGCTTCTGGAATTTTGCAAAATAATTCATTTCATCCTCCGGAAAATGCTGAGTCATCAATAGTAAAGAATTCAACGCCTCAGCTTGTGCCCACCAATTTTTAGTGTTTGCAATGATAGTTAATCCTTCATCTTCTTCCAGATAATATCCCTCATCATATAACCCACCATTTATTTTGTCCCAGCCATAATTGAGGGCATGATCCACCATTCCTTTTGCAGCTTGTAGTGTAGTGGTGTCATTTTCCAGGCCAAGAATGTGTGATGCTTCCATCATCAAAAAGGCGGTTTCCACATCATGACCAAAAGAAACATGATCCAAAAACCTGTGTCTCATAATTACTTCCCTGGATGAATCCTGAAAAGAAACGGGCGTCCAATCGGGTTGAAAAAACAGCACCAAAAACCCTCTCTCATCACGGATGGTATCGCGGATCAGGTAAAGCATTTCCTCCAGCCGTTCCCGCACCAGTTCATCCGGCCAAACCTGGTACAATTCAGAAAAAGCTTCCAACAAGTGGATGGAACTATTTTGATCTTTATACCCAATATCCGAAGTAGACGGTGCATTTTCGGGACGTGGAATAGGAGTGCCATCCCGTTCTAAGTGCTGAAAATATCCCAGGTATTCAGGGTCGTGACTATTTTCTTCCAGCCACCTAAATGTTTCTTTAGCAAGGTCTAGGGCAGCTTCATCGCCTGTTAGATTATAATATGCTGCCAAACCATAAATGGCGAAAGCATTCCCATAGGACGTCTTTTGGATTGAGTTCCCTACAGGTACATTACCTTCGCGGTCTACCATCGTATAGAATCCTCCATACTGTTCATCCCACATTTTATTTTGCAGAAACTGAAAGCCTTGCTCAGCCCCTGATTCGAAATAGGAACTATCCGGATATTTTTCGGCTGCTTTCGAATTCACCCAAACATGCCGTGCCTGCGTTACAATCATCTTGTCCTGGTTTTCTCCAATAGTAAAATCGTGTGTAAATGAGCTAAAAAAACCACCATATACTTCGTCCACAGCTTTAGGGTACCACGGATCGAGTAATTCATATTGCAGAGAACTGTCAATTTCAGCAGCTAATGATAATTTCAATTCTCTGAGCTGCTCATCCTGATTGTTGCATGAGATTAATAAGCACATCACGAAAATTGAAACGAACCCTTGAGAAACTGAAGAAAAATGTCTCATATGTATGGCTTTTGGGGAGAAAGTAATCTGCATAATTTAGAAAAAAATTATACAACCAGTTAATGAACTATTCTACCAGGAAATTCATGTGACGTGGTTCTACATAAAACCTCCTTAATTGAAATGCTGATGCTTTTTAAAAAAATTTGATCCAACGAATGCAGCTCCCACCATGCTCAAAACGAAATAGTGAAACGAAACGCTGAATGCCATTTCTAATGTTAAATTCTTATCTTTCAAGCTATTCAAAAACACTCAAATATTATTTACTATAGAACACGATAAAGCACTTACAGAGCAAATAATTGAAATCAGGGATACCGATCCGGTTACCTTATTTGGCTTACATGATCATAACATCATGTTGCTGGATAAAGCCTTCCCAGAAACAAAAATTAACGCCCGCGGTGGAAGAGTAAAACTCACCGGCCCTCACGAAGAAGTCCTCACAGCTAACCTTGTTATTAAAGGAATGATTGAAGTAGCTGAACGTAAAAACAGCGTTTCTGAAGTTGATGTAAAAACTTTGATAGCTTTAAAGAGCGGCGAACAAAAAGCTATTCCCAACAAACCAGTCACCTTGTCTGACGGCAAAGATGTAATCATCCATACCCATACCGGAGATGCAGTAGTTGCAAAAACTCCGGGACAGCGGCGAATCGTAACTTCGTCCAATAATCATGATATTGTTTTTGCCATAGGCCCTGCCGGAACCGGTAAAACCTATACTTCGGTTGCGCTGGCAGTTCAAGCTTTAAAAGAGAGAAAGGTGCGTAAGATTATATTGGCACGTCCAGCTGTTGAAGCCGGTGAAAACCTTGGTTTTCTGCCCGGAGATTTAAAAGAGAAAATTGATCCTTACCTGCGCCCACTCTACGATGCACTGGAAGATATGATTGATCAGGACCGGCTTGAACTTCATCTTGCAAAAAATGCCATCGAAATTGCCCCGCTTGCCTATATGCGTGGACGTACACTTAATAATGCTTTCGTTATTTTGGATGAAGCTCAAAATGCCACCAATACCCAAATGAAGATGTTTCTCACCCGCATTGGTTTTAATAGCCGTGCTATTATTACCGGAGATGTAACTCAGACCGATCTTCCTAAAAAGCAGGAATCGGGATTAATTTCCATTCCAAATATCCTGAAAGATATAAATGGTATCGACTTTGTGTATTTGGGAGAAGAGGATGTAGTGCGTCATAAGCTTGTACGCGATATCATTAAAGCTTACGACCAGTATGAAGAGGGAAAATAGTTGGCCGATATGAAAACCTATGCAGCTGCACTATATGAGGGTACTTATTCTGTTGGCTTAGATAAGGAATTCGTTCGCATCCAGCTTGAGGATAAACCGGCAAAAGGAGCACTTAAAATTTCCCTGAATCCTTTTTTAATTCGTACTTCAGAACGTAATTACTTATTCGACTGTGGAATTGGTGAATTTGGGGAAGATACCGGCCCGGATGTAATTCGGGAGCATTTGGACTCACACAACCTTACAGAATTCGACATCACCGATATTTTTACCAGTCACTTGCATTATGATCACATTGGCGGCCTGGCCCACAAACAAAGCGGCTATTGGGAGCTGACTTTCCCGGATGCAAAAGTTTGGGTTTCCCGGAAAGACTGGGAGAAAGTAATGGCTAAGGATGAGTATTACGATGAGGAAAAAACCCAGTTCATTTCTTTTATTGATGCCAAAGCCGATCTTCATTTTCTTGAAGAAGAGGATCAGCCTTATCCTGAAATTACCGTTCGCAAAATTGGCGGACATACCGAATTTCACCAGGTGCTTTTGTTTGATGACGGAAATGAAAAATTCCTGCAGGCGGGAGATGTTATTGGGACTAAAGGACAGGTAAACCGTAAATTTGCCGCCAAATATGATTTTGATCCCAAAACCAGTCAGCAGCAGCGTGAAAAATTAGCTAAAATGGCTTTTGAAGAAGGATATACTATTTTAGCCTATCATGATGATACCACCCCTATTTTTAAATTAACCAGTTACGATGATAAAACCGGATACCTTACAGAAAACGTCGACTCCAATGTCCCTGCCTGATTCGGTACTACAAATAAAATCTTACCTGGCTGAACAAGGATTACCTTCCAAAATTGATGCGGCTATTATTTTAGGATCCGGGCTTGGGGGATTTGACGAGCAGATCAGAAATCCACAGGTAATTTCGTACTCAAAGATCCCTTTCTTTCCACAGTCCACGGTAGATGGGCACTCTGGTTCGCTTATTTTCGGGGAAGTTGAAGGAAAAAGTATCCTTGCTTTCTCCGGGCGGTTTCATCACTATGAAGGCCATTCCTTTGCAAAAACAGTACTTCCTGTTCAGCTTTCCAAAGCCTTTGATGTTGATAAACTTGTTATTTCCAATGCCGCCGGTGGCATAAATCTCAGGTATCGGGTCGGCGATTTGATGATTATTGACAGTTTCATTAAACAATACATGATGGTTTCTGAGCCGGCACCCCACACCTGGAAATCAGGATTGGAAGAATCTGCCAAAAAAGTAGAATCGATTGCAGAAGAGATGGGTATTGATACGAAAACCGGCACCTATTTATATGTAAAAGGCCCGAATTACGAATCCAAGGCGGAAATTCACGCCTTTCGAAAACTGGGCGGTGATGCTGTTGGAATGAGTACTGTACCTGAATTAATTGAGGCCGCCCGATTAAATTTAAAAGCAGCAGCCATTTCTCTCATCACCAACGCCGCTGCAGGTGTTACCACAGATAAACTCGATCATGCCGAAGTAAAAAGAGCCGGCGAAAAGAAAAAAAATATTTTCGCCAGATTGGTAACAGGCTTGATACGGCATTTATAAGCAGGTTTTACTGCCAATAGATAGTGGCTTTAACATGTCTTAGCCATTCAATAAACCGGTAAAACATTATCTGCCGAATTTCGATCAATATAGAAGTTGTAGGGATCGATGCCGGCGTAGGTTGGCTTCTTTTCACTGATGAAACGCAGCACCTGTCGGCCCGAGCGAATGGGCTTCCGTTCCAGCAAGACCACATTTGATTTGTCGAAGGTGTCGCTGCCGGGTTCGGCAGTGAAGAGGCCGATTTTCCACTCCAAATGATTTTCGAATAACGAGCGGCGATTAACGAATTTTGATTTTCTCTAATCCTATCCGACAGCGGAAATGAGCGGTAGATAGTTTATTCTTGAAACTTGAACCTAAAACCTTGCCTCTCCTATAGTGGCAAATTATCATGCTTTTTCCTGGGCACTGTATCCACCTTGTGTTTGGAAACTTCCAAAGCACTAATCAGTTTTTGGCGGGTTTCGGAGGGCAGGATCACATCATCAATAAAACCGCGGCCGGCAGCCAGGTATGGATGAGCAAAATTTTCGCTGTACTGATCTTCCAGTTCCTTTTGTTTAGCTTCAGGATCTTTCGCTTTACTGATTTCTCTGCGGAAGATAATTTCCACCGCACCTTTTGTTCCCATAACGGCAATTTCAGCTGTAGGCCATGCCACATTGTAGTCGGCCCGGATGTGCTTGGAGTTCATTACATCGTAAGCGCCGCCGTAGGCTTTGCGGGTGATAACCGTCATCTTTGGAACGGTAGCTTCACAGAAGGCATATAACAGCTTGGCTCCGTGTTTTATAATGCCGTTCCACTCCTGATCGGTTCCAGGAAGAAATCCCGGCACGTCTTCAAAAACAACCAGCGGAATATTGAAAGCATCACAAAAACGAACAAAACGTGCACCCTTCAGAGAGGCATCAATATCGAGCACACCGGCAAGTGAAAGAGGCTGATTGGCTACTATTCCCACACTTCGTCCGCCCAGACGGGCAAAACCAACCACAATATTATCAGCATAATTTTGATGGACCTCATAAAAAGAATCTTTATCCATAATACCTGAAATCACATCATGAATATCGTATGGCTTATTGGGATTTAGGGGGACTAGATCAGTCAGAGCTTTTACTTTTGCGGAATCCGGTTCTTTCGATTCCAGGAGAGGAACTTTTTCCTCACAATTCTGCGGTACATATTTCATCAATTCTCGAATATCGCTGATACACACCGCGTCATTTGCACTCGAAAAATGTGCCACTCCCGATTTTGTACTATGGGTAGAAGCTCCTCCCAATTCCTCGGAAGTCACTTCTTCGTGGGTAACTGTTTTCACCACATTTGGCCCGGTAACAAACATATAACTGGTATTTTCAACCATGAAAATAAAATCGGTGAGTGCCGGACTGTATACTGCTCCGCCCGCGCAAGGGCCCATAACGGCTGAAATCTGTGGCACCACACCCGAAGCCATACTGTTTCTCCAGAATACTTCGGCATAGCCGCCCAGCGAAGAAACGCCTTCCTGTATTCGTGCTCCCCCGGAATCATTCAAACCAATGATCGGAACTCCGTTTTTAAGAGCCAGATCCATCACTTTGCAGATTTTTTCGGCATGTGTTTCAGAAAGCGATCCCCCAAAAATGGTAAAATCTTGACTGAACACATACACGGAACGGCTATGTATTTTCCCGTGGCCGGTAACCACGCCATCTCCCAAATACTGTTGTTCATCTAATCCAAAAGCAGTGCTTCGGTGAGTGACAAATTTATCAATTTCTTCAAAAGAGCCTTTATCAAGTAATAAATCGAGCCGTTCGCGTGCTGTTAGTTTTCCTTTATCGTGCTGCTTTTCAATTCTTTCAGCACCCCCGCCTTTTAAAGCTTCTTCCCGTAATTTCAGAAGGCGTTCTACCTTTGGATTTGATCCCATGAATTCCTGTTATTTAGTTTTTGTACTCTTTGAAGTAAGAATGTAGCTGATCAGTAAAATCAACAGCAGCGTCAGAATACATATCTATTTTTTCTGATGAAAATACTTCTTTTTGAATGTACTCAGCTGCTTCCTCCCAGTTATCATGTACTATAATTCTTGCAAGTACACGTTCATAAGTAGATTCCGATCCCTCAAAAAGCTCTTCTATATAAAAGACTTCCTGCCCTAATAAATGCACTCTTAAATCAGGGACTGTAGCTTCTCCTTCCGAAGAAAAATCCACAATAGGCTCATCGATAAAATCATCCTCTTCCACAAGAATTCCCGATTCATCATCTTGCTCATCTTCTTTATTACCCATCACCAAATCCATTTGTTCAGGGCTGATAAACTGCTGCCACATTGGCTTCTCATCAGCATCTTCCGCCTGCTTTTCTTCAGGAGCTTCTGCTTTTTTCTTTTTGGGCGAAGGTTTCTTCTTTTCCTTGCCACTCCCTTTCACCGGCTTTTTCTGATCTTTGGATTTCTTCTCAATCCCGACCTTTGGTTCTTCCTCTTCGTGAGCCAGATTTTGATAGGAACTAGCAGCTAAATCCAAAACACTTGTCAGGTTTTCCCGGAAACGCTGGGTTTCTCCAGCCTTCTCTTTTGTGGATGGTTTTATTAACTCTTCCTCCCCATTCGATCCCTCGAGATCCTCAACTATACTTTTGTCATTTTGCTCAGATCTAAATAAAGCATTTAGAGACTCCTCGTTTGTTAAAGGCTCTTCCTCTTTATAATCGCCCAGAAAACTGTCCAGCAATTTCTGCTCCTTCTCATCAATTTCCCCTACCACTTCCTTATCAGGCTGGTCAAACCTGTTCTTCTGGGCAATCAGCTCTTCGCGGTATTTATCCCTGAATTTTTCCTGGAGTTGCACATTCAGCAGATCAGGATAAGATAGAATCTCTACAAAACGTTTTTGATTTATTTCCTCATTTAGCTCATTAAATGTTTTTGCTGTGAGAAACAGGCCTTTGTCTTCAAAGAAAAGCTGGATAAGGCTGGAATGAATTTTCCCGCCAAATAAATCAAATAAAAGCTTTAACACCTGGGCCCAATCCTCGGCAGAATACGAAGCTACAAGACTGGCATCCAGATTATGGATTAGCAGTTTACATCTCTTCTTCTCCAGTGTTTTCAGATTCCTCTTCTGCATATACAGAGGGATTGCACGTCCGAAATGCTTATAAATAGTAAGTCGATTTGTGCGGGATTCCAGTTCATTAAAATCCAGCTCGTCTGTTCCTTTGTAAATGTATTCTGCCATATGCTGGCGTGGCTCTAAATATACTTTTACAATTTCAGTAATCACACTACCTGTTACCGTATATAACTCTTCTTTTGGAATCCTGGAATTGCTGAACGCGGTTTGCTGAAAATCTTCCCAGGCTTCAGCCACCAATTTAAGTTCCAATTCAGCCCACTCTGTTTGTGGAAAGATTAAATCTTCTTCTATTTTTTCATTTAATCTCACACGAATACGCTCTACGATGAATGGTGGAAAACCCGCTGAGATCAGGTCTTTAAGGGCATAATATGGCTTATCAGTTTTAACCGCCCCCATTAGCCTGTCTATAATTTTTTCTACTGTCTGATGCATATTCCTCGTTTATTCTGTTCTGAAAATAATGCCTGTCGGCTCCCAATACAATTATGGATTTATAAATTCTTTCCCATATTATTTTTCAGCCAACATCTTATCAACTTTTCACCTGTATCTTTAGTACTTGCCGAATAAATGCTACCTTTGCGACATGATTTCCCTCCGGGCTAAAAAACTCTTCAAAAAATTCAATCAGAAAACCATCTTTAAAGAATTATCTTTTGAGCATTCTGAAGGTGTGTTGGGTATTTCGGGAGCAAATGGCAGTGGAAAATCTACCTTAATAAAGTGCCTGGCTTTCTTGCTTCGGCCAAACAATGGATCGGTTGAGTGGCTAAGAGATGGAAAAGAGTTAGAACAAAGGGAAGTTAAAATGTGCATAGGCTTCGCAGCACCGTATATCAACCTGTATACCGAATTGTCAGTTCTTGAGAATTTACGATTCCTGGTTGAAGTGGGTGGCATTCAAGCTGATGAACAACATCTAAAAAAGCTGCTGCATCGCGTTCAAATTTCTCATCTGGAGCACCAGCTTTTTGGAAGTCTTTCTACCGGACAGCAGCAGCGGGCAAAATTGGCCTCAGCTCTGCTTCGCAATCCGGGCATTCTACTGTTGGATGAACCGGGGTCCAATTTGGATAAACAGGGAAATGAACTGGTTTCAGAAATTGTGAAAAATGCTGCATCGAACGGAACACTGGTAATTCTTGCTTCAAATAATTCGGAAGAAATTAAACTCTGTGACCAAGTAATTGAACTGGCAGTGAACTGATTAATTTAACTTCAACATTAAAAATTTTAGAATTCCATAATGAAAGATCAACAACTGGCTACTTTAATACTGGAACATAGTACCGAGGTTAAAAAAGGACAAAACGTGATGGTACAGCTAATTGGTTTAAAGGGGATTAATCTCCTCCGGGCTTTGGTTGAACAAATACGACAAAAAGAAGCCCATCCATTTATACAGATTGAAGATTCGGAAACACAAAGGGTGCTTATTGAGAACGGGGATGAAAATTTCTGGAAAAATCAGGCCGCTGTAGATCAGCTTCCACTCATGAAACAGATGGAAGCATTTATCGGAATCCGGGCATCAGAAAATATTTATGAAAATTCACTTGCCAGTAAAGAAGCCAACAAAGCCTATTCTGAACACTTTTTGCATCCGGTTCATTTTGATGAGCGCGTTAACAACACCAACTGGACCATCTTGCGCTACCCTTCTCCTTCTTTTGCGATGAATGCCAAAATGCCGACCAAAGCTTTCACCGAGTTTTTTTACAACGCCTGCCTGGTAGATTATGCCAAACTCGAAGATGCTATGAAGCCATTGGAAAAAAGATTGCGGGCTACAAAAGAAATTCATCTCAAGGGTGAGGGAACCGATATCAAATTTTCAGTAAAAGGCCAAAATTGGGTTCCCTGTTTTGGTAAACGAAATATTCCGGATGGCGAGCTTTTTACTTCGCCGGTAATTGACTCCATTAACGGAACTATTTCTTACGCCCCTTCAGTATATCAGGGAAAACCATTCGAATTTGTAAAACTGGTGGTGGAAAATGGCGTGGTGGTAGATTTTGATTCTTCCAATAATGAAGCCCTCAAAGATATACTGGATACGGATGAAGGCGCCCGCCGTTTTGGGGAATTCAGCTTTGGATTGAATCCGGTAATTGAAAATCCGATGTATGACATTTTATTTGATGAGAAAATCTATGGTTCCAATCATCTTACACTGGGTAAAGATTATGAGATAGCGCCAAACGGTAATTCCAGCAATATTCATTGGGATCTTGTTTGTATAGGTGCGGATGTTTACCTGGATGAGGAGCTCGTCCGTAAAGGCAGAGAGTTTATTGTTGAAGATTTAAAAGGATTAAATCCAGCTGCATTATTAGGTTAAAACATACTAATGTTGACACTTTTCTTATAAGGATTTAGTTATTTATAGCGTCTTCATAATTTTTTTAATCCCCTGATAAACAATACCTATTACAGGTTTAAGTGTACTTTATGAAACATTATGGTTATCATCGCCTAACAACGTCTGGAAAGAAAATCAAGAAATGAGGGACAGAAATATTCAAAAAAAATTTTTGAATATTTATTAATGATACTAAGTCAAACATAAGCATGTCTTTAATTGCACAGTTAAATTGCAGAAATCATATAAAAACCAATTGAGAAGCATTCTATGGATAATGGAAAACAAGCATTGGGTGATATGGATGTAAATTCAGGCCGCTTTAAAACAATGGTTGATGCACTACCCACGGCAATTTATACAACCGATGCGGAAGGCCGTCTCACCTATTTTAATCAGGCTGCTGTGGAATTTTCTGGCCGTACTCCCGAATTGGGTACGGATCATTGGTGTGTAACATGGAAGCTTTTTTATCCTGACGGCACTCCCATGCCGCATAATGAATGCCCGATGGCTATAGCTCTTAAAGAAGGGCGAAGTATAACAGGTGTGGTAGCAATAGCTGAGCGCCCCGATGGCAAACGGATTTGGTTTAAGCCTTATCCATCTCCCATTCGTGATAAAACCGGTAAGATTATCGGCGGCATTAATATGCTTGTGGATATCTCTCAACAAAAACAACACGAGCAGTTACAAATAATACAAACGGAGTTGTTAGAACAAATAGCTTCGGGTGCTCCTTTGGAAGAATGTCTGACAGCATTATGCTCTGATGTACCCAAACTAAATCCGGGCATGCGCGCTTCCATTCTGCTCACAGATACTCAGGGGAAAAATTTTAAACAAGTTATCGCTCCTGACTTCAATCCGTCTTTTAAGAAAAAAGTAGAAGGTTTGCCTGTTGATGATATCAGTTCAGGAACATGTGTGGAAGCATTGCTGCGTAACGAACCGGTAGCATGTGCGGATATACCACATGATGAGACGCGATCGAAGGCCTGGCTGGCTTTATGTGAAGCCAATGATTTTCTTTCCTGTCGTTCAAATCCCATCCTGGCTGATAATGGAGACCCACTTGGTACATTCATGATTTGTTTTAATGAAGCGCGGGAGCCAAACCAGTGGGAGGAACGTTTATCGGAATTTGGCACTCATATTGCTGGCATTGTATTGAATCGCGATCGATCGAAGCATGCTTTGAAAGATAGTGAGGAGCGTTTCCGGAACACCATGAAACAATCCCCTATAAGCATACAAATATTCGACGCCGAGGGTAGGTCTGTAATGGTGAATCCAGCCTGGGAGAAAATGTGGGATGTTTCCAGGGAAGAAATTGGCGACTACAATATTTTAGAGGATAAACAACTAAAAGCTGCCGGGTTAACTTCTTACATCCAGGATGCTTTTGACGGAAAGATTGTCAAACTGCCGATTACACATTATGATCCGGTCAAGATCGGCAAAAAAGGAAGAAAGCGATGGATTGAAGGATATATTTATCCTTTAACTTCAGAGGATGATGAGGTTGTAGAAGTGGCCTTGGTACATCATGATATCTCTGAGCGCAAAAAGGCGGAAGCAGAGTTAACTAAAGTAAACCAGGAAATTGAACAGCAGAAACGGCTTTACGAGACCATCATCTCGAGTACCCCTGATCTCGTTTATGTGTTTGACCTCAATTATCGCTTCACATTTGTCAACAAATCAATACTGGAAATGTGGGGGCGGACTTATGAAGACTCGATTGGAAAAAATTTACTGGAAGTAGGTTACGAACCCTGGCATGCTGAAATGCATGAGCGTGAAATTGATGAAGTAGTTGCTACAAAAAAACCGGTTCGTGGAGAGGTCCCTTTTACGCATGCTGAGCTTGGCGAACGTATATATGATTACATTTTTGTTCCTGTTCTTAATGAAAAGGGTGAAGTAGAAGCAGTTGCCGGAACCACACGCGATGTTACCGTTCAAAAACAGGCAGAGGTTTCATTACGCCAGAGTGAGAGTAAGTACCGGAAATTGTTTGAATCAATAGACGAAAGTTATAGTCTTATTGAGTTGATTTATGACAAAGATGATAATCCGGTAGACTATACCTTCCTGGAGTACAATTCTGCATTTGAAAAATATTTAAATATTAGTAATGCAAAAGGTAAAAATGTCCGTGAAGTACTACCTGATGTTGACGAACATTTGATGAGAGAATACAGCAAGGTTGCTTTAACAAATGCACCTGTTCGTTTTGAATATTATTACCAAAGACTGGACTCTTGGTTAAGCATGTATATCTTTCCTTTCGATGATCCTGAAAAAAGGAAAGTCGGGATCATTTTTAGTGATATTACCCAACGCAAGCAAAACGAGCATACCAGTTCTTTGCTCAGTGCTATAGTTGACAGTTCGGATGAGGCTATTATTAGTAAAAACCTGAATGGTATAATCACTAGTTGGAATAAAAGTGCAGAGCATCTATTTGGATATACTGCTGATGAAGCTGTTGGGCAACCAGTTCTTATGCTTATCCCAGACAAAAGACAGCACGAAGAAGATATGATAATTGAACAAATTAAAAGTGGTAACAGAGTTAATCACTTTGAAACTGTTCGTTTACGTAAAGATGGAACACTTCTGGATATTTCACTTACTGTTTCCCCGGTACGTAATTCCTCTGGTAAAATTGTGGGGGCATCGAAAATTGTCCGGGATATAACCAAGCAAAAGCAGACAGAAAAAGAGCGGGAAAAATTACTTCATGAAGTGGAAAAAGAGCGCGAATTATTAGCGGATCTATTCCAAAACGCCCCTTCATTCATGACTATATTAAAAGGCCCGAATCATGTATTTGAACAGGCAAATGAACTCTATTATGAATTAGTTGGTGGCAGGGATTTAATTGGAAAGCCGGTAGAAAAAGCCCTCCCGGAAACCAAAGAGCAAGGTTTTATTGAGCTTTTAGATAAAGTATATGAGACAGGTGAACCATTCTCTGGCACCGAGATGAGCCTTAAGCTAAGAAACAAGAACAACGGGAAGTTTGAAGAACGTTTTGTCGATTTTGTTTATCAGCCTATTCGGGATTCCAATGGTACAATAGAAGGCATTTTTGTACAGGGAATTGATCTCACTGAACGAAATCGGGCCAAAGCCGATCTGCAAGCTATTAATGAAACCCTTGAAGAACGGGTAAAAGAGCGAACACAAGCATTACTTTCTTATCAAGATCAATTACGTTCTTTGGCATCTAAGTTAAGTAAGACAGAAGAAAATGAACGAAACAGGCTGGCCACAGAACTTCACGATAACCTGGGACAGATTCTGGCTGTAGGTAAAATGAAGGTGGATCTGATGCAAAAAGACCAACTACCAAAAGAGACTGCTTCTGACTTATCCGAACTAGCTAACTTGATAAATGACTCTATCAGATACACCCGGGAATTGATGACGGACTTGAAACCGCCACCTTCTCTCAAAAAGGAAAACCTGGCTGGAAGCCTTCAATGGGTAGCCAATAAAATGAAGAAGCATGACCTTGAAGTAATATTCACCGATGATGAGCAGCCAAAGCCACTTGATGAAGATGTTCGAACTACGCTTCGCCAGGGTGTGAAAGAACTGCTTTTTAATGTGGTAAAACATGGTGGTACGCATAAAGCGTATGTAACTCTTTCGCGTGAAGAAGAGTACGTGCAGATTATTGTCGAAGACAAAGGGGAAGGGTTCAAACCTAACACAATACAACCACCTCCAACTGATGAAAGCGGGTTTGGCCTTTTCAGTATTCGAGAACGCATGGATTATTTAGATGGTACTTTGGAGATTAAATCTAAACTGGGAGAAGGCACAAAAGCTATTTTACGTGCTCCTTTAATAGTTCCGATAGAGTCGGCTGAAAATGCTGAAAATGCTGAAAATGCTGAAAATGCTGAAAATGCTGAAAATGCTGAAAATG
>JBBDNN010000016.1:24208-36972 GCA_040877545.1 Balneolaceae bacterium
CATCAAAAAAAACCAAAACAAAAATTACCGTATTACTTGTAGATGATCACCAGATGATGCGTAAAGGACTTCAAAAAATGATTGACGCACAGGATGATTTAATGGTAATAGCCGAAGTGGCCGACGGTAAAGATGCCCTTAAAGTGGCACAGGAAACTTCTCCCGATGTTATTGTAATGGATGTTAATATGCCCGGAATGAATGGCATTGATGCTACCCTCCAGGTAAGTGCTATACTGCCAAATATTCGGATTATAGGTTTATCGCTTCATGATAATAAGGACGTTGCTGAAGCCATGCGAAATGCCGGTGCTTCTGCTTACCTCACAAAATCCGAAGCCTTCGAAACATTGTGCGCAACCATTCGAAGTGAAGCCCAGTTAATGAACGGATGATTTTGCACCCTTACATTTCCCTAAAAATATTCCAAAAAATAAATGATCATAGACCCAAACGGCATCAAAATCGAACTCTGGTAACCCGTTGATGAAGAGTATGATAAGATAAAAGGGGAGACGAATTTTTAGCAGTTAGCTATCAGCTAAAATAAGCCTATAATTGAAACCAAATCCCAATTTTTAATCTTTGTGTTTTTAATTTCACTCCCCTGCCCAGGCTTCTACGTCCTCTACCACTTCTGCGAAATCAATTCCATCGCGCTTTTCATTTAAAGTAGCTTCATAGTGTACAGGTCCCTCATCAGTACGGCTTATGAGCAGAGAAGCTAACTTGTTGGTGATGTTTTGCTGAATCACCCGTTTCAGTGGACGAGCGCCGTACACAGGATCATATCCGCGAACCGCCAGCCAGTCTTTTACAGTATCCGGCACATCCAGCTTTACGTTATTTTTGGAGAGCATTTGGTGGACTCCCCTGAATTGAATATCCACAATAGAACGAATATGCTCTTTCCCCAGCGGATGAAATACAATGGTATCATCTACCCGGTTCAGGAATTCGGGACGAATAGTCTGCTTCAACTGATCGATCAGCTTATTCTGCAATTCTTCATATTTTTCATCCGTCATCTCACCACCGGATTTTTCAATCTCATTTGAGATAAGATGGGATCCAATGTTACTCGTCATAATGATAATAGTATTCTTGAAATCTACCGTGGTACCTTTATTATCGGTGAGGCGGCCTTCGTCCAAAACCTGTAACAAAATATTGAACACATCTGCATGAGCTTTTTCAATTTCATCCAGCAGAATTACAGAGTATGGATGCCGACGAGCAGCTTCAGTTAACTGTCCGCCTTCTTCATAACCCACATAACCCGGAGGTGCTCCAATCAAACGACTCACGCTATGCTTTTCCATATATTCACTCATATCAATGCGAATCATATTATGTTCATCATTAAAAAGAAATTCTGCCAATGAACGCGCTAATTCGGTTTTACCAACCCCGGTTGAACCTAAAAAGAAGAATGACCCAATGGGCCGCTGCTCATCCTGCAATCCCGCCCTGGAACGGCGAACGGCATTAGCCACAGCCTCTATTGCTTTATCTTGTCCAATTACTCGCTTGTGCAATTCTTCTTCAAGCAATAGCAACTTATTTCGTTCACTTTGGAGCATCTTTTTAACCGGGATGCCGGTCCAGCGAGCAACAATATCTGCAATATCTTCGGCGTCAACCTCTTCTTTTAAAAGTGCCTGTGAATCCTGCATTTCATTCAGCCTGGCCTTTGTCTCTTCCAGGTCTTTCTCCAACTGAGAAATGGTTCCGTACCGAAGCTCCGCTACTTTTTCGTAATTCCCCTGGCGTTCCGCTTTATCGGCTTCGTTCCTGGAAGTTTCAATTGCTTGCTTTAGCTCACGTGATTTTTGAATGAGGTCTCTCTCCTGCTCCCACTGCACCCGCATACCTTTTCGCTGCTCTTCCAAATCAGCTAATTCCCTTTCAATTCCTTCGATCTTCGACTCATCTTTTTCCCGTTTCAAAGCTTCCCGTTCGATTTCAAGCTGTCGAATTTGCCGTTCAATTCCATCCAGTTCTTCGGGGAGAGAATCAATTTGCAATCGCAATCGTGAAGCGGATTCATCAATCAGGTCTATGGCTTTATCCGGCAGAAAACGATCGGAGATATATCGGTGTGAAAGTTCTGCAGCGGCAACTATAGCGGCATCTGTAATTCGAACACCGTGGTGTACTTCATATCGCTCCTGCAATCCACGGAGAATTGAAACGGTATCTTCTACTGAAGGCTCACCAATCACCACTGTTTGGAGACGGCGTTCGAGAGCTTTGTCTTTTTCAATATGTTTGCGGTATTCATCAAGTGTGGTGGCACCGATGGCATGTAACTCTCCACGGGCAAGCGCCGGTTTTAAAATATTGGCGGCATCCATTGCTCCTTCGGTAGCACCAGCTCCTACAAGAGTATGAATTTCATCAATAAACAAAATAATTTCGCCCGCAGAATTAGCAACTTCTTTAACCACTGCTTTCAGGCGCTCCTCAAATTCGCCACGGAATTTTGTTCCGGCTACCAAAGCTCCCATATCCAAAGCTACAATGCGTTGTGATTTCAGGCTTTCGGGAACATCTCCTCTGACTATACGAAGTGCCATTCCTTCCGCAATTGCTGTTTTACCAACACCCGGTTCTCCAATAAGTACCGGGTTATTTTTGGTGCGCCTGCTCAAAATCTGCATCACACGACGAATTTCCTGATCGCGGCCAATTACCGGATCAAGTTTATTTTTCTCGGCTAGCTCATTCAGATCCCGGGCATATTTTTTAAGTGCTCCGTAGCGGCTTTCGGCATTTGGGTCGTCTACCTTTTGGCTGCCCCGTACATCTTTCAGTACTTTCAGAATATTCTCTTTAGTCACATTCTGTTCTTTCAAAATAGTAGAGGTATCACCTTTGATACTTGCCAGGGCTATCAGCATGTGCTCTGAACTGATATACTCATCTTCCAATTTAGTGGCTTCTTTTTGAGCCACATCAAACAGTTCTTTGGTGGAATTAGACAAATATTGCCCTGATACAGATGCTCCTTGCACTTTGGGAAATTTTCCTAAAAGGGTATCCACCGATGTTTCTATAGCTGCACGGTTAGCTCCCAATTTATTAAACAGTGTATTTGTGATACTTTCTTTATCAGTTAGAAAAGCCTTTAAAATGTGGCTTGGCTCTACAGCCTGATTATTAGCATCTTGAGCAAGCTCAATTGCTTTTTGAATCGCTTCCTGTGCTTTTAAAGTAAATTTATTCAGATTCATTATTCACCTCTATATACCTTTTTTCTCTTCACAAATAGAATGTCTAAAATCGTGCCTGTTCTAATAAGTTGACATAATTACAGGTTGAAGCAGCTATCTTTTAATTCCCTGAAGGCTAAAGAATTTTTATCTCTATTCAGAGCAATTTGAGTGAAAAGTTCTAAACCCAACCTATCTATAAACAAAAAAACCCCGATCCTTATCAGGGATCGGGGTTTGGTTTTTCGGGGTACAAAATGTTTGTAACAATTTTACTATAGAAGCTACGTATTGTTCCCGCCTTTATGCTGTAATTGTTAGTAAAATACTGAAAAAATCGTGTAGCTTGCGGTGCCCTTAAGGTACAAAAAAAAATCAGAACTCATGTGGATTTAAAAAAATCCCAATCCTATCAAGGATTAGGATTTGGGTTTTCGGGGTACAATTTCTTACATCTCAAAAGCTATATACATATTAACATCCTGCCGGATTACAGAGAGTAAAATAACTTCTTCTCCTTCCTGCGTGGCATTTTCTAACTCATTATAAAATTCTGCAGGAGTGCTCACATCATTCTTTTGCACACTTGTTATAACGTCATATTGCCTGAGGCCGCGATTATAGGCATTGCTGGTTTGTTGAATACTTTCAACTAATACTCCTTTAACATTATTGTCCAGTTCTAATTGGCTGCGTATTTGTGCTGTTAAACTTCTAACTGCGAAACCAAGTACCTCGTTTAAGCTTTCATTGTTATCAGGAGTCACAGAGGCAGTATTTTCAGTGGGTTTTTTGCCGAGAGTTACGTTTAGTGTTTCCTCATCGCCGTCTCTAATTATGCCCAATTCAATTTCTTCATTTGGTTTAGAGCCTGCAATGGTAGTTCTGAAACTACTCCAGCCTTTTATTGCTTCACCATTTACAGAAACAATTACATCCTGCTCCTGTAAACCGGCTTGCGCAGCAGGACCACCTTCTTCAACACGCCCTACTATAATTCCGCGCGCATCATCAAGTTTAAGAGCACGTGCCATTGTTTGGTCTACTTCACCAGCCATCTGCATACCAAGATAGCCACGCGAAACTTCTCCTTCATTTACCAGGTCATCCATTATTCGTTTTGCAAGATCAATTGGAATAGCAAAACCAATACCTTCATTTCCTCCCGAACGGGAAGCGATTGCAGAATTTATTCCTACTAATTCGCCATTCATATCAATGAGTGCACCGCCTGAATTTCCGGGATTTATGGCTGCATCAGTTTGAATATAATCACCAAAAGTACTGAGCCTGTCTAATGATCTTCCTTTTGCACTTACTATTCCAAAAGAAACCGTATGCGCTAAATCAGCACTTAGCGGGCTGCCAATAGCCAGTACAAATGAGCCCACTTTTAGAGATTCACTTTGTCCAATTGTTACTGTTGGAATATTATTTACATCTACTTTTAGGACCGCTATATCAGTGCCACGATCTGTACCTATTAATTCTGCATCAACTTCATCACCATTAAACAGGATTACTTTTATTTGATCTACATCTTCAATCACGTGATTATTTGTAAGTATATATCCTTCTTCCGAAACTATAACGCCCGATCCAAGCCCTCGCCTGACAAATTCACGGGTATCTCCATTTCCCTGGCGGGGATTTCCAAAAAATTGAGAGAAAGGATTTATCATTCTCACCTCTTCTATTTTTTCGGTGGTGATAGTGACTACCGCCGGATTGGTTTTTTCAGCTATATCTACAATTTCCTTATTTAGATCAATAATAGAGTTAACAGACCTTTCATTGGTTTCTGCTACCTGCTTTTCTACCTTAGTCTCATCATTATTTAGGGTATCAGGTTCGTTATTATCAAAATTCGTCACCATATTGAAACTTAGAAGTACAATTATAGCGGCGGCTACTCCGAAAATGTTTTTAATTGTATGATTCATTTTAATTGTTTCTTAATTATTCTTAGTGAAGTGTTGGTTTATAAAACAAAAAATTTTTAGATCGCACCATTCATACAACGCCGAGTGGTGATTGATCGTATACGTTTTACAATTTCTAAATAAAAAAAGAACCGGAGTCACATTCAGTGGCTCCGGTTAGCTAACCTTTACAAGGTTCATTTAATGAATCTCGATCTGCTTTTTAATTTTCTCTTCGCTTTTTTGAATGGTGATATTTAAAATCCCATCCTGATATTTTGCATCTATGCTGTCTTCGTCTATGGTATCTGGCAGATAAAATGATCTGCTAAATTTGCCATAGCTTGATTCCATACGATGATAGTTTTTACCATTCTTCTCTTCTTCAAACTTCCTTTCTCCACTAATTACTAAGCGGCCACCTTCCAGGTCTACTTTTATATCTTCCTTTTTCATGCCGGGTAACTGAGCCAATACTTCAAATTGGTTTTCAGTTTCTGAAATATCTACAGTGGGCATAAAATTATCTTTTCGATAGTTCAGTGAATCATTAAAAAACTCATCTATAATGTCACTAAATGCTTTTGAAAACAGATCGGAACTTGGCCGGTTATACTTCATAAGTGCCATGACAATACCTCTTATTTTTTGGTTTCATATTTAAATAAATTCACATCAAACATTGCAAGTGTAGTGCCATGCAAAAAATAAAAGGAAAATCTGTCAAGCGGTCATTTTAGTTCTGTAGTAATTTCATAAAACTTTAAAGAGGGGAAAATCCTGACAGATTAAATTTGACGAAGCGTCAGTTTTGAAGAAAATTTTGGCAGAAAGAGGTTCTCCTAATAGAGAAAAAAGACGCTTCACATCTACCTTCCGGCTTAACTTTTAAATCCAGATAATTATCAGCCCTGTCTCTGCATTAACTTTGGAAAAGCTGCCATCGATGAGAATCGGCTGCATTGGGAAAGCATTACTGGCCCCTTTTACCAGTAAGTTATAATCTTCTACAAATAACTCTTTTTCCATTCTCTTGCTACCAAAAAGGCCATCTCCAGACTCTGCTCATAATTGAGACGGGGATCACAAAAAGTCTCATAATTGGTATTCAGTTCATTTTCATTCAGTCCCTTCGCCCCGCCAACACATTCGGTTACATTATCGCCTGTAAGCTCCAGGTGAACGGCCCCCAGATAGCTGCCTTCCGTCCGGTGAATAGCAAAAGCTGAACGTATTTCATCCAGAATATCATCAAAGTTCCTGGTTTTTACTCCGCCATTGGTACTGAAAGTATTTCCATGCATGGGATCAGAACTCCAAACCACTGGAAACCCTTCTCTGCGGATAGCTTTAATTAAGGGGGGAAGTTGTTTTTCGATATGCTCTTTCCCGAAACGGCTGATCATTACTATTTTTCCAGCTTCATGAGCAGGATTTAACTTTTCAATTAGTTTAAGCGTTTCATCAATCTCAAAAGGAGGGCCGATCTTAATGCCAATCGGGTTACTAATTCCCCTGAAATATTCCACATGAGCACCATCCAGATCCCGGGTTCTGTTTCCTAACCACACCATGTGTGCGCTCAAATTAAAATGTCCGTTTTTTCGGGGAACAGGACGAGTTTGGGCAGAATCGTAATATAAATTCAGAGCCTCATGAGATGTATAGAAATCTACTTTCTGAAGGGTAGAAAAAGTATCGGGTGCAATAGCTTCCACAAAACGAACCGCTTTGGTGATGGATTCTACCATCGCTTCATAATCCTTGTAATATTCGTTGTTGCGCATGAAATCCAGTTCCCATTGTTCGGGATGATGCAAATCCGCAAAGCCCTCATCTGCAAGCGCACGCAGAAAATTCAATGTTAATCCCGCTTTATGATATCCTTCCACCAGCCGTAATGGATCAGGAATTCGAACTCCCGACTCCGATTCAAAGCTATTGATTAAATCTCCCCGGTAATTATGCATTTCTTTACCATTCACCGTTTCAAAATCATTGGAACGTGGTTTGGCATATTGCCCGGCAATTCTCCCCACACGTAAAACCGGCACACCCATTTCATGGATAAGAATGAAGCTCATTTGCAGCAACACTTTCACCATGTTTACAATTTTGGGAGCTTTGGTGGCATTAAAACTTTCCGCACAATCTCCGCCTTGCAACAAGAAGGATTTCCCTGCACCTACATCAGCCAATTTCGCTTTCAATGCTTCAATTTCCCAGGAAGTTACCAAAGGGGGTAATGCCTGCAGCGTCTGGTACTCCCTGTCTAATTCTGCCTGGTTTGGATAATCCGGTAATTGTTTAACCGGTTTGTCTTTCCATGAGGTCGGCGACCAATTTTTATTAACTACTTCGTTCATAAGTAAAATTTTGAGTGAAGCTAGAAACTATCGGTTTTTTTAACTTAATGCTTGTGAAAATGAAGATTAGATAATTCTGATGGGATTAATTCCTATACCTCAGCAAGTTTTCTTGAAATAAATTCATTTAAGCTTTTACCTTCTTTTTTTGCCTGAAGATATATTTTACGATGAACTTCTGATGGCAGGCGAACCATCATACGTCCCGAAAAAGGTTTTTCGGCTTCTTCACCCCGCTGCTTACAAAATTCCAGATAATCATCTATGGATTCTTGAAAGGCTTGTTTTAATTCGTCTACACTTTTTCCCTGAAATGTGATTACATCATTTAGATCAATCACTTCTCCGTGAAAAATATCGGCATCATCGTCAAATTCTACTCGTCCGTGATATCCTTTATAACTAAGCATGATTTTCAAAATTTAGATGGAGTAATTTCGGCTTCTTTTAGAAATCTTCGCATTGATTTTAGGGCACCTTTATCTGTTTCTTTTTGCGGATGCGGGCGATGAAAAACAGCACGCACGTTGTTGAGTGAAATTCTAACTCGGGAACCTCGCCCTTCACTTAACTCTGCTCCCAACGCAATTAATAAAAATTCTATTCGAGACCACTCTACATTAGAGCGAACTGGATTCTCAAATATTGCTTCTAAAATCTTACGATGTTTGGAGCGCAATTTCATAGTGTCATATTAAGACACTATCATTTAAAAAACAATTCCTAAGTGGATTTGTTACCAAAATCTTTCTAATTGTACCTTTTAATATTACAACAGCACATTACTTCTCTTAGAGGCACGCAGATGAATCGCGGAATCTCGCAGAACAATACTTCAGCGGAATTCTGCGTATCAAAAAATATCTGGAAATATGATTTTGAAGTAAGAAACTAATGCTGTCCAAAATATTTTATAATAAAGGTATAAACTGAGTTCATTAATCCTTAGAGGCTAATTACTCTGCAAAAAAAATTGAACCCCCGGTCATATTGAATTCATCAGATCTTTCACTTCAGCCTTATTCCCATTCGGTCATATGGCTTTCGTTCACCGAAGGTACAGGCAAGATGACAGTGAAGATAGAAGCTCAGCAAAGGCGCCGATGGCGCCTTCGGGTTGTGCCACTACTCTCTGTCATCCTGACGAATGAGCGGAGTGAAACGAAGCAAATGAGGAAGGATCATTTTATTACAAACGTTTTGGACGCTATTGGTAAGAAACCTTCAAAGCAATTAAGCATTTCTATCACTCATTCCGTATTTTTCATGGTTCTTGAATCTTAAAATAATGTTACTCTTTTGCAGCATAACATAGTAGTACGCGGTGCGCGCGAGCACAATCTCAAAAACATAGATATAGACATTCCCCGCGACCAGTTGGTGGTCATAACAGGTTTATCGGGTTCGGGGAAATCTTCTCTGGCTTTCGACACTATTTACGCCGAAGGCCAGCGCCGGTTTTTAGAATCTCTGTCGGCATATGCCCGGCAGTTTTTGGGGATGATGGAGCGCCCCGCCGTTGATTTCATCGACGGCCTCTCTCCTGTTATTTCCATCGATCAGAAAACAACCAACAGGAATCCCCGTTCTACAGTTGGTACGGTAACCGAAATCTATGATTTCCTGCGATTACTGTACGCCCGGGTAGGAATTCCTTATTCCTATAAAACCGGAAACAAGATGGAAAAACAATCTGCCGATCAGGTGGTTGCCTCTGTGATGGATATGCCGAAAGGTACCAAGGCGTATTGCCTGGCACCTGTAGTTCGCGGCAGAAAAGGTCATTATCGCGAATTATTTGAGCAGACCATAAAACAAGGTTATGTAAGCGCCCGAATAGACGGTGAATTCGTGGAGCTTGAAAAAGACATGAAACTGGATCGCTACAAGACACACAATATTGAAGTGGTGGTCGATCGCTTTGTAATTACCCCAAAAAGTGAAAAACGAATTGCGGAAAGTATTCGTCTTGCCCTTGAAATGGCCGATGGTACGGTAATACTTGCTGTTAAAGATGGTGAGAAAGTTAACGACCGCCTTTTCTCCCAAAAACTATTCGATCCTGAAAGCGGCGTGGCTTATGAAGATCCGGCCCCAAACCTCTTTTCTTTTAATTCCCCATTCGGCGCTTGCAGAAAATGCGGCGGATTGGGCTATACGTATGATGTGAGCTGGGATTTACTGGTTCCAAACAAAAATCAAAGTATTGAAGAAGGTGGTATTCGTTTTCTTGGTGCACCGCGTGATATTTTTGTTTTCAAGCAGCTTCATGCCATCCTCGGCACTTACGACAAACTGGATTTCAACACGCCCCTTAAAAAATTCTCCCCGGAAGTATTAGACGTGTTGATGTATGGCGGAGGAGATACAAAATACTCCGTCAGTTATGATTTTAGAGACAATGCCGTTACGTATAAGCACAAATATGAAGGGCTTCGAAATACTATTATAGATCAATATCAAAATAGTAAATCAGCGAAGCAGCGGGAAAAGGCTAAAGCTTTTATGGATAAAATCTCCTGCCCTGCTTGTGGAGGCGGCCGGCTTAATAAAGAAGCCCTCTCCTATAAAATTGATGGCTACACCATTCATGACCTGGTGCAAAAAGATATTCAGGAACTTCGGGATACACTGTATAACATCAGCCTGAATGAACGGCAGCAGATCATCGGAAATCAGGTGTTGAAGGAAATTCGGGACCGGCTGGATTTTCTGCTGAATGTAGGCCTCACCTATCTCAGCCTGGATCGCGAGGCACAAACATTGAGTGGTGGTGAAGCACAACGGATACGCCTTGCTACCCAAATCGGGACACAGTTGGTTGGCGTACTTTATATTCTGGACGAACCAAGCATTGGACTGCATCAAAGAGATAACATCAAACTGATAAAATCGCTGGAGACTTTGAGAGATCTCGGCAATAGTGTGATTGTGGTAGAACATGATCGCGAAACAATCGAACATGCCGATTTTGTGGCAGATATGGGTCCGGGTGCCGGCATAAACGGCGGGCATATTGTCTCCGCAGGAAAACCAGGTGAATTAGACCCTGATTCTATGACCGCCAAATTTCTTCGAGATGAAGAAGTTATCGCCGTTCCCGAAAAAAGAAGAAATGGAAATAAAAAAACCCTCCGCATTAACAATGCCCGAGGACACAATCTCAAAAATGTAGATCTGGAAATTCCTCTTGGCAGGTTCATCTGCGTAACGGGAGTAAGTGGAAGCGGAAAAAGCTCACTCATAAATCACACACTGGTACCAATTCTTTCCAACTATTTCTACAAATCCAAAACTGTACCGCTGCCCTATGAAAGCATAGATGATATTGATAATGTAGATAAAATCATCTCCATCGATCAAAGCCCGATTGGGCGAACTCCGCGCTCAAATCCCGGCACTTATACCAAAGTATTTGATCATGTAAGAAGGCTTTTTGCCGAACTGCCGGAAGCTAAAATCCGGGGCTATAACCAGGGGCGTTTTTCTTTTAATGTGAAGGGCGGCCGGTGTGAAACTTGCCAGGGCGATGGCGTGCGTAAAATAGAGATGAATTTTCTGCCTGATGTGTATGTAACCTGTGAAACCTGCAACGGCAAACGTTACAATCGTGAAACACTGGAAATTTATTATAAAAGCAAAAATATCTCGGATGTATTAAAAATGCCCATCAGCAAAGCCGCTGACTTTTTTGATGCCCAGCCGTCAATAAGCCGGATTTTAAAAACACTCTCTTCTGTGGGTTTGGGATATCTTACCCTGGGCCAATCCAGTACTACCCTTTCCGGCGGCGAAGCTCAGCGGATAAAGCTGGCACGGGAGCTTTCAAAAGTTGGAACCGGAGATACACTGTATGTTTTAGATGAACCCACGACGGGATTGCATTTCCAGGATGTTCGAATGCTGGTGGATGTAATTCAGCAGCTGGTAAATAAAGGAAATACGGTGATTGTAATTGAGCATAACCTGGATCTTATAAAAGCTGCCGATTGGATCATTGATCTTGGCCCTGAAGGCGGCGCCGGTGGCGGTGAAATTATCGCAGAGGGTTTGCCTGAAGAAGTAGCTGAAGTTAAAGCCTCTTACACCGGACAGTTCCTGAAACAGGAATTTGAACGGTTGGCAACTGCTTTAAGCTAAATATCAATCTTCTTGATGTGGCTTTTTTAAAGACAAATCCTGAATTTTAATCACTAATAATTTATTTGGAAATTCGTATTCACAATGGATGAATTGTTGATTATCTTCAACGCTCTTATATGACATTCTTTCGTTCACATATCACCCGCTTCACAAGCACCTGCATTTTATTTGCCGGGATTGTCTTCTATTTTATTAATCCTGCCGGAGATAAAATTCAGCATGAGGCTTTTACTTCATGGTTGCAATCAAACCTAAAAACACAGGATGATTCTGCGGTTCTGGATCAAATAAATGAACTTTCTTCTTTAGATGAAGAACTGGAATCGGTGATAAGAAAGGCATCGGTACTGGTGCAAAATAATCTGGGTAATTTTAAACTGCCGGTTACCAAAGATCGGGATGAAAACGAAACATTCCGGCTCTTATTAACAGAATGGAATGCTTTCCAGAATTCCAATAGCGGAATGAGTAAAGCACTGATTATCAAAAATTCCAAACCTCATTCGGTACTTCCAACCGATGGATTAGGATATATCGGAAAAGCAGTTGCTCCTCAGCATACAATCATTCGGTTAACAGAAAGCAAATCAGCCACTGAGTTCTTAGCAACAGCTGATTTCCACACCTCCCCCCTTTCCGGCGGCTCAGCAATAAATGCCCCCTGATATTTATTCTTTTTCTCACATTCTCAATTAGCCGATACTCAAAGTGTGGATTAATCTCTTTGTGTTCTCGGTAATTATCTTTCTTAAAAAAAATATTTAAACAAATAAATAAAATAATATGCAAGGCAACGGACTAAAAATTGGTTTTATAGCGGCTTTTCTAGCCCTTACCATTTATTACCTGCTCCCAACTATACAATGGTCGCTGGAGCAGAATTATATTGAAGACCTCAGTACTTCGGAAGCGGCTGAATACAGAGCTGAAAACGAGGAAAAGTTAAGTGGCCTGCGGGAAGACATTCTTTCATTAGGCCTTGATCTCCAGGGTGGAATGCACGTAACACTGGAAGTAGGAGTCCCCCAGCTTATTCGTGAGTTGGCCGGCGACAATGCCGATGAATTATTGACCGGCGTAATAGAAACAGCTCGTCAACAATCCATTGAAAATGGTAG
>JBBDNN010000017.1:0-35090 GCA_040877545.1 Balneolaceae bacterium
GATAATCATAGATGACATTTTTGAGCGTTCACATCGCGCACAAAACAGGAGAGGTTATCATATAATCACAAGTGAAGTACTGGGGCAGGTTCCTGAAATTAAAAACATCAGCACCGGAATAGTCCATATCTTTATTCAGCATACCAGTGCAAGCCTGACGATTAATGAAAATGCTGACCCAAGTGTTCGTCGTGATTTTGAGACCCATTTTAAACGAGCTGTTCCCGAAGATACTTCTCTTTATGAACATACACTCGAAGGCCCGGATGATATGACTTCACACATAAAAAGTTCCATACTCGGCTCATCCGTTTCCATCCCGATAACCAATGGAGAATTTAACCTCGGCACCTGGCAGGGAATTTATCTCTGCGAACATCGAAACCACGGCGGCTCCCGCAAATTAGTAGTTACTTTGATGGGCGGTTGATCAGGATGGGTTCCAAGGTTCGCTGTTCAAAGTTCGATGTTCAATGTTCAATGTTCAATGTTCTAAAGTCCTTTGCGGATTCTGAGCATCCGGTCGAGATAACTTCTGTTTGGTGGATTAAGGTGATTGTGATGCTTATTAGAGTATTTTACATCTTCAGATGAGAAAAAAGCCTCCGGATCAATATCATCTATAATGGTAAGTACCTTCGTCCATTTTCTCCTTTTAAGAACGGTAAAGATAACTTTCACATCATTGTTTTGAAAGCCGCCCTGAGCATTTATACTTGTAACGGCCATCCCTGCCGATTTTAAGGCTTCGATCAACTCTGCTGATTTATCCTGAGTAATAATCCGGATCATTATTGTTCCCATTTTCACTTTATCTTCCAGGTATAAACCGATATAAGTTCCAGCTGAAAATCCACCGGCATAAGCAATATAATTTATCCAATTATCCAGGTTAGCTAAAACCTGTGCTACTACAATTACCCATATAAGTACTTCAAAAAAACCGAGAATGGCTGAGGCAAGTTTGTAGCCCCTTGAAACCATTGTGATGCGTAAGGTGCCGAGGGAAACATCCGCTATGCGGGCAATAAATATTAGAAAAGGTGTGATTAAAAATGCCATTAAGATAATTTTAGAAATTAAAAAAAGCCTTTAACTTTTCGGTCAAAGGCTTGGATCAAAAATTACGCATTTTAATTAATCAGATAAAGGGGGATAGTCATCTTTTTGTACAGAAATTTTATGAATAACCTCGGCTGCCCATTCTCTGCCACCAAGTCCAAATGAAAGGCCCAAAGCAAGACAAACAGAGCCAAACAGCAACAAGAAGGCATTAGCTACCAATTCATCTCCAATATTCAGTTGTGTTAAAGACAATGAAATAACAAAAAAGATGATTGCATATTTAGCAATAATTCCTACTGCACGCGCATTTTTTATCCCAATATTATTCAGGTAGGTGGATACCACTTGAGCAATAAATCCAGCTAAAAATATTCCAAATATTAAGGCTAATACAGCTACTATAACATTGGGTATGTAGAGGATAATTTGATTGAATAATTCTGAGGCCACACTTAATCCTAAGGTGTTTAAGCCAGCTAGTATTACCACAAGCATAATTAGCCAGTAAATCATCCCGCCTAAAATATCGATTGCAGATTTTTTACTTCCACCGTCCTCCAGGAATTTATCGATTCTTGCTTTTCGAGTTACCACATCGAGTTTTATGAGTTTGAAAAGTCGAATAGTTGCCGATTTTACTATTTTTGCTAATATCCATCCTGCTATTAAAATAACTATAGCGCCTATAAGGCTGGGTAAGAATGAGGCAAGCTCAGTAAAAAAAGAATTAGAAGATTCCACTAATACATTTTGTATTTCTTCGAACATATTTTTCTCCGAATAAAGTTAATGTTGTATCAGCATTTAGTGAATGCAGATGTAAAAACCAAATAACAGCAGGAAATCTGCACTCAGATTAAAAAGGCTTTAAGAGGAAAAACCAGCGGCCTCCACTTGCACTCTGTGTAAAATATCAAAACTACTTTATTAGTGTCATCTTTTGGGTTAAGTGCGAATTACCTGCTTGCAGCCGGTAGAGGTAGATTCCGGAAGAGAGGGCGGAGGCGTCGAAGGTGGCGCTATAACTGCCGGCTGATTTTTGTTCTCCATCCACCAGAGTGGCCACTTTACGACCGAGCATATCAAATACTTCCAGCTGAACTGCACTGTTTACCGCCAGCTGATAACTGATCACAGTAGAAGGGTTGAATGGGTTTGGATAATTCTGGTGAAGTGATAATGATTTGGGTAAGTCGGTAACATCAATTCCTGTGTCAGTATTTTGCGGGATGTTCACTGTGATTCCGAAAACTTGTGTTGGAGTATCTGTATATATTTCGCTAAAGCCACTTCCATCCAATGCTGCTTTAAATATTCGATCGACACTACCAAAGTATAAGTCTCCATTTTTTTCATCCAGAGATAAAGAGCGTACGCCGGAAACAGGATCTCCTTCCGTTTCATCAAATATAATATGCCTCTCGGAACCATCTGTATTAACCTGCTCTATTTTTCCGGTATGGGTGAAGTAGAGAACTCCATTTTCCATGTCGGTAATAAGGCTTACAGGATCAGCAATTTCTTTATCAATCAGAACCTGTTCGTCACTGCCATCGTAATTCACTTTCAGGAGGCTGGAGGGATAGAAGGAGGTGTCAAAGAAATAAAGCTCTTCATTTACAGGGTCGGCAGCCAGCCTTCCAATCCAAATTGAACTCTCATAGATGCTGTCTTGGTTGGCCCCGTCGTAAGTGTTGCCGTACAAGACATTATTAACAGAGTAAAAGATTTTTTCTTTTTCAGTATCAATATCCAATCCACCGAAAACATGCAATGTGGAGCCTGTTGTATCTTCATATAATACTTCTATACTTGAAAACTCTGCATCGGCTTTAAAAATGGTTTTGGTGTTGCGGTCGGAAAAGAAAACTAGTTCCTGTTCAAAATCTGCTACAATATGATCAGGCTCAAAAGGTGCAATTGCCACCATGCTTGTATCGGTTTCAAAATCGTATTTTAGAATATCCCAATCATTCACGAAGTAAACACCATCTCCCGGTTTTATGCTAAGGCCTCTGGGATTGCTATAATCTCTGTACATTTCAGAGAGTGTTTCGGTTGATTCCTCTTCAATGTTATAACTCTTGAGATCGCCTCCCATTCCGGTGACAATCACATAATATATTTTCTGTTCCCCGATATCCAGGGTAAGCTGTAAAACCGTTTCCGATAAAATGCTTTCACTATTATCACCATTCAAATCGGCTCTTTTGATTTCATCTGTATTGGCCCAATACATCCACTCGTTTTCCGGGTCAATATCGAGATCTTTTACGGTACCGGCATCAGCAACCAAAACAGTAACATCTTCACCTTCCGCTGTTGAACGGCTGATAGTGTTAGCTTCTTCATCAGCCCAATACAAGAATCCGTTGTGGAAAAAAATACCTGTAGGTGCTGTCAGTCCATCCGGCTCTACAAGTACATCTATCTTTTCTCCAGTCGATAAGTTTAGCCTGCTAATTACCTTCTGAGTTTTTTCTGTCCACCAGAGGTAATCGTTTTCAGCATCATAGAAAATTCCACCGAGGAGATCTGTGCCGGTAGTTATCACTTCATTTGTATTCCCACTCAAAGAAGTCATACGGATATGGTCAGTGGTATTCCAGAAAATCCTGTCATTAGTAGTATCAATATGCGCCTGTCGGGCATACTGCGTTCCCATATACATGATCTCATAATTGGAACCATCGGCGTCTGTGCGGTTTAACATCTGCTGCTCGTAATCCACCCAATAAATTCCTGTTTGAGCCTGTGCAAGTAGGTTTCCTGAGATGAAAATGAAAAGTAAAGTCAGAAGGGTATAAAATATGGTAGCTTTTTTCATTAGAAAGGGATGAATGAATGGGTTAAAAAATATTATGCTGTATATACGGCATAAATGTTAAATACAGGTCATAATTTTTTCAGGGATGGGCAGGCAATGGTTTGAACTATGTTTTATTTGATTAAATGAATGGGTATGATTTTTATTTTTCGTTGCTCTTTGATGAAAGGCAGCTGAGCTCGAGATTATTCTTTCCGTCCACTCATTGCCGGTGGCTGGAAGAAAGAAAACGTGCAGGTAAAAGATATTGTAGCGCCATCATTCTTGAATCCCGAGCATTCGGGATCAAAAACAGGAGCCCGTCCAACGACAGGAACCCTTGCGTTCACCTAAGAACTATCATCCGCAGGTATTAATCCGCGTGTTTGCTTTTTGACCAGGGAGGCGTAATAGCCATCCACTCTCATCAGGTCAGGGTGAGATCCTTCTTCAATAATTTTTCCTTTTTTCAGGACTAAAATCCGCCCTGTATTTACTACCGTAGAAAGTCGGTGAGCAATAATGAAGGTAGTCCGGTCTTTTATCAGTCTTTCCAGGGCTTCCTGTACCAATGCTTCTATCTCCGCATCCAGGGCTGAAGTGGCCTCATCCAATACAAGAATTGGCGGATCTTTTAAAAGTGCCCTGGCTATGGCCACGCGCTGACGTTCACCTACCGACAGCCTGCTTCCGCGTTCACCCACAACCATTTCATATCCATTATCCAGCTTCATGATGAAATCGTGGGCATTTGCCGCTTTTGCCGCAGCTTCTATTTCTTGCATAGTAGCATCCGGGCGGCCGTAGGCAATATTGGTTCGAACGGAATCATTGAACAGCAGCGCATCCTGCAGAACCACGCCAATATTAGCCCGCAAAGATTTTTGTTTTAATTTTTTCAAGTCAATGCCATCTAGTGAAATCTGCCCCTCATCCGGATCATAAAATCTCTGCAACAGTGCCATCATGGTTGATTTTCCCGAGCCGCTGGGGCCTACCAGTGCAACGGTTTCTCCGGGATGAACATGAAAATTGATACCGTCCAGGATCTTGGGACTGGTTGCATAAGAAAAATGAATGTCTTTAAAGATTACTTCCCCTTTAGTTTTCTCAACGGAAACAGCATCGGGTGCATCCTCGAGAAAATCCTGATTATCCAAAATCTCAAAAATATGATCTAAGGATGCTTTGGCAGTTTGGGAGGTTTTATAAATATTCACCAGGTTTTGCACCGGGCCAAAAAGTCCGCCTATATAACTAAGAAAGGCAATGATTGTACCCAAAGTAGCTTCATCCTCTAAAACCAGGTAACCACCTAAAGCTATGGCTGAAATTCGGGCTGCTGCTGAGGAAACATTCTGTAACCCCTCTATACTCGTATCAAAACGAATTCCTTTTACCACTTTGTTATTGGCATCGTCTACTTTCGTGAGAAATCTTCGTTTCTCGTAATCTTCCATCGCAAAACTTTTCACTGTCACCAGGCCTGATAAAACTTCATTAAACCTGGAATAGATCTGCCCCCATTTTCTCATCAATACTCTTTCCCTGCTGGTTTGGGTAGGAGCGGCTCGCGAAGCAATGATTGCCGGAATGGGAGTGAAAATCAAGACAACAGTAGTCAACCTCCAATCGAGATTAAACATGATTATGAGAGCCATGACCAGATAAGCAATTGCAGGAATAAAATTAAAGGCGAATTCGCTGATGGCCTCTATAAATCCATTTATAGAACGTTCGAGCCGGGTCATAATGGCGCCAACGCCAATCTTTCGGTGATAATCAAAAGGAAGCCTGTGAATGCGCTCCACAGTTTCAGAAAGTAGCCTGTAATGGATAGTCAGCCGTATGCGCCAAACCAGCCAGTTAGAGATGCCGGAAAAAGTTTCTTTTAACACTGACAAGCCAAATAATCCGGCAACGCCAATTAAAACCGGCTGTAAAATTGTACTTTCTTCCAAGGCATCAAAGATGTACTTCATAATTAGCGGCTCTATAACACCGGCTCCTGCTACCAGCAAGGTTAGAATCAGGATTAACAATACATACCAACGATGTGGATGGGCAAATTCAAGAGCTCGCCAAAGATGTCTTTGTTCTTTCTTTTTTTTAGCCAAAATTATCTATTGAATGTCTTGGTTTTTTGCTTTTTTGAACGAGGATATTTTGAACTGAATCAAATATTTTCCGCAAATCTGGCAAAACCGGCTTTGGGAATCTACTCCTCGTTCTGCTCAGAGATAAAAGATTTACTGGGGATTTGTGTTTTTTCTTCCGCCTTAACAACATTCTTTAGCCCTTTGGCAAATGCATCGGGATTGAAGGAAATGCTGCTGATCCCTTCTTCTACAAGAAAATGTGCTATTTCAGGAAAATCACTTGGAGCCTGGCCACATAAGCCAACAGGTTTATTGGCTAAACGCGCTTTATGGATGGCCGTTGAAATCATTTCTTTAACCTGTGGGTTCCTTTCATCAAAAATTGGGCTGACGAGATCCTGATCCCGATCCACACCCAATACCAACTGAGTGAGATCATTACTTCCGATAGAAAAACCATCAAATATTTCGGCAAATTCCGTGGTGCCAATTACATTGGAAGGCAGCTCGGTCATCACATATATCTCCAGGTTATTATTACCTTGCCGGAGGCCATGTTTCTCCATTTCACGAATTACTTTCCGTCCTTCATCTACTGTTCGGCAAAATGGGATCATCAATTTCACATTATCAAAACCCATTTCATCCCGGACTCTTTTCATGGCCAGGCATTCCAGGCGGAATCCTTCCCGGTATTGATCGCTGTAGTAGCGTGAGGCTCCCCGGAGCCCCAGCATAGGATTTTCTTCTTCCGGCTCAAAAGCTTTCCCGCCTATCAGATTTGCATATTCATTGCTTTTAAAATCACTCATCCTGACGATTACATCCCGGGGATAAAAAGAGGCCGCAATGGTTCCCACAGCCATAGACAATTGCTCCACGAAATAGGACTCCCGGTCGGGCCAGGCTGCCGTGAGTTCATCAATGGAATCTTTTGCTTTTTCATCCTCAAGTTCATCATACTGAATCAGTGCCATGGGATGTATTTTTATGGTGTTACTGATGGCAAACTCCATTCGCAATAAACCGACACCATCTGTTGGCCAATCTGCATAATCAAAAGCGGATTTCGGATCAGCCAGTATCAGCATGACATCGGTGTCGGGGTCATCCCTTTTTTCCAGATTTATTTCTTCCTCATCCCATTCCAGGTGGCCTTCATAAATCTTACCCTCTGCCCCTTCTACACAGGAGACGGTTACCTCCTGGCCATCTTTAATTTTTTCCATGGCTCCATCGGCACCCACTACAGCAACCGCTCCCAGTTCACGCGCAACAATAGCGGCATGACTGGTTCTTCCGCCGCTGCTGGTTACAATAGCAGAGGCTTTTCGTAATATTGGATCCCAGTCCGGATTAGTAATTTCCGTTACCAGAACATCACCCTCTTCAAGCTTCTCTGATTCTTCAGGTGAATTAAGGACTCGTGCTGTTCCCGCGGCTATTTTATTCCCGATGGCGTTCCCGGCTACAATAATCTTTCCTTCTTCTTTTAGTGAATATTGCTTCAGCCGGCTTTTGTCTTCTCTTGCGGAATGAACGGTTTCCGGCCGTGCCTGAACAATATAAATATCACCGGTTTCACCGTCTTTAGCCCACTCAATATCCATAGGCTTTTCATAATGTTCTTCGATGGTAAGGCTCCATTCTCCGAGCTCCTCAATTTCATCATCGGATAAAATAAACTGCTTCTGTTTCTCTGCCGGTGTGTCGGTGTTTACCGTATATTGGCCTTCTTCATTTTTCTGCTCAGAATAGATAAGGGTTTTTTCTTTAGAACCGACTTCTTTAGATATAATGGATTTTTTATCCTTCCGAAGATGATCCTTATAAAGATAAAATTGATCGGCACGGACTACTCCTCCCACTACATTATCTCCCAGTCCCCAGCTTCCGTTAATAAATATCACCTTTTCAAATCCTGTGTCCGGATCAATGGTGAAAACAACACCGGCACAGGCGTTATCTGAGCGAACCATTTTCTGGACACCGGCCGAGAGTGCAATTTTCATATGTTCAAAATCTTTATCCTCGCGATATTTGATAGCTCTGTCTGTAAATAAAGAAGCCATACATTTTTGTATGGTCTCTACTACATTGTCGGCTCCCCGTATATTCATGAAGGAATCATGCTGTCCCGCAAAACTGGCTTCAGGCAGATCCTCGGCGGTTGCACTGCTTCTTACGGCTACACTTTCCAGGTTTTCTTCCCGGTCTTCAAGCTCAGCGTAGGATTTTTTGATAGCTTCTGCCAGATCTTTCGGCATATCTGCATCGAGAATCATCGATCGGATAAGTGATCCAATTTCTTTCAGGTTACTAAAATCCTCCCGGTCCAGCTTCTCCAGCTGTTCACGAATAGGGTCTTCGAGTGAGTTTTCTTCAAGAAAGCTCCAGTAAACATCTGCCGAAGTAGCAAAACCATCTGGTATTTGAATTCCTTTAGAACCAAGATCCCGAAACATTTCCCCCAGCGATGCATTTTTTCCACCCACCAGGTTCACTTTTGTATTATCAAGATCCTTGAAAGGGTAAATAAAAGCTGACATTTTTCTTTTTGGTTTCAGGATTCATTGCAGGGTAATTTTAACAAACAGAACAAATTCTCTGGAAAAAGATTCTATTAAATCCCAGAAATAGATAGGGATTAGAGAGGCTTCAACAAATATTCCAAATTACTGCCCGTCTTCTTCTTTTACTTCGTACATCTTTTTATGAATGTTTGCCTGAAGCTTTTGTGGAATTAACCTTCGGGTGAAGGTGAGCGCTTTGTTGGTCATTCTAGCAGTCCTTCGGTTTTAACCTGATCATAAATTTGTTGAGGAGCTTCTTCCTTAGTCAGGTCTACAGGTACTTCAAAAACCTGGACCTGATATTTTGACTTCAATTCTTTCGCAGCCTGGGAAAGTTCATCCTCTTTTTCTGCTACCACAACAAGATCATACTCGTTTTGTGCAAATTCATGTGCTAATGCTTTCCCAATTCCACTTGATGCGCCTGTGATAAGTGCTGTCTTCATATTCCTGGATATTTCTCTCTTGTTCTATTTTCTATTGTAAAGAAAAGTTCTTCTTTTTGGTTCCTTTAAAACCGCATGTTTATGCGTTGATTACTAATCACTCATTCAGTTTCTTGGCTGTGTGATAAGTAGCTTCACATTGAAACCTTACGGTTAATCTGAAAAGCTGTCGCTCGAACGAGTGATGGCTTTTTTTATTGACTCACCAATAAAGATTACTCAGAAGAGAAATTCTTTCGGCAGCTAACAAAAAATAGCAGTTCTAAAAACTCCAGGCGAAGCCATTGCTAAGAGAAAAAACTGTTTTTGTGTTGGGGATGATGGGACGGTCATCATAAAAAATAAAGAAAGAGGTGGTGTAGCTGAAGGAAGCGTAAACCTGAGCTTTAATAGTAAGTTCGCCGCTTATCCGGTTCCGGAAAGCTTCGATTGCAGGATCATACCCGGTTTGATAATAAGTTATAGCACTTACCTGCATTCGTTCATTTATTGCCTGAGCAAGCGATATATAGTTGGTGGATTTTATAAGGGTTTTAGAAATAGAGCCCCATTTTTCCTTTTCCAGCATCAAGCCGGCACCTATTGCTATTTTAGTTCTATCGGTATCTGTCAGTTTTAAACGGAGTCCTGATCCTGCTAAAAAACGTTGATTCAGTCCACGAGCTTCATCAAACTGGCCCTGGCTAAAAATCTCGTACGAGAGCAGCCTGTTTCTCCAGAGATTGGTGCGGAGATGAAGAAATCCGGTACTGGTAATTGCCTGATCTCCGACCGCACTATATACCAGATCACCAAAAACATAAAAAGCATGATTTTTTATAAAATACCCAAGGTCAGATGCAATATTTGAGCCAATATAAAGATCCGTTTCACCTTCTCTGTTGAGGCTGCGGTTGTTGAGTGAGAAATCGAGCGACAATTCACCCACCACGGCTTTTTGCACTTCAGGATCGCCGGGTTTCCGGTACTTTTCAAAATTCAGGATTTGAGCCTGAACCATGTTCGTGCCCAGGCAAAGTGTAATTAAAGTGAAAAGGAATTTCATATTAAGAAAGAGAAACAGGTTTTACTAAAAAGGAAGATCCTCATCCAAATCAGGTAAGTCCTTATCTTCATAGGTGATATCCGGTGCGCTGGGTGGTGGTGGAGTTGCTTCACTTCCGCCTTTTTCAATCTTCCACGCCTTTACATCTGTGTACCATTTTTCGTTGTATTCCCTGCTTTGAATATCTATATGAGCGGTAATACTTTCGCCCTCCTGTACCGAATTTTGATCAATATTGTCACCCCACTCTGTGATACAAACCTGCTTGGGATATTGGCCTGCGGTTTCGAGGATAAAGTCGCGTTTTCGCCATTCACCGTTTTTCCCGGTGCCCGACTGTTCTGGCAATACTTTAGTTACTTTTCCGGTAATTTTTAAATCCATGAGAAGTGGAGTTTTTTATGATTATTTTCTGCGCTGTGAATATATGGATTCTACATACAGATGTCAGAATTCAAAGCTCTTAAAATTCTTGCACCTTGAACCTCAGCACTTGTACCTTCTTTCATGTTTCGAAGCAAAAAAAGTGAAATCACACATATCAATATATCAGGGATTGAGATCGAGGTTCATCGAAAATCAATCAAGAACATGAACATTCGTGTCTATCCTGCAAAAAAAGAAGTTCGCATTTCGGCTCCTTATTACCTCCGAATGTCTGCAGTAGAAACCTTTGCAGCATCTAAACTGCCATGGATTCAAAAGCACCTGGTAAATTTTAAAACCCGGCCACCAATACCGAAACTCAAATTTGAAACAGGAGAAAGCCATCTGGTATGGGGAAGGAAATTTGAGCTTAAAGTGGTGGAATGGAATTCTTCCCCGAAAGTAATGCTTCATCAGAATGGCATTTTAGAGCTGCATGTAAGACGTGGAAGTAATCAGCAAAAAAGAGGCGCAGTTTTGAAGGAGTGGTATCGTGCTGAAATCAAAAAAGAAATTCCGAAGCTTATCGAAAAATGGGAGGGGCCGATAGGTGTTTCAGTGAAAGAATTTGGGGTGAAGCAGATGAAGACACGCTGGGGGACCTGCAATATTCGCGATGGAAGGATTTGGCTGAATCTCGAATTGGCTAAAAAATCCCCGGATTGCCTGGAGTATGTTGTGGTTCACGAAATGACTCACCTGCTCGAACGCTTACACAATAAACGCTTTCATGGTTTTATGAACCAATTTTTACCCAACTGGCGCGAAACTCAAAAAAAGATGAATGGGAGAATAGATTGAAGATTGAAAGAATATCCAATGATGAACAAGGAGTATCCAATATCCAATGATATTCTGCTAACTGTAAAAACTGATCTCTGTTCACTGTTAATCTTAACCGGCACTTTTCGTACCTTTGGATTCTATTTACCAATAAATTTAAACCCAGATTTTCTTGAGCGACAATAAGATTATCTTTTCGATGAACGGCGTTAGTAAAGTTTACAAACCTAATACCACCGTTTTAAAAGACATTTACCTTTCCTTTTTCTACGGCGCCAAAATTGGAGTGCTGGGTTTGAACGGGGCCGGAAAAAGTACACTGCTGAAAATAATAGCCGGTGAAGATCAAAACTACCTGGGAGATATCAGTTTTCAGAAAGGAATTACTTTCGGCTATCTATCGCAGGAACCAAAACTTGATCCCGAAAAAACAGTTCTTAGCATAGTACAGGAAGGCGTGCAGGAAACGATGGACCTGCTTAAAGAATACGAAGATATAAACACTGCCTTCAGTGATCCTGATGCGGATTATGAAAAACTTATTGAGAAACAATCCAGGCTTCAGGAAAAAATAGATCGCATTGATGCCTGGAATATTGACAGCAAACTTGAGCAGGCTATGGATGCCCTGCGCTGTCCGCCGGGCGATACTCCGGTGAATGTGCTTTCGGGTGGGGAGGCCCGCCGGGTTGCGCTCTGCCGTTTATTGCTTAAAGAACCTGATGTACTGTTGCTGGATGAACCTACGAACCATCTGGACGCCGAATCGGTAAGCTGGCTGGAACAGCACCTGGCGCGGTACGAAGGAACCGTAATCGCTGTAACTCATGACCGGTATTTCCTGGATAATGTGGCCGGCTGGATTTTAGAGCTGGATCGTGGGGAAGGAATTCCCTTTGAAGGAAATTACAGCTCATGGCTGGAGCAAAAATCACAGCGCCTGGCGCAGGAAGAAAAGCAGGAATCAAATCGACAAAAGACGCTTAAACAAGAGTTAGAGTGGATTCGTGAAAATCCCAAAGGCCGTCGTGCAAAAAGTAAGGCACGTATTAATTCCTACGAAGAATTACTTTCTGAGGAAAATCAGAAGCAGCGGGAAGATATGGAAATATTTATTCCTGCTGGACCAAGATTGGGAGACAAAGTAATTGTGGCAGAGAATGTTTCAAAAGGCTTTGAAGACCGGCTGCTTGTTGAAGAAATGAATTTCCAGTTGCCACCCGGTGGTATTGTGGGGATAATTGGTCCCAATGGTGCGGGGAAAACCACCCTCTTTAAAATGATTACCGGCGAAGAAAAACCCGATGATGGAAAACTGGTATTAGGTGACACGGTAGAACTTGGATATATAGATCAAAAACGTCCACTTGAGCCGGGAAACACAATCTGGCAGGAGATTTCCGGTGGACATGATGTTTTGAAATTAGGCAACCGGGAAGTTAATTCCAGGGCATACGTTGCCCGATTTAATTTCAGCGGCAGCGATCAGCAAAAGAAAGTTACAGAGCTTTCGGGCGGAGAACGAAATCGTGTTCATCTTGCAAAAGTGCTAAAAGAAGGAGCCAATGTGCTGTTGCTTGATGAGCCGACAAACGACCTGGATGTAAATACGCTTCGGGCACTTGAAGAAGCTTTACTAAAATTTGCAGGATGCGCCGTAGTTATTTCGCATGACAGGTGGTTTCTGGATCGTGTGGCAACCCATATTCTGGCTTTCGAGGGAGACAGCCAGGTTTATTGGTTTGAAGGAAATTATCAGGAGTATGAAGAAAGCCGAAAACGCCGCCTTGGTGTTACGGATGATCAGCCGCACCGGATTAAGTATAAAAAATTGATGAGGTAAGGAGTGTCAATGATCAATATCCAATGACCAATATTCAATGTTTTTTATGAATCGTTATCTGAAATCTAAAAGACAAGCATTCACAGAATATGTATCTGAAGTTCAGCAGCATATTTGTGAACAGCTGGAAGCAGTGGAGGACAAAAAGTTCAGAATTGAGGATTGGGAAAGAGAAGGTTTTGGATATGGAAGCACTCGTATCATTGAAGATGGCAAGGTAATTGAAAAGGGCGGGGTGAATGTTTCTGTGGTTGAAGGGCAACTTCCTGAGGCAATGCAGAAGCGTTTTGGAGTAGAAGAATCTGATTTCTTTGTGACGGGTGTTTCATTGGTAATACACCCCCGAAATCCTTTTGCCCCCACTGTTCATGCCAACTATCGCTACTTTGAGTTATACGAAAAAGATTCCGGCGGTCTAAAAGATCAATGGTTTGGAGGCGGGGCAGATATGACGCCTTACTATCTTTTTCCCGAGGATGCCATTCATTTTCATGAAGTACACAAAAACGTATGCGACAAATTTAACCCGTTATTTTATCCGAAATTCAAGGCTGAATGTGATGTCTATTTCTACAATCATCACAGAAATGAAAGCCGTGGAATTGGTGGATTATTTTTTGATTATGTAAGGCCAGATGAACAACATTCAGCGGATAATTTGTTCGAGTTTTCAAAGAAAGCCGGATTCGCTTTTACGGATGCTTATCTACCCATACTGATTAACAGGAAAGCCAAAGAGTATACACCCGAACAGCGAAAATGGCAGGAAATCCGCCGGGGGAGATATGCCGAATTTAACCTTATCCATGATCGTGGTACTTTGTTTGGCTTGAAGACAAAAGGCCGCATCGAATCTATCTTGATGAGCCTTCCTCCACAGGTTCGGTGGGTGTATGATTATCATCCCGACCCGGGAAGTCCTGAAGCCAAACTACTTGAACATTTGAAACCAATCGACTGGATCAACTATAAAAATAAACAGCCATGAGTTTTCCTGATATCCGATTACGTCGACTTCGAAAATCGCCTGCCATCCGGGATTTAGTGCAGGAAAATCGTCTGCATCCCAGTGATTTTATCGCACCGATTTTTATTGTAGAAGGAGAAAATCAGAAAGAAGAAATTTCAAGTATGCCAGGCTATTTCCGGTATTCGCTGGACACGCTGGGGGAAGAACTGGAGGAGTTGATCTCTGTAGGAATTCGGTCGGTGCTGTTATTCGTGAAAGTTCCGGATGCAAAAAAAGACAATGAAGGCACAGAGGCATTAAATGAAGATGGATTGATGCAGCAATCAGTAGGATTCATCAAAGAAAATTATCCTGATTTATGGGTAATGACAGATGTGGCGCTCGATCCATATTCATCCTACGGACATGATGGAATTGTAAAAGAAGGCGAAATCATGAATGATGCTTCCGTGGAATTATTGGCACAAATGGCGGTGAGTCATGCCAAAGCCGGAGCCGATATGGTGGCGCCGTCAGATATGATGGATGGCCGGATCGGAGCCATGCGAAAAGCGCTGGATGAAAAAGGATTCACCAACATCGGCATAATGGCTTATAGTGCAAAATATGCATCATCATTTTATGGTCCCTTTCGGGATGCCCTGGATTCAGCTCCCGGATTCGGCGACAAAAAAACCTACCAGATGAATCCGGCAAATGTACAGGAAGCCCTGCGCGAAGTGGAACTGGATATTGAAGAAGGGGCGGATATTGTAATGGTAAAACCCGGGCTTCCCTATCTTGATGTAATCCGTGCGGTAAAAGAGAAATGCAATATTCCAGTTGCTGCATATAATGTATCCGGTGAATATGCCATGATAAAAGCTGCGGCAGAAAAGGGCTGGCTGAATGAGGAGGAGGCTATGATGGAATCGTTGCTAGCCTTTAAAAGAGCCGGGGCGGATTTGATAGCAACTTATTTTGCTAAAGAGGCGGCGAGAATCATCAAAGAGTAGTGGATTGAGGAATTTTTATGATTTAGATAAAGCATCATGCAGTTTTTCCCCAATTATTTTAAAAAATAAAAGCCCCGGCTAACTAAAGCCAGGGCTTTTTAATATCAACTAAAGAAAAGAGAGCTTATTTAATCAGCGTCATTTTCTTGGATTGAACAATATCACCAGCTTTAAGAGTGTAAAAATACACACCACTGCTTAGGTTACTAGCATTAAAGTTTACAGTATAATTGCCTGCCTGATGGCGTTCGTTATTAACCAAAGTAGCTATTTTTTGGCCAAGAATATCATATACATCTATCTGTACATTTGAAGCCTTGGCAATTTCATAACCAATAGTAGTAGTAGGGTTAAAGGGGTTTGGATAGTTTTGTTTTATCGCAAACTCTTTTGGTGTTTCACCTGGTAGTTCAATAGAAGTGGGCATCCACTCTTCTTTTTGCTCGGGGAACCAGTTCAGGTCACCTGCTGGAAAACCATCTTCGGCACCGGTATAAGCGTCTGAATCTTCTGAATAAGAAGCGTCAAAATCATTTACATAATAAGTAACAGGACGACGATCCATATCGTGAACTGCCGGGTCCCAAACATCATTAGGTGTATCTTTGGTTTTGTCGGCAACATCTACATAATATGTCATCAAACCAGTCATCAGGTCTGGAATATCAGCCATAGCAGGATCTTCAATCATAGTGAAAGCATCATCTGCACCATCACCTAATGATTCACGGATATGAGTAGATAATGGATCACCTACAGTAATTACATCATAATCATCAAAGAAAGCCTGACCTTCTTCACTTACTGCATAGTAGTTATTTGTAACAGTCCATTCGGTAGTTTCGTTAGGAGCTGCAAATATCCACGACATTCTGTTGTTGCCGTTATCGTATTCTTCACCAACATTACCCCACTCAAATGTTCTTTCTTCATCTGTGGAGTCTTCGCCGGCAGCAAATGCATCTACAAACAAGTTGTTTGTTATTTCAACTTCAGCACCAACTGTTCCAAGAGATAATACGCCGTGGAATCCCATACCATTTACAAAGGTATTATGGTCGAATCTGGCATAACCAATTTCTCCGGTACCAGCTGTAGGATCTCCATAATTGTAGTGGCGGATAGGACGATCCTGATAATTAACAAAAGTGTTGTTAATTAAGATTAGTGAGTCAACGGATGTTTCTCTTAAATCGATACCTTTACCGGCGCCGAAATTCGAAGTAGAATTGGCACCAAGGTTGGCAAGAATATTATCTTCCAGACGTATGGTTTCGGTATTACCTTCAGTTCTTAGAACCTGACCGGCAATATTGGAAAAGATGTTATTTCTTAAGGTAATAGAAGCACCGGGGCTGTCGGTTCTGAGTAGCCCGCCCTGAACAGTATATAACTGGGAATAATCCTCATCTTCGTCAGGCTCGTAGTATCCTACAATAGCCAATCCTTCAAGAATCATATCTCCGCCATTTGACCGGAAAAGATAGCCTGGTGGTTCATTATCTGTTCCAGTAGGATATTGATAAATTATGGGTTTTTCGTCATTTGTTGAGCGTAGGTGGAGTGTTCCGCCATCTTCAATATAGAATTGTTGCTCATTTAAATAGACTTCTCCACCTTCCAACTCATAAACTCTGCCTTCCGGCACAGTCCCGTCTTCAGTGGTATCTGCCATTATTTGTGCAACCAGACCTAACTGATTTTCTCCATATGGTTCTAACCTAAGTACATCTTCCTGAGCTATAGTAATGCTCGTCAAGATAAAGGAAAGAACAAATGTCATACATATAAATCTACTGTATCTATTAGTCATTTGAACCTCGTAATTATTAATTGTTCTGTTTTTGTTGTAATGAGGTAATTAGCCTCAAATTCTTATTTATGTTATAATTCTAGCTGTATACCAAAGTCAAAAGTCAGCCCATAGCGTTCAGTAGCTGTCGGAATTTTATAGCCATTAATTTGATTATGGCGCAGATTGGTTTCTTTTATATTCGTAAGGTTATTCACATTACTAACTACCATGAGGTAATCGGTAATCCTGTATTTTAGAGCTAAGTCTACACGGCTATAAGCCCCTACAATTTGGTCTGATCTTTCATCGGGTGAATAGGATCGGTAATATTCTGATTGATGGAACAGAGAGATTCTTCCAGAAAAGCCCCCGATATCATAACCCAAAGACACGTTTCCGAACATGTCGGGTTGGTTTTCAAGTTTTTGAGTGGTTGATATTTGGCGTATCGAATAACTGGGGCGCGGTCCCAAGCCATCATCATGATCAATAAAGGTAGTATCGGTTCTGGAGCCGATTAATGATGTTTCTGAATATACCAGCGAAGCATTGTAGCTTAACACAATATTGCTAAGCAATCCCGGGGCCCAGATAAAGTTAATTTGATGATCTATTTCAAACCCCCACACATAAGAAGGATCAGGAGAATTATACGGCACTGTTAATTCATAAGAAGCACTATGCGGGGAACTCCAATCTAAATTCAAACTGGAAATGAGTGTATCACCTGAAGTACGAATACCGTTTAGCATGTGATACATATCATCAATTTGTTTATAGAAAGCTGATACCGAAAACAGACCTATTTTATTTCCATACAAAGAGGTGTTAACTTCATAATTCCATGCCTTGGCTGTTTTTAATTTGGGATTACCAAGAACAAGAATTCTTTCGCCGCCGGTGTGAGAATCACGCCAGGCAAAATAAGACAAGAGCCTCATATTGAAATCAGGGCGAGCCAATGCCCGGTAGGCAGCTAAACGAATATTCAGGAAATTAGTGGGCTCTATATTAACGTGCAGATTGGGCAGAATTATAGTTTCAGAGTAGGTTGAGCTGGTATCTCTTGTACTTCCTACCGGCACGGGAAAGCCGCCAATTTGCCTTGGGGAGTATGTATTTATGTAATCATGACTTTCATGCTCAATTCTTGCTCCCATTACTGCAGTAACAGATTGACCGAAATTTATCGTATTCATCAAATATCCGGCAGTAACTGATTCTGTTATATCATAGTTATTTGCTGTTGCAGTGGGGTCGTTATAATATTCAGGAGTGGTGCCTGATTGATTCGTTCCATATCGATTTAATTCATACCACTGACGCATTTTATCTCTGTCTATCAGGGGATTCATGTTAAAATTATCGAGTATAATTTTTGATTCGGGATTACCCGCCAAGAAGTTCCTGAAGGAAGGCTGACCGTAAGAAGGGTTCTGAAGATAAATCTGATAAAAATCCTCGAAGTAAGTACCGCTAAAATCTTTATCTACAATTGAACCATCAGGTAGCATTTCATAGGGCTGCCAGGCTCCTAAGCGGTAAGGGGAGTAAGTTCTGGTATGTTCATTCTGCCGGTCTTTAGAACTAAACTTTCCGCCGGTCTTTATTTCTCCAGAAATCGCATTGCTAATACTGTATTCTTTTAATAAATCTATTTTAGCAGTGAATTCTGCATCAGAGTTATCTTGCGTGCGATAATAAGCATCATCTATAGCAGCTGTTTGGAAATTATTAAAGGCATACTCAGTAAAAATTTCAGGATTGGTTTTAAGATCCCCCGGCATACCAGCCATCATTCCAGACCCTTCCACTGAGGGTTCAAAAAAAGTAGCTTCAAAATCGTAGGGATAGTAGGCTTCAGAACGAGAGTAAGACACTACCCAATCCGTCTCCAATCCCAAGAGATAGTTTTTTCCAATTAATGAATTACTAAGTACATCGATTTGCTGCTCTCTGTCTCTGTAAGTATAGGTTACAGAAGCTGTGGTTCTGGGATAATTTCTCTCATGTGTAAGATAATCGCGGGTAGTACTGCTGTACATCGAGCTCAGTTTAACATTCCCTTCATCCGGTGTATTAACATCCAGAATCACCCCAAGTCCGTTTCTTAGTCTGTTTTCGTCTATAAATTCAAGATCAAGATTATTGATAGCGTAACTTGTATGATTATCTACCTCCGTGTTATAGCCGACCAGTATTCTTTCATTGCTCCTGATTTTATTTTCTAAATTCCCATGAGCCTGTACCCCCAGCAGATTATCATAAAATCTATCGCTGTATTTAGCGCTGAGATCATACTGCCCGAACGAATTCATGATATAATTATATCCACCCTTAGCGGTAACTCTTAACTCTCTTTCTTTAGGAGCTTTTCTGGTTACCAGGTTTATAGAACCCGCAATTGCATCAGCGTCTTTATCGGGGGTAACGGCTTTATATAATTCAATTCCTGAGAGTGAATTTTGTGATATCGCACTTAAATCAAGGCCCCGGCCTAATGCATCGGTTGCGGGAAGCTTTACACCGTCAATTGTAACATTTAGATATTTATCACTCAGGCCTCGTAATATTACTTTGTTTGCCTCACCACCCGACCGGCTAAGAGATACACCGGGTAAACGTCCGATAGATTCGGCTGCGTTTGCATCAGGTAACTCCTGTATTTTATCTTCAGAAACAACATTTATGATGGTATTTGATGCTCTCTGCTGGTTTATGGCTGCAACTTGTCCTGCTGCCTGAGCAGTTATATTCACTTCATCTCCCTCAATAGAAGAAGCTCTTAAAGCCACATTTAACTCAATGGTTTCTCCATCTGCTATTGTGGTATCAATAGTCTGTGTTTCATAGCCGATATAGGAAAACCTGATCTGAATCTCACCAGCCGGCACTCTACGTACCCGGTATTGGCCATTAAAATCTGTAGAGGTTCCCAGAGAAGTTCCTACAATAAAAATACTGGCTCCGTAAAGAGGCTCATCATCAAATTGATCAGTGACTACGCCTCTTAAGCTCCCTTGAGCAAAAAGTAGATTTGTGAAAAAAACTAAAACAAGAGCTGTAGGTAAAATTCTTTTAAAAGAGCGCATAAACCTTTGCTGATTAATAATTAAGATCAATTTCATTTACCGGTTACTTATTTCTTTAAAAAAAATACCAGCTTCTTTACTTAACCGATTACTTAACTTGGTTAAAAAAGCGGTTTTTGTCAATAGATAAATTAATTACTTATTTATCTTCTTTAGATATAGGGGATAAACCACTATCATTTGAACTTTCATTCCACAGATCTTTTTCAGTAAATATGGACTTTCCCAACAGTAAAACTTTATTTGACCGAGCAGAAATAGTAATACCCGGCGGAGTGAATTCCCCCGTTCGCGCTTTCAATAGTGTGGGTGGAACCCCCATTTTTATTCAAAAAGCAAAGGGTTCTTATTTGTGGGATGAAGATGGCAATCGCTACATCGACTACATCAGCTCGTGGGGGCCAATGCTTCTGGGGCATGCTGATCCGGATGTGATTAAAGCAGTTCAAAAAGCCGCGGAAGGTTCTACTTCTTTTGGCGCCCCGACCAAACTGGAAGTAGAAATGGCGGAGCTGATTACATCCTCCGTTCCCGGCGTGGATAAAATCCGAATGGTGAATTCGGGTACCGAAGCTACAATGAGCGCCATTCGAGTTGCTCGTGGATTTACCGGAAGAGATAAAATCATCAAGTTTAAAGGGAATTATCATGGGCACGGAGATTCTTTTCTCATTGAGGCAGGAAGCGGCGCCTTAACAATGGGCGAACCAAGCAGTCCGGGAGTTACCGAAGGCACTGCCAAAGATACTCTGAATGCAGACTACAATAATCTGGATTCAGTGAAGAAATTGGTGCAAGCCAATAAAAATGATGTCGCTGCAATTATCCTTGAGCCTGTTGCCGGAAATATGGGGTGTATTCCTCCGGCAAAAGGATTTTTAGAAGGATTGAGAGCCTTGTGTGATGAACATAACATCGTCCTGATTTTTGATGAGGTGATGACAGGATTTCGGGTTGATTTCCAGGGAGCGCAGAAAGTTTTTGGGGTGACAGCTGATTTAGTTACCTACGGAAAAATTATTGGTGCGGGATTACCCGTTGGAGCGTATGGCGGCAAAAAAGAAATCATGGATTTTGTCGCTCCAAAAGGTCCGGTATATCAGGCCGGAACGCTTTCCGGAAATCCGCTGGCGATGGCAGCCGGTTTTACACTGCTCAAAAAGTTGAAAGAGAATCCGGCTATTTATGAGGAACTTGAAAAGAAAGCTTCGGTGCTGGCAAATGGAATTCAGCAAATTCTTAAGAGCTACAAAATTCCTCATACCATCAATCGCGTAGGTTCTATGGTTGGTGTCTTCTACTGCGAAGCACCGGTAACTTCTTTCGATGATGCCAATAGAACCGATAAAGAATTTTTCGGAAAGATTTTCCATGGTATGCTTAATCGGGGAGTTCATTTGCCCCCTTCACCTTTTGAGGCATTCTTTCTTTCCAACTCGTTAAGCACTGATGATTTAAACTTTACTCTAACGGCTTTTGAAGAGACAGTAAAGGAAATTTTGCCATAAACTGGTTTAGAAAAATTTACCAGCCATCTTGTTTATCAGAGGAATATGTACTTCCTTTTGTCAAATCTTTTTACTAATTATACATCAGTATAAAAGGCGCTTTTAATCCTATTTAACAGCACACTAAATGAAAAGACGCGACGCAATAAAAACTCTTCTGATGGCATCCGGAGGTGTTTTAGCTTTGCCCTCATGGGCGATGAATTGGAAAAGGCAGGATATCCCGGATTATGATTCATCTTTCAATGAACTGGAATTAAGACTCATCTCTTCAATCGCGGATACCATCATTCCTTCCAATGGCGAAATTGGAGCTTTATCTGTCGGGGTGGATAAATTCCTGGCAGGACTTATCAGTAAATGTTATGAAGAGGATTTCAGGGATGATATCAAAAAATGTTTACATCAATTACAAAGCTCGGCAAATAGCATGCACAATCTCTCATTTTTTGACTGTGAGCAAGCCGACAGGGAATCTATCTTTTTGGCTATGAATAATGATATAAACGAAAATGAAGAAGCATTTTTCAGCTTTATGAAATCACAGACTATCCGGGGTTTTGAAACATCCGAGGAAGTACTGGTTAATTATCATAACTATCAGCTTATGCCCGGCTTTTATGATGGCAATGTAGATGTGGAGATTTAGCAAATGGCGAATGTGAATGTTGATTCAAAAAAGAAAAGAACGTACGATGCCATTGTAATTGGTTCGGGAGCAAGTGGGGGATGGGCAGCCAAGGAATTATGCGACAAAGGCTTGCAGACGCTGGTGCTGGAACGCGGGCGGGATGTAAAACATATCAAAGATTATCCCACAGCCTCCAAAGAACCCTGGAAATTTGAATTTCGGGGAAGCATTCCTTTAGAAAAAAGATCAGGTTTGCAGGGCGGCAGATGGCTTCGGGAAGAGACAGCACACTGGGCTCTATCTGAAAATGAGCAGCCATTTATACAGGAAAAACCATTCCGCTGGTTCCGCGGCTATCATGTGGGAGGAAAATCTTTGCTTTGGGCCCGGCAAACTCAGCGGTGGAGCGACCTGGATTTCGAAGGCCCTGTCCGTGACGGTTTTGCAGTAGATTGGCCCATCCGCTACAAAGACATTGCGCCGTGGTATGATCGTGTAGAGAAATTTGCGGGAATTTCCGGAGAAAACGATGATCTGGATGTTTTGCCTAATAGCATCGTTCAACCCGCTTTTGAAATGAATGTGGTAGAGCATTATTTCAAGGAGCAGATCAAGAAAATTTATGGGAATGAACGCAATCTGATTAATGCCCGCTGTGCGCATCTTACCGATCCGCAGGATATTCATTATAAACAGGGACGGGGAAAATGTCAGGCTCAGAACATGTGTAATCGGGGATGTATTCTGGGCGGATATTTCAGCAGTAACTCATCGACCATTCCCTGGGCTATGAAAACCGGCAACATGACAATGCGCCCCGATTCCGTGGTGCATTCAATTATTTATGATGATGAAAAAGGTAAAGCCACCGGAGTACGGATTATTGACCGCCTTTCAGGGGAAATGATGGAATTTTATGCCGATATCATTTTTGTAAATGCTTCGACCTTTAACAGTAATATGATTTTGCTGAATTCAATTTCCAGCCGGTTTCCTAACGGACTGGGTAACGATAGCGAACTACTTGGGAAATATATTTCATGGCATAATTACCGGGCTAAAGGCGGTGCAAAGGTTGAAGGATTCAGACACAAAAAAACAAGCGGAAAACGACCGACTTATGCCTACATCCCAAGATTTCGAAATGTAAAAAAACAGGAAACAGATTTTCTTCGGGGATATGCAATCGGCATTGCTGCCGGCCGTGGCTCCGACTCCGATACCGGTATGATCGGGGGTGAATTAAGAGACAATATCCTGAACCCGAAACTCAATGATCATTGGCATATCAGCAGCTGGCTGATGGGAGAATGTGTACCCGTGGAGGAAAATCATCTGCGCTTACATCCGGATAAAAAAGACAAGTACGGCATTCCACAACTCGTGGTTTCCTGCGACTGGACCGAAAACGATGATAAATTAACTGCCGATTATGTGGAACAGATGGTTGAAATGTTTGACCGTGCCGGTTTTAAGGAAGCATATGCCCAGGATAATGAATCTCCTCCCGGCTCCGATATTCACGAAATGGGTGGAATACGAATGGGGAATGATCCAAAAACTTCCCTATTGAACAAATGGAATCAGGTGCATGCCTGCAAAAATGTATTTGTGACAGACGGGGCATGTATGACATCCACCGGAACCCAAAACCCAACATTAACTTTTATGGCATTCACAGCCCGTGCGGCCAATCACGCGGTCGAGGAACTTAAAAAAGGAAACCTTTAAAATATCAATTCATGAAAAAGCTCTTTACCCTGACACTTGTATTATTCGTTTTTATTCTGCCAGAAAATACCGCCACAGCCCAGGAATCTGGTGATCCGTTATATACCACAGAATTGGGCGTGCAGATGTACACCTTTCGAAATGTAATTCCCGACCTTGGCTTTGAAGCAACACTTGATGAAATCCAAAAAATGGGCATCAGGTATATAGAAGGAGGAGGGGCTCGCGGAATATCGACCGATGAATTTAAGCAAATGCTGGCCGATCGGGATTTACAATTAATTTCAACCGGAACCAGTTTTGGGCAGCTTAGAGAAAATCCGGAAGAGGTGGCGGAAAAGGCAAAAGAACTGGGTGCAAAATATGTAATGAATGCCTGGATTGATCACGAAAACGGCAGCTTCAACTTTCTGAATGCCAGCGAAGCAGTGGAAGTTTTTAATAAAGCCGGAAAAGTGCTGGCCGAACATGGACTCACTTTTATGTATCACGTTCATGGTTATGAATTTGTACCATACCGAGGTGGTACCTTACTTGATTATATGATGGAAAACACCAATCCTGAATATGTTTCTTACCAGATGGATGTTCTGTGGACTCACTTCGGCGGTGGAAATCCGGCGCACCTGCTAAAAAAATATGGTGACCGCTGGATTTCTCTTCACCTTAAAGATCTCAAAAAAGGGACGCTAAAAGATCACACCGGCCTAACCGACGGCGATAATGATGTAATTTTAGGAACCGGTGAAATTGACATACACGGTATATTGGTTGAAGCAAACAGGCTGGGAATTGAATACATGTTTATCGAAGATGAAAGCAGTGATCCGTTGTACCAGGTGCCGGAAAGTATTAAGTATCTAAAAAGTTTGAAGTACTAACGTACCTCCTGTTAATTTTTAAATCTGGCGAATTCAAATTCGAATGTCTTGAACTACTCCAGCAACGTTGAATTCGGATTCGCAGGATTTGTGGAGGGGAATTATCTTTAAAAACCTATTTTTTCGAGGTAGAAGTACCTCCTGTTAATCTTTAAATCTGGCCGAATCCAAATTCGAATGTCTTGAACTACTCCAGCAACGTTGAATTCGGATTCGCAGGATTTGTGGAGGGGAATTATCTTTAAAAACCTATTTTTTCGAGGTAGAAGTACCTCCTGTTAATCTTTAAATCTGGCCGAATCCAAATTCGAATGTCTTGAACTACTCCAGCAACGTTGAATTCGGATTCGCAGGATTTGTGGAGGAGGGGGATTATCTTTAAAGACCCTATTTTTCGAGATAGAAGTATCTGCTGTTAATCTTTAAATCTGGCCGAATCCAAATTCGAATGTCTTGAACTACTCCAACAACGTTGAATTCGGATTCGCAGGATTTGTGGAGGGGAATTATCTTTAAAAACCTATTTTTTCGAGGTAGAAGTACCTCCTGTTAATCTTTAAATCTGGCGAATCCAAATGACTTGAACTAATCCATCATTTTTCGGGAATACTTCAGTATTGCCAAAAATATTATGCTCCGCATCTCATTTACTGCCTGCTTTACCGCCGCCGCCAAATAAAATTCCCGCCCCAAGTACAAATCCAAAGTTGTACCAGGCTCCATTATTATTAACAGCATACATGGCAATATCTTCATCAAACAAACTTCCTATAAAGCTAAATGGTGCTATAATTCCGTGAAATAAGCCTCCCAAGAACCCATAGGTTTCAACTGTTATACACTCTTCAATAGGTATAACATTAGCGCAAGATGTGAAGATTATCGCTATTACTATTATAAAGAAAGAATTGCGGAGGTAATGTAATTTCTGATTTTTCATGCTTTCCTCGTGTTAAAAAAATAAAATCCATTTGGGTAAATAATATAGCTGCTAAACTATATGGATTCATCTAATGCATGCATGGTCATAATCCAATACAAATAAATGCTTAAATGCTACTTAAGCTTCAGGAATATTTGGATTAGCTGCTATTTTGTAAACAGTGAAATCTTAAAATCTATTCCTTTAATAATGGTTTTATGGTAGGTGTGCCAGGAACTATCCCAGAAATCAGTCATGCTTTGAGAAGCGAAAATTTCCGTACTTACAGTTCAGTGTTACGTTGGGACTTCAGCATTTTAATTTTCTTTGATAATGCTTTCACACCTAAAATTATCGCTCTCACAAAAACTAAAAACAAATACAGAGCAATCGAAATAAGCAGCACTATATGAAATTGAGTATATAATTCGGACCAAGCACCATTATGGAGGATAATAGCATACACATTGATGGCAATTGCCGCTATTAGGCTTGCCACCCAAATCTTTATCTCTCTTATTACATCAGAAGCTGTTATAGTCAAAGCTTTCATATCCTATATTCCTCTGGTAAAAATGTTTCTTTTCCTGTTTTTGATGCCTGTTCAGAAAGTAATGTCCAAATGGAAGCTTGATACCCTTCAATAGTTAACTTTTCAGGAGCCCGACCTTTCCGGATAAACTGGACAAATCCCTCCAGAAAAAGCAAGGTTTCATTTAATTCATAATCCGGAGAAATGAATTCTCCACCTTCTTTTACCGGTTTAGATGGAACCCATGTGGCACCACCGATAGGTATGGTTTCAAAAAGACTTGATTCAATATTATGAATTAAAGTGCGGATAGCCGGAGGGGAAGGTGGACTTTCTTCATAGATCCTATTTGTTTCAAGTTCCATGGTTCCTTTGTTTCCTAATACCTGAAATTCGACCCCATTATGTTTATTACTTGATGTGCAATCATATGAAAATATAATATCCTCGGGATATTTAAACACTGCCGAAAAATTATCATAAATCTCTCTACCATCCCTCCAGAAGTTAAGACTACCTGCCCCAATTACCGACTTTGGTTGTGAATCCATCACCCAATTAGCTATCTGAAAATGATGAGAACCTAACTCTGTAAATAATCCAGCAGAAGACTCTTCATATAACCGCCAGTTCAATTTTCTATCAAGTGGAGTACCTCTGCCGCCTGTATTGTTGTAGAATATCCATTCTCTATTGCGTGTCCAATGAGCTTTGAGAAATACTATGGGGCCGATTTCATTTTTTTCTTTTAATCTTATCATAGCATCAAGATACACCGGGCTGAATAATCTTTGATGGCCAATCAGAAATACCTTGTCATGTTCAAGATGAGATTCATACATTTCTTTAACATCCACCAGATTACGCGCCATTGATTTTTCACAATAAACATGTAATCCTGCTCTAAAAGCATCTATGGTGATATGTGCATGTTCATGAAGCGGAGTTGCAATAACTACCCCATCCAGGTCAACTTTATCCAGCATCTCCCGGTGATCCGTAAAGGCTTCAGCTGTGCCATTTGTCATTTTAATGGCACGCTCATAATGTGGTTCATAGTTGTCACATACAGCTGCAATCTCCATATTCATTCTTTCAGTCAGTTTCTGGAGATTTGACAATAATGCACTCCCACGACTACCCACTCCAATTATTCCTATGCGTACCCTGTCGTTTGCACCTTTACCTGATGCTAACGGATCATTAAATACCGAAAACCATGGCATAGATGATGAAAGCGCTGAAGACCCCGCTAAGACAGAAACCATTTCTAAAAATTCTCTTCGATCAATACTCATAGAATTATTTTTTAAAATACCTGTAGTTCAGGTGTTCCTGATTGATAATTAATTTTAATAATCTCAACTCCATCTAATTTTTCTTTTAATTTCATGATTGATTTGTTTGAAGATACTAATGCGGCAGTAGATAGAATTTCGGACTGAACAGGGGATGTTGTTTTTACACTTACTGAAGTAAATTCTTCAACCGGACATCCGGAGGCTGGATTTATTACGTGCTTATGATTGTGTAGCTTTCCATTATCATCTACATAAAAGTTACTGGAGGATGACATTGACCCATTATTAATGTTAAATGTGTGAAGAGCCAGGAATAAGACAATTGTTTACCCCTACTTTCCAGCAGTCACCAGCTGGATGGCTGCCAACAGTTAATACAGAGCTTTCTCCAAAACTTATAAAAGCATTTTCAACTGCGAAATTGTTTAATAACCTGTTCATTTTTTCCAAGGCATAACCTTTACCAAAACCACCCAGATCTATTTCAATATTTTCGTTTCCGAAAGAAACTGATTTCTCATCATCATTTAGGGTAATATGCCCCATCCCCGTATCCCGGACTATATTCCTGAATTCTGATATTTGTGGATGACGACTCTCTTTTTCATTCCAGTATTTAATTAAAGGGTAAAGTGTAACATCAAAAGCCCCATTAGAAATACTGAAATAATTTTGACAGGTTTTCAGAATGGAATAAACTTCGTTACTTATTTTAACTGGCTCACCAAAGGCTAACCTGTTTATTTTTGAAATTTCACTTTCGGGGAGAAAACGACTCAGGATTGATTCAGTTCTAACGGCTTCATCTTTCAGGCTATGAAAAATATAATTTGCATTGGTTTCTTCCATGCCTGGTAATACCACATTACATCTGGTATTCATTGCAAAAAAACTTTGGTGATATACAATGCTCATGTTTTAATTACTCTATTTACCGCACATTCGCTTTGGTGAAACAAAAATTTCATTTTATAATTAATCAGCAGCTATAACAGTCACGTTCGGTGGATAGGCAAAATCATTCCAGATTCGGTTTAACTCCTCTGGATCAACCTCACCGTCATATGTCACATAACGATAACGTGATATATAAGGTGAGCCGGGTTCAATGGAAAATTCACCAAGTTGAGTAGGTGCAAAGTTAAAAAAGGGTTCTTCGGGATGTATTCGCATAGGTTGAGGATGTCGAAAATTATCGGGGCTCCCCATAATAGTAATCCCTGCCAACTTATTATTTATATAGCCACCGATATGACACCACCGTGCCCGTTTGGTATGGCCATCACGGGCATGTCCAGATGAGGTTAAAAATGTTACATTTTCTGAATTGCTCCACTCACTATGCCCTCTAAAACCTATTCCTCCATACCTGTACTTCGGAAGAACTAATTTATTATGTGAATTAGCTGTTTGTGTTACTTTAAGGTCAAATACATAGTAATTATCCTCTTGCAGAGGCCGGTAAATAGTGACTTCCCATTCTTCATTTAATGCAATAACAGAGTCGGAAGAAGATAGATCTATGAAGTAGTTTAAACCCCGAAATCCAGCATAAACCGATCCACTCCAATCTGCATATACAGAATCAACATGATCTACTCTCCCAGTAAGGGCGTCTACATTCCAGAAGTCAGGAGTTCGTCCCTGAAAATGAGTTTTAGTCCATGCTGACCAAATTCCGTAATGGTGTGAATGACCATCGGAATTTAAATGATTGGTTAGTATTACCCCCTTCGGAGAATATACAGGGTGAATATATCCTCCTCTTTTATATTCACTCCCCAAAGTTGCAGGAGGATTATTCTCATTATAATAGTATGACAGGATATTTTTTCCATTACCTTTGAAGGTAACTATATTTTCCCCAGGGTGGCTGGTTACCTGAGGTGAAAGAACTACTGGTTCTTGAATAAAATGATATGATTTAATTGACTCTGCTGTCAAACTATCAAGAATAAATGTGCCCTGATTGTTGTCATTTACCTGAAGGTCTATGAATTCGCCTGACTCACTTTCCATTTGGTACATCCCTTGAGGAACTTCATATGGAAAATAAAAGGTAACTACTGACTCCTGTCGGTCAAAAGTGCCTGCCTCTACAGTAATTGTATAGTCTATCTGTTTTGCATTACAACCAATTATTATTAGTAATAAGAAAAAAGCTGTAGCAACTAAATCAGAGATATTTATAATTCGGAGCACAAAGTGTCAAATTTAATCATCATTGTTTTTGATAATGGATAGGTTTTCAATGTATATATTCCCCAAGCAATTTGACAGCATGAATATTTTAATTCAATGCTGATTATATTCTAGGCTCCCATCCCGGCTCATATTCCCGTTTCCATAATTTCATGGCCTCTGTATCATCTTTAATTTTCCCGGAAGCAGGATCTATTTCCAAACTTCTGCCTATCTCTTGCGAAATATTTCCAAGATGGCATAACATGGTAGAAATACTGGCATCATCAATTGGTGCAGCTAATTCTTCACCTTCTCTTATACCATCGGCCAAATTTTGCATATGCTGCACGGTTAAGCCGTCAAAACCACGTCTGTCTGCTGTATCTGTAGCTTCATACTTATTATCTTCTTTCTCTTCTTTTAAAATATTTCCCTCCAGATCATATAAAATGGTGCCTGCTCGGTCTAATAAGATTGAACCTTTTGTACCATGTATCATAGCCCCTCTGCCCCGGCCGAAATAATTTTGCCCATTACAGCTTTTTCCTTCCCAGGTGATCATTTTATTACCGTCAAATTCAAAACTGGCATTCTGAGTATCAAAATATTCCCAGTCATCATCATTAAAATGTAGTCTTCCCCCTGTGGAAGCTACTTTTTTTGGCAAATCTACTCCCAAAGCCCAGCGACAAATATCAATTTCGTGAGTTCCGTTATTATGAATTTCACCGGTTCCCCAGTTTTTAAACCAATGCCAATTATATGGATGAATATTATCACGGTAGTCTTGCCGTGGAGCCGGCCCTTGCCAAAGTTCCCAATCCAGGTAATCAGGAACAGGGATTACTTTTCCCGTACCAATTGATCCTCTTGTACTTGAATACCATGCTTTTGCATAGTAAACATCCCCTATCCGGCCATCTCTTATTTCAGTTACAGCGTTTCGAGAAGTTGTGGAAGAACGTTGTTGATTCCCCATCTGGCATAATTTGCCATATTTTTTTTGGGCTTTGACTAATAAATCATTTTCAAAGGGGTTATGGCTGCACGGTTTTTCGATATACACATGTTTTCCAGCTTCCATAGCCATAATAGCCATTGGAGCATGCCAGTGTTCCGGTGTTGCTATAGCAATAACATCAACATCTTTAAACTCTACAAGTTTTCTGAAATCCTTTTCTACTTGTGGAATATATCCCGTCTCTTCTTCATGAAACTTTTTATGCTCTGAAATAATATTATCATCTACATCACAAATAAATGTAATTTTAGCATTAGGAACGGCATGAATTGCTTGAGTCAGAGCTTTTCCCCGGCTTCTAACTCCTGCCACGGCAAAATTTAATGTTTCATTTGGCGACCCTTTTAAAATACCAGGAAACGATAAAGCTGCTGTACTTCCAATACCGACGATGGCACTATTTTTAATAAATGTTCTGCGATTCATATTCTTCATGGCTATAACTATTAATTATTCTTTTTGATAAAAATATTTCTGAATTCAACTTCATTTCCATGATCCTGAAGGAGGATATTACCTTCTTCCCATGCGCCAAAGCCAGGCCACTGTGCATATTTGCTGTTATTTATTATTTCCTGAAAATCTGATGAATTGCGTTCATACTGTAATACACGCCTTCCATTCAGCCAATGCTCTACATGATTTCCGCTGGAAATTATTCGTGCATGATTCCATTCACCAATTGGATTCGGCTTTTTATTTTCAGCTTTGATGAGATCATATAATGAAGCAAGAGTACGGCTGCCTTCATGGTTTCCTAATTTGGCATCGGGATGTCGCTCATCATCCAATATTTGATATTCCAAACCTATGGCGGAACCCTCACCTTTATTAAGGTCAGCATCTACAAAATATTTAATGCCACTATTTGCGCCAGGTGTGAATTTAAAATCAACCCACAATTCAAAATCGCTGAACAGTTCCCTTGTAACAATATCACCGGCATCCACAGATTCCTGCCCGCCGGATTCATGAATTTTTATTACTCCATTCTGATAATCCCAGCCTGCACCTCCTGGGGATTCAGGAAATGAATCGAGTCGGGCACCTCTCCATTTTTCAACGGATTCTCCATCGTACAATAATTCCCAGCCCCAATCTTCCTGACTGTAAGTTAATTTGTTGTAGTTATTTTTTGCAGGAACAGGTGTTTCTGTCGCAAATACCCTGGCATTTTCAGTTATAATGCGAATGTTTTTCCATTTAATATCAATACCCTCATCTTCTGCATTATTTATATAGTGGACCTGTAATGCAATAAATCCGGATTTTGTTCGGTCATCTACTAAATGAGAGACGGGTACATCATTAACCCAGGTCTTAATGGTATCGCCCATAGCCTCTATTCTGAATTTATTCCATTCCAGGTGCTTATAAGCTTGCTGTGCATCCTCCATTTTCTCTAAAGGGAAAAGCCAGCCACGGCGTTTTTCATCATAAATACCCCCGGTCCAGGCTCTGTCGGAAGGATCAATTTCTACCTGATAGCCGTGAACCCGTCCGTCCATAAATTCGGGAATGCTGTTACTTCGGATTTGTACCCCTGAATTAGTTTCATCGGTCAACTGAACTTCATACTCCAAAATAAAATCATCAAAAGTATTGGTGGTTCTTAGAAAAGAGTTGTCTGTGTTTGCGACTGTGGTTCCCACAATTGCCTCATCCTCAACACTGTAAATAGCCTCACCCCCAATTTGCTCCCAGCCTTCGAGGGTTTCTCCATCGAATAAAGTTTCCCATTGCGGTTCATTATTATTTGTATTCTGGCAGGAAATTAAAGTCAGGCAGAAGGTCAAGGTGAAGAGATATTTTAAATTCATATAATTTTGAGTTTTTATAAATGAGCTGAGGAACTGGATAATAAATTTAAAGCTAAACTTCTTTTACAAGCCACTGGGAGTATTGAAAAGTCAATTTAGATTAATTTTTGGACTAATTGTAATATATCTCCACGAGTTGTTTTAAGCTAAAGGGAGTATGTTGAGCAAGGCATTGAGCAGTTTCGAAAAACAAATGCAGAAGTGGTTATAGCTCCGGGTGGTGGTTCTACATCAGATATGGCCAAACTGATAAGTACATACGGAGTTCAGGATTATTCTCCAATTAGCTATATAAATGGCGATTAGCGGTAGTTTTACTAATATTTATAGCTTTTCCTGAATAATGAGCCGCCATAGCCATCCCTTTTCGAGCTTCTTTTGTAGAAGCATTAACTGCGTCTTCAAGATGGGTAAAGGCCAGTTTTAATGCCTCAACTGCAAATTCAGTAGATTTCTGGATAGCACCAACCGTCCATATCGATCCAACAGACTGACACAAGGCATTTGGAAATTATCCTTCAGACCATTTACCTGTTTATGCAGAAACTATATTTTTAAGGTCAATGTCTGCTGGCCTTTTAAAATCACTTACCAATCTCCACCACCGTACACCCTGCACCACCTTTATCTGTCGGCGCAGTTTGAAAGCTCTTGATATCATTCCGCTCGTTTAGATAAGATTGGATTTGATCTCTCAGGATGCCATCGCCTTTGCCATGAACAATTTCAACCTGATTCAGACCGCGAAAAACGGCCCGGTCCAGGTATTGGGTAACTTCCTTCAGGGCTTCCTCAGTCCTTTTTCCCCGTATATCCAGAGAGGGCTTTACGGTTTCTGTAATGAGATTACTGTCACCCACAATTACATTGGAGCGGGCGCGTGATTTTTTCTTTTTTTGCGGCCGGTTAACCTTTACCAGGTTTTGAAATTTTGTCTTCAGCCTTAAACCGCCCGCCTGCACCACCGCTTGTTTCCCTTTAATCTCAACTAATTCACCCGTAGTATTTCCATCCTTAAAACGAACAAAATCTCCTTTCTTTGGCGGGTTTTCAGAAACCTGGTCACGTGATTCTTTACTATCCTCAATTTCCTGCAGAGAAAAGTCAATATCTTTCTTCTCCCTTTCCACTCCCTTCCGGATTTCCCTGATCTGCCCCTTGTCAGCCTGATTCTGCTCTACAATTTTCTGGACCGCTTGCTCTACCCGTTGATTGGCAGAATCCATGATAGACTTTGCTTCCTTCAGCGCCTTTTCGCGGATATTTTCTTTCTCACGTTCAATTGCAGCAATCTTATTTTGATACCGGTTTTGTTCCGTCTCGGCTTTTTTCTGTAGCTTGTTATATTTTTCCCGTAGCTCTTCCGCCTGCTGACTTTTGGTTTCCAGTTCAGTAATCAGCGACTCCATTTTATTTTTTGCCTCACCGAGCAATACCCTGGAGCGATTCAACACCTCTTCATCAATATTCATACGCCCGGCTATTTCAAAAGCATAACTGCTGCCGGGAATTCCTTTTTTGAATTTATAAGTGGGAGAAAGCGAAACCTGGTCGAATTCCATCGATCCGTTCACCGCCTTCGGATGTTCATGCGCAAAAACTTTGAGTGAACCATGGTGAGTGGTTACAATTATTTTGCAATCCTGCTCAAGCAAATGCTCAATAAATGCCTGGAATAATGCCCCGCCTTCCTCAGGGTCGGTCCCGGCGGCGGCTTCATCAATTAATACCAAACTTCCCTTTTCAAACTGATTTAGCGTTTCGCGCATCCACTGCAGGCGTGAGGAAAAAGTACTCAGGTCATTTTCTATAGATTGATCATCTCCCAAATCAACAAAAACACCAGAGAAAATGGGGATTTCTGAAGTGGGATCAGCCGGAATTCCATATCCCGTCTGCATCATCAAAGCCATTAATCCAACTGTTTTCATAGCAACTGATTTGCCCCCCGCATTCGGACCGGTAACCATCAGGCACTGTTCATTTTCTTCGAGTTTGAGGTATAACGGAATGATCTTTTCCCGGTCAGCTTTTTTGCGGATGCTGAGATTTTTGAGCCGCAGGATAGGATTGTAAGCTTCTTTCAAGTTCAGAAACTGATTTTTGGAAATAAGAGGGATTTCCCCCTCCAGTTTAAGAGTCAGTTTGGCTTTTGCAGCTACCACATCTATTTCCGCTAAAAAAGAAATATTTTGGTTGATGTACTCGGAATTCTGGCGTACATGATTTGTCAGCTCTTTCAGGATACGTTCAATTTCCCGGCGCTCTTCCACTTCGAATTGGCGGATTTCATTATTCAGGTGCAGCGCTTCCACCGGCTCCAGGTATACCGTTTGTCCGGTCGCGGAAACATCATGAATAAAACCCTGCATTTTTCGCTTAAACTCTGCCTGAATAGGAATCACCATTCGTCCGTTTCGAATAGTTGCCCCTTCTTCGGAAGCCATTCCATCTTTAACTGCTCTTTTCATCGTTTTATCGATAGTGGTGCGAAGCTCATTTTTCTTGGTATTTAACTTCTTACGAATGGACCTCAGCTCCGGGCTGGCATCATCGCGCAACTCCCCATACTCGGTAACTTTATCTTTGATATTTTTCTCCAGGTCCTTTAGCGGAATCAG
>JBBDNN010000018.1:0-34793 GCA_040877545.1 Balneolaceae bacterium
TTTTAATCCTTCCGCCGCTGTTGGCGTTATGTGCCGTGATACCATTTCTATTGGCTGGGATGGACGGCTGTACGACTGTGATTTTAACCAGATGCTCGAGATGGAAATTAATCAGGAAGATGCGAAGCATATTAAGGATTTTGACCTGAAGAAATTGAATAACCGGGAAATCAAGATCAATCAACATTGCTTTGGTTGTACTGCCGGCGCGGGAAGTAGTTGTGGCGGGGCAACGGCCTGAAGAACTTCGAACATCGAATAGCGAACATTGGATATTGAAGTGCTGTATTTTTGAATATCAACTACCCAACCCCACGTAAAACAACGGGTCGCTGACCCGTAGGTTGGTTAACCACAGCATTGAATTTTAACTGGTGAATTTTGAAGTATCGAAAGAAGGAAACGAAATATAAAATGACTAAAAACAAGCTCATTGTGTTTGTTAAAAATGAAGAGGCGGGAAAGGTGAAAACGCGCCTTGCTGAAACAATTGGGGATGAAAAAGCCCTGGAAGTATACCGGCAGCTATTGGCATTTACACAATCCCAAAGCCGGGAAGTGATGGCAGAAAAAGAGGTGTGGTATTCCAGCTACATTCCGCAAAAAGATCGTTGGAATGAGGGTGGCTTTTTAAAGAAAAAGCAAACTGGAGATGATTTAGGGAAGCGCATGTCTGATGCTTTTAATGGTTCTTTTCATCAGGAAGAAAGGGGAAAAGTGGTATTAATAGGAAGTGATTGTCCCGGGTTGAACACAGAAATTATTGAGGAGGCTTTCCTGCAACTAAACAAGCATGATGTTGTAATTGGCCCCGCTTCGGATGGCGGCTATTATTTGATTGGGATGAGAAAATTTATTCCCGAAATATTTAAAGGAATTGCCTGGAGCACCAATTCTGTCTTTAAAGATTCGGTTAAGATCATCAATAAAAAAGGCCTGTCAGTTTTTGTACTGGATAAACTAAATGATATAGATACGGTGGAAGACTTGGTGAACTTCGAACTCCGAACGTTGAACAGCGAACGTTGAAGTGAATATTGCAACACACCACCTTTATCCCGCTAAACAACGAATAACAAAAAACGAACAACAGTTTTAAAAAATGATCAGCATTATTATTCCAACGTTTAACGAGGAGGAAAATATTGAAAGGGTTTTGGAGTTTTTAAACAGCCATTCTAAATCTTATGAGTGCGAAATATTGGTAGTGGATGGCGGCAGTTCAGATTCTACCATTAAGGTTGCTAAGGCATTGGGGGCAAGAGTGTTTAATTCGCCCGAAAAAGGCCGGGCTAAACAGATGAATTTTGGTGCTGAAAATGCGGCTGGTGAGGTGCTTTATTTTTTACATGCGGATACCATCCCTCCTCCCGATTTTCTTCAGGAAATTTCCCAAAAGATTACACAAGGATTTGACAGCGGCTGCTTCCGTTTAAGCTTCGATAATCCTCACCCTATGCTTAAATTTTACAGCTGGTTTACTCGTTTTGATGTTTTGATTTTCCGATTTGGAGATCAAAGTTTATACACCAAAAAAGCGCTTTTCCAGAATGCAGGCGGCTTTGACGAAAATTTACTCGTAATGGAAGATCAGGAGATTATTAGAAGGTTAAAGCATCACTCTCAATTTTCGCTCATAAAAAAAGCAGTTGTTACTTCAGCGCGTAAATATGATCAATTAGGGGTATTCAAATTGCAGTACATTTTCACTATTATAACATTGCTTTACTACATAGGGGTAAGCCAAAAAGTGTTAGTAGATTTTTATACCAAAGCCTGTGCCGGTAACCAATATTAAGATAGTGTTAAAAAGAATAATCAACGATAGGTTGTTCTTCTTAATTGTTATCTTTGGCAGCCGAAAGATGAATCAGTTAGCAATTATATATGAGAAGTATCCGATACGGATTAGCAGTTTTAGTTCTGAGTTTAGTTGCAGTTAATATTCAAGCGCAACAGGTGTTTGAACGAGTGCCTGTAGAAGTAAGTAACCTTGGAATCTCTTTCACAACAGTAGGAACTATAGGAAACCCGAGTATCAGCAGTATTCCCACCGGCACACCAAGTATGGAATATCCCAAAAACTCAGGTACCGAACATTTATTTGAGGCTGGTATTTGGTTGGGTGCAAATGTAGGCGGGCAGACAAGAGTTTCTACGGCAGCGGTTGCCACATCATCTGGCTATTCAACGGGAGCTCCAAACTTTGAGTTTACAAACGACGGCACCACATTTTCCGAGCGTTCTTCCTTAGAAGAATCACCTAATTATTCCCCCAATGCGGTCAGCCATCAGGATTTAATAGCCCAATTTACCGATCGCAATACCACTATCAACGGCCAACCGATTTCCGGTCATGATAACCCTCTCTTTGCCGATGTAACCATGGAAAGCTATAACTGGAGTTTTGGTTTTGCTGAAGCCACAACTATCGTTAAATACGAAATCACCAATAACGATAATTCCACATGGAATGACTTCTATTTCGGCATGTACTCTGATATGGTGGTTCGAAATGTGAACACTACAACTGAAACAGGAAGTAACTTTTTCAACAAAAACGGCCTGGGATGGCTGGATGATTTATATGCGCTTTATATTTTTGATCGCGGCTCTTTTGATGTAAAACAAAATACGCATGCGGCAACGGTGATATTAGGATCAGAATATCGGGGTGTAGAATTTCACCCACGCAGAGCGGAAGAAGTACAAGAGGCTGGTTTACCGGTGCCAAATGTAAGGCCGGATTTTTGGTTATTTAGTTCTGGGAGTGGTGATTTTTCTAGTCCTAATGAGGATCTGGATAAGTACAACCGAATGTCTACAGAGTGGCCACTAGAAACTCATAGAGAAGATTTGAGAAATGAAGGGCTAACGAGCGGTGGAAATTTTATTCAGTTAAACACTATCGGCCCATTTCCTGAAATAGCCGCGGGAGAAACAGTAACTATCTATATGGCTTTTGTCGCCGCTGTTATGCCTGATGAGTTTCAATCATTAGTACCTGGAAATGTTACAAATGTAGATGAACTGGATAATGAAGAATCGCGGGCCAATCTGGTAGAAAATATTGAGTGGGCTTACCGCCTGTTTGACGGGCAGGAAAATGAAGACGGCACCAGAACCCGTTTTCTGGTACCGGAACCACCTGTAACTCCCAATATGCGCGTTGAACTTACTCAGGGTACAGCCAGTATTTATTGGGATGATCGGGCTGAATCGTCTGTCGACCCAGTAACGGAAGAAGAGGATTTTGCAGGTTATAAGTTATATCGCACACAACTTGGAGACGATATCAGGGGTAATATTTCCTCAGATGCCAAGGTACTTAGAGAGTGGGATATACAAGGAGATGACAGTGGTTTTGAGACTGGTTTAGATGAAGTACGGCTGCAAAACCCGATATCATTTCCAGATGATCCAAATACAGAATATAACTATAGGTTCGATATTTCAGGAATGTTAAGTGGCTGGCAATATCTTTTTTCAGTTTCTGCATTTGATCGTGGGGATGATCAAACCCCATCCCTGGAGACGAGCGTAAATGCCAATGCGGTGCGGGTTTTCCCTGGTACTCCGGTAAATGAGAATTTCAACAGTGATGAAAAAGAATTTCAGGTTGGAGTTTACCCAAATCCATATAGAGTGAATGCGGCCTGGGATGGTAATACCCCTTTTACGCGAAAAATTATGTTTTACAATTTACCTCGCTTGGCCGAAGTACGAGTTTATACATTGGCAGGTGAGATTGTAGCAACCTTAGATCATAATGCGGATACCTACACCGGTGATATCCGGTGGTTTAATGATTATAGCAGTGATAACAGAATTATGCCGGGAGGCGAACATGCATGGGACCTATTAAGCGAAGCCAATCAAAATCTTGCAACAGGTTTATATTTATACACCGTTTATGATAAAGATTCAGGTGAAGTTCAGCAGGGAAGATTTGCGATAATTAAATAATAAATTTTGTTGATTAAACCATAACCAAAGCATACAATATGAAACACATATACAAATTATTAACCTCAGTATTTATGATGTCACTTCTGGCAACAGGCTCCCTGTTTGCACAGCAGGAAGTGATGGTCAGAGATTTACATACTTATGATACTACACCTGAAAGCCAAAATGATCTTTCTGATCATCCATTGGAGGGTGAAGAAGTAACCTTTGATGCTGTAGTAGTTTCTTATCCTAAAAATTCCGGACTTGCTTCCATTACCGACGCAGGAGTTCCCGGCCGTATTCATGTTTTCGTGACGGATATAAACGCCGTTGAAGAAGGTGAAGCTGGGATGACCATTCAAATAGTGGTAGAAGGGGCTCGTAGAGAAACTCTTGAAGCACTCAACAGAGGTGATGTTATCAGTGTTACTGGTGACTTAGGCTTCTTTGGAGCTAACGCCCAGTTTGATGCAACGGATGTTGAGTATCTTGGCAATATTCAGGATGCAGAATATGAAGATCTGGCAGAACTATTGGAACCTGAGACCGTTCAGCTAACAGATATAAACGAACAGGCAGAAGCAGAAGATGAGCATCAATGGGTTGCAGAAAATTACTCTACCTATATTCATCGCTATGTGAAGATTGAAGGCCTCGAAGTTGTAGATAGATTGATAGCTGATGATGGCCGTCCATGGTTTGTATTAACAGATGGTAATACCATCTTGACTTCTAATGATACTTCTCTTCGTTTTAGAAATGATAAAGAAGGTTATGCATATGACGCTACAACCGATGATGGTTTAGGATATAACTGGCGCCGTATAGCTGAGGGCCACGACGAGCCTTTTGTTGCTCCGGCTCCTGGCTCCATTGTAGATATTTCCGGATATATTGTTCAAAATACTTTTGATCCGGCTGGATTTGATGAATCAGAGATACAATCTACCTTAAAAATTGCTCCATGGGATGATGGCGTTGTATGGACAGCAGATGGGAATGATGTTGCAAACCGTGAAACACCAGAAGACTGGCCAAATGATCTTGTGGTTCAAGGTTTTGCGCCCAATATTGATAACTTAACTGTTACACCAGATAGTGGAGTTGCAAATAGTGATGAAGTAACTATAAGTGTGGATGTAGAACTTCCTGAAGACGACTACACTCTGGAAAGTGTAAACATCGCATACTCTGATTATGCTTATACTGCTGATAGTGGAGATACTACAACCACAGCAATGACTGCGGATGGAAACACCTACACTTTCACCTTTGACTCGTATGAAGATTTCACTACCGTTGATTTCACCATTACGGCTACTGCTGAAACTCCAGACGGAGTAGAAACCAAGGCCACCGAGAAAGGAAGTTTTTCTGTAGAGAGTTCAACAGAAACAGCACCGGTAAGTTTTTCACCGAAACCTGATGGTACATTTGCAAACTCTGTGAATGTAACGCTCTCATCAGCAACCGCTGATGCTGTTATTTACTACACTCTTGACGGAAGTGATCCTGATGAAACTTCAACAGAATATTCCGAAACTTTAAGCTTCTTCGAAACAACAACTATCAACGCGATTGCTATAAGTGAAGGAATGGATGACAGTCCAATAACATCTCGTACCTATGAAGTTGAAGATCAGTCAGTTCAGGTAACAACACTGGCGGAAATTAATAGTGGTGAAGTAGGAGAGAACTATCGATATAACGGTGACGCTGTTGTAACCTATACCCATTCAAATAGAAATCAAATTTTTATTATGGATGACACAGGTGGGATGTTAATTGATGATCCAGATAATATCATCGTCACAGAATATGAAGCAGGAGATGTTATGACTGGTTTATTAGGTTCTTTATCAGAATTTAATGGATTGTTCCAGTTCAGACCGCTGGCAGATCCTGGTGCACCCACAGGACAGGAAGATGTAACTCCTGTTGAAATTACTCTAAATGATCTTGAGGATCAGCATAAATCTATGCTGGTAACTATAGAAGATGTGTCATTTGAAGATACTGGTACCTTTGAAGGCGGTACTGATTATAACATAACAGATCCTTCTTTGGCAGATGGTGAAGCTGTGAACTTCAGAACCAACTTTGGTGGTGCAGATTATATTGGGGAAGAAATCCCAGGTGAACCAGTAACCATGACAGCAATTGTCGGTTATTATGGTGATTTCCAGTTAACCCCAAGATCAGCAAGCGATATGGGTTCAACTGTTTCTAACGAAAGGGATGATAGTCCAAATAAATTTGCTCTCGAGCAAAATTATCCAAATCCATTTAATCCAACTACTAATATCCGCTACTCTGTTGCAGATGTTTCGGATGTAAGTTTGGTGATCTACGATATACTTGGAAGAAAAGTAGCTACCCTGGTAAACGAAGTAAAAGCTCCCGGTGCTTATACCGTGAACTTTGACGCGAGCCGACTGGGAAGTGGTGCTTACTTCTATAGAATTGATGCAGGTGATTTTGTTTCAATCAAAAAGATGATGCTTATCAAGTAACATCGATTAAATTCTATAAAAAGGAGGATGCTTACGCATCCTCCTTTTATTTATTCTATAAACAAAGATGCTTAGACACTCATTACTTTTACTGTTTCTTTTAAATTTCCTCCTGGTCTCCTGTGATAATGGATTAGAAGGAAATCTAAAAGAGAACCTGCTGCCTACCACTTCATTAACTGTTAATGAAATTAACTTACCCGAAGGTAACAGGCTGGTAAGTCAGGTTAGTATTTCATGGTGGGGAGATGATCCCGATGGATATATAACCGGATATGAGTTTTTTATTGGCGATGAAAGTACTGCCTCTAATGACGATTGGGTATTTACCTCAAACTCTGATAGCACCTTCATTTTACCCATACCCGAGGGCAATGAAGATGCGGATGTAAAATTTACAGTTCGTGCAATTGATAATGATGATGCCCGCGATGATGACCCTCCAAGTTTGGTTTTTCCTATCAGAAATACGCCGCCGGTAGTTTCATTTAATGCGCTCGAAACGCCGCCGGATACCACCTATCGTGTGCTTAGCTTTGGATTTAATACCACTGATCCCGATGGAGATGCTAATTTGAATCGCATCGAAGTTGCCTTGAATGATACTTTATCTCCCGATAGCTGGAAAGAAGTCTCTCTCGGCAATACTCTTATCACATTACGCATTGACGATACACAAGCCGAGCCAACTGCTGAAGTGTTTTTAGGGAGATCTTTAAATTCGGCAGATTTCAATTTTGATCAGGTAAATCTGAATGCAGAAAATGAGTATTTTATGCGCTCCATTGATAATGCGGGAGCGGTTAGTGAAGTTCTGACTTACACCTGGTACCTGAAACAACAAACATCTAATATTTTATTTATAAACGATTACTCTACAAATACCTCTGATCGCGCTAATTTGCACATTGGTTTGCTCAATGATATTGGGATCACAGAAATTGATTACCTGGATATTTCAGATGGATTTGCTTTAGGTGGGCGAAGGGTGCCATTATCGAGTGCTTTTCCTGATCGTACCCTTGCCGACCCTACCATTAATATGATGCTGGCAGAATGGGATTACATTTACTGGATTTCCGAAAATTTAGATAGAAATATTGGTTATGCCCTTGAAATAACCTTCGATTTTTTTGCTCAAGGTGGAACGATGTTTGTTAATATTCCCACCAAAGATATCGCAGAGGACAACTCCTTACTACAATTTCTTCCTTTTCAAAGAGTTGAAAATCTTCCGACGGATAGTAGTGTTAGATACCAATCTTTTTATCTTCAAAGAGATGCTTTAATTACTGCAGCATCCACTGAAATTTCATCTCAACCGGAGTTAAGACTTCGCAGAAATCTTGTTGATGCCTATCCAATTCGTCCTTTAAGCGAAACAGTGAATCTCTTTGAGGCACCATTTCAATTAAGAGAATCACTCAACAGTAATTTGCATGAATATGGTGGCCCAAAATTGATATCGGCAACTAATCCTGACCGTTCGTTAGCTTTTTTTGGTATAGATTTTAATCATTTCACTACACCGGAGAATTCTGATTGTGTGCCAACGGATCAAGACCCTGATGAAGTTGATCCTGATAATCCCCCTCCATATTGCAGCGAATTGAATGAGCTGCTGGAAATACTGACTATAGACATTTTAGGTTTTGAACAATGATTAAAAGATTACAAAAGATCTCACTAGCACTGTTTATTCTTATCACTCTGGGTACAACTTTTAGTTTTGCTCAAACTGGCACTTTATCAGGAACCATAACTGATAAAGAGGATGGTTCTCCTTTAATCGGGGTAAATATATTAATTCGCGGAACTTCTTTTGGAACTGCTTCAGATTTGGATGGAAATTATATCATCAGAAATATAAGAGCTGGTGAGTATTCGGTTGAATTCCGTTATGTAGGTTTTGAGAGAATACTTCATACCGGAATTAATATTGAAGAAGGTGAAACCACTGAATTGGACGTAGAGATGGGCGTTCAGGCTTTTACTTCGGAGGATGAAGTTACCATTATCGGAGACCGCCCGATCTTTGATGTGGAGCAGTCATCAACATCAACCCGCGTTTCGAGTGATCAAATTGCGGCGGCTTCTGTGCAAAAGGTGGAAGATGTAGTAGGAATGACTGCCGGTGTGCTGCAAGATCCAACAGGGCTTTATATTCGCGGCGGCCGTGCCAATGAAACCGGCTATATTGTAGATGGAGTATCAGCACAAGATCCACTTGCCGGCACCGGATTTGGCCTTGATCTTGGAACTAACGCTTATTCGAGTGTGGAAGTTACCACCGGTGGAGTTGATGTAGAACATGGTAATCTAACCTCGGGTGTGGTGAGCGTTCAAACACAAGATGGAGGAGATAGCTATGGTGGGAGTTTTGAGCACAGAAGAGATAATCCCGGTACGATGACTTCCACCCAGTCTAACTTCCTGACAGATAATTATTCGCTTACATTAGGCGGTCCCATGCCTATTACAAAAGATTTATTGCCTGCTGTGGGAATCAACATTCCGGGGAACATGTACTTTTTTATGACCGGTCAGGCAAACTTCACCAACGAGTTTACGAGGAACAGTGCAGATCAGGTACGCACATCTATTATTGACGACACATTTTGGTCGCCAAGACAGGATAATCGCTGGAATGGGATGTTCAAGCTGACCTACAATGTTAAGCCTGGCATGCGGCTCGAATCTGCTTACCAACGTTCATTGTCAATCAATCAAAATACCCGAATGCTCCAGATTATTGGCGATGATGTGCAAATCCGTCCGGGTTATCAGTTTTTCTTTGAGCAAAACCTAGACAATGCTAATACCTATGCGCATGACAGCAAATTAGCCTACATTAAATGGACGCACGCACTATCGAGCAAAACATTTTATGATGTTCAATTCAGCCGGCTTTTCACCAGGCTAAGAGCCGATGCCAATGGCAGAAACTGGCGTCCTACTTCTGTTGATGGTGAATTTGACGCAGAGAGTATCGTCGTATATCCCGTAACACCTTTTCCGGCCGGCGATGATTTTTCTTATGTGCTTCCTGGCCCAGGGCTAGCCAACAATGGAGGTATTGCTTCATTGTGGCACGATCATTATGCAGAAGAATATACTTTCAGAACCAACTTCACCCGTTTCTTTGCAGGGGAGTCGAATCGGTTAAGAGCTGGCTTAGAAATGAAGTTCATGGAATATCAATGGATTGATATCACTCGGCCATGGGTTGGCGCCCCCATTCAAATTGATGAAAATACATTTACAGAAACTTCAAGATTGGGAGCCAGTTCCGATATCTGGAATGTAAACCCATCCAGAGGTGCACTCTATGTTAGTGATCAAATCAGGTATCAGGGATTAATAGCTAACCTCGGCTTACGTTACGAGTATTGGTTTCCAGGTAAATACGTAGATAATTTTGTTGATGACCCATTATCACCAATTCCCGATGCAGTACGCGAATCTTACAAAGAAAGCACCTATAAGTTTTTAGATCAGCGCTTTAAAATGAGATTGCTGCCAAGGATAAATGTATCCTTTCCTGTTCGAGAGAATATGGTAATGTATTTCAATTATGGGCACAAAACCAAGTTGCCGCATCCAACTTATATTTATGCTGGCTTAGATCCCTTTTACCAAGACCGCTCCTTTTTGTCAGATTTAGGCAATCCTAATTTAAATCCGGAAGTTGATATCTCTTATGAAATTGGATTTCGGTATCAGGTAAGTTCTAATGACGCCTTGAATTTAAATGCTTTCTGGAGTGACAAATATGATTTTATTACCTCAGAACGAATTCTTGTCACAGATGCAACCGGTCGGGATACAGAGCGATCTTTTAGGGTAAATGGAGATTTTGCCAGAGTACGGGGAGTGGAGGTATCATACATTAAAAGACATAGTCATTACCTACAAGGAAATATCAGTGCAACCTACTCTCGCGCAGAAGGCTTAAGCTCCACTTCTAATGATGCCCTTTCTGATATTGTATCGGGGGGGCAGGACATTGGAAATAACATTGAAACGCCACTTGCCTGGGATCGTCCTTTTGATATAAAAGGAAGTGTAATCTTTACCTGGGATCGTCCTAATCCACTATTTGGCCTCAGTCCCTTAAACAAATTTAAAGCATTTTTATCGGGCACCTTCCGAAGCGGGATGAGGTATACGCCTATGATATATCGGGGTGATCAAAATCATCCTATTACCGGAGAAGATACATGGAGGCCTATTTATGAGATTAATTCTGATCCAAATAAAAGATACTCTGAAATTGGTGAATCGTGGCTGATGTTCGACTTCAATTTCCAGAAATGGTTGGAAGTTAACGGAACGCGGATAATGGCTTCTGTGGAAATTACCAATCTGCTAAATGCTGAGAATCCGGCGATTATTAATCCCGTCACAGGAAAAGGTTATCGGTATGATTACCCTGCTGATCCTACTACCTTAAGAGGCAATTCTGCCTATGATGTGCCTTCGAATGTGAGAGATCCACGATATGAAGATCCTCGGGATAACAACGTACCTTCATATCAAAACCCTGCAAATTTTCTTGAGCAACGCCATATAATGTTTGGTATCGCTATTAATTTCTGATTTGATAAATAATGCTGTTGAATAAAATAGGTAAGCTTTTTTTAAGATCACTTTTTGTCCTGTTGTTGATAGCAGTGGGATTTACTGATGTGGCTGAAGCTCAACGTGGAGTGTTCCCAAGCCTTGGCGGGTCGCGTTCGGGAACATCTGGATTTCAGTTTCTGAAAATAAATGTGGATGCTCGTTCATCCGGGTTGGCAGCCTCCAATGTTGCGGATGTAGCAGATGGTTCTGCTCTTTATTTTAACCCTGCACTTGCCGTTCAGGCAGATCAATCGCAGGTGTATTTAGCTCATACTGCTTATTTCACTGATATCTCGCTCAACTATGCCAGCTATATTCATAAGTTTAATACTATTGCATTAGGTGGTTCATTAATGTATCTCGATTCTGGCGAGATGGAGGAAACCGACGAGACGAATCCATTAGGTACCGGCCGGATTTTTCGGACCACACATCTTGCGGCAGGAGCCTCTCTTTCACACCAATTATCTGAGCTTTTTAGCTATGGACTTTCTGCAAAATATATAGAAGAACGTATTGAAGAGGTGCATGCTCAGTCTGTTGTGTTTGATATCGGCTTCTTTTACCGCGTAGGAGATACCGGACTTAGGTTTGCTATTGGGTTAAATAACTTTGGAATGGATGCTACTCCATACGGCGAAACCATCCGCCCATCTTATGAGGGAGATATTGTAGAAGATGAATTTGAAGATACTTCTCCCCCAACTATGTTTCTGATTGGCGCGGCTTATGATGCCTATGAAGATGATAATTTTAAATTGCTGCTAACAGGCCAATTAAGTAATCCCAGCGATAATGCAGAGCGTTTTAGCGTGGGCTCAGAACTTACCTACATAGAGCGATTTATGCTGCGGGTTGGATATGAGTTTGGAGTGGACGAAGCAATTTTACCAAGTGCGGGAGTTGGATTTGTTCTTCCGGTTTTAGATAACTCTCTTGGCATTGACTATGGCTATAGTACCAGAAATCGCCTTGGCAACATTCACCGTTTAGCCGTAAAATTTAATCTGTGATTTTTACCATGTATAAAACACTGCTCATATTTGTATTCATTGGTACTTTAGGTTTGGCTACTGTAAGCTGCGACCAGCTGCTGGGTTCCAAAGGAGATGAAATTACCGATGAAATTTTTGATGAAGGGAAAAAAGATCCGAATACTGTTGTGGATGAAGTAGCTTATGCCGCACTTCTTCCATTTTGGGATGAATTTGATAATCCAACCGATGTATACATTGGGTATGATGAGTTAGTATATGTTACAGACGCTGAGGGTTTACATGTGCTGGATAGAGCCGGACGAAAATACGACAGCATTTCAATTAGAGGTGCCGTTTCTGTTACGCAAGATCGTCTCCTGAATATATATGTAGCAGCAAGATATGATACCGTTATTACTGCGGTTGATTCTGATATCACCTGGGATTTACCTGCAGTGTACAAAATCAAAAATGCTAACGGTGCTGGTCAGATACAGTTTGTAGATACTCTTCGCCATCCTTTCATGGATAACAGCCGCTCTACAACCAATGCGCAGCATAGAAGACTAGACCGAAATCGTGCAGACAATGATGAATTGGTTGAACTGACAGGCGTAACCGTTTTGGCAAATAATAATATTTATGTCTCGCGCAGGGGGCCAAACAATTCCTCTGGTCAGGCTACCGCCCCAGATAACACGGTACTGGTTTATGATGAGTTACGGGATAGCAATGGTGACAGAACTGGAAAAATGAGAAATATTTCTCAGATTCGGACGCTTAACCCAAATACACCATCTTTATTAAGTGGTATATCAATTTCTGATATAACATCCTTTATAGGACCGCCTCAACGAGAAAATCTTGCAGAGAATTTAAGCTTTCTCATTTCACAGGGAGCAAAGGAACGCGATATTTCATACCGCGTTTTATGGGTAAATGCTGTCCAGACTCCAGATGGGTTAGAATATCGGTCCAACGGAACCTTATTGACACGGGATACTACCCGGGCTGAATCTTTTTTATATGATCAGGATAAATTCAAAAATCCAACAGGTATAGCTTATTCAGCAGATTCAAGAGGCCATATTTTTGTAGTTGACGCAGAAACGGACAGTTTATATATGTTCCAGTCAAATGGTATAGAGGGCGTAAATCCCCCGGCTGGCTCGGCTATTGATAAAGCTATAAACATTTCCTTTGGTGGGACAGGAAATGGCCCGAGAGAATTTAATAATCCCAATGGTGTAGCTTATTTCCGGCAGATTGTATATGTCGCCGATACCGGTAATAATCGTATTGCCCGATATAAACTTACCACAGACTTCGAATAATATTTTTGAAAAGGCAGGCCACTCTCTTAATCATTTTGGAATATGCCTTTTCTCTTCTACTACTCCCCGATGAGGGAAAAATCCTCAAGTGTTGTTGGTTTTTTGTGAATGATTTCCGCCAAGCCTGTCTCTCAAATATCCCGCCCCATTCGATGGCAGCCTCAGCAGTATTGCCGTTATGCTGCTAATTAAATTCTCACCAGCGATAAAAACTATTCCAAATCTGCGCCAGCATGATTGACATTTATGCAGCTTCACCCGCTATATGGATGTTCCTATTCCGATAATTTGTAACCAATTCCTTCAGAATTACTCTAATGAAAAAGGCACTCCTTGAATATAATTTTTTGGATGTAATTAAATGGAATGAAAGGAGCAGCTTTTTAGTTACTGCTAATATTATTATTTGATGCATCTAATACTGTATCAGAAAGAGGAAAAAATCAATAGAATCATAAATAAAAAAAAGTCACAATGTATATGATCAAAAAGTTACCACACCTAATACCTGTTATGTGTTTATTTTTTGGTGGATTCAGTTCCATTATCAATGCACAAACTGTTTTTGAAGCTCAATTGAGCGGTAGTAATGAAGTCGGCCCCCTCACCACGTTAGCAACAGGGGAAGTGACAGCCACGTTGAACGGCATGGAATTAACTGTAGAAGGAACCTTCGATAGCCTGGGAAGTGATCTGAATACCGATATACAAAACGGAGCACATATTCACTCTGGTATGGCCGGAGAAAACGGTCCTATTTTGTTTGAATTAGAGGCTACTGTAAACGGAGATAACAGGAGCGGAAGTTTTGAAACAGCAAATAACACTTTTGAACTTACTTCTGGTCAGGTAGATACTTTGATGAGCAGGGGTTTGTATGTGAACATTCATTCCATGAATTACGAAGGAGGGGAAATAAGAGGCCAATTATTACCAGAATCCGAGGCCTATTTCCGTGCCAATATTTCTTCAGCTTTTGAAGTGCCTGCTATCAAAACACGAGGATCTGGTGCGGCAGTTTTAGAACTACGTGAAGATACCTTGTATGTCTCCGGTTCATTTAGCGGGTTAAGTGACACATATACTGCATCTCATATTCATACCGCATTAACGGGTAGCAATGGTGGTGTTACCTTTGAATTAACACCATCACTAGGCGATGACGAAACTTCCGGTGTTTACATCGCAGAAGAAAATAAATTTGAATTAAATTCCGAAGAATCCACTTCGCTTTGGAACCGCGAGTTTTATATTAATGTCCACACCTCTACAAATCCAGGGGGCGAAATCAGGGGGCAAATTACGCCACCGGTAACCGCAGCCTTCTTTGCTTCCTTGTCGGGAAGTGCAGAAAACCCATCTTTGGATGTTTCCGGATCTGGCGGTTTAACAATAGAATTATTTGAGGATTCATTATTTGCATCCGGATCTTTTTCAGGTTTGGAATCGGATTATACAGACTCTCATATCCACACCGGGCACACCGGGACAAACGGTGGAGTTCTTTTTGGATTAACAGTTGAAACGGAAGATAATATTACCGGATCTTATAGTTCTTCAGACAACAGATTTGAACTTTCCGCAGAGGAAAGAGATCTACTTCTTCTGCGAGGAATGTATGCAAATGTACATACGTCAGATAATCCCGGAGGCGAGTTGAGAGGGCAGGTGTCGGGAGAAGCAACTTCTTACTTCAGAACTAATATGAACGGGCATCATGAAAATGATCCTATACTCGAAACCTCAGCGTTTGGAGGTGTTGATATAGAAATAAGTGGAACCCGTGCTGTTGTATCCGGTAGTTTTAATCAATTATCAGATGAATATTCCGGATCACACATTCACGAGGCTACAGTAAGTGCTAATGGTGACGTAGAAGTTCCACTCGAGCCTTCTGTTACAGGTGATACTGCTGGTGTATTCGAGGCAAATTTCTACATTCTTACAGAATCTCAACTTGACGCACTTTATGATGAAAACATGTACGTAAATGTACACTCTTCATCCAATCCGGGAGGGGAGATTCGCGGGCAGCTGCTGTTTGGTGATAATAGCTTTCCAACTCCTGCTGAAATCACAACACCGGATGATGACCATGAGTTAATTATTGAAGGCGACGGTTCTTCAACACTCAGCGTATCATGGAGTGATGCGTCTGATGCTGATGAAAATGAACTGCGTTATGTTTGGATGCTTTCAACAAATGCAGATTTTGAAAATGAAGACATTGTTCTGCTTGTTAATGCTGAAAGTGAAACAGAAGCAGAAGTAACATTTGAGGTATTGGATGATATGCTTTCTGAGTTGGAGATCAGTTTGGATGCCAGTACAACCTTGTATCACCGGGTAGCTGCAACAGATGGCAGCAATGAAAGCTATAGTGAACCCAGATCTATGGAGATGACAAGAGGAATGGATACTTCCAGTGAAGAGGAGAATGGGGAGAAGCCCTATATTTTTGGGCTGGATCAAAATTATCCGAATCCATTCAATCCAACTACAAATATAACATTCACCCTTTCCGAGCCGGGGCAGGTAAATGTCGCAGTTTACAATATGCTTGGCCAGGAAGTAGCAGTACTCACCAATAAACGTTATACAGCCGGGCAGCACCACATTGAATTTGATGCGGAAAGGCTCACTTCCGGAGTGTACGTCTATAGGCTGAAAGCTGAAGGAAAAACCCTCAATAAACGAATGACATTAATAAAATAGAATTTCAACTATCATCATAAAAACAAAGGGAGCTATTTTAGAATAGCTCCTTTTTTTTGAGTAACAAAAACTTGCTGAAGTGTGAAAGGTATATTCAGAAATTTTTTCAGAACATGTTTAGCTATGGAAGCCTTTCCATAAAAAACCTGCCTTTCAGAGGTATTTAAATTGCATCTGTCTAAAAGGGAACAGATATTCCATTCTCATTTTACTCATTACTCATTTTTAACAGAACTACCATGCCTTATATAGTAACCGAACCCTGCATTCAATGTAAATACACCAATTGCGCTGCCGTTTGTCCGGTAGATGCCTTCCGTGAGGGGCCAAATTTCCTGGTGATAGAACCCAATGAATGTATTGACTGTGATGCATGTGTATCTGAATGTCCCGTGGAAGCAATCTATCCCGATGATGAAGTTCCCGAAAAATGGGAAGATTACATTGACCTGAACGAACGCCTGTCGGAGCAATGGGATGATCGCATAATAAATGAAACGCAAGATTCGCTGCCAGATGCGGATGAATGGGCCACCAAAGAAGATAAGCGGGCTGATCTCGTGGAAGAATGGTAGTAAAATAAATGAGGAATATTCATCCTAATCCTCCTGGTATACCCCGAAACATAACCTTAAAGATTGGCCCATTTAAAACAGCTTGATCCTGATTTCGAGACCCCAAAAATAATGGGGATCTTAAATACTACACCCGATTCTTTTTCAGATGGTGGAAAATATATGGATGTAAGCCGGGCAATGGATCGCATTCATATAATGATCAAGAACGGCGCCCAAATTATTGATGTGGGTGGGGAGTCTACCCGGCCGGGTTCCGAACCGGTATCAGCCGATGAAGAGTTAAAGCGGGTAATGCCAGTCCTGGAATCTGCAATTCCTGTTTTCAAACATGTAGCTTTTTCTATCGACACCACTAAATTTGAAGTTGCCCGTAAAGCTTTGGAAGCGGGTGCAGCTTTTGTGAATGATATAAGCGGAATGCAGAAAGAGCCTCGTTTGGCAGATTTATGTTCCGAATTCAATGGAACATATATAATCATGCACTCGCAGGGGAATCCTAAATCTATGCAGCAAAATCCTCAGTATGAGGATGTAGTGAATGATGTCTTTACTTTTTTTGAAGGTAAAATTGAGGAAGCAAGATCACGCGGGGCCAACAAAATAATTTTAGATCCGGGCATTGGCTTTGGCAAAACACTTGAACATAATCTGAAATTGATCGCACATCTCGACAGGTTCAAAGAATTAGGCTACCCCTTATTAGTTGGAATTTCACGAAAATCGATGATTGGTAAAATTCTGGATAACCGCCCTGTGGATAACAGGCTCGCCGGAAGTATAGCAATTCATTACCATGCATTAACAAAAGGGGCAGACATAATACGTGTTCATGATGTAAAGGAAGCTTCCGATTCTATTCGTATATTCAACGCAGTCCAATCACATAAATAAAAATAAAATCCAGCTTTGTTCCCTATAGGTTTTCTCGAGTTCGGTATTAAGGATTTTGTGGAGACGCTGATAATAGCGCTCGCCTTAGTATATCTGTATCGGTGGGTGAGGGGAACTTTTGCCATTCAGGCGGCCATAGGAATTCTGTTTGTAGTAATTTTAAATGTGGTGATTGGCCTTCTCGGTTTTAATACCATCAACTCTATATTAAGCCAGATCCTGGATGTTGGGATTATCGCTGTAATCATTTTGTTTCAGCCTGAAATACGAAAACTCCTGTATCGTTTGGGAACCAATACCAATCTCGACCGCTTTTTTTCCACATCCAATTCGGATAAAACTATCGAAGAAGTAATTGATGCGGTAAAGATAATGTCCAAGAATAAGATCGGGGCTTTAATTGTTTTCGCCCGGACATCTTCGCTCCAGGATTTAGTGGATGCCGGCGTGAACATAGACGCTGAAATAAAAAGTGAGCTTCTCATCACCATATTCCGCAAAGAAACTCCTCTTCATGATGGTGCTGTGGTAATACGAGGAAATCGAATTGTGGCGGCCAGTTGTTATTTGCCTATTTCACAAAATCCCAATATCTCCACATCCTTTGGAACGAGGCACCGTGCTGCGGTAGGAATAAGCGAATCGAATAATGTTTTTGTAATTGTAGTGTCAGAAGAAACAGGCAGAATTTCCATAGCTCGAAACGGCTCACTCACAAGCGGATTAACCATCCAAAAGCTGCGGGTTGAAATGGAAGAAGTATTCGGTACCCAAAAATTTGATGCCGATGTAGCCTTCTCCTCTCCCAAAGCTGATGCAAATATCAGCTGATATTGTTTAGTAAAAATCAGGTCCTTAAAAACGGATTAAAGTTCAGATGCTGCTATTAAAGATCGATTTCAGATTTGAAAATAAAAAGCCAGCCTGCGGTGAAGCAAACTGGCTGTTCAATAAAATAGAAGAAGCAGATTTAAAAGGTTACGGTTGCTTCATTTGAACATGTTGTGGATCCGGCTTCACAGATCTGGTAAGTATAACTTCCTCCACCTTTATTGTTGATATTATCAGTGTAGGCGCCGTCATTTTCTGTTGTTACAATAAGAGCACTATCACGATAAACATCAACATCAGTGGATGTTGCATTCGACCAGATTAAGTCTGCTTTTTGGTTGCCCTGTAATTTGTAGCCACTTACCGACAACATAATACCTTCTGTTGAAGATTCTGTTACCGAAACATCCTGCGAATCACTGCCGATAGCTCCTTCATCGTCGGATACTGTTAAAGTAACAGTATATGTACCATCAGAGGAGTAGGTATTGTTTACGACAGATCCAGAACCGGTATTGCCATCTCCAAAATCCCAACTATAATCTGTAATTGAACCATCACTGTCCGAAGAACCGGAGCCATCAAAATCACAATCTAACTCGGTGCAGCTATAGGTAAATGATGCTGTCGGCGGATTGTTAGTATCACCACCCCCTCCATCTGAAGATAGTGTATAACTTGAAAGTACAGGATAATGATCACTGGTGGTTTGTGGATAATCTTCCAAATATTCATCTGCGGGAAATATCTGAACGGTGCCATCTTCATAAGAGGCTATTAATTCATTGGTGCTCAGGTGATGATCAATTACTTCAGAATAATAAACGGTAGAAGTTTCGCCGGCATCAGTGAGTTCTTTAGTGGTGAAAGTGTAATCGGCCGCGTCATCCACAAAATTTTTGTATGGTGATTCATTCGGCTTCTGAATGGATTCATCAAGATCATCATTGAAATCACCTATCACCATAACATGAGCATCGGGCCAGGTTTCATCAAGATAGGTTTTCATAGCTTCTGAACCTGCTTGTCTTCGCTCGAATGCATCGCCGCGGGAACCGGCTTTGGCATGAATCAAAATTATCACCAGATTTTGGGTGGTGCCATCGATTGTAGCTGAAAGTTGTACTTCAACAGGAGGCCGTCCTGCAAATTCAAAATCATAATCTTTGAGTATAACTTTGGCGGTTTCAACAGAAATCATGTCTGGTTTGTAAATTAAACCTACTTTCATTTCATTATCATCAAAATCACTGTAATATTCCGGGCCATCGGTTACAAGAGGATCATTTGCTAAAAATCCATCATATCCCGAAAGTTGTGATATCAAATCTTCAAAATGTACCAGCCCGGTAACTTCCTGAACTGACCATAAGTCCATATCTAATCCAGAGATAATAAACTGAATATTTTCAAGCTGAAGTTGCTCGTTACTTGGACCATTATCCGGGTCTCCAAACCACTCCAGGTTCCATGTTCCAAAATCAAGGGTACTGGATTTTCCTTGAGCCGGAAAAGCTGTTTTATGTAAAGTTTTGATTTCTGATAAGGATTCTTGTTCAGTCACAGGATTTGATTCCTGTGTACAGCCCACCAGTAAGAGAGTGGGTAATAGAAAGATTACTCCTATATGTTTTAGATTAAAGTATCTGAAAGATTTTATCATAGTAGCTTTTTTTATTTGTTAGAAATTACACTCATAAATTTTATGAGCATTTAAACTAAAATTTACTACAAAAAAGTCTGGTAAATAATTCCCGCTTCTTAGTTGTTTAACAACTAAGAGATTATTTTAAACTCATTCATATCCAGCCAGACTCAGTCGGCGGAAATAGATGAGTTAGCATAGGAACTGCCAATCTGATCACTATCCCTACCACCGTTGATGAACAAGCGGTTTTATTTCTTCTTCATATACCCTTTCAAGTTTGCTCATTACATCCGCAGGTATGGCCGAAGTTTCTGCGGCTTTAAGATTCGACTCCACATGCTCAATAGAGGAGGCTCCGGGAATCATACAGCTCACTTCATCGCGCATCAGAATCCATCGCAGAGCTAAATGCACCAGATTCATCTTTTCAGGCAGCAATTCTTTTAGCCGCTCAACAGCTACAAGGCCTTTCTCATAAGGAACGCCTGAAAAAGTTTCACCCACATCAAAGGCATCACCATCACGATTAAAATTCCGGTGATCATCTTTCGCGAATGAAGTTTCTTTGGTGAACTTGCCGGTCAATAACCCACTTGCTAAGGGAACACGAACTATTAAGCCTGCATTTTTTTCTTTAACCTTCGGAAAAAGAAGTTCATGCGGCCGCTGCCGGAAAATATTGTAGATTACCTGAATGGTAGTTACATTTTCATATTCAAGAGCTTTTAATCCTTCTTCTACCTTTTCAATACTCACTCCAAGGTTTAGGATTTTACCTTCCTGTTTCAGTTTTTCAAACTCACCAAAAATCTCTGGGCGATAATATACTTCGGTGGGCGGGCAATGCAACTGAATCAGGTCTATGGTTTCTAAATTTAGACGCTGCAAAGATTCCTCTACATATTTTCTTAAAACCTGCGGGCTATAATTCTCATTGGTATGTGGATTAATCTGCCGTCCGCATTTGGTAGCCACATAAATTCGGCCGTCTGCTCTTTTTACAGCTTTGCCAACTGCTTTTTCACTTTCAGTGCCTTTATACACGTCAGCTGTATCAATGAAATTCACACCGTTTTGAATGGCTTTATCCAGGGTTTTTTGAGCCAGATTTTCATCAAAAGGAGTTCCCCACTTACCGCCCAGCTGCCATGTTCCAAGGGATACTTCCGAAACCTTAAATCCTGTTTTTCCTAAAGTTCTGTAATTCATGATATTGATTTCTGTTATTTATTTGAAAAATATAGTAGGAAGATGACGATCAGAATTAATAAATAAGCTGAATTCTAACTACAGACTCTGATTACTGTTGAACTGCCAACTGTTCCCTGAATTAAACTCCCGCCTCTTCTATAACATTCAGTGTTTTCCGAAGGCCGGTCTTGGTGACTTCCATTAAATCCTGTTTATGATAATCCGGATTGTATAATTCCAGAGAGATACATCCCTTAAAGCCGGTCGATTTTAAATCTTTCAGAATTTCAGGTAAAGGTAAAATACCATCTCCCGGATACACGCGATCGGCATCCTTAAGTTCACCCGGTCCTGGTGAACCCGGAGCATCTGCAAACTGGAAAATAGCGATGGCATCTCCTTTCAGCAGCTTAAGCCCTTCGAAGCCACCTTCGCTGATATACATGTGGAAAGTATCAGGAATAATCGCAGCATTCTGGTGATTGGCATCCAGAGCAACAGCAGTTGCCTGCCCCATGGTTTTCAGTGGAAAAAACTTCACAAAAACCAAAGCTGGTTTTATGTCATAATCATTAATTCCGATTTCAATAATATCCCGGTAACGGTTTGCCACCCACTTCAGATCATAATTTTCGCCTACCGTATTGGGAATGGTTTGGATATGTTCAGACCCAATATCTGATGCCATTCGCATGCGCCGGCGCGTTCCCTCCAGCGATTCTTCCCAACGTTCTTTAGTCGGAGGGAGTGCATTCCATAATCCGATTACACTTGGAACAAACATTCCCCGGTCTCTTATTTCTTTACCGATATCTTTCAGATTTCCTCCCTGCTTTTCAAATTCCTCGAGTTCTCCATCCCACGGTTCAATGGCGTCATAACCTGCTTCTGAGGCAAATTTAACTTTATCTTTCAGTGAAGCCGGCCGAATGGTAGCCGTATCCAAACATATCGGCCATGGGCTTGCACCCTTTTGAAATCTTTTCTCATTCCCTGCTGAATGGATGTCTTTGTCGCCACGAAGGCCGGTTATGGCACTGCCAACTAAACCGGATGCACCAAGAGTAAAAAAGGTTCTGCGTTTCATGAATTGATGTGATCAAATTGATTTAGGAATAGCAGAGCATAATTTCTTTTTGCCAAAAGCGCAAATGATTGCTAAAAACTAAACTCCGAAGGAATAACTAATCAATAGCATCTTCAAATCAATTTATGAAAATTGAATTTACTGCTTTTTGCTTATTGCTCCTCTGTTCACTGAAAACAACTTCATCAAATCCTTTGCAGCTTTATGAGATGAAATTTCTCCAATTTGTACTTGCTCGCGATAGGCTTCTAATTTTTCTTTCAACCCGGGATTATTATAAAAAGCAGAATGCAGTTCATAATTAATGCTTTCATCCAGCCAATAAATAGCCTGTTCTTTTCTTTTTTGATCGAAAAATCCTTTCGCTTTAGTGTGGCGGACAAATTCATTCACAATTTCCCACACATCTTTTATGCCTGTGTTATGAAGTGCCGAACACGTGGCAATTTTAGGAGTCCAGCCAGACTCAGTCGGCGGAAATAGATGGAGGGCATTTTTATATTCTGAAACGGCTCGCTTGGCAGCTTGTTCATTCCCCTCATCCGCTTTGTTGATGACAAGCGATTCGGCCATTTCCATAATACCTCGCTTAATTCCCTGTAGCTCATCTCCAGCGCCCGCCAGCATCAGCAGAAGAAAGAAATCAACCATAGAATGAACGGCTGTTTCGGATTGACCAACGCCGACAGTTTCGATCAGGATAGTATCAAAACCCGCAGCCTCACATAAAATGATCGTTTCCCTGGTACTTTTAGCTACTCCACCCAATGATCCGGCAGTAGGAGTAGGACGGATATAAGCTTTGGGATGATTGGAAAGAGTTTCCATTCGAGTCTTATCTCCAAGAATACTTCCGCGGGTTTTTGAGCTGCTGGGATCCACAGCCAAAACTGCCAGAGTACGCTTCTGCTCTTTAATGATATGATTTCCAAACGCTTCGATAAAAGTACTTTTCCCAACTCCGGGAACTCCCGTTATTCCAATGCGGATAGATTCCCCGGAATGAGGAAGACATCCCTCAATAATTTCCTGTGCCAAATCCTGATGCTCAGGTCTCGAGCTTTCCGTTAAAGTGATAGCTCTGCTCAACAGCATCCTGTTTCCCGAAAGAATTTCCTCGATGAATTTTTGTGCCTTAGGAATACTTTTAGGCAAAATTTCCTCCATGTTCTAAAGGAGTTGGAGAGCGAAGACAAAATTTTCTTACCTGTCCGAATCTAACTTTTCCCAAAGTAAATCCAGGTCGGCTTGTGGATTTTTTCCTTGTTAACTTTGGAAAAGTTATAGCTGGCTCGATGGTAAATTCCGCTCTTAAAACCTCTGTGGTTGAACCTCGCATCACGAAGAGTAATTTTTAATCAAAATTTCCAGGATTTCCTTAGCCGCTTTTGGGATAACTGTACCAGGGCCAAAAACTGAAGTGACACCAGCATCAAATAAAAACTGGTAATCTTTTTGGGGAATTACTCCTCCGGCAATTACCATGATATCTTCCCGGTCATTTTTTTTCAGTTCTTCAATAACCTGCGGGACTAGAGTTTTATGGCCTGCGGCGAGGCTGGAAACGCCTAAAATATGCACATCATTTTCAATAGCCTGCCGGGCGGCTTCTTCCGGCGTTTGGAAAAGCGGGCCGATATCCACATCAAAACCAAGATCGGCGAAGCTGGTGGAAATTACTTTGGCGCCACGGTCGTGGCCATCCTGACCCATTTTAGCTACCATAATGCGTGGACGTCTCCCATCCAGATCCGCAAATTTATCAGCTAAATTAAGAGCCGCTTTAAACTGGTCGTTATTTTTTAGCTCAGAAGAATACACACCTGAAATTGATTTGATAGTTGCTTTATATCGTCCAAACGATTTCTCCATAGCATAGGAAATCTCGCCGAGAGTTGCTCGTTTTCTGGCGGCATCAACTGCAAACTCCAATAAATTACCAGCTCCTGAATCTGCACTCTCTGTTAATTTGGTAAGAGCCCTTTCCACAGCTTCATTATTTCTTTCTGCTTTGATCTTCTCTATCCGTTCAACCTGAGATTTCCGGACTCTCTGGTTATCCACTTCAAGAATATCGATCTCAGATTTTTCTTCTGTCTGAAACTTATTAATACCAACAATAGTGTCTTTTCCTGAATCAATGCGGGCTTGTTTTCGGGCGGCGGCTTCTTCAATTCTCATTTTTGGAACACCTGTTTCAATTGCTTTCGCCATGCCTCCCAATTCTTCCACTTCCGATATTAAATCCCATGCCCGGCGGGCAATTTTGTCGGTTAAATATTCCACATAATAGGAACCGGCCCAGGGATCGACTGCTTTGGTAATCCCGGTTTCTTCCTGCAAAAAGAGCTGTGTATTCCGCGCTATCCGTGCCGAAAAGTCTGTTGGCAATGCAATGGCTTCATCCAGGGCATTGGTGTGCAGAGATTGCGTATGGCCAAGTACAGCGGCTAAAGCTTCAACTGTTGTGCGGGCTATATTATTAAAAGGATCCTGCTCGGTAAGGCTCCATCCCGAAGTTTGGCAATGAGTTCTCAGAGAAAGTGATTTTTCATTTTTTGGATTGAATGATTTTACCAGCTTTGCCCAAAGCAATCGGGCTGCCCGCATCTTCGCAATTTCCATGAAATGATTCATCCCAATTCCCCAGAAAAAGGAAAGCCGCGGGGCAAACTCATCTATATCAAGTCCGGCATTAATTCCGGTGCGGATGTATTCTAATCCGTCGGCCAGGGTATAGGCGAGTTCGATTTCACAAGTTGCACCGGCTTCCTGCATGTGGTAACCACTGATGCTGATCGAGTTAAAACGCGGCATCTTTTGAGAGGTGTATTCAAAAATATCCCCGATAATTTTCATGGAAGGAATGGGCGGATAGATGTAGGTATTCCGCACCATAAATTCCTTTAGAATATCATTTTGAATGGTGCCGTTTAGCTGCTCAGGCTTCACGCCCTGTTCCTCAGCCGCAACAATAAAGAAGGCCATAATCGGAATAACCGCACCGTTCATAGTCATGGAAACAGACATTTTTTCGAGCGGAATTTGATCGAATAAAATCTTCATATCTTCAACAGAATCGATAGCTACGCCTGCTTTGCCTACATCCCCGGCTACTCGGGGATGATCAGAATCATACCCGCGATGTGTGGCAAGATCAAAAGCTACCGAAAGCCCTTTTTGGCCGGCTGCCAGATTTTTCCGGTAGAATTCGTTGGATTCTTCAGCGGTAGAAAAACCGGCATATTGGCGAATAGTCCAGGGGCGAAGTGCGTACATCGTAGCATAGGGGCCCCGCAAATAAGGAGGAATTCCGGCTGCATAATCCAGGTGCTCGAGCTTTTCAATGTCGCCAGAAGTAAAGGTTTTTTTAACAGGAATTTGCTCCGGCGTCTCCCAGGGGTTGGTTTCAGTATCTGTCTCTGAAGAAAATTCTGTTTGCGGAGAATGAAAATCGATATCTGAAAAATCCTTTCTCACAAGTGACCTCCATTTCTCATTTCACTGAGCACTTCATTCGCCTGCTTAAAATGTCTTTGTTCGTGAGCCACGATTATATCAAAAGCAGTCTCTAATTTATAAACTACATATTTACTGGCGGGAGAAGATACCACTGTTCCATTTTCCAATAATTTCTGACTGTCACTAATTACTTGCTTCAAATCTGACTGATGATGTTCAAACCTGCTTATAATATTTGAATCAATCTCACTTTTTGCCGGCTCCCATATCGAAAATGTTTTTACTTTTTTCCTCGTGTCTGGCTGTACAGATTTTAATAAAGCCTTTCCAAACAAATTCACCAAAACACCAAATTTTCCTGTAAAAGGAACTTGATATGTTCCATTTTGAATAGCTTCTAAATGAGGAAAGTAGCTTTCGTTAATTGTAATTAAATGATCAATATTTTGAGCAATGCTCCACCTTTCTTCGTCGGGTTTCCAGTTTAATTGTTCAGCAGCCAACTGCCCAAAAGCCTGTTTAAAATCTTCCGTATTCTTATCTAAAGCTTCAAGCCATTTATCGGGATTCACTTTTGTCCTCCATTCTTTAATGCATGCTCAATTCTCAATTCCGAAACAGAATCCACTTCATAAAAATCATCAAAAGGAAACCTTGTACTGTGTGTTGTGGATTTTGAATTTGGCTTTTGGCTCTTTTCCACTTCGTATTTATTCACTCCAACCAAAACAGATTGGTTTTCTTGATAGGCATCTATTCTTTTGTTTTGTGAGGTAGAAAGCTGTTGCTGAATAAATCCGGTGTTAATCGCTTCATAAAAGCCGCCGTGTTTTTCAATTTCCTGAAATAATTTCCAGCTTTCGCGGGCAAATTTATCCGTCAGTACCTCGATATAATAGGAACCTGCACCCGCATCAGAAACCTTGTTCAGGTAAGCTTCTCCCTGTAAAATGAGTTGAATATTTCGTGCCACACGGGCTGAGAATTCAGAGTGGCCGGCGAAATCTTCATCAAACCGCTCCACAGTTATAGCATTACTGCCACCCAATGCAGCCGACATTGCCTCAGTTGTAGCGCGAATAATATTGTTGTGTGCATCTGAAAAAGTTTTATTCCAGCTTGCTGTTTTTGCATGAATAAAAGCATTCGCTGCATCAGGCAGATAATTTTCATAGGCGTTTAAAATCTGGGCCCAAACCAGCCGGAATGCCCGATACTTTGCTATCTCAAGAAAATAAGCGGAAGCGGTAGAAAAGTTAAAATGGATTTTTGAAGCAACTTCAGGAATCTCAAGATTCAATTCATCAGACATGGCCAGGTATTCATTTCCTTCGGCTAATGAAAAGGCTAACTGTTGAACAATTCCCCCGCCACAATTTCCATAAAAATCTGCATCTACCGCAAAAGTTTTAAAAGGAGATTTATCTTTGAAATAGTTTACCAAATCCTCCTTTCTTGCCAGTTTTCCCGATTTCACCGCCCTGGCAAAAGGATCAAAAGAAAAAGTGATATTGAGTGATTTTAGATCCAGTTCGTTTTCCGTGCAAATCTCTTTCAGCCAGTCTATTATTTTTTGGGTAGATAAATCAGCTCCAAAGTGAAGAGATATGAAATCGACTCGCACATCTTTCAAAAGCTGGCCGAGTTCTGCTTTTGAATTTATTGAAGAGGAAGGGGGATCGAACAGAAGTCCTGAGGCTCCATTTTCCAATGAATGCAAAGCTTGTTTATTGGCTTTTATAAGGTTGGGAATGTCAACCTTTTCAATAATATGCCAGTCAGCCGATCCAGTAACAGACTCTGTTTTATGGGTCAAAGCATCCAAATCTTCACTTCGATAGAATGGAAGTATATCAGCTCCTTCAAGGGTACTCCAAAGCAGTTCTTCCTTATAATTTTTCCCTTTGAGATCCCGGCTGATGACTGCTTCCCATTTCTCTGTTGAAACAGGAGGGAATTCTAAAAAATTAAATTCTTTTACCTTTATTGAATCCATGGTTTTGATAAATAAGGATGAAAGGTAAAATAAGAAATGGTATCACTTTTTACGAAAAAGAAAAGCCCCGCAGCCTGAGGCTTTTTAATCTTATTTAACTAGGGTCATTTTCTTATTTACAATGACTCCCTGATAATCTACTGAATAAATATAGATACCACTTGATTGTTGACTTGCCTCCCATCTTACAGAATGTTTTCCAGCAGTAAACTCTCGGTCTGCCAGTGTCGCTATTTTTTGCCCCAACATATTGTAAACATTCACAGAAACATGCCCCTGTTCAGGAATATTAAATGTAATATTTGTCATGGGGTTAAAAGGATTTGGATAGTTTTTAAATAATTTAAATTCAGAAGGGTTTGTTTCGAGATCTTTCGCATTATTACTTATAGATTTTGCAGGTAGTGAAGAGGAGAATTCACTCGCTGGAATGTAAACAGCGTAATCTCGTGCAGGAGCTTCTACAAAAACTCGGCCATCGCTGAATACATAAGTGCTATCTCCGGTTTCAGGATTGACAAGATAACTGTCAGACCATAAAGAGCTTTCGGTAGTATGATCAACCCAAAGCCCTTTGGTCTGAGAGCTGTGATCGTTAATTACAACTATAGCACCGGTTTTACCTCCATTTCCTTCTCTTCGGGCAACATATACATCGGCTGCATCCCCGGTTGGATAAGGATTTCCGTCTGCACTTAATACTTCCAGGCTGCCGCCAAGATAGTTTTTACGGATATGAATAAGATTATTGATATCATTTCTTAATTCAGGATTGGCTTGAGTGGTGAATGTGCTTCCATGAGCATCTTCTTGGAGCACACCATAATAGTGAGAATAAAAAACACATGGCCGCCCCTCGTGAGTTAATATATAAGCATATGCCATATCCCAGTCACTGAATACCCATTTGTCATGTTCTTTTCCTGTATCGTGATTATCTACAAAAGTAACAATCTGAGTACCAGATAGCTGATTGCCGTTTATATTTCGGGCCATACTGGCATGGTCTAAAGTGGTCGTTATATCGGCTGTTCCACTAGTATTATTTACAATATTATTAAGTGCAAATTTCAGAGGGAAATCAAAAGCATCTACATCGGCGCCTGCTGTGGTGGCACTGATTACTGTTGATGTTCCATTAGCTACATTAGTAACCCATGAATGAATAGAATCGTCACCTCCCCAGTACTCTCCTACAATGAATCTTTGGTTGCCGTTAAGAGTTGGTAGATTATTTACCCAATCTGCTACTAATGTTTCTTGAAATCCGCGCACAAAATCAAGTCTAAATCCATCGAAGCCTATCTCATCTGCCATCCAATATCCCCAATCTTCGAGTCGTGATACTACAGAACTGCTGAAAGAGTTTAGGTCATTGCCAAAAAATTTAGTGTTTGTAATTACTTCATCAGATCCGGGATAGCCTAACCAGTCATTAGAGTCTACAGGATGAAAATCATTATGGTTCCAGGAATGATTAGCCTCACCTGCACCCGTATGGGTCGGGTAATTTATATTAGTCGCGGTTTGAGCTTCCAGCGAACTATTGGCAAGATTTGAGCTATTGTACCAAATAGCTACTGGATAATAACCATTATTTTGATCAGCATACTGCCACTCCCAATTATCAGAACTATCGGTTCCTTCTTTTCGGGCGGTAAGTTTGATCACGATATCAGAAGTGCTATTAAGTGTGACTTCAAATTCATCTACATCGCTACTACTTTCGATGTGAGCCTGCATTGTAGTACCAGAATTTCCAATGGTATTATAATTGCCTCCTCCATTATTAGGCTCATTCTCCCAAAGGATATTAGAATTAGGTCCATTATCTGTCCAGTCTATCATCATATCATACCCCCGTTGAGTTTTGTCAGCACCCCAATCCAGATTATAACCTTTTATCTGTATGTAGTAACTTCCAGCACTAGCATTAGGAATTAACCATGTAATTTCGTTCGTAGGATAAGATTGATATTGTATTCCGTTTCTATATGCTTCATCAAAAATATATTCTTTTACATCAGGATTAGCTTCCAGATTATTGTTAGAGCTATAATAATCTCCGTCTGTATAAATATGATTCAACACGATATCAGCGTATATCTCAATTCCGTTATTATGCATAGTACTTATCATATTTTCCAGCTCATTTCGGCTTCCAAACCTGGTCTCAGTGGTTCCTTTTTGATTATAATTGCCCAAATCGTAATGATCATAAATACCATACCCCATATCTATAATGCCGAAATTTCCTTTCGCAGGTGATGGCACCCATAGACCTGTAAAACCTACATGGCTTAAATGAGTAGCCTTACTTGCTAAACTATCCCACCAAAATCCGTCAAGAGTTGTTTCATTAACAGGTACATCCCAATAAAATGCTTGCAACATCACATCATCTTGTGCATAAAGAATAGATGACAAGCAGGTTGAAATTAGCAGAGTGATTAATGAAATTTTCATAATAAAAGATTGAATTAATGAAAGCGCTTTCACGAAAGTAACTCATATTTCTCGAGTCTCAAAATAACTTCTTAATTTCAGCCTATAGGTTCTTTACTAAATAAAACAAAAAGTATGGCTTTTATTAGTAAAAAAGCGCTTACAATTTGTATATTGGCAACCTCATTCACAGCAAAACTAATTACTATTTTTGATGGAGCAACTCGAACAATTAATTCCGCCATTAACTCAGTTAACGGAAGACGAACAGATGTTGAAAGAGGCTGCCGCAGATTTTGCGGAGGCTTCCATAAAGCCGTTGGTTCAGGAAATGGATGAAAAGGCCAAGCTTGACCCGGATTTGATTAGGCAATTTTTTGAGATGGGCTTGATGGGAATTGATATTCCCGAAAAATATGCAGGCGGTGGCGGCACTTTTATGATGTCTATCGTTGCTATCGAGCAAATCTCCCGCGTAGATGCATCTGCCGGTGTTTTTATGGATGTGCAAAATACACTGGTTAATAATACATTTGTAAATTTTGCCTCCGATGCTTTAAATGAAAAATATTTACCACTCCTGGCTTCCGAAAAAGTGGGGGCATATTGCCTTTCTGAAGCAGGCTCGGGAAGTGATGCTTTTGCCCTTAAAACCACAGCTAAGGAAGATGGCAATCATTTTGTGTTGAATGGTGCAAAACTTTGGATCACCAATGCCAACGAAGCAGATATTTTTATTGTCTTTGCCAATGTTGATCCTGGGGCTGGATATAAAGGGATTACAGCATTTGTGGTAGAACGGGGAATGGGTGGCTTTTCAATTTCCAAAAAAGAAAACAAATTGGGAATTCGGGCCAGTTCAACCTGTGAGATTTTACTGGAAGATTGCAGGGTTCCAAAAGAAAATATATTGGGTGATTTGGGCAAAGGATATAAAGTAGCCATCGAAACCCTGAATGAAGGGCGCATAGGTATTGGTGCCCAAATGATTGGAATTGCCCAGGGGGCTTTCGACGCTGCTCTTGATTATGTTCAGGAACGTAAGCAATTTGGAAAAGCGGTTTCTGAATTTCAGGGGGTTCAGTTTCAGCTGGCCCGCATGGCCACAGATATTGAAACAGCCCGTTTGCTGGTCTACAATGCCGCTCGCATAAAGATGAGCGGACAAAAATTTTTGAAAGAAGCAGCTATGGCTAAATTTTATTCTTCGGAAGTAGCTGAACGGGTAAGCTCAATGGCTGTAGATTTATTTGGCGGTTACGGATATGTTAAAGAATATCCCGTAGAAAAATTTTACCGGGATTCAAAAATCGGTAAAATCTACGAGGGTACAACGAACATGCAGCTTAGTACAATTGCTAAGTTGCTACTTCGATGAGTGAGTGAGAAAAGGGGGGCTTCGGTCCCCCTTTTATTTTTTAGAATCTCTTCCCGACACATAATTTTAATCTTCGGCAGAAGCACACCTGAAGCCGATATTATAGTATCTGGAGTCGCTTAAAACTCCCACTCTCCAAAACACCTTTTGTATAGTTTCAGAATTTCCACTAAAGCTGCCCCCACGGATTATTCTCACACTGCTATTTTCCAGGTCGTGCCAGCCATCCGGATTTTCATAAAATTGATAATAGTCCCCAATCCATTCTGATACGTTTCCGCTCATATCAAAAATGCCGAGTGCATTAGGCTTTTTTGATCCCACAAAAAAAGAATAAGAGGTCTCAGAGATTGAATAATATTTTAAAGAATCAGCATTATTGGTACCGGCAAAAAGCATATTCTTTCCGCCATCTCGTGCGGCAAACTCCCATTCATTTTCGGTAGGAAGGCGGAAGCCAAAATAGTTGCAGTAAGCCAGTGCCTCATCCCACGTAACACGGGCGACGGCTCTGTTTTCACGTCCGTGCCCATTGTCGTCAGGTAACGGCCGCTGTGTTTGAAGCGCAAACTCATCATATTGTGCATAGGTAACTTCGAACTTGCCGATATAAAAATCATTAAGTTCTATTTCATGAAGGGGAAGAGCGTCATCATTTTGCTGCTCCATTACATCACCCATTATAAAAGTGTTGCCTTTTACAAGTACCATCTCAGGTTTTGAAATAGATGGGGCATTTTTAAAAATTGAGCAACCTTTAAAAAGAAACGCGCTAAAGAGAAGTAAAGTTAATAATGTGTGGGGGATATGCTGCATAACAGGGAAAATGTAATAAAAATTTTTACAGAAATGGAATGATGTAGCAAATAGCTAAGTTTTAAATCAGCAGACTAAAGTTGAGTATTATTTTTTATAAATCTATAAGTGAAGATGGATAGCAAATTAAAAAATCAGATTTCAGAAAAACTGAAGCAGTGTAGTAAAGATGAAGCATCTTTTTCGAAATTAGAGGAATTATTTGGGGAGCTTATGGAAAAGCATAAAAATGTCAATGAACAACTTTTATTGTTAGAACAGGCCACAAAACAGGATTATGATTCAATTCTGATTACCGAGTTAAGCCTCGAAGAGCCGGGGCCAAAAATCGTTTATGTGAATGAAGGATTCACAAAAATGACCGGTTATGAAAAGAGTGAGGTATTAGGCAAATCGCCACGAATTTTGCAAGGAGAAAAAACGGAAAAAGAGGTATTAAATAAGTTAAAAAGACGGTTAAAAAAGGGACATCCGTTTTTTGGGCATACAGTGAACTATAAAAAAGATGGAAGTGAATTTATAAACCAGTGGGATATTCACCCCCTTACAAATAGCAAAGGAGAAGTAACTCACTGGGTTGCTTACCAAAGAGATATTACAGATCGAAAAGAGCCTGGCAGGCTGTTCTTTGATTCAGATACGGATTTCGAAAACCTGTACGAAGAATCCAAGAAAACTTTTGTGGATTTGGATGCCCGGGGCAATATCATCGCCTCAAATAATTCTTTCAAAGAATTAATAGGTTATGATGCCGGAGAGCTGAATGATATAAAAATATGGGACCTGATTAGCGATAAAGATCAAAAAGAAGTTGAATATCTTTTTTCCGATTTCGATTCAAAAACCACAGAAGACAAAACCTATGTATGGGAATTTAAAAATAAAGCCGGCGAAAAGATTAAGCTTGAATGTAACATCCATTTCTTTTTAAGCAATGGAGAAACAATTGTGAGGATGCACCTGGTGAATTATACTTTGAGAAACCGGGTGATAGAAACTCTCAAGAAAAAGAAGAAACACATGGAAAATATTCTTGCCACAAAAGATGAATTCAGCTTTAGATTCATTAAACAAAATGACGGGAGTATCGACTGCAAGTATGTATCCGAAAATTTTGCAAGTGTAACAGGCTTTAATCCTGAAGTGATACTTGAAAAAGGAGTGAGCGAAGTTCTTCATAAAACCGATATTTCAGAGGCTGAAGAGGCCTTAAAACGGGCTTTTCAGGGAGAATCATTAACCATTCATTGCAAATATAAAACTTCAGAGGGCAGTTTTATTCCTGTTTTGCAGTCGTTCAGGCCAGAAAAAGAAAATTCCACAGAAAGTGTGGAAAGTGTAAAAAGTGTTGCCATGATTGAAATGGAAGCTAAATAGGCTTTATCTCAAAAGACTCCGGAAATTATTTATAAGCTGACAAGAGATATAGAATTACTTTTTGGGAAGTGTATTAAACCTTATCTTTAAAATAAAAATGGATATTCAGGCACAACAACAGAAAATAGTACGGGAATTCGAGGTATTAGAAGACTGGCCTGAACGATATAAATATATCATCAAATTAGGTTCGAAAATGGAACCTTTGCCGGAATCAGCCAAAGTGGAAGATAACCTTGTAAAAGGATGCCAGAGTCAGGTATGGCTAACCGCCGGAATAGAAAATGGAAAAGTTATATATAAAGCAGATAGTGATGCCGCCATTACGAAAGGACTGGTAGCCTTGATGGTGCGATTTTATTCAGGACATGAACCTCAAACCATCCTTCAAACCCACCCGGCTTTTATTGATAAAATTGGAATGGCACAACACTTATCGCCTACCAGGGCCAATGGCCTTGCATCTATGGTAAAACAGATGAAAATCTACGCCATGGCTTTCAATAGCCAGCAAACGTTATCGTAATCTAAATTGTAAGCCAGTATTTTTCAGTTAATTTGGTGCTTATAAAGTAAAAATGAGCACTAAACAACCTTTGTCGGCTTCCCCAAAAACTGCCGCCGCTTGAATGAGGTGAGAGAAAAAGCATTTGCATCAGGCATGAATGATTTTATAACCAAGCCTTTCAATCCTTCCGAGTTGGAACAAAAATTAAATAAATATGCCAAAGGATATTTTTAGCTTCTTAAAAGCCTAGTGTTATGTCAATGGTACATTGTTGGGTAGAATACCACCAGATGGTTTGGGCATTGCCTTCGAAAAAGGAAATACGGTGATTAGGAGAAACACCATCCATCACCGCGTTTCTGGCTTTCATTACTACATCTTCGGAGCTTCAGGGAAACGGAAGGATGGATTTTGAGGCTATAGCTCCATCTTTCGGCTCAGCCGGAACAGGCATCACAGGCATCCTTAAAAA
>JBBDNN010000019.1:0-6557 GCA_040877545.1 Balneolaceae bacterium
CACTTAATGAAATCCGTATTTTTTCTTGATTTTAATTTTCATACATGCCTTTGGCGCGACCAGGCATTCGCCAACCAGAGGTTGGGAACGAGGAATAACACTAGACATGGGTTAATATCGGCCGTACCTACGTTCTTTTTTTGCCCTGGAATGAATCCTGGTGTTACAAAATTGTTTGTGCCGCTGGCACTTATTGATTTCAAGTAATTCGGTACTTCCAACTTCTCCAATTACTCTCCAAAGAACATTTTCCTCAACTTCCCCATTAGAGCCTTTTCGTAAATAATCGTAACTTCTGGCTTATCTGAATTCTGCCAAAGTTCAGCTTTGGTAAAATCCCACAACTACACATAAGAAATGTCGCAAATAACTGTAAAGGAACCGGAAGTAAATCTCACCCTTGCTGTTGAACATGGGCTCAACGAGGAAGAATATGAAATGATAAAAACCCGGTTGGGGCGAACTCCTACTTTTACCGAACTGGGCGTGTATTCTGTGATGTGGAGTGAGCATTGTTCTTATAAAAATTCCATCCTTGAACTAAAAAAGTTACCAAACACAGGCGAGAATTTATTAGTGGGAGCTGGCGAAGAAAATGCGGGTTTGGTAGATATCGGCGACGGCCTTGGTTGCGCTTTTAAAATTGAAAGCCATAATCATCCCTCTGCGATTGAACCTTATCAGGGTGCGGCAACTGGAGTTGGTGGCATTCACCGCGATATTTTTACAATGGGAGCTCGGCCGGTAGCCAGTTTGAATTCACTGCGGTTTGGGAATCTTGAAAATCCGCGAGTGCGTTATTTGGTAGATGGTGTGGTCAGAGGAATTGGAGATTATGGTAATTCATTTGGCATTCCGGTGATTGGAGGCGAGGTTTATTTTGATGAGAATTATGAAGGTAATCCCCTTGTAAATGCTATGAGTATCGGCCTGGTAAAAGAAGGGGAGACTGTTTCAGCGATCTCTGAAGGAATAGGAAATCCGGTGATAATTGTAGGAGCAAGTACAGGGCGTGATGGAATTCATGGCGCTACCTTTGCATCAGAGGAAATAAGTGCAGAGAGTGAAGCCAAGCGCCCCAGTGTTCAGGTGGGGGATCCTTTCACAGAAAAATTACTTTTGGAAGCCAGTCTGGAAGTGCTTCAGACAGGCGCTGTGGTTGGCATGCAGGACATGGGTGCGGCCGGAATTGCCTGCTCAACCAGCGAAATGACAGCCAAAGGCGGACAGGGAATGCGCGTTGATTTAGATAAAGTTCCTGCACGGGAAGATGGCATGACCGCCTATGAATTGTTGCTATCCGAAAGTCAGGAGCGAATGTTGATTGTAGCCAAAAAAGGGCGCGAACAGGAAGTGATTGATGTCTACGAAAAATGGGATTTGCATGGAGTGGTGATTGGTGAAGTAGTGGATACTGAATTTGTTACCTACCTCAAAGACGGTGAAGTGAAAGGAGAAATTCCTGCCGAACATTTAGTACTGGGAGGTGGAGCTCCACAATATGTGCGCGAAACAAAAAAACCAGCTTACCTGGATGAAGTTCAGAATTTTGACACTGATTCTTTAGATCATCCCAAAGATCATTCAGAAACTATAAAAAAATTACTAAGCTCGCCTAATATAGCTTCCAAAAGATGGATACACGAGCAGTACGATACAACGGTCAGAACCAATACAGTAACCGCTCCGGGAGCATCAGATTCGGGCGTGATACGGATCAAAGGTTCCAAAAAAGGCTTGGTTGCGAAAACAGATTGCAACGGGCGATATGTGTATTTGAATCCTCGCCGGGGCGGACAGATTGCCGTGGTTGAGTCGGCCCGAAATGTAATTTGTTCTGGCGGAAAACCGATGGCTATCACCAACTGTCTGAATTTTGGAAACCCATACAAACCCGAAGTTTACTGGACATTTAAAGAAGCCCTGGGCGGGATGAGCGATGCCTGTCGCGCATTAAACACCCCTGTAACAGGCGGAAATGTGAGCTTTTATAATGAAAATCCAAATGGCGCAATTTTTCCTTCTCCTATTATTGGGATGCTTGGGGTGATTGAAAATGTGGAAAAACATACCACCACTCCGGCTTTCAAAGATGAGGGCGATACGGTTTTATATATCGGCGCAGACCGAAAGGGCCTTGGTGGAACGGAATATTTAAAAACCATTCATGATTTAACTACAGGGGATGCCCCGGAACTGAATTTAGATTTTGAATTGAAACTACAGAACGCACTGCTCAAAGCAATAAAATCAGGACTAATTACCGCTGCTCATGATATATCAGATGGTGGTCTGGCAATAACTCTAGCTGAAATGGCCATCTTTGGCAAAAAAGGAGCTGATATTATAACGAATTCACTTACTGGCTCTGATCAGGAAATATTATTTAGTGAAGCCCAATCCGGAGTTGTAATTACTGTGGCTGAAGATAAAGCTGAAACAGTCATTTCTAATATTGACTCTGCTGGAGTTCCTGTTTTTAAATTAGGAACTGTTGGAGGCTCTTCACTGAATATTGATGAAATTGCTTCTTTGGAAGTAACTGAGATGGCTGAGTTACATGACACAGCCATTCCTAAAGCAATGATGGTATAAGAATAAATAAAAAGCCCAACTAAACAAATATGGGATTATTGCCCAGTCATCATTTGGTCAGGCGGTTTTAGGCGATTCTTCAATGTTTTTGATCTACTTCAAAAGAGTCATTTTCTTAGCCATACTGAAGTTGCTGGTTTCTATTCGATATAAATAGATACCGCTTGCAAGTCTTGAAGCATCAAACTGTACTTCATAGGTTCCTGCATTTTTCACCTCATTTACCAATGTGGCCACTTTTCTTCCCAGTAAATCATATAATGAGATGTTCACATGTCCACTATTTGGCAGGGAGTAACCAATAACAGTGGTAGGATTAAAAGGATTGGGATAATTTTGAGTAAGTTTATAAGAATCTGGTCTGCTATCCTCAACTTCCGATTCATTAGAAACCACAAAATTTGATGCTGGTTCCGGAATCCAGTCTATGCCAAAGGTGGGATTACTTTCTTTAGAAAATATATTTTCAATCGTGTATTCTTCTGCTTGTTCGCTGGTTAACTGTTCTGAAATATCAGCGCGGTTGCTCATATCTCCACAACCAGGTCCTGAGCAATTATATTCTCCATATAAAGCCGGAGTAACATTCCAAGATAACCAACCCTCAGGATCCAATGAAGAAGGATAATGAGTATTTATGAACACAGTTCTGGGAGCATTTTGCCAAGGTCTTCCAAGATGAAAACTTGTAATCGGATCCCCATCAAAACCAATTGAATCGGCCGAAATCACATTATCAAGAAAAACGAAACCAAATTCCGATTCAGCATCAGTAGCTGCTGCGGTTAATGTTCCTCCATTTCGGTTAATGTGAATTTCAGTACTGTCAAAAACCACAATGTTGCGGCCAAAGATAAAATCAACTGACCCTTCTATATAACTGTTCTTAATATAAATTCGTCCGGTTCCATGAGAGCCTCTTGCATAAAACGTATCCTGATAACCCAGGATATTTACGTTGTAATATGCCTGCCGGTCCCCATTTGTTGAAAGTGCAACTCCTTGCTGGTCACTAACAGACTTATCATTTACCACAGTATTTTGAAAAGTGATGTTCTTAGCAACGAAATCATCTGCATCAATAGAAACACTATAGGAATTGCTGGTACCGCCTGCTATGCCAGCATAATCATCATAGGTAAGGATGGTACTATCCCGGTCTTCTCCAATCAGGCGAACGTTAACTTTATCTTCATCCAGGAATAGTTTTTCGTAATAGGTTCCATTTTTTACATAGATGGTGTAGGGGCCAGTGTAGAAATCAGGTACATCATCAAAAGCATCCTGAACAGAGGTATAATCGCCACTGCCATCCTGAGCTACAATCTTGGTTATTTCCGGTTCCGGTGATTTCGTTTTAAAATTTCTTTGAGAACCATAAGCTGTACCTACGCTGTTGGTAGCATAAGCTCGGATATAATAAGTGGTATTTTCAGTTAAGGGATATACAGTGCTGACGAATTCTCCTAATCCTTCTCCATCTTCTGTTAAATTATCCTCAATGGTCGGACTGCCGGTAGTATTCCAGACAACTCCACGGCCTGTTAGAGGATCTCCTCCCCAGTCAGTGACTTTGCCGCCAGTTTCTGCAGACTCAACCAAAATATTGGAAGGGGATTCGGTAGTTACTGTTGGAACTGTTAATTCTTCTAATGTGGTAAAGCTGACTTCCCTGCCATATGATGTTCCGGCATCATTTGTAGCATATGCGCGGAGATAATACTCAGTACCTGCATCCAATCCGGTTAAATTACTCTCGTAGCTTCCTGAACCTGTTCCATCTTCTGTTTTATTATCCGCTGTGGTTGGCTCGCCTTCCGTATTCCAGACAACACCCCTGGCAGTTACTGGCAAACCGCCATCACTTGAAATATTTCCACCACTTCTGACAAAGGTAGTAGAAATTTGATCTACTCTATAAGTTATGATAGCAGGTGGATCTGCGGTTACACCAATTGTGGATCCAGATACGGTAACACTATCAACTGCAATTAATTTTGCCCATCCTTCAGCTTCCGTATTGTGAGGGTAAATTCTGATATAGAGTTTTTCGCCAGTTTCTACAGTGTCATCTAATGTGGCTTCCATTTTTTGAACTTCATCTCCCAAAAGAGCAGTATCAGCTATCAAGGTGTCTTTTGAGGCGAAGGAAACATCTTTAGAAGAATATACTGCTGCTCTTAAATTACTTGAGAACCAACCTCCGATATATAAAGAAAAATTATCGGCAAATAAGGTCCCGCCAAATTTTGGTTCTACTACATATTGAATATATAAACTGTCAGATGGATCAGCTTCTGCATTCCATTCCTGACTTACTGTTTGGATGCCGGCAACAGTATGGGAATTTCCATCAGTATCTGGCAATTCAGTAAAATCGTAAAATTGCATTGCCGGACTATAAGATTGAGCTTCGGAAACCACCGCTCCTGTAATCACAGGATTTTCATCTGTTTCCAATGGCCAACTAACTGTGGCAGCTAATGGTATACTTTCAGTTTCTCCCGCTATTGTTACATCCTGAATGGCTAAATATTTTCCAGTTCGTATATCAGGATCATTATCAACCCACGGATATACTCGAAGGTAGAAAGTTTCTCCCTCACCTAACTCCTCCATTGGAGATGTTGAAATATATAACAGGCTGTCTCTTTGAAGATAATTGTTTCCTGAATCATCATCCGTTTCATATTCTACAAGTGTTCGATCAGAAAAGGAGGAATCAGTTGAATAGTAAATATTGGCTTTCATCGTATTAATGCTGATGCCTGCAATCCTCAAAGAAAGAGAATCCACCGTGAGTATTGATCCCATTTCTGCTGATACAGCAAATTCTATATATACATCCTCAATTTCAGTAGTTTGATTTGCAGGCCATTCATTTCCTTCAATTCGTACCCTTTGGCTCGAATTTGGGCCTGAATAATGATTTATCTCTGTATTATTCAGAAGCTCATCATCCGCTACTATCTGCCCTTCTGTGACTGCTGTTAACCCCGTTCCGCCATCATCCGGATCGGTTAATGGCCAATTCGCAGAAGATAAATGTTGTGAATATGCCTGTGAAGAAAATATCAGAACAAAAATTATTGAGAATATAGATAAGACATGTCGTTTCATAGATACTTAACCGGTTACTTATTTAGGTAAAAAAAGAGAAGCAGATTTATAATCCCAGCTCTTTAAAAGCTAATTTCATCCTTTCTCTAAAACATAATGAAATGTTTATACCAATGTCTAATAATTTCTAGTTGATTTCTCAAATCTGCCTTTCAAACTCCTTATAAAGCTCGATCAGTTCACTCAACAGCATGGCAGTTGCCCCCCAAAGCGGCACGCGGTGGATATTCCAAAAAGGAACCTTATAAGGCGCCCCGCGCAAATCCCACTCCTCATCAATAAGATTGCTTTCCTCCATCAGTTCAGAAAGGGAAACCGTAAAGATTTCTTCCACCTCGTTCGGGTTTGGGGTGAATTTCTGTTCCTGATGAAGAAAAGCCACTACCGGTGTTACCATATTATCTGAGTGACCCACGTATAAAGGTGTTAGCCTTCCGATTACTTCTGCGCGTTCGGGGAGCAGTCCAATTTCTTCTTGTGCTTCCCGAAGTGCGGTTTCCTCTATACTTTCATTTCCTTCTTTGCCACCACCGGGAAAACTAATCTGGCCTCCATGATTTATAGAAGCAGTACGAACAGTGAGCAGGATTTCAAGTTCTTCCTTCCAGCCAATAATTGGAATTAAGACACTGCTATTTCTGAAATCCTCATGTGTAGGTTTGTAATGAGCAGGACCTTGATCCTCTTTCTGTGGACTGGGTGCCATTAATTTTTGCGCTTTAGCCCCTGGTAGCGAAGAAGTTAAACGTTTTGATAGAAAAAATTGAAATTTATTTTGTAACAAAGTGGCTGGTTATTACTGTGTTAATAAATGATTGCAAATTTTTGTAAATCGTTTTTAT
>JBBDNN010000020.1:0-34232 GCA_040877545.1 Balneolaceae bacterium
TCTTAAAAGTAGATTTTTCTGTGGTATATTCTAAAGTTTCTTCATCTACATAAAAAACGTCAACATCAATGGTATAATCTCCGTGCTGAGTTTGGGCAATTTCTGAATGCCCGTTATAATCATCGTAATCATTGTAATATCTGCGTGAGGCTTCCCCATCGGTTCCTAATGCATTGGCACCCGTAAAACTATCCGGGATATTTGTGGGGGGAAGTTCATTGCCAATAGTTACCTCGTCAAAATCTTTCGTATGTGCTTCTTCAATAATTTCCTGCCCCAAAGCAATCACTTCCTGCTCCAGTTCACCTTCAATTTGCATTAAGGTGTTTCTGTGGATCATTCTGTTGGCATTCAACAATATTGTTGAAAAAATGATCATTGCGGCCATTATTTGAATTATTTCACTGTAGCTAGTCATAAGTAGAAATTAAATTCAATTTGTTATAAAGTATTAAAATATTCTAATAATACAACATATTTTTTCCTGCTCCTATACCTGCTAAAACTATTCTATCAATAAATGAGCAATAACAAGAGAGAGATACTGAAATGTTGTTACAATAAAGGTGGGTTATTTTATCAGTGTAAGTTTGCGAATTATTCTATTTCCCTGTGCCCGAAGTACGGCAAAATATACTCCACTTGCTGCAGAATTAGCATTCCAGCTCGTTTTATGATACCCCGCATTAAATTGCTGATTAACAAGAGTGGCGGTTTTTCGGCCAAGTACATCATAAATCTCAATATGAACATTACCTTCAAGGGGAGTGGCAAATTCGAAGGTTGTTTGTGCATTAAAAGGATTGGGATAATTATTGGAGAGCTCAAAGGTACCTGGGAGTCCTGAAGCATCCTCACCGGGATTGATCTTTAACATAAACCGTGCATCTCTGACCTTCTGCTTGCTTTTCGAAACCAGGTTATATGTGGAAGGTGATTCTTTAGCTGCTGATTTCCATGCGGTTGCTTCAACTTTAAAATCAATAACATCAGGTTCGAGCAGGTTAAAGGTTTTGTTATTCTTTTTATCAATAAGTGAAATTTCCCAGCCTTCCGGAATATTTTGCACACCCGTCCAGCTTAGTTCAACAGTTTTATCAGTCGATTTTCCTGATATCACTTCCCCCACATGTACCGGAATTTCAATAGGTACGCCAAAATTTCGTGGTAAGTTATTGATAGCCAATTGAGTTCCGTCATTCAACAGTGTAAATATTTCCAGGTAAGAATCGCTGTTGAATGGCATCAGGCGGAAAGCATCCAGGCTGTCTTTTCCGTTTCTGCCTTCATGGATGAATGAAATATGGGTAGTTTTCTCTTTTCCTGAAGACTGAAGCTTTAGTTCAATTACAGGCGTATCATTTTGTTCTCGTTCTTTCTTAAAAGTACCACCGGTGGTTTTAGAGTTTTTATTCACTTTGAGAGAAGGAGCACCATTTCCATTAGCTTTTACCCAAAAAGCCTGGAATGGTGAAATTATACCATCTTCCAACGAACCTGTTGACCCATTCCATACCAGATAATCGTTTACAGCGGGGTCCCACACATAAATTACATTATCCATATTGGATTTGGTCCAGTTGCCGTCATCCCAATCAATGGTGGCGGTAAAAGGGTTGCCAACAAGATTCCAGCCGGTATCGGCATCGGAGGTATAGGTGACAGGGAAAGTGAATTCTGTGCCATTGCCGTCATTTTCTTCACCACGGATTTCCAGCGTATCGGGGAGCGCTTCATTGTAAAGGGGATCGGCGGCAATATCTCCAAATAAGTAAACGAAATAACCGCGCCCGGCTGCAACTGTGTTCGAAGTATCAGTGAGTGTTCGCCATCGTTGGTTGTCGGTGCCTTCGTGCGTTTCATCATAGAAAAGCACGTTGGGCTGAAGCGTATCGCCGGGTTCTGTTCCGGTATCGTAAAAAGCCCCGGGATAACCTTGCGTGACTGTTCCATCTAAAAAATCGCCATAGGAAGAAATCAGAGGAGCGGATAATAATCTCCAGCCTGCATTTCCCGCAATTTCCCTCTGCATCCGAATATTGGCTGTATTTCCTGATTTTACATTGCTCACAAAGCTGTAACCTGAGGCAATAGTGAGAATTCCTTCTGTTATGAATAGTGTATCGGTTACGGTGAGATTGTTATTCACAATTACTCCCGAAGGATTATCGAGATGTAAGCTTTTGATATTGCTGATGCCATTTATTTCCTGAAGATTATCCCCTTCTAAATGAACATCGGTGTTGTTTAAAGATATATTTGAGCCATTAATATCACCACCGAAATTGAAAGTGGAACCATTACCCACCAAAGTTCCATCAATGATAATATTTCCAGGTGAGACCAATTCCGAGCCATCTGTCATAGTGAGTGTATTTCCGGCTTCTATATTTATCTGAGTAAAGGCTTCCAGATATTTGTTGCTTGAAACATCATTCTGAATGTTTAGAACATTGGCAGTAAAATCACCTTCAATAAATTGAGTGGAAGAACCGACCAGGTTAACTTCAGAAGAACCCGAAATAAAATTAGCGATTTTGGAATCCCCGCTGAGGTTAATAATGCTGCTATTTCCTGAAAAGCTGCCCAATCCTGAAAGCTCATTGTTAATGGTTATTTCCCCGCCGGTAAGGGTTACATTGGCTCCAGATTCAATTCTTAGAAAATCAATAACCGGATCTTCTCCGTCTACAATAGGATAATAAGTTTCGCCGGTTTCAACCAATACCACCTGCCCGACAGCAGGCAACGAACCTAAACTCCAATTTCCTGCAGTACTCCAGTCTGTTCGGCTTGCCGGGTTGCCGCCGCCTTCTCCCTGCCATACGTTAAATTGTGTGATTACAATTTGCACATCATCTGTGATGGGATCTGAATTTACAGTTCCCGTTATAGTAGCCGTAGCAGAGCTAACGCCGGCTGTGAAAGTTGCAGTATACGTCCCATCCAAATTATCAGTAACACCGCTTAAACTGCCGGTTGTAGTACTAAGAGAAACTACATCGCCCCCGGTACTAAGATTATTTCCAAATTCATCCTTAAGCTGTACTGTAATAGTGGTATTGTCTGTTCCATTATTTTGAAGAAAACTTTCTGATGAGCTTATTGTGGATGTAGTTTCATCAGCCACGCCCGGATTAACTGTAAAGCTGTTGCTGTTTCCGGATTCTGTTGATGCCGTTCTGCGGGCAGAAATAGTGGTAGAACCAACTGAAGTCAGAGTAACCGAATGTGATGCAAGCACACCATTGGTGAATGTAGCGGTGGTTCCGTTTCCGGCTGATAAGGTGCCGGAGGATGTAATCTGCACGGTTGAACCGGAGCCATCAAAAGTGGTTACGGTATTATTGAAGGCATCCAGGGCTGTGATTTGAATGTTGAAGGGAGTGCCGGCTGTTTGCGTGCCAATTGCCCCTCCGCCTTCAGCTTCAATCAGAAAAGTGGCAAGTTCATCGAAAGTAAAAGTGACTTCCGGATCTCCTGAAGTGATAGAGGCAGAATTCACGGTTGCGCTTATTACTGCCGAACCAACCTCATCAGGAGCAGTTAAAGTGGCAGAATAAGTTCCATCGCCATTATCCGTAACCGAAGAAAGTGTCCCTGTTCCGGATTTGGATATTTGAACATCATCTCCTCCTATAATAAGATCATTGCCAAATTCATCCCTGAGCTGAATGGTTATTTCGTCTTCGCTGCTGCCGTCTGCAATTAGTGTATCATCACTAATGGTAATAAATGAACTGTCGGGATCGGCTGAGGCAGGAGTAACAGTAAAGGAATTACTGCTGCCGGATTCTGAACCTGCGCTGTTAGTTGCTGTTATTTTTGTGTTTTCCTGCGCAAATGTGAATTCCGCTTCATGCGGCTCATAGACACCATCTACAAAAGGTCCCACATTTATAAGCGTCGTGGATTCTGCAAACTCGCTGTTGGAAGTCAGATCAACATTTCCGCTGAAATTATCCCGTCCCTGATTTCCATCTAAAATATCTCCAGCACCATCGACGGCAGTTATGCGAATGTCGAAGGGAGTTCCCGCGGTTTGGGATGAAATAGATCCTCCGCCGGTAATTTCAACTGTAAAACCGGCGAGCGAACCAGCATTGGCTACCGTAAAACTGCTGCTTTCTTCAGAATTTTTTAATGCATCAGCAGATGCGCCAATTGTTTTTGTTCCCACTTGATTGAAAGAGACTGAATTGAAAACAGCGGTTCCATTGGGGTCGGTTGAAGTGGTGCCGCCACTAATATTTCCACTGCCACTCAATAAGCTTAAATTTACTTCTGTACCAGATTGCGGAACAAAATTCTCAAATTCATCCACAATTTGAACTTCTACAGGGGGATCAAGAACCGTATTACGGTTGGCATTGGAAGGCTGCACCGTAAAAATGAGACTGTCAGCTACTGCTGGATTTATAGTGATGACATCAGAAAAAACTGTAGAAAATCCAGGAGCTGAAAATGAAAGGGAAATATCATTTGCCAGAGTATGATATAAATCGGTGAAAGTTGCGATACCATCGTTAGCAGTAATTGTAGTTGTACCTTGTAAGGTCCCGCTTCCACTATTCCGGGATACGGTTATTTGGGTGAAGTCGTCGCTGCTAATAATGTTGGTAAAATCATCCTGAATTTGAATAACAGGCTGAGTTCCAAAAGCCGCACCGGCTGTTGCGGTGGAGGAGGGTTGTGAAGAAATAAACAAAACAGCCGGATCGGAAGGAATGACAGAAATGGTGCCGGATGGGGTAGGCGTGAATCCGCCGGAAGTAGCTTCAATAACAGCAGTACCCACTAAATTACCTGTAAAGGTTGCGCTGCTGCCGGACGGGGAGAAATCACCGCTCACAACTCCACCGGTTATGCTTTGAAGCGACCAAGTGGCAGTTTCATTGCGTTTAAAGTTATTGAACTGATCCCGCACGTTAGAATAAACGGTAATAGAAGAGCCGGCTTCAATATTCTGACTGCTGACCACAGAGCCGGAAGAATTTGGAGCTGTTTCAACCCGTATTTTATTATCAGCACCGGCTACCATAGATATACTGCCATAATTTCTCGTTCCACCAGGCGCCGTACTTCCTGTATTTCTAATCTCACCGCTTGCAAGGGGGCTACCCTGAGCAGGCCTTAACCGGAAACCGGAAAAGGTTAAAGTATGCGGGTTATTTGGAGGGGAGCCTGCACTTGTGCCTAAAACTGAGAACGCTATTTCAGAAGATGTTCGGCTGCTGAATGTAACAGTTATCTTATTACCTTTTGGTTGCGTAACCTCTACTGTCGGATCAGCACCGCCGGTATCCCATTCAAATCCATTTGGTGCTTGAAACCGTATATTTCCAGGCTGTAGCTGACCGGGTGAAGTTTCCTGAATGACGGGGCCGGTTAAGTTTGTCCAGGTTCCTGTTGCAAAGTTATCGGCAGATATACCTGTTCCACCGGTTGCAGGAGTAACCGTTTGGGCAAAAATAAAACCGCTATGAACAATCCATAATAAAAGGATGAACATAAATCGGTAATGCGAAGCGGCTGTCAATCCCTGCCAAATCCGAATATGAAAAGTGGTTTTTAGAATATTCCCTCAGTAAAATTTGTGATATGCAAAGCTAAAAAACCTTCCCGTACAAATTACAATAGAAATTACTAATGATACCGGGATGGGTTTGATAACATCAATTTTCATAAAGATTCTGCTTTTCTTTCATGTAGTTGGAGTAAAGTTTCATATTTTGAAACTCCATTAAATTCAAAAATAGTTATGAAAGGCGTAATTCTCGCAGGCGGTACCGGCTCCAGGCTGTATCCACTCACTAAAGTTACCAATAAACATCTGCTTCCCATTGGCGATAAACCGATGATTTATCACCCCATTGAAAAGCTGACAGAAGTAGGAATTGAGGAGGTTCTGATTGTTACCGGTACCGACCATATGGGAGATGTTGTAAACTTGCTTGGCTCAGGTAAAGATTTCGGCTGCCGTTTCACATATAAAGTACAGGATGAAGCAGGTGGAATCGCCCAGGCACTTGGATTGGCGGAAAATTTTGCCGGTGATGAACCGGTGGTGGTAATTTTGGGAGATAACATTTTTGAGGCATCGCTGCAAAAAGCCATGAAAAATTATGACGGAACCGGCGCTCAGATTCTTATTCAGAAAGTGCCAGACCCTGAGCGTTTTGGTGTGGCAGAATTGGATGGGGAACAGGTTCTGTCTATCGAAGAAAAACCGGAGAAGCCGAAATCTAATTATGCTGTCACGGGTATTTATTTTTTCGATGCCAAGGTATTTGAGTATATAAAAACACTGAAACCATCAGGAAGGGGTGAACTCGAAATTACTGAAGTAAATAACCATTACATCCAAAGTGGTAAAATGAAAAGTTCAGTACTGGAGGGTTGGTGGACCGATGCCGGAACGCCTGAATCCTATAGAGTTGCAAATGACCTGGTAAGGAGCTGAGATGCGTTTTCTGATCACAGGTGGAAGCGGACAGCTTGGACGGGAATGGAGTGATTTTTTGGCTGATGCCGGAGCTGATTTTGAAGCACTCTCATCTTCAGAACTGGATATCACCAGCCAAAAAAAAGTGGAGAAAAAATTAGCTTCGGTTAAACCGGATGTGCTCATTAATTGCGCCGCATATACGAATGTTGATCAGTCGGAAGATGAACCTGAGAAGGCTTTCCTGGTGAATGCCAAAGCGGTTGAACTGCTGGCGGATGAATGTGCATCAAGAGAAATAAAATTGCTTCACTATTCCACCGATTATATTTTTTCCGGATCGGAAGCAGACCACCAAATGTTGGAACACGGATATCCTGAAACTCATCCCACAAATCCTGTAAATATTTATGGAGCAAGTAAACTGGCTGGAGAAAAAGCTGTTCAGAACTCGGGATGTGATTATTTGTTGATCCGCGTTTCGTGGCTTTGCGGACAGTATGGGAATAATTTTGTAAAGACTATGCTGAGGCTAGCCGAAGAGCGAGATGAGCTAAAGGTGGTGAACGATCAATTTGGAAGCCCGACATTTGCTTATAATGTAGTGGAGAATTCTTTCCAGCTTCTGAAGGATAAGAAATCTGGAATTTTTAATCTGAGTTCGCTGGGTAAAATTACCTGGTATGATTTTGCAAAGGAGATATTCCACCAGAAAAAGAAAAAGATGATGGTACATCCGGTGAGTAGCTCCCAATTTCCAACCAAAGCAACGCGGCCCTCATTCTCGCTGTTAAGTACTAAAAAAATTGCTAACATCCCCGGCGCCTCAATCATTGAATGGAAAACAGGTTTAACAGAATTATTGAAACAGATATAGAATGAATTTTTCAGAAACTAAAATCCCGGATGTAAAGCTTTTTGAACCAAAAGTATATGAAGATGACCGAGGTTATTTTTATGAATCGTACAGGGAATCGGTTTTAAAAGAAACAGGTATTGTCGAGCATTTTGTGCAGGATAATGTTTCCAAATCTTATCAAAATACCATACGTGGACTGCATTACCAGATCAAAAATCCACAGGCAAAATTGGTGCAATGTTTGAGAGGTTCTATTTTGGATGTAGCCGTAGATTTACGCCAAAACTCGCAGACCTTCGGGCAATTTGCTGCCATAAATTTATCGGATAAAAACAAGCGAATGTTATTCATCCCAAAAGGATTTGCCCATGGTTTTTCGGTGTTTTCTGATGAAGCCGTTGTAAGCTATAAATGTTCGGATTATTACAATGCCAACGGCGAACGAGGCCTTCGGTGGGATGATCCTGATATTCAAATTCCCTGGGATGTGGAGCGGCCTATTTTGTCAGAAAAAGATCGAAAACTACCACTGTTTTCTTCAATAAAAGAAAAGGATCTGTTTTGAAAAGAATAATTGTAACCGGTGGAGCAGGTTTTATAGGTTCGAATTTGATTTTGCATCTGGTTGAAAAGCATCCGGATTGGGAAATATTTAACCTCGATAAACTCAGCTATGCATCAGATCCTACTTTCTTGAAGCCGTTAAAAGATTCCGAACGTTATCATTTTAAAAAAGTAGATTTAGTTAATCGCAATGATGTGCACGATGTTATTCATAGTTTTAAGCCGGATGGCGTTTTTCATCTTGCGGCAGAATCTCATGTTGATAATTCCATTCAGGGGCCGGAACCATTCATTCAATCCAATATAGTAGGTACGTTTAATATTTTGGAAGAATGTCGCCAGCTTTGGAAACAGGATGAGGGAAACTGGAAAAACAATCGATTCCTGCATGTTTCTACCGATGAGGTATATGGGGCACTTGAGGATGACGGCTTCTTCAAAGAAACCACTCCCTACGCGCCAAATTCACCATATTCGGCATCCAAAGCAGGAAGTGATATGATTGTCCGTTCATATTTTCATACGTATGGGATGAATGTGATTACCACGAATTGCTCCAATAATTACGGACCACATCAACATGACGAAAAACTGATTCCCACCGTTATTCGCAGCGCCATCAAACAAAAAAATATCCCGGTTTATGGGAAAGGAGAAAACGTACGCGACTGGCTTTTTGTGCATGATCATTGCGAAGCTTTGGATGTAGCTTTTGAAAAAGGAAAAGCGGGAGAAACCTATAATATCGGCGGAAATAACGAGTGGAAAAATATTGAGCTCGTTCGGAAAATCTGTGATATTCTGAACGAGGAGGTGGGCAAGGGCCCGGACGGCGATTATAAAAACCTGATCAGTTTCGTAACCGACCGCCTGGGGCATGATTTCCGCTATGCAATAGACGCCTCGAAAATTAAAAACGAACTCGGCTGGGAACCTTCTCTGGATTTTGACGGAATGCTACGGGAAACCGTTTTGTGGTACATCAAAAAATATAATTCTTAATGTTAAATGTTAAAATGGTCACAAACCTCATTTAACACTTAACATTTAACACTGAACATTATCCTTTACAAGGGAAGTAGAACTATTAAAATTAAAGTGACAATGAGTAAGAAAAATTATTGGCTAATGAAATCGGAACCGGAAGCGTACAGTATAGATGATTTGGAAAGGGATAAGGTGGAACCATGGGATGGCATCCGCAATTATGCTGCCCGAAATTTTATGCGCGATGAAATGAAGATTGGGGATGGAGTGCTATTTTATCATTCCCGTATTTCTCCCCCGGAAATTGTCGGTACCATGGAAGTTTCCAGCGAGCCGTATCCCGATCATACCCAATTCGATCCCGACTCAAAATATTTCGACCCCAAAAGCAGCGAAGAAGACCCCACCTGGCAGCTGGTGGATGTAAAATTTGTTCAGAAATTCGAAAAGCCTGTCACCCGCGAAGAACTGAAAAAAGAATCCGCCCTCGATAAGATGGAGCTATTTCGCCTTGCCCGGCATTCCATCACTCCGGTCCGGGAAGAGGAGTGGAAGAAGATTCATGAGATGGCCGGGGCTGAAGTTAACTAATTCAAAATTTAGAATTAAAAACCTCATCCACAGCCAACTAAAATGCTGACTAATCAGCAACCTCGTAGTGTTTCAACCAGTTCGGGATGGTAAAAAAGAAACACCACTTTGTTCAAAGGTCAGGCTTCAATATCTTCGAATGAAATAAAGCACGAATTCACTTATGTCTCAGATTTCGAAACAGGTTCAGCTCCGAACAAAAGGAATTTTACCGGTACAAAAACTAAAGCTGCTTCACGAGCTCGGTATTATTTCTTCTCATCCCGAATATCCCATTCAGCAAAATCAATTTCAGCCCAACTCCATTGACCTTCGCTTGGGTGAAGTTGCCTATCGTGTTCGATGCAGTTTTTTGCCCGAAAATGAGACGGTTCAGGATAAACTGGAGAAGCTGGAGCCTTACTCTGTATCTCTGAAAGATGGAGCCGTACTCGAGCAGAATTGTGTGTACATAATTCCCCTGCTGGAAAATCTTGATCTTCCAAAATCCACAAATACTATCCAAAAAGGTTTATTTAACGGGAATAGTGAAGAGCAGGAATTCAAGCTGTCATCCGAGGAAAGCTTAACTGCCAAAGCGAATCCAAAAAGCTCCACCGGCCGGCTGGATGTTTTTACGCGCGTCATTACCGACTACTCCCATCGTTTTGAAGAAATCACTGCCGGATATAAAGGAAATTTATACCTGGAAGTAGTCCCCAAGTCATTTTCCATCAAAGTGAGAACCGGCCAGCGACTAAATCAACTGCGCCTCCGACATGGTTTTGAGGTGCTGTCTGATCAGGATTTACTGCGAATTCACGCCTCCGATCCTTTGTTATTTGATGAAGATGTGAAACCTGTTTCTATGGAGAAGATCAAGGTAAAACAGGGATTATTTATGAGTGTTCAACTGAAAGGAAAACAGGGCGAAGTAATTGGATATAAAGCTCGAAAACATAATAATTTTATAGATCTGGATAACACCAACTATTATGAAGTGGATGAGTTTTGGGAGCCGATTTATGCCCGGAATAGTAATCAGTTTATTTTGGAACCGGAGGCATTTTATATTTTTGCATCCAAAGAGCGAATTCGGATTCCTGCGCATCTTGCCTGTGAAATGATGGCTTACGATACCGGTTCAGGAGAGCTGAGAACCCATTACGCGGGATTCTTCGACAGTGGATTTGGCGGCTCTGTTGAAGATAAAGGAGCTCGGGCTGTGCTGGAAGTGCGTTCTCATGATGTGCCTTTTATGATCGAGGATGGGCAAACATTATTCAGCATGCAATTTGAACCTAATGCCGAGCAGCCAGATTTTATATACGGAGAGGAAATTGAAAGTAATTATCAGGGACAGGAGTTGAAATTAGGTAAACATTTCAAACAGTTATGAGTCAATTTTTAGTTAACAAATGCATTTGTCACGACCACGATTTTGCCGAGATCAAAAAATATGCGGAAGAAAAAGGTTATTCCACAGTTAAAGAATTACAGGCTGAGAATTTTTGCAGCAATAGTTGCAGATTATGCATTCCCTATGTAGAAATGGTGCTCGAAACAGGTGAAACGGAATTTAAACCCGGCGCTTATTACAAGAAAAACCCGGTCTCATGAATATTTTTTATGTTGAACCTGACCGGGTAAAGGAGAACGAATTTGAGCTTACCGGACAAGAAGCCCAACATGCCACAAAAGTTTTACGCTTGCGCAGGGGAGATGAAATTCATGCCACAAACGGACAGGGAAAACGATTAACCGGAAATGTGGAATTGTTAAGCCGGGATTCAGTAACGGCTTTCATCAAAAAAACAGAAGAAAAAGCCAAGCCTGAGCCTGAAATTGTGCTGGCAATGGGTATCCTCAAAAAAAGAGACCGGCTGGAATTTGCGGTGGAAAAAGCAGTGGAATTAGGTGCTTCGGAAATTTTGTTATTCAACGCTGATCACTCCGAAAAAACTAAGGTGAGATTTGACCGGCTTGAGAATATCGCCATGAGTGCGATGAAACAAAGCCTGCGGTTTTGGCTGCCAAAGATTTCTGTGTTTGATTCGCTGGATGAAATTGTGAAATCCTATCCGGGAGCAGAAATTTTAATGGCACACGAGAGAACATTGAGCAGCGAACAAGGAACGCCGAATGTTGAAATGATGAAAAAGCTGTTGTTGGTAGGGCCGGAGGGAGGATTTTCGGATCGTGAGGTGGAGCTGATTCGCGAGAAGTGTGGGAAATTGATATCTCTTGGTGATTACAGATTACGCGCAGAGACGGCTGTTGTGGCTTTTTTGAGCAGGTTTATATAGATTAATCCTATGGAGAGAAAAGAAATATACCGCACCATTCAGAATTATTTTAGAGACAAGCCCGTAAAGAAAGTCTTTGTCTTTGGTTCCTATGCAACCGGTGAGCAGAAATCAGATTCTGATATAGACTTGCTGATAGATTTCAAGAAACCGGTTGGCTTATTACAATTGGCCCGATTTAAATCGGACTTGGAAGACCAACTGAATTTAAAAGTTGACCTTGGAACATTGAAAGGAGTATCAAAACACGCTAAACCATATGTTAATAAAAGCTTAACGACTATTTATGAGTCCTGAAGAAAAAGACCTGGTTCTGTGGCAAACCTATCGCAAGCGAATATTATTAAAAATAGCTTTAAAAAACGGGATGTAAGGAACCGAGCTCATAATTTTAATATCCTGTTGAAAATTTGTTTCCTCACCTAAAAACCGGAAAATCTCATCCAGCTTATTATTCTTGAACAGAGATCGGAATACCTTCAGGCTTTCTTCAGTAGAATTAGATAATATGTGTAGGAGCAACAAATCATAATACCGGTATTTGAATTTTGACAGCCCCGGAAGTGGTGGCTCTTGTCCAAGAATTAATGCATTTGCAAGCATCTGCGAATAATCCTGAATGCGCATAAAAGTATAACCCGTACTTGGCTTTGTCTGTCCGCCAACTGCTCCAAGATTGATGATGTTGTTTCCGTAATAAGGAAGATAAGGCTGGTCTTCCATGGGAATTTTACCGTACTCTTTCCTTTGGATTTCATAGTCGCCTTCATCCAATCCAAACTGGTAATACAGGTACTTTTTGATCTTCTTTTTATACTCTTCCTTTTTGAGTGGTGCATTAGAAAAAGCAGTAAACTCCAATAACATTATGTGGTGACTATAAGGAAGGCCATACATAAAACCCACACCTGGTGTAAATTCATTATCGAAATCCATGATGGTAAACGTTTCCGGGTCAAAAGCCGGTTCAAAGGTTTTGATTTCCCAACCAAGGAAGTGTTGAATAAGCGGGTATTTTATTTTTGAGCGATCTAAATTTTTTGGCTTTAGCACACTTTGGAAAATATAATTAGCGTGATAACTGTCGCCTGACTTTGTGAGTAATTCCGCCTTATTCTTATTGGTGGATAAATCTTCAATGATCTCTTCAAGCAAGTCAAAATTTTTATGCTTCCGGAGTTCTGTTAACACATATTCTTTAAAATCCCCACTTCGTATGCAATAGTAGGTATATTCATTCAGGTACTGGAAAGTTTTATAATCCAATACCGAAACCCAGGTCTTCTTCCATTTCTTATAGATGACTTCTTTAAAAGGAGGTTTTTCCTTCGACCAAAAGCACCAGGTTTTATCGTTGATGGGAGCAAAAACTGAATCAACAACAAGTACCTCTCCCGGGTATCCACCTTTGGCTAAATACCAGGCAAGGCTAAGTCCTGCAAGCCCGCCGCCTGCAATAATAAGATCGTACCCGGCCTCAACTTTCAATAGAATTCACCTCCCTTACCATAATAATAGAAATGTGGCCAAAACAAATTTTAATACATTTTTTCACTAAATATTGAGGATTGGTTAAGGAAATTACTGGTATTGATTATATTCGATGATAATGAAAAAGCAAAATTATTCTATGATTGATTTACGAAGCGACACAGTTACGCGGCCAAGTCCTGAAATGCTGCAAGCTATGATAAAAGCAGAAGTTGGGGATGATGTTTTTGGGGAAGATATCACGGCAAACAAATTTGAAGAAAAAGTAGCTAAGATGTTTGGCCTGGAAGCCGGTTTATTTGTACCCAGTGGAACGATGAGTAATCAGCTGGGAATAAAAGTGTTAACGGAAGCCGGGGATGAAATCCTTATTGAAAAAAACGGCCATGTATTTAATTATGAGTCTGGTGGAGCATCCTATTTATCAGGTGTTCAAATACATCCAATAATTGGGAAAAACGGCAAATTGACTGTGGATCTTTTAAAAGATATGGTTCGTGGAAACTATGATTGGGAACCAAGAACTACAGTACTTTGCCTGGAAAATTCTACCAACAAAGGCGGCGGAGCCTGCTACACAAAAGAAGAATTGCGAGCATTAAAGGCTCTTGCCGATGAACAAAAACTTGCTGTTCATTTAGATGGTGCCCGCATCTGGAATGCGATAACTGCTACAGGAATCGAGCCGGAGTTTTTTGGTGAAATAGCAGATACCATTTCTGTTTGTTTTTCTAAGGGATTAGGTGCACCCATTGGCTCCATGTTACTTTCAAGCAAAGAAAAAATTAAAAAAGCCCGCCGTTTTAGAAAAATGTGGGGCGGGGGAATGCGTCAGGTGGGTTTACTTGCCGCCGCTGCCGATTATGCCATCGAAAACAATTGGGCGTTGCTAAAAGAAGATCACCGCAGAGCTAAAGAAGTAGCGGGTGTAATCTCAGAATGCAACAATCTCTCTGTAGAATTGGACAGTGTTAAAACCAACATTCTTTTGTTTGATACTCAGGCAGAAAATGCCGCATCGGCGCTCTCAAAACTTGAGAAAGAAGGCGTATTGATGACTCAATTTGGTCCCAAAACAATTCGAGCCACCTTCCATTTACAGATAGGGGATGAAGAGACGGAAAAGGTTAAGGAAATACTTAAAAAGCTGTTTTAATAATACTCAATAATCTATGTCCAATTTGGCAGGATTTTTTGGAAGTTTACTTCTCTTTGCGTTTAGCTGCTTTTGCGGCTCTTTTTTCTTTCAGGCTTTTTTCGGGAGCCTTTTTAGCAGAACTTTTCCTGATCGATTTTTCTTTAGACATCTTTTTTGCTCATAATTTTTATGATCGAAGCTGACTGGATTTTCCAGCTCTAAAATACACTCAGCTAATATAGTTTATTGTACTGTGATATCTGTTGCATAAAAAAGGAATGAGACAATAAAGTTATTATAAACTCTCGATCAATACATCCACAACCTGCTCGATTTGTTCTTTGGTCATAACCAGCGGGGGGACAAGGCGGATGACATTTCCGGCGGCAGCATTAGATAGCACTTTATGCTCAAACATTTTATCCACCACCGGACGAGCGGGTTTATCGAGTTCTACGCCAATCATCAACCCAATGCCGCGGATATCTATAACTGAATTAATAGCAGCTGTTTTTTCTCTCAGGAGCTCTATCATAAACTTCCCTTTTTCTGCGGATTGCTCCACAATTCCCTCTTCCTCAATGGCTTTTAATGTTGCCAATCCCACTGCGCATGCAAAAGGATTTCCGCCAAACGTAGTTCCATGCTGACCATAACCCAGGGCTGAGGCTACTTTTTCTTTAGCCATAACTGCGCCAATCGGAATCCCACCGGCGAGTGCCTTTGCGGATGCCACAATATCCGGCAAAATTCCGAAATGCTGGTAGGAATAAAACTTCCCGGTTCTTCCCACGCCTGATTGTACTTCGTCAATGATGAGTAAAATATCCAGCTCATCGCAAAGTGCTCTGGTCTTTTTGAGAAAGTTGGCATCGGCGATATGCACACCGCTATTGCCCTGTACTATTTCAAAAACGATGGCAAGTGTATTTTTATCGGAGGCTTTTTTCAGCGCTTCAAAATCATTAAAAGGAACCTGCTCAAATCCGGAAGGCATAGGTTCAAATCCTTTTTGATAATTAGCCATTCCCATGCCGATGGTTGTTACTGAACGACCGTGGAAGCCCTGGCTAAGTGAAATGATGTTGCCATTTTTCCCTTTTGAATGACCGTAATTCCGGGCAAATTTCACACAAGCTTCCATTGCTTCCACACCGCTGTTACAGAGGAAAACCCGATCCAGCCCCGAGACTTCAGCCAGTTTTTCAATAAAGCGGCTTTGTTCTTCGGTGTAATAGAAGTTGGAAGTATGCAGCAGTTTTTCGGCCTGCTCACGAATGGCGGCCACCACTTTAGGATGGCAGTGCCCGAGGTTATTTACAGCAATTCCACCCAGGGCATCAATGTATTCATTGCCTTCGGTGTCCCAAACCAGGGCGCCCTCTCCACGTTCAATAGTGATCGGAAACCGGTTATAAACCTGGAAGTGATATTTCTTTTCGAGCTGCTGTGCTTTGTCCATCTGTTCTTAAGATTGTTGAAAAGTTCAAAGATAGTGAAATAGAGGAGAGGTTTTGATTCAAGATTCAAAATTAAAGATTGATTCTACAATCAGTGAAATCAGCGAATCATTTAATAGTGATCTTTTTCCTCGTCCCCAACCACCCGGTTGGGAATACTGCCCGGACCACCCGGTCCCAATGGGTAAAAGGCAGCCATGATCTACTCACCAAACAACGTCACCGGAATCAATCCCTCCATACCCAAATAATTACGAGCCGATGAATATCGCCAATGAACCGGCTCATCAACATAGCCGCTCTTAATGGGGTTGAAATGAATATATTCAATTTTCTGATTCACCATTTCAACAGAAGTTAGTTGTTTAGGGTGCAATCCTTCCTGCCATACCTGATACGTTCTTCCGATTTTATATGATCGTTTATTCCATTTCAATTTATTTAGCCAATGTGAGTGACCGTTTGCATTTAAATATTTTAGAATTCTTCGGGCGGTGTAAGATTTTGTAAGTCTAAGGCTATTTGCAAGATCTTTTCCTTGTACCACAGCGTGAAAATGATTTTCCATCAGGATGTAGGCATAAAGAGTTACCGCTTTGTTTTGTTGCATAAAAATGAATTGATCTAATACAATCTGAGCGATCTGGGGTTTTGAGAGCAATGGTAATTCTTCCAATATGGTGCTTGTAACAAAGTAAGGATAATGTTCTTCGTGAAATTTGTATCGGCTTCGGCTCATAGTCTTTTTTTCTTTGTATGAGCGATGAGAATGGAAATCCTTACAAACTTTTTTAATTGGACCGGGTGGTCCGCAATGGCATTCCCAACCGGGTGGTTGGGAACGAGGAGAAAGATTGATTCTACAATCAGTGAAATCAGCGAATCATTTAATCAGTGATCTTTAATCCTATCCGCCCTCGCTCCAAATCAAGCGTAATAATCTCCACTTTAATAATATCCCCAACCCCAGCCACTTCATGTGGATCTTCAACTTTTTTGTTTTCGGCCATATTGGAGATGTGAAGCAATCCGTCCTGTTTTACGCCGATATCTACAAAAGCACCAAAATCTACTACATTTCGAACCGTGCCTTCCAGTTTTTGGCCTTCTTTCAGATCTCCCATTTTCATTACATCTGTACGAAGAAGAGGCTTTTGGAGGGATTCCCGTGGATCACGCCCAGGCTTTTGAAGATTTTCAATAATTAACTCTAACGTTGGAATTCCTACACCTATCTGTTCCGCTACTTCTTTCGTGTTGATGTCATTTAGTTTTTTCGCGATCTGTTCTTTTTGTGAAGATAGCTTATCCAAATTTATGCCAAACAAATTGCAGAGTTTTTCAGCGGCTTCGTAGCTTTCGGGGTGAATGGCGGTATTATCCAGTGGATTTTTTGAATCGGGAATGCGCATGAATCCTGCTGCCTGCTGGAAACGGAAATCACCAACTCCGGCAATCGTTTTAATTTGCTCGCGATCCATAAAAATTCCTTTTTGCTCCCGGAATTTCACAATATTTTGAGCCACTTTTTTACTTAGTCCGGAAATATGCGAAAGCAGGGGAGCACTGGCCGTATTCAAATTCACCCCAACTTCGTTCACACAACTCTCCACCACATCATCCAGTTTACCGGCCAGTTGATTTTGGTTTACATCATGTTGATATAATCCCACACCAATAGACTTAGGATCAATTTTCACCAGTTCGGCTAAAGGATCCTGAACCCGCCGGGCAATGGAAATATTCCCGCGTTGAGCGGCATCCAATTCGGGGAATTCTTCACGGGCCACTTTTGAAGCGGAATACACCGAAGCACCCGCTTCATTCACAATTAAATAAAACAACTCTTCATCCGTATGAATTTCTTTGCGCTTTTGGAGGAATTCTGCAATAATTTGTTCCGTCTCGCGGCTGGCAGTTCCATTCCCAATTGCGATAAGAGAGACTCCGTATTTATCAATCAGCTTGGCTATTACCTGTTCAGCTTCCGCTACTTTTTTTTGTGGCGGAGTAGGGAATACAGTAGTTCCCTCCAGATATTTACCGGTATGATCAACCACGGCAACTTTACAGCCGGACCGGAAAGCGGGGTCAATTCCCATAATCACTTTTTGCTCCAAAGGCGGCTGCATCAACAAATTCGAAAGGTTGGTGGCAAAAGTTTCGATGGCATGATCATCGGCGCGATCCGTGAGTCCATTCCGCAGCTCCCGTTCCATGGAAGGGAGGAGCAGGCGTTTGTAAGCATCTTCAACGGCATCCTGAAGGTATTCGGTGAAAATGCTTCGGTCGTTGGTAATTACCAGGTCATCAACATTCTCAAGTGTACGTTCTTCCCACAGTTCTGCATTCACAAAAAGAATATTCTCACGTTCACCGCGATTAATAGCCAATATTTGGTATGGTTTCAACTTTGAGGCTTTGTAAGAAAATTCATAATAATCCTCGAAATTGGTACGCTCTTTTACGGCTGGATTTTTCTTGGTAGTGATGGTAGCATGTTCCGAAAACAGCTTTCTCAGCTTTTCGCGTACCTCCAGGTTCTCGTTAATCCATTCGGCCACAATATCGGTGGCACCGGCAAAAGCATCATCAACTGTTCCCACCTCTTTTTCGGGGTTGATGTATTTCCCGGCAAAATCCTCCGGATTTCCTTTCTCGACTTCCTGCTTCCAAATAAATTCAGCCAGTGGTTCAAGTCCTTTTTCTTTGGCTTTATCGCCGCGGGTTTTTCGCTTTTGTTTGTAGGGGAGATATAAATCTTCCAATGTTTTCAGATCGGTGCAGGCTAATATCTGTTGTTCAAGTTCCGGTGTCAGTTTTTCCTGCTCTTTAATGTTTTTCAGAATGGTTGCTTTTCTTGCTTCCAGGGTTCTTTGAAATTCAAGAGCATCTCTGACTGCACGAATTTGCTCCTCATCAAGTCCGTCAGTGGCTTCCTGCCGATACCGAGCAAGGAAAGGAACTGTGGCTCCTTCGTCCAAAAAACCTGCTACGGTACTTATTTGTTTTGGGGAGAATTTTAGTTGATTCGCTACCTGTGTAAATATTTTCGTCTCGCTCATTGATGATATTCGTTTCAAATTTGAAGGATGAAAATAAGCACTCATTGGAAAGTATCACATTATTTAAGAACTCTTTTTTTAAAAATTATAATGCCACTTTTTAAAAACCTGCCTGGTGTAATTGTGCTATTTCATTGGATTTATAAAGTAATATAGCTTGTTAAGAATGTGATTAAGGATTCAGAGAAGAGTTTTAAAAGAAGCAAATTATTCTTCATTAATTCTTCACGTATCTGTGGTTTCTTTATAGTGAGAAATCAAAAAACAATTTAATAATTCAAAAATGAGGTCGACATGAGAAAATTAGCAGTAATCCTCGCAATGATATTTAGCACTTCGGCAATCTATGCCCAAAACTACAGCATCACACCTGAAGAGAGTAAGATTTCTGTAAAAGGTACATCTAATGTACATGACTGGGAATTAAATGCTGAAGAATATTCCGGTGAAGCATCTATAACTATTGAAGACAACCAACTGCTTTCAATAGAAGCGCTGAAATTCTCGGTAATTGTGAATTCTATGAAAAGCGGTAAAGGTGGATTAGATAAAAAAACTTATGGCGCTTTAAAAGAAAATAAACACTCAACCATTGATTTTGAACTTACTCAAGTAAACCAAATAAATGACAACAGTGTGATGGCTACCGGTGATTTAACCATTGCAGGAGTAACAAACTCAATTGAGATGGAAGTTACTTTTGGGATATTACCGGATGGTGCCATTTCATTCCAGGGCTCAAAGCAACTTAAAATGACTGATTATAATGTAAGCCCTCCTTCAGCTATGTTTGGCGCCGTAAAAGCTGCCGATGAAATTGAAGTAAACTTTGACATTACCTTTGCCTGCTCATCGTGCTCCGATCAGGTCTCAAACAGCGGCAGAAGCCGGTAACATTATCAGTAAAAATTCATTCACACACTTAATCAAACAACTATAACCTTCACGGTCATGAAATCAACCTTAAAATATACCTCAACACTGCTTCTTGCAGTTCTTATTGGCGGAGGTTCTGCCTTCGCCCAACAATCTCGCGATTTGCAGAACTTCCGGGCACAGGATAAAACCGGACTGAATGTATTCGAAACACCAAAAACTACTGATGTAGAATATGACGGTTTAAAAATCCGAATAGGTGGGGCGAATACATTGCAATTTCAGGGATTAACTGCAGATAATGACGGAGCAGCAATCCTGGATATCGGCCCAAATTTTAACCTTCCAACTTCCAACTTTGATATTGATGCACAATTAGCAGATGGCGTTCGTATGCACCTTCGAACTTATTTGTCATCACGTCATCACCCCGAACCCTATGTTAAAGACGGGTATATGCAAATTGATAAACTCGATTTCATTCAGGAAGATTTTATGGCAGATGTAATGGATAAAGTAACTTTTAAGGTTGGCCATATGGAAATTAATTATGGCGACAACCACTTCCGCAGAAGCGACAACGGACAGGCTATTTACAACCCATTTGTTGGCAATTACATCATGGATTCTTTCACAACCGAAGTAGGTGGTGAAGTTTACTTCCAAAACAATGGTTTACTTGCCATGGTTGGTGTAACTAATGGCAAACTGAATCAGAGTGTAGTAGAGCCTGCATCCGGTGCGCCACAAACCAAACTATCTTTTGTAGGAAAAATTGGTTACGACAGCCAGATAAACGAAGATTTGAGAGTTCGGCTGACTGGTTCAGTTTATACAACATCTGAAACCGCAAGTGCTTATTTATACACAGGTGACCGTGCCGGCGGGCGTTACTATCATGTACTTTCAGAAGATGCCGACGATTTCCGCACCGGACGATTCAATCCTGCATTCAACAATGAGCTGACTTCTATCATGATCAACCCCTTTGTTAAGTTTCAGGGACTCGAATTCTACGGCGTGATTGAAACATCATACGGTAAGGCAGTCGCTGAACCCGACAAAAGAACATTTAACCAATACGCAGCTGAAGTTCTGTACCGCTTTGGTGCAACTGAAGATATCTACGTAGGCGGGCGATATAACCTCGTTACGGGCGAATTTAATGATGGTAATGACGTGGACATCACACGAATCAACATCGGTGGAGGATGGTTTATGACCAAAAACATATTAGCCAAACTGGAATATGTTAAGCAGACATATGATGGGTTTTCAGCTGGTAGCATCTATGATGGTGGAGAGTTTAGCGGAATCATGTTAGAGGCAGTGATTAGCTTCTAATAATACCGACCTCATAGGAAAGGGCGGGCCGTGATTGGTTCGTCCTTTTTTTTTTGTTGCAATGTGGTATGTTGGAGTACTGAATCAGTTGAAGCTACTATCCTGATTATAAGTTTTGTGAGATTAGCAGATTGAATTCTATTTTAAGTTCATCCCGGACTTTTACCAATCCGAAAAGAGCGGAAGGTGGTTCCAGTTCGAAATCAGAAATATTCAAAGCTTTTTCCCCGCTTACACGTATGCTGTTTTCAAAATTTTCGATTTCAGCCAATGGTACTATGTAATCTCTGGCTGTACCTGCTATTTCAATCGAAACAAGTGCTTCATCAGGCAAAGCGACAGCATCTTCAACGAATAATTCTTTTAGAGTGATTTTTATATGGGGATATTCATTTACTTTCAGCGTCTTACGGAAATCCCGGTTTATTCCTCTTTTTCCACAGTCAAATTCATCAGCATTTAAATAAAGGGTATTGCCATCGATGAGTACCCGGTTGTGTTCAAACTGATAACTGAAGGAGAGTGTATCGCTGCTAAATTCCTGTTCCAATCCACAGCTGAAATCGTTCACATTTGATGTTCCATTAATGCTTAAATTACTTTCATCTGATAAGGAGATTTTTTCAGTATTTCTATCTTGGGAGTACAGTTGAGATGGCAAGAAAAGAATCCCCGAAAGAATAATTAATTTTGTGAACCTTCTTCTCATGAAATGTTTATACATACAAAAGTTTAGATTTCTCACTCAAAAAAAATGATACAAGAATTATTAAAAGCTGCCACCGAGATTGCTAAAGTTGGAGGACATCACACGCTAAAATATTTTAAACAAGACATTGAAATTATTGATAAAATTGATAATTCTCCTGTTACCATTGCCGATCGTGAAACAGAACAAATTCTTCGTGAAGAAATTATGAAGCGATATCCCGATCACGGAATTATTGGTGAAGAATACGGCCGCACAAATGAAAACAGCAGTATTCAATGGGTGTTAGATCCAATTGACGGAACAAAGTCTTTCATACATGGCATTCCTTTCTATACTACTTTGATTGGTGTAATGATTGACAACGAACCACAAGTTGGAATTATTTATGCACCGGCCCTGGAAGAATTGTGCGCGGCGGCAATCGGGTATGGAGCTACTTTAAATGGAAAGCCTTGCCGGGTGAAAGATACTGAGAAACTGGAAGAAGCCTCATTTTTAGTTACAGATATTAGCCATTTTAAAAAAGCAGGCCAGCAAAAATTGTTTGAGGAGCTATTAGATAGAACTAAATTAAACCGAACCTGGGGCGATGCCTACGGCCATATGATGGTTGCTACCGGCCGGGCTGATCTTATGTACGATCCTGAATTACATATCTGGGATGCAGCGGCCTTATTACCTGTGGTTCAGGAATCGGGTGGAATTTTTAGTGATTCTGATGGCAATGAAACCATACATTCAGGAAATGGATATTCTACCAATAAAAAGTTATTCCCGGAAGTTAAAAAAATCTTTGAAGCGCACAGAAAATGAGAATCTTAACAAGCACTTTATTTTTAGCCCTCTTACTTGGATCAATAACATTTGCCCAGGAGGTGGATAAGGATTATGAAGCCTATCCTGACCTGCCATTTGAACTGGAACACCTAATGCTGAATGTGACTGTGGAACCTGCTTCCGCACTCATTAAAGGAATCGCAAGGTATGATATTTCCTCACGCAGGGAGATTTTAAGTGAAGTTGTATTACATACCTCAGATCTTGAAATACAGGATATCTCCATCGGAGATCAGCAATTGGCTTACCAGGTTAGCGGAGATTCGCTGGTTATTGAATTGAAAGATACTTTAGGAGTAGGGGATAGAACTCAATTTCATATAACCTGGCAAAGTAACTCCTCCTTTGGAATTCATACTGATGGCAGCGGAAATCTGTGGACTTCCCTGCAGCCAAAAGCCACCCATCATTGGTTTCCGGTTTTTGATCACCCTGAAGTAGAAACCACCATTGATGCACATATTACCATTCCGGCAGATAAAGAAGCAGTGTTTGTTGGAAAATTTAATGGCCACGAAATTATATCCACAGATAAGAAAAGAGTTCACTGGCGATCACAGGTGCCGGTTCCTGTAACAGGGATAAGTCTGGCAGTCGGAAATTTCGCTCGTGAAGAAGCCACCTCTGGCATAAAAGACATTTCTGTATTTGCAGGTGAGTCGGTTTTGATAAGGGAAGTCAGAGATGGATTAATGCAAATGGCGGTGTCTACCCTCAGAGAATTGGAACGAAAACTTTCCTACGAATATCCTTTTGAATCATTGAACATTGTGGTGCTGCCAGATAATTTGTGGGATGAGCAACAAACAGAAGCAGGTGTCATTTACCTATACCAAAACCTGGGTTCGTTAACCACACAATTGCGAAGGGGAATTTCGGAACAGTGGTTGGGGCAACATCATCGATACCTGGATAGGGGTGAGAAAGCCATGAATTATGAATTTTTAAAGGCTTCACTTCTAAGAGATACGGATGTAGGGCAACTTAAAAATTCTGACTCATTACAAACCATTAATGCCTGGAATCATTGGGTAGAAGGGTATAAGAGTTTGGAGAATAATTTCTTAAAAAAGACAGTTGAAAATTCGCTGCCAGAATTAGTGAAGTTGTTCAGCGGGGTAACCGGGTGGAATAATTATGCTGATTATTTTTACCAAAAAACCGGTGCCTATTGGGATACATTGCCTGAAATCCAAAAAACCACTGAAGAACCGGCCGCAGATTTTTCTTACGATGTAGAGTATATTTATGACGAGGCAAATTCAACTTTAAATCTCGTATTTAAAGCTGAAGGAAAAGGGCTGGAAACTTTGGCCGGTGTTGAAGTAAGAGAAATTGATTTTTCGGATACCACTGTTTCAGAGATTAGTTTTACCGGATTACAAGATACTATTAAAACAGACATCTCCCCGGCAGTGGAGTATGTGTTGCTATCGCCAAAAGGTGACGCAAATATCAAACTGAACGAGCATAAACCATTCCCGTTTCTATTGAACCAGCTTCGGAGCGCTGAGGCGGAGGAGAGAGCAGAAGCTGCAACAGGCTTAATTAATTTTGCAGAAAACCCGGATCTGCAATTAGCTTTAAGGGACGTGTTGAATAATGAAGAAAACCCGACAGTAAGAGCAGCTCTGCTGGAAACACTGGCTGAAATCCTGAATGGTGCCATCGGCACAGAGCAAACTTTTCTGGATGCCGCGAGAACAGATGCGCAGGAAATACAAGTTGCAGCCATAAAAGCTTTATCAAATTACGAGGGAAATGAAGAGGTACAATACGCAATCCGTAATATGGCTATTCGAGCAGAATCAGATACTATTTTCAATACTGCTTTGAGAACTTATAATGCGATTGCAAAGACGGAGGATAAAATATCCTTAGCTGAGCGACTTGAAAATGCAGACACCGCTGCAATCCGGTCTTTGAAGGTTCTGAATATGGTGGCCGAAGAAGACACCTCAGGTCAGGCTTTGGAAGCAGCCGATCGCTTTCTGAACAAGAGATATCCCTACTTGCTTCGAAAAAAAGCATTGGACCTTTTATTATTACAGCAAAACGATTCAGATTATTGGGAGCGCTCACTAAATAGCCTAATTACAGATCGTGACCCGCGAATCCGGTTTTTATCTTTGAAAGCAATTGAAAAAATTCCGGCTACCACAGCACAGGAAATCCTAACAGCCCGTGAAAAAGAGGAATTTGATCCACGGGTTTTGGAAAAAATTAAGAGACTGAAATAATAAATTCCAAGTGCCAATTGTTTGGAATTTGAAATTTGGACCTTGTAATTTTACCTTCTTATTGCCTGATCCATTTTGCTAACTCGCCAAAACTTGGCTTTTTGCCGTACATCAAAATTCCCACACGGTAAATTTTTGCTGCCAGCCAGATGATTCCCAGGAAAGTGGCAATCATTAATCCAATCGATAGTACGATTTCCCAAACAGGTACTGAAGTGGATGCAATGCGAGAGATCATATTAATGGGCGCTGTAAGTGGAAAAATAGAAGCAAATACAGCTATGGCTCCATCAGGACTTTCCATCACTTTTGTATTCAGGAAATATCCCACAAAGATGGGAATGGCTACAGGTATCATAAACTGCTGTGTATCTTGCTCCGTTTCTACGGCAGCTCCGATGGCTGCAAAAACGGCGCTGTAAATCAGGAAGCCAAGCAAAAAGAAAATAAAGAAGTAGACGAAAATTGAAGGGTCTACAATCATTTGGTTGAGAGAAGCAGGGTCAAAAGAAGAGGCGGCTGCATCGGCGGTTCCTTCTGGTAAACCCTGCATTTGCGCCTCCATAATAATACCTGCTATTGGTGCGGCGGCAATCGACAGGCCGATATAAAATAAGATCCAGATTCCAAACTGGGTAAGTGCCATAGAAAGAATTCCAAAAAGTTTGCCAAACATCAATTCTATAGGTTTTACGGATGATGCAATCACTTCTACAATGCGACTCGTTTTTTCTTCAAGAACGCTGCGCATTAATATTGATCCGTAAATAAAGATGCCCATAAAAATGAGCAGCCCAAGTACGAAACCCAGAGCCGAAGCAAACAGAGTATTATCCTGTTCTTCTCCCTGATCGGTAAGTTTAATGGATTCAAGCCCTGTGCGGGTTTCAAAAATATTGCGGATGGCGGGAGATACATTTTCGCGAGAAAGACGTTCTTCCCGAACCGCTTCCCGTAAATCCGATCGCACGGTACTGATAAATGCCAATCCGCCGCTGCCGCCGTGGACCAAAGTGGGGCTTTTAGATTCTAAAATAACCTCATCATCAAGAATTATGAAGCCGTCTATTCCCCCTTCAAGAACCTGAGATCTAAGGGAATCCATAGCCATATCACTTACATCAAAATAACGGGTTTCATTTACCTGATGAAGCCTTTCAAATAAAACTCCTGTATTATCCACAATCCCAATTTGCTTCTCCACTTCCGAGCCCGATATACTGATAAACACAATAATTGCCATAAAAGCAACCAGCGCCAGGGGAGTGAGTGCCGTTGAAATAATAAAGGATTTACTTTTTACTTTAGTAAGATATTCGCGTTTTAGTACCAGAAAAATTTTGTGAAAATTCATGATAATCCAAGCTCCGCTTTTTTGATGTTATCTTCCCCGACAGTGGAGATAAAAATTTCTTGTAGTGATGGCTCAACGCGCTCGAATTTATGTATCTCGGCATTAGACATGGCAAGCTTCAAAATATCCTGAATGCTTTGACCATTTAAAACCCTGATTTCGGCAAAATTGGTAGAGCGGTTGTTGATTCGAACGTCGTTGAGTTTATCCAGGAATGATCCATCGCCCTCAAATTCCAGATTGATGGTATTTTGCCCGAATGAAGCTTTTATCTCTCTCAGCTTACCCTGTAAAACAGCTTCTCCATTATTGAAAAGACAAATATCATCACACATTTGCTCTACCTGTTCCATCCGGTGCGTGGAAAATAAAATAGTTTTTCCCTGCTCTTTTAATTCAATAATAATTTCCTTCAGTGTTTCACTATTGATAGGGTCAAGGCCGCTGAAAGGTTCATCAAAAATATAGATATCAGGATCGTGGGCAATGGTAGCTATGAATTGAATTTTTTGAGACATACCTTTCGAAAGTTCGCCCACCTCTTTCTTCTTCCAATCGGAAGCGCCAAAACGCTCGAGCCAGTAATCAATAGATTTAGCAGCTTCATTTGAACTTAAGCCTTTCAATTGAGTGAGATATAAAAGCTGATCCATCACCTTCATTTTTTTGTATAACCCCCGCTCTTCAGGCATATAACCAATCATTTTTTGTGTCTCAGGGCTTGCCTCTATTCCGTTAATGGCAATATTTCCCGCATCAGGAGTGAGAATATGATTTATCATTCGAATGGTGGTAGTTTTTCCGGCACCATTAGGCCCCAGCAAACCGAATATCCGGCCCTTTTCTACTTCAAAACTCACATCATTTACGGCAATGGTTTTTCCGAATGTTTTGTTGATGTTATTCACTTTTATAACTGCCATGATACCCCACAATTTTTGGTCAATTTAAAATATTGAGAATGTTTCGTATTTCTTTGCAAGAGGCCCGAAGATTTCTTATTACTCATAGAAGATGATGATTAGCTTCAACAGTAACGATAAATAACTTAATAGGTTTCACTAAATAATGCACATTATTCATTTAAGTGCGGAATGTTTTCCTGCAGCTAAAGTTGGCGGATTAGCAGATGTAGTTGGTTCGCTTCCTAAATATCTTAACAGCCTTGGAGAGCAATGCGAGGTTATTATCCCGAAGTATGGAAATCACTGGATAAGCTCCCGTAATTTTGAAACTATTTATAGCGGCTCCTTTTCAATGGGTTTTGATGAGATTAAATTTTCTGTACAAAAATTGCAGAATAATGAGCTGGGTTTTCCTTTTTATGTCATTGATATCCCCGATCGTTTCGACCGCCCCGGTATCTATATTGATCCCTGGTCGGGGCATGGATACTGGGATGAGTACGAACGTTTTCTCAGCTTCCAGGTTGCTGCGCTCGAATGGGTGAAAAATCGTAAAAATAAGCCGGATGTTATACATTGCCATGATCATCATGTAGGTTTGATTCCTTTTATGTTGACGCAGTGTAACCGGTTTCGAGAACTTGCGAGTATTCCCACGGTATTAACTGTTCACAACGCGGAATATCAGGGCCAATATCCGAGAGATAATTACAAATTACTTCCCGCATTCAATATCAATAACATTGGTCTTTTGGATTGGGACGGAAAACTGAATTCACTGGCATCGGCCTTAAAATGTGCCTGGAAGATTACTACGGTTTCCCAAAGTTATATGGATGAACTGGCGGAAAACAGCAACGGGTTAGAGCTTCTCTTTAAACAAGAGCGGCAGAAATCTATGGGAATTGTTAATGGAATTGATACCGAAGTATGGAATCCCGGAATGGATAAATTACTGGAATTTAACTTCACTACTAAAAATCGAAAAAAGGGAAAAAAAGAAAATAAGAAGTACCTGTGCAAAGAATTTGGCTTGAATCCTGAACTTCCTATGGTTGCCTTTATCGGCCGGTTGGTCCGTGAGAAAGGCGCCGATTTATTGCCCGATATATTCAGTAATTTCATGGACTCAGAGACAAAAATTAATTTTATTTTGTTGGGAACGGGGGATCCACAATTGCACCAAATATTTTCTCGTATGCAAGGCGATCATGTTGGCTATTTTGATGCCACACTGGAATACAATGAAAAGCTTGCTCATCAAATTTATGCCGGCACCGATTTTATTTTAATGCCTTCGCGCGTAGAACCTTGCGGGCTCAATCAAATGTTTGCGATGCGGTATGGAACCATTCCTATTGTGCGGGGAGTTGGAGGATTGAAAGATACTGTTAAAGATATTTCTAAGCCTGGTGGTTATGGAATTACTTTTGATGATTTCAGTTTGGAAAAAGCCTCCCATGCCGTTAAACGTGCGGTTGATTTATATAACAATCAACAAAAATTTGCCAATGTAATTAATACCGCCATGAAGCTGGATTTTTCATGGAACCGTTCGGCCAATGAATATCTTAATATGTATAAAGCACTTAAACCAAAATAGGGGACCATGAAAAATTCAGTTATTGCTGTAATTTTAGGAGGAGGAAGGGGAACACGGTTGTTTCCGCTAACCGATCATCGTTCAAAACCGGCAGTTCCCGTTGGTGGAAAATATCGGTTGGTGGATATTCCTATCTCTAATTGTTTGAATTCGGATATTCGCAGAATTTATGTACTCACACAGTTTAATTCTGCTTCACTAAACCGCCACATCAAAAACACCTATAACTTTGATGTCTTCAGCAGTGGCTTTGTAGATATACTGGCAGCAGAACAAACTCCGGTTAGTCAGGATTGGTTTCAGGGAACGGCGGATGCGGTAAAACAGTCGGTCCATCACATGGAAAACCACGACTATGAATATGTTCTGATTTTATCCGGCGACCAACTCTATCAAATGGACTACCGCAAGTTACTGGAGCGCCATAAGCAAAATAATGCCGATCTAACAGTGGCAACTATTCCTGTAGTGGCTGAAGAGGCTACAGAATTTGGCATTATGAAAACAAACTCGGAAGGAATAATTGAGAATTTTGTAGAAAAACCATCTGCAGGTGAGTTAGATAAGTGGAAATCGGAGGTACCTGAACCGTATAAAAGTGAAGGAAAGGATTATTTAGCCTCAATGGGTATATATATCTTCAACAGAAAAGTACTGAAAAAGCTATTTGATGATAACCCAGATGCCACCGACTTTGGAAAAGAACTAATCCCCAAATGTGTAAGTGGCGGGCAAAAAGTGTGCAGTTATGAATTTGGCGGATATTGGACCGACATCGGAACCATTCCTTCCTTTTTTGAAGCTAATTTGTCGTTGGCTGATACTATACCAGATTTCAATTTATATGATAACGAAAATTCTGTTTACACCAGGGCTCGTTTACTTCCCGGATCAAAACTGATGGGCACTACCCTCGAAAATGCCCTGATGGCAGAAGGCTGCATTATTGAAGCAAGCCGGATTGTACGATCGGTAATCGGGATAAGATCCAGGATTGGAAAAGGTACGACGGTGGAATATTCCATTATTATGGGGAATGATTTATTTCAGGATCGGTCGGTGGTGGAGAATGCTTCAGCAGAAAACCCTGCCTGGGGAATTGGTCAACGCTGCTATATCAGTAATGCAATCATTGACCGAAATGTGGCAGTTGGAAATGATGTACGAATAGTTGGAGGCAAGTATCTCGAAGATGGTGACCATAAATATCACTATGTGAGAGATGGAATTGTTATCGTAAAGAAAGGGACAGTGATACCGGATGGAACAATAATCTGAGGATTAAAAAGATGCTCAGTTGTAACCGGTAAATTTATATCCTTAGCACTTTGGTTTGATGAATTCCAACATCCTGAATTACGTCCTTAGCTCCACGAACAATATCTTCCAGGCCAAAAGCTATACTTACAGTTAATGCAGCTACTGCTAACCAAATATATACTTTATTTTTACTTAGAAGAGGATGACTTTTGAATTTGTAGTTAAGAACCACCATTACTAATAAAGTAATTGACATACCTAAAAAGAAATCCGACATATTTTATACCCCTGTTTTACCCTAAATAAAAGCCACTCGTATTGAGTGGCTGATAGTATAACTAAAACAATAATTAAAGTCTAAGCAATTTCAAGCAGGTTCTTTAGTGTAATTCCTATTTCTGCAGGACTTTCAACCACTGTAATACCCGCTTCGGCCAATGCTTTCTTTTTCTCCTGTGCGGTTCCTTTTCCACCGGAAATAATAGCGCCTGCATGGCCCATTCGTCGGCCGGGAGGGGCTGTGCTTCCTGCAATAAATGCAACAACAGGCTTCGTTACATGCTCCTTAATATATTCTGCGGCTTCTTCTTCAGCAGTTCCGCCAATTTCACCAATTAATACAATAGAATCCGTATCGGGATCTTCCTGAAGAAGTTTAACGGCATCGAGATGCGTAGTTCCGATAATAGGGTCACCGCCAATACCGATAGCTGTACTTTGCCCCAGTCCTTCTTTTGTAAGTTGATCAACAGCTTCGTAGGTGAGTGTACCGGAGCGGGAAATCACGCCTACTTTTCCAGGGATAAAAATATTACCCGGCATAATTCCAACTTTGGCTTCGCCAGGTGTAATAACACCTGGACAATTTGGCCCGATTAATGTAGCCCCTCGACTTTTTACCACTTGTCGAGCTATAATCATGTCTTTAACAGGAATGCCTTCTGTGATACAAATAATTACTTTAATACCTGCAAAAGCAGCTTCGGTTATGGCATCTCCGGCAAAAGCAGGGGGTACAAAAATAATGGATGTATTGGCATCCGTCTTTTCCACTGCTTCAGCTACAGTATTAAATACAGGCCGTTCTAAATGCTCCTGATTACCTTTTCCAGGTGTAACACCGCCGACCACATTCGTGCCGTATTCAATCATTTGTTCGGCATGAAAGGTGCCTTCACTTCCGGTAAAACCTTGCACAATCAGGCGGGTATCTTTTCCTACTAATACGCTCATTTGAGACTTTTTGAGATTAAAATTTCAGGTTTGGAATATAGCACGAATGGCAAGAAATTGAAATTGCTTTTATGCGGTTTGTTTAACCAATCATCTCGGCCTCAGCGTATCAGGTGCGGGATATTTTTTGCCAGCTGTGCCAATGTATTGGAAAAAGTTGAACAGGTAATAATTAAGGACAGCAGGAAATTCGATTTCATTTTGTATTAATTATCTGTAGCCATTTGTATATACATGAAGTTTAGCAGTAAATGATTATACGCAGAGGGTATATCTTCTCAGGCATTAATAATATTATTTGGTAAGAATCCAATATTCACTCCCTCACTTCATCCCCAAATTTATTATCATTGACACATGATAAGTGACGAAAAAAAAGAAGAAGTTCGGGAGGCCGCAGATATTGTTGAGGTGGTTTCGGACTATGTGAAATTGAAGCGTTCGGGCGGTGGATATACCGGCCTGTGTCCTTATCACAATGAAAAAACGCCCTCCTTTAATGTGACGCCGCGGCTGGGAATTTTTAAGTGTTTTGGCTGTGGAGAATCCGGCGATGTATTTAAATTTGTGATGGACCAGGATGGGATCGGGTTTGTGGAATCCATTCGTCAGCTTGCTGAACGCTATGGTGTCTTCATTCCAGAAGACGAAAACGAAGAACCCAGTGAAAGTACACAGCTTCGTGAAGGAATTTATCATGCACTGAAATTTGCAGGTGTTTATTTCTATAGAAATCTGATTGAAAATCCCGATGCAAAAAAGGCGCTGAAATATTTGGAAGGAAGAGGTTACAACGCCGCAGTTTTTAAAAAATATGGATTAGGCTACGCACCATCCGGTGGCGAAGATCTTGGGAAAGCAGCCAAAAATGCGGGCATTGACGAGCAGTATTTAGTGGAGGCGGACCTTATAAAACCAAGCCAAAGAGGCAGCGGTTATTACGATACTTTTCGGGGAAGACTGATGTTTCCTATTTTTAATCCTACAGGAAAAGTAATTGCTTTTGCGGGGCGCGTGCTGGGGAATGAAAAGACGGCCAAATATATCAATTCAGCCCAAACCAAAGTGTACAATAAAAGTGATGTGGTGTATGGGGTGAATTTTGCCCGGAATGAAATTCGCCGCCATAAGGAAGTGATTTTGGTGGAGGGTTACACGGATGTAATAACGCTGATGGAGCATGGAATCGAGAATGTGGTTGCCAGCAGCGGGACTTCCCTTACCCCGGGACAGATGAAAATTCTGCACCGATACGGCGAGCGTATTATCATGATTTATGATTCTGATAATGCCGGACAAACTGCCATGAAAAGAGGGATCAATATTGCGCTGCAGGAAGGGATGGAAGTACAGTTGTTGGAGTTACCGGAAGGACAGGATCCTGACTCTTTTGTGAAACAGTTCGGGAAAGAATCTTTTGAGGAATTGAAAAAAGAAGAAGCCGGTGATTTTGTGAATTTCCTGCTGCAAAAAGCGGAAGAAGAACAGCGGCTGGAAAACCCGGTTGAACAGAAAAAGGTGATTTCTGAAATATTAGAAGCTGTCGCTCATATACCGGATGAAATTCAGCGGCAGGTGTATGTGCAGCATCTTCATCAAAAAACACAAAAATTCCGCCGCGGAACCGACAGAGATTTATTTGTTGAACTGGAACGTGTTTTGAATGTAAAAAGAATGGAGGAGAAACGTTCGAAGAAAAGGAATGAGGTAAGGCAAAGAGTTGAGGAGGAGAGGAAAGGGGACGGGAGACCGATAACTGGAGATGGAAGACCGGCGGCTGGGGATGGGAGGCCAGAAGAATCTGCTCCTGAAAATCAGTCTGTTTCACCTTCAACAAAAAAGAAGCCGCATTACGAGAAAGAGCTAATTCGGTTAATGGTTACCTATGGTCGCGATATGGTTGAATATATTTGTTCGATAACCAATCAGCGCCTGTTCGAGGATGAAGAACTGCGGATGTTTTTCTCGGATATTGTTGATCGATATAAAAAGGAAGAAGAGATTTCAATTCAGGTGTATTCTGGTAAACCAGATCCATTCCTGAAATTAGTTGGGGATGTTTTTCTGGAGCAACATTCTGCCAGTGACCGGCATGCCGAGAAAGTGGGACTAAAGTATGAAAAGGATAAAAATCCCTATCGAACTGCAAAAAGTGCCATTCGAACACTGGAAATTAATTTCTTCAAAAGGAAGTTGAATGAACTCGCTGATAAAATAGGTCAGGTAACGGGTGATGAAAAAATGGAATTGATGAAAAAGCAGAAAGATATAAAATCAAAATTAACCCGCAGAGACAGCACTGATCCCGATGATCTTTATCCGAGTCCCGAAAAAGGGGCAAAGAATGTGGTTAATGAAGCTTTTCAGTATAAGATGAAAGAGAGAAAAAAGTAATAATGGGATTACAGACTCAGAGTTCGCAGTTCAGCATCCACCTGATACCGAATTTATCCTGAAGCATTCCATAACGGGCGCCCCAAAAAGTATCCTCCAATGGCATGGTAACTTTGCCGCCATCGGCAAGTGCTTTAAATAGTTTATCCTGCTCTTCGGTGCTTGTGAGATTAATGCTCAGCTGAACATTGTCTCCCTCGGTAATTGTTTTATGTGGCGCACCATCCGAAAACAAGATGTGTATATTTTCAGTTTTTAGCTCTGCATGCATGATCTTGTTTTTATGATCATCAGGAACCGGCATTTCAGTATCACCAAATCGCTGGAGTAAAATTATTTCACCGCCCATGCATTCTTTATAAAAGGTGAGGGCTTCTTCGCAGTTTCCCTGGAAAAAGAGGTAAGGATTCAGAGTTTTCATACGTGTGAATTTTTATTAATGCGGAATATGTGCAGGTGGAAGTTAATTAATTTTTTTAAAGATGCTTTAAAGTCCCTGAAGTACAATGCTGGAGCTAAATAGTAAAATCCGAGGAGTTCAACTATAGGCAGCCTTTGGCCCGCTCCATCACCCGGCTCGTTTTTAAGG